>NZ_BAABDJ010000007.1:0-553385 GCF_039539565.1 Hymenobacter fastidiosus | reverse complement strand
TCGCCGCCAACCTTACTACACGCTGCCCTTTTGCGCCCAATGCGGTGCGAAAGGGTAGTTTTGTGTTTCTAGGCTACCCCTCGCATGCCCCCGTAACGGCTGCCCTTGTGGGCCAGGGTGTAGGGTTCACACGCCAAAGGGCCCGCTTTATCAAAGCGGGCCCTTTGGCGTGTCGTTGATACTCATTGTACCGCTGCTTCGTCGTCGTGTTGCTACAGTCCGGGTAATCGTAGACAGGATGAAGCTTTAGGCAAAGGGATTCCGCTGAGACGATTCCCTCACCAGCAATGTGGGTTGAAGCACTACGTGGCGTGGCGTCAGAGTCTGGTCTCCTGCGGCAATCATATCCAGTAACATTTGCACGGCAGTTTGGCCCATTTCCTCGCATCGTTGATCAACCGACGTCAGCATGGGTTCCGTCAGCGAGTCGAAAAGTTCGTTGCTAAAGCCTGCCAGAGCCACATCCTGGGGAATGCGCAGTCCCTGTTGCTTAACCATTTGCATGGCCCCGACGAGCGCTAAATCGTTGCAGGCGAAGACTCCATCCAAGTCAGGGGCCTGCCGAAGCAAAATCCCCATTCCATCCCGGCCATCTTGCATCGATAGGTCGCTGAAGTGTATCAGAGCTGGATCGATGGGACAGTTATAGCTCTGCAAGGCATCGGTATAGCCTTTAAAACGGTTTTTGCAGATGTTAAGGTGCTGAGGCCCGCCCAGGTGAGCGATGCGCTGGCAGCCTTGGTCAAGTAAGTGGCTGACCGCATCATACCCGCCCTGGTAATCATCGAGTACGACAGCACTTACTTGTGCACTTTCCATAATCCGGTCGAAAAAGACCAGTGGAATACCGCGGCGACGAACTTCATCTAAGTGTTGAAAGTCGTGCGTGGAAAGCGAAAGAGATACCAAGATGCCATCGACCTGGGCGTTGAGCAGAGCTGCGATATTCTTGCGTTCCTGGGCCACTTTTTCATTCGATTGGCAGATCATAATATTGAAGCCTGCTTGATTGGCTACCGTTTCAATTCCTTTGACCACCAAGGCAAAGAATTGACCGTCGATGTGCGGAATGACCAATCCCAAAGTATTGCTGCGGCCTTTACGTAACGCTGCGGCCAAGTGGTTAGGCTGATAATGAAGCTGCCGGGCCAGTTCCCAGACGCGTTGCTTCGTCGCATCACTAATGCGACTATGGTTACTGAGGGCCCGCGAAACAGTCGAAACAGACAGGTTTAGCTGCGCTGCAAGGTCAGATATGGAAGCACGATGAATAGCCACGGCAAAGATGAAAAGGTCTGGCACAGGCCCAAATCGTGTGGCTTGCTTGCGCTAAGGTATTGAACTCAACGCTGAAAATACCCTTCCGGCGTCTGGACAGCACTTGGTTATGGGGCCCGGTACTCAGCAGTAAGCCGGATGCCAGATCTTTAATAAGATTAGTTTGTGCAAACGTTTGCACAAACTAATCAGCCTTATTACATTTAGGGCGTTGAAGCGGGAGCAGGACCTTCTGTTTTAATAACCTTCAGTGGTGTTTCACCAAGGCTCTAACCATTATTACTATTGTCAAATGGGGCGTCATCGTCATTCCGTAAGCTTGTCGTTTCAGCAGCAGACTTACCTCACCAATTTCATTAGCTCAGAAATCCTTTCCCGCCAACAGCGCAACCGGGCCCTGGTCTTGCAGCACTGGCAGAGCAATCTAGCCGTGCAGGAGTCTGCGGAAGTATTGAAACTCAGTATTCATCGGGTGTACAGTATGCGACGGGCCTACACCGAGCAGGGATTTCAAAGCTATCTGCACGCCATCCGCCGGTGCGGGGCTCCTAATAAGCTGACGCCAAAAATGGAAACACTCTTGCGGCGTTTTACGGAACGTGCATCCGCCAAGGGGAAGCGGGTTACATTAACCGCGCTGGCCAAACGGGTAGTAGACCTGGGCTACGTGGACAGTATCTGCACGGTCACTATCCATAAGGTTCTGAAGCAGAATCCCAGCTCAACCTGCATTGCCGCGGCTCACCCGGCGCGCTTGTTACTGCAGGCAGCCCAGCATACCAAGGAGCAAGCCGCATAACCGGCAGGACAGAAATGGCAGTAGCCCTCTGTTTTTGGTGGTGGAGTGAATTTATAGGGCAAGAACTAATCCGACCGACGAGGTGCAGAATCATCAACCCTCCGTTTAAAAAGGTAGAGCCACAAAAAAGGGGCTGGTATATACCAGCCCCTTTTTTGTGGCTCTGCCGCGAAGTTTAGCGCGTCAGGATTATACGCCGCATATCCAGTTTGCCATGGGCAGAGAGTTGGCAGAAGTACATGCCGGCGCTCAGATTCTGGCCATTCAAAGACAGGGTGTAGTTGCGGCCACCTTCAGCCAGACCATCGTACAGCGTTTTTACCAATACGCCCTGAGCGTTGTAGATACGGAGTTGAACGGTTCCGGGCTGAGGCACACGGAAGTTGATTGCCGTGGTGGTGGAGAAGGGGTTCGGAGAAACATCGAAAGCCGCATTGCTAAGGCCGACGACTGAAGCTTCTGGTGCTGGAGGAGTCGAACTCACGGCCTGGTTGCCGCCGGAATTGATGCAACTGCCCAAATAATCGTCGTGACTGTTATTACCAATATGGGCTGGTACGGCATTTATCGAAACGCAGATTTCATGGCCATTATGACAAATCAGTACTTTCTGATTTTTCCCGTTACCGCAACGGGCATCTACTACATTCATGGTTATGCTCGTCGTAGCGGTGCAGCCCGAAGCGCTGGTGGCCGTAACGGTGTAGGTATAGGTACCGGCCGCTGAAGCATTGAATAGCGGATTGGCAATTTGGGAATCACTCAGACCAGCTGCCGGGCTCCAGGAATAGCTGACGCCACCCGTAGCCCTAAGCATAGCGCTCTGCGGCCCATAGCCAAGATAGATCGTAGTACGAACACCCCCGGTATACACGTTGGTAGTTGGCGTTACGCTGATAACGGGGGCCGCTAGCTGAACGGGCTGGGTTAGGGCAATCTGGGTGGTAGCGCCGCACTGATTAGCATCCAGAACGGTTACGACGTACGTGCCAGCTACAAGATCTGTTAAATCCTCGCTGGTAGCCTTGAAGCCGTTGGGTCCCGTCCAGGAATAGGTGAAGGGCGCGGTTCCCCCGTTCACCGTCAGGTGTACCGCTCCCGTACGCCCACCGTAGCACGACGGGTTAGTACCGGTAACCGCCAGCGTCGTATTGCACAAGACCACCTCAATGGTAAACGACTGCCTGGCGACGATCTGATCATAGCCGTGGTGATAGTTGTCCTCGGTGAGTAACGAGACTCTACTTGCCCCCAGGTCCTCTGCCTGCGGGGTGCCGCTGAGCGTGGCCGTGCCGTTACCGTTGTCCGTGAGCGTGAGCCAGGTAGGCTTCGTCAGCGCCAGTACCTGCAACTTGTCGCCATACGGTACATCCGGGTCAGCGACCGTGATCTTATAGCTGTAAGGCTGGCCTGCAACAGCAGTCGTGACGGGCACGGAGGAAATAGTAGGCGGGGTATTGATGATGATGTTGAAAGAGTGGTCCGTACTGTCGCCGTACGTGTCGGCGGCGGTGAACTTTACGGTGCGTTTTCCCCAGTCGGCTACTATGGGTAGCCAGGTGAGCTGCGTACTGGCTGGGTTGCCGGCAGGGGTGGGCAGGGCTACCGAAAGCGTAGCCCTGGCTGGCAGGTTCTGCGCGGCTACCAGGCGAACCTGGTCATTAGGGTCCGGATCGGACGCCTGAATGGTGAAGCGTACGGTTGCCCCCGGTACGAACTGAGCGGTGCTGCCATTGCTGGGCGACGGCGGTACGTCGAAGGTAGGCCGCAGACTTACCTGGATGGTCACGGAGGAGTACGCTTGCGCACCCTGGGCATCCTGGGCCACGAAGTTAATGACGCTGGTGCCGAGGTTACTCGTGGTAGGAGTCCAGGAAAAAGTACTCTGCACGGGGTTGCCCAAAGTAGGTAGGGCCGGGCCCATTGAGCTACCCGCGGGTAGCCCCAGGGCATTCAGGGTTACTATATCGTTGAGGTCGTTGTCGGTGGCTTTAACCGGAAAGACCACGGTAGTCCCGGGCGGAATCTGATACACGTGGCCATTGGCCGGCGTGACGGCGTAGTCGAAGGCCGGTACACCCGACTGGGGCGTGATTTTGATCAGAAAGTCGAGGACGATACTCGTTTTGCCGTCACTGACCTTAACCGCGGCACTATAAAGCTGACCGACAATTGCTCCTACGGTATTCAGGGTGACCGTACCGGTAGTTGCCTCTACCGTTAATCCGCTCGGGTTGACAAAGGCAATGCCGCCCATATCCTGTCCCGTGGCGAGGCTATAGGTGAGCGGGTCGTTATCCGGGTCGAAGGCGGGTACCCGGAACGAAGCAGTGGCTATGTTCACCGGCAGGTTTACGATGGGCGACAACGTGGAAACCGGCGAGCTGTTGCCGGTGCCCACGTTTACTACGCTGGTGCTGTTGTAAGGCCCCACCGCGTTATTGACCAGCGAAGGAATCCGGCAGCAGCCTGCGGCCGATGCTATAAAATTGCCGGTGCTGGCGTAGGTGTGCGTTACCGTGGTCTGGCCGTAGTAGTAGTTCTCCGGCACGTTAATAGCCGAAGTCACCACCGCGAAGTCCTCGCTGCTGCCGTCCCCGAAATCGAGGGTGCCGCCATACGCAGCTTCTCCGATTACCGGAATACCCCGCCAGGCCTGACTGATTTTAAACTCAATCGTGCGCTTGGACGGATCCGATTCCACTACCCGCCAGCTGATGTTGCCGTAGCGGTAATGACTGGCTTCTGCCTGGTTGGCGAAGGCCAACAGAAAGCAGAAAACCCATAGTACACACTTCCCCCCGCGCTGGAAGCATAGGGCCGTACCACTTTTTCTATAGTAGAGTCTTTTCATGGGAGGGAAGAGTAAGTGCAAAAGGGACTGAAATGGGGAAGGATTTGCCTGCATGGCACCCCAGCCGGAATCCGGCAACCGGTAAGCCGGAATGCCGGTTGCCGGCTTAGGGCAGTACTTTAGTGAGGGTTCGGTGGAGCAGATGGCCGTTTATCCGTACCGTGAGCAGGTATGGGCCGGGAGGAAGCGGAGGCAGCTGGAGCGGTAGGTAGCTGGGGCCTTGGCCGATAGAAACTTGCTGCGTGGACAACGTTTGACCCAGGGAGTTGCGCACGGTAATTTCTGCCGTACCCGCTTCCGCCACTTCCAGTCGCAGCTGTACTGCGGAGGTGAACGGATTCGGAAAAACACTGAGCTGTCCCTGCGCTACCGGGCTGCCGACGCTTGCAACGGGGCTATATACCGTTGTTCCGTCCAGATCCACCTGGCGCAGGCGGTAGTGGCGGATGGGGGATACCGCCGGCCCCTGGTCCACGAATGAGTAGGCCTGCCGGTGCGTGCTGGTGGGGTTCCGGCTGGCAACGAAACCGATCTGACGAAATACATTGGCCCTGGCGGTGGAGACTTCCACGGCAAAGCCTTTATTCTCTTGTTCCGAAGCGGTGGCCCAGTTCAGCGCTACGCCGTTAGGGCGAAGTGCTGCAGTAAAAGACACCAGGGTGACGGGTAGCGGCAGAGGAGCATTGAGCAGAACCGAGGCCGTATTGGTTCCGGAATCTGCCGTCAGCAGATCCATCGTTCCATCCCCATTCAGGTCGGCACTGATGATTGCCTGGGGCAAGCTGCCGGGGCCCACCGGGATTTCAGCCAAAGCCGGGGCCCCCGGGGCTGAAAACCCGCCCGCCCCGTTGTTGAGCCGGACCGAAACCGTATTAGCCGCCCGGTTGGCCGTCAGCAGATCTACTTTGCCATCTCCATTCACGTCGGCCAGGGCCACGGCCTGCGGGGAACCAGCCACCGTGAGAGCACTCGTCGTGAAGCCCCCCGAGCCAGTGTTGATGCCAACGGAAACGTTGTTCGACGCCTGGTTATTAGCCGTCAGGAAGTCCAGATCCCCGTCCCCGTCAACGTCCCCCGTCGCAATGGCCTGGGGAGTAGCCCCGAGACTGATTTCGGCTGCCGGCGAAAATGTCGGCGCGGCAGTAGCGGTGCCGTCGCCGTTGTTAAGCAAAACGGTGACTGACTTAGTCGTGCTGTTGTTGGAAGTCAGCAGGTCTACGTCTCCGTCGAGGTCAAGATCCGCCGCGACTAAAGCCAGGGGAGAGATGATGCTGAAAGGGATAGAGGCATGAGCCTGGCCAGTCGTCAGAAAGGTGCCGGTCCCATCGTTGAGCCAGAATTCTATCCCACTAAAATTGGCGACCAGCAGGTCGAGGGCCCCATCGCCGTTGATATCGGCCATTCCCAGCGCCGCCGGCGTATCGCCGACCGTAACGGTAGAGGCTAAGGCAAAGAGGCCGGAGCCGTTGTTGCGAAGCACCGAGATACTGGAGGAATTGGCGTTGGCTACGAGGATATCCAGGTCACCGTCGCTATCGACGTCGGCCGCGGTCAGGGCCCGGGGCGACAAGCCCACGCCAATGTCCGTTGTCCCCGTGAAGGTACCGGTGCCATCGTTGAACCGGACTGATACTGTGTTGGCCGCCGGGTTAGCCGTCAGTAAATCGAGCTTGCCATCCCCATTCACATCCGCAGTCACAATTGCCCGCGCTCCGGAGCCTACCGGCACATCGGCATTGGCGGTAAACTGGGCCGTAGCCCGCGAGGCCGTGGCCGTAAACTGATATACAGCGGCTGGAGCCAAAGCTGTGCTGCTCAGATTGCGGGCCTGCTGGGTTACCGAAACCCAGACCGACTCGCCGGCGTGAAGGTTTGTGGCTGGGTTAAGCGTAATGGTATTCGTCCCCCCACCGCTGTAGACCGAGCCCGTGGGCTGATGCGTCTGGGTGTGAAACACCCGGACGGCACTGGCGGAGGCCGTGCCGTTGTTCATATCCTGCGAAAAGCCGATGGTTACATCCGTGGCCAGCGGAGCGTTATGGGTGTGGGGGCTGGGGGTACGGCTGGTGATGGTGGGCTGGGCTACCGCAGTAGAAGCCATCAGGAGGAAGCCCAGCCAGAGGCCTGTCCGCACACTGGCATAGGGCCCGGCCAAAGCTTGCCGACGGCCCCGGGTGAAGGGGGAGTACCATGCTTCAGCAATAAGAAAGGGTATGGAAGGCCGCATGGCAGACTTGATTCGGGGTGAGGAGAAGCAGCGGTTGAAAAACCCAACCCAGTGGGTAAATAGCGCTGAGCAACCCGGGTAGTAGTTTTCTGAGCGTGGGGTTGGCATAGCTTCGGCGGGAGCCCCAAAGAATCTCCGTGACCAATTCCCGACTGCCCCGTCTTTCCGAGGATGCTGCGCTGCTACAGCTGGGGCACAGCGGCCCGCCCGACATAGGCCTGGGCATTCGGCGTAGCCGATTGCAACTGGGCGGTGCCAAACAGGGCCGCCGTGCTGAACTGGCCGCCTACGTACACCTGGCCGCCTGGGGCCAGGGCCATGGTCTGGGTGGCATCGGTTGCGGTACCCCCGGCGGCGGTGAGGCCCAGCCAGGTACCCGTCCGGTTGAGGTAGCCCACAAATACGTCCTGATGGCCCTGACTGGTAAGCTGAAACGGGCCGGCCTGGATAGTCCGGCTGAACGTGCCGGCTACGTAAAGCTTGCCCAGCTTATCCAGCGCAATACCCACGATGTTGTCAAGATAGTCGCTCGACAGCGTGGTGACCCACTGCCACTGACCATCGTCGGTGAGTCGGGCCACGAAACCGTCGTCGCTGGCGTTGCTGCTCAGGCTGGTAGCGCCAAACCTGGCCCGGCCCCAATACGAACCCGTGACGAATACTCCACCCGCGGGGTCGGCAGCAATGCCCTTGCCATAGGCCGTGTTGGTACTGGTGCCGGCCGTAGCCCAGAGCCATTGCCCCGTGCCCGTAAGCTTGCCTACGAAGGCATCGTCCATGCCGCTACCCGTGAGCACCGAAGTACCGAATGTTACCTGCTCGCTGAAAAATCCCGTAACGTAAATTTCGCCTTTGTCATTCGAGGCCAGCGCAGTAGCTTCGTCGTTATCGGGGCCCCCGACGGCGGTAGTCCATTGCCAGGTACCTGCCGGAGTCAGCCGCGCGATAAAGGCGTCGCTGCTGCCGCGGCTCACCAGTTGCCGGGTTCCGAAAGCTGCCGTTTCGGCAAACTGGCCCGCAACCACCAATTCTCCGTTGCGGGTGGTGGTTAGCGCACTAGCCCGATCCATACCCGTACCGCCGGCCGTGGTCGTCCACAACCATTGCCCCTGGGGGCCGAGCTGAGCGACAAATACATCCTTGTCGCCCTGACTGGTCAGGGTGGTAGGGCCAAAACGAACCTGCTCTTCAAAGCTGCCCGTAACGAAAATGCGGCCGGTGGGGTCTACCGCTACGCCCGTGGCGTTATCGCTGCCGGCACCGCCCGCTGCTACGGCCCATTCCCAGTGGCCCGCGGCCGTGAGCTTAGCGGCGAATAAGTCGCTCCGGCCCTGACTGATCAGCACCGAAGAGCCGAACTGGGCGCGTTCGGTGAAGAAGCCCACCACGTAGGAGTTCCCGGCGGCATCTACGGCGATATTTTTTACCTGAGTAGTTCCCGTTCCCGTTGACTGTACCGCCCACTGCCAGTTCGGACTTTGGGCATACCCCGACCGGGCCAGCAGCGCCAGCACCAGTACCAGCAGCACCCGTCCCGCCGGGAAGGCTGAAGCATTAGACCGCTGATTCCCAACGGCAATCTTCAAGTAAGTAGCTGTTGACTGCATAACGCGCCGCACTAGAGTGAACTAAGGGAGAAAACCTTGTTCACAAAATTATGGCTCCCGCTACCCACAAGGGGGGTGGGGAGCTACCCTAAATGAGGTATATAGTGATTATAAGCTTCTTACCGGCCCCGGCGGCTAACCTGACTACGGGCATTCAGCCGGACGTTTTCATAAGTGTCGGCGCTGATAGCTTTCACGTCATCTTCATCCAGGGGCTTGTGAATGACCCCCGCCACCAGTGGGTAATACTGGGCTCTGGCTGAATCGGCCAGGGCCAGCGACGACGTGAGCAGATAGATCCGGCACTGTCCCCGAAGCTGCGACTCATAGGGAATCAGGGCTTCCAGAAATTCCCAGCCGTTCATTACGGGCATGTTCAGGTCCAGGAAGATCACTTGCGGCAGTTCCGTGGTCAGGCGGGGCAGCAGAAAAGCCAGCGCCTCTTCAGCGGCCGTGAACGGAAGAATGGCCTTGCCAAAGTCTTCCAGCCGCAGCACTCGCTCGGTCAGGTAGAGACTGATGGTATCTTCGTCGATAAGGTAGATAAGCATATCAGCGCTGGTCGAGATGAATAAGGAAGCGGGTGCCAGAATTAACGCCGCTGGCCACCTCAATTTTTCCGCCCATCGCTTCTACGTGGGTTTTAACCAGAAACAGGCCAATGCCTCGCCCGCGCTGATTGGTATGAAAGCGCTTATAGAGCTGAAAAACGTCGGACCCGGCCTTGTAGGTATCGAAGCCGGAGCCATTGTCGGTGAAGGAAATACTGGGGCCACCGTGGGTTCCGCGGCTGCTTTTGATTGCAATCTTCAGCTGCCGCTCATCGGAGCGGTACTTGATGGAATTCGACAGCAGATTGTAGAAAATACTGTAGAGGTAAGCGCGGTTGCCGCGCACCAGCAGCTCCGTTTCCAGATCGAGCTTTAGCTCGCCGCCGCACTGCTGCAAGGGTTCTTCCAGATCCAGAATGGCCTGCCCGCAAACTTCCGCCAACCCAATGAGGGACTGCTCTACCACATCCTGCTTATCGCGGATGGAAAGCACCAGGTTCAGGTCCTTCAGTACTTCATCGACCTGCTCCACGCTCTGGCGCAGATGGGCGAGAGAAAGGGTAAAGGTTTCGGAGTCTTTGTCTACTCGCGTCAGCAGTTTGGCCAGGCCCAGCGCATTGGCCAGCGGGGCACGCAGATTATGGGAGATGACGTAGGTGAACTGCTGCAGGTCGCGGTTGTGCTGGTAAAGATCCTGGGTCATCTTGGCCTGACTGGCCTCCGTTTCTTTGCGGTAAGTGATATTTTGCTGGATGGCTACCCACTGCGTGAGCTGCCCGGCCTCGTTGCGAATGGGCGTAATATCCATGGAAAACCAGACCTTTTGCCCCGTTTTCTTATAGTTGAGAATGCTGGCTGAAAAGGGAGTACAGCGTTGCAGCCGTTCCCGGATGTGCCGCCTGGTTGCCAGATCAGTATCGGGGCCCTGCAGTACCGCGCCGGGCGTTTTGCCCAGCAGGTCAGCCAGGGTGTAGCCGGTGTGGCGGACGAAGCTCTCATTTACCCATTCGGTGCGACCCTGAGCATCGGTAATAACCACACTCGTACCGGCTCCTTTGGCTACCAGGGCCAGCAACTGGAGTTGCCGGTCGGCCTCAATGCGGGCGGTAACGTCGGAGAAGTAAATGGACAGCCCCTCCGGCGAAGGAAAGGCTTTGACTTCCACCCAGCACTTGTCCCGCTCGAAAAAAGCCTCGAAATGCACGGTTTCTCCGGTATCGAAGGCCCGCTGGTAGTTCTGCTGGAAAATGCCGCCAACTTCTTCGGGAAAGAAATGCCAGATACTCCGGCCCAGACTGTCTTCGCGTTTCACGTGAATGATGCGCTCGGCTTCGCGGTTGAGGTAGGTCAGGTTCCAGTTGCGGTCCAGCGCCATAAATCCGTCGGTGATGCTCTCCAGAATAGTGTTGAGCTGCCGGGCCTGTTGCCGGATAAGGTGGTGGGCGCTGGATATCTCCGTAATATCCTTGGCCATGACGTGGACCCCGATGGTTTGCCCGTCAACCTCCAGCGGAATAGCGGCAACGCTCAGAAGTTTCGCCTTGCCCTCGGCATCCGGGGCCTGCACTTTAAAGCGTACCTGCCGGCCCGTGGCGGCTTTCGCAAGCTTTTCGGCAAACAAAGGGCGCACTGGCCCCGGCAATACGCCCAGCAGGGGCTGCTGGAGCACCGCGGACCGGCGCTGCTGCAGAAAGGACAGGAACGCCGGATTCGCATCCAGAATCAGGCCCCCGGTGGTTTGAAAAACTGCCAGGGCAGGGTTGTTCTCGAACAGCAGCCGAAACCGCTGCTCACTCTCGGCCAGCTCGAAGCTGCGCTGCTTGCGCTCGGTAATGTCGCGCGAGCTCACCGCATAGGCTCTGATGGCCGGATTCTGCAGCTGATTATTAACGGTGGTTTCCACCCATTTCCATTCACCGTTGGCGGCCCGGAAGCGAAAATCCGGCACCGTAACCACGGGCAGGGTACTCAGCTGGGCCCAGTAGGTCTGCACCCGGGCCAGATCCTCGGGGTGAATGAAATCGAAGGTACTATGGCCGACCATCTGCTCGGGGGCGTAGCCCAGTACCTGTAGCGTGGAGCCGCCCACGTAGGAGTACACTCCCTCTGCCGTCAGCAGGCCCACCATATCGAAGCCACAGTCAATCAGGACGCGGTACAGCTCATTCTGAACCCGGACGGGCGTTGGTGGGCGGCGGTGGGTCGTCACCTCCTGCCCAACGCAGAGGCGCAACGCGTCAGTAGACTTTCCAAAGGCCGACCACTCCAGCATAACTTCTTGGCCGGCCCGATTCAGCCCATGCGTTTCGAAGCTTGCGGGGGCCGGCTGCGCGGTGGCGGCCAGCCAGTAGCTCATCGCCCCCGGCGGGTCGAGCGGTTGCAGCACGGACATCAGGTGCCGCCCCACCATCTCCCCCGGGGTATAGCCCAGCACCCGTTGACAGGCCGGGTTCACGTAGCGGAGGCACCCTTCCGCGTCGAGGGTACAGATCAGATCGGGAGCATGATTCAGCATCATCTCCAGCATCTGGCGTTCTTTATCGGGGGCATCGGCTTCCATGCTAACTATGTTGCTCTGCTGGTAAGCGGTTCCATAAAAATGCAGATTCCTGCCCTACGCCAAGGTCTGAAATACAGCAGCCGTCCGACCGCCCTGGAAACAAATATTGGTTTTTATCTGACACGAGCCGCTGAAAACAACTACCCGATTTGGGGGGCTGCCGCCAGCTAATTCCAACCTAATCAAACTGTTTCAAAGTGCTCTGCGTTAGTGAGGCTACTCCGCATCAGGCGCATCAGCGCAAGCGCATACCAGGTCAGAAGTACCGGGCCCTACCCTCAAATAGGGTAGGGGTTTTACGCAGCCAGCCCTGCTTACCGCGTTATTTTTGTCGGGGACTTAGCGACGATTTGGGGCACTGCTGGCCCGGCGTCTCACCTGGCACTGTGCTACCCGATTTACCGATCGGGGTCAGGGCCTTTAACTTTATAAACAAGATGGTGTCTTTATCATTGGCTATTGTGGAGGACGATGTGAGCGTGCGCGAGCTCCTCAAAAAGTACTTCTCCCACCAGCCCGAAATCCGCGACCTGCTGGTTGCCGACTCTATTGAGGATTTGCTGGAGCAGCTGACCGATGCCTTGGTGCCCGAGGTAATGCTGCTCGATATCGGGCTGCCCGGAATTAGTGGTACCGAGGCGCTGCCGCTGCTCAAAGAGCGTTACCCGACCATGGAAGTCATCATGCTTACCTCGTATGAAGACATCGAGCACATTTATCAGGCTTTGTGCTGTGGGGCTACCGGCTACATGGCCAAATGCACTCCGCTGACTCAGCTGAAAGATGCGGTGCTGGAAGTAGCCCGGGGTGGGGCGCCCATGAGCCGGACCGTGAGCCGCAAAGTGTTGTCGCACTTCCGCCCTACGCCCACCACCCATTCCAACTTGCTCACCCCGCGGGAACGGCAGGTTTTACAGGGAATTACCGATGGGCTGAGCGACAAAGAAATTTCCCTGCGGCTCGATTTATCTACTCTCACCGTTCGCACCCACGTCAAGCACATCTACCGGAAGATGCAGGTCAACAGCCGGACGCAGCTGCTGAGCCAGCACCTGCGCGGGGTGATTTAGTTCTGAGGGCGAATCGAAGCCAGCTGAAGCATGACGCCTCCTTTTTAGTATTTGGGAACAATTCTTCACACTAAAGGGGCGGCTAACGAGATGTACCTCGTTAGCCGCCCCTTTAGTGTGACCCTATAGCTGATCTGTCCGGCCAGGACTACCGCACCCGATACAGGCGGGCGCCGAACAGGAAAATGACGGCGTAACAGATGATGGGCAGATAGTAGGCCGTGGCCACGTCGTGGTTGGCCACCAGGCCCATGATGGGAGGAAATACTGCGCCGCCCACTACGCCCATTACCAGGAAAGAAGAGCCTTGCTGGGTCCGCGCGCCCAGATCCTTCAGGCCCAGACTGAAAATAGTCGGAAACATGATGCTGAAAAAGAAATTGAGCATCAGTAGCGCAATGAAAGAAGGCCAGCCCATACTCTGGGCTACCAGCAGGCACATAACAATGCTACCCAGCGCAAAAGCGGCCAGCAGCTTGTTCGGGGCGATGTAGCGCATCAGAAAAGTGCCAATGAAGCGGCCGACCATCATCAGCACCATGCTGAGGGCGAAGTAGTAGGAGGCCTTTTCGGCCAGAAACCCCATCTTTTCGATGCCGTAGTTGATGAAGAAGGCCCAGGTGCCGCCCTGGGCCGCTACGCAGAAAAACTGCGCCACCACGGCCCACACAAAGTGCGGGTAGTGCAGCAGCGACCTGCCTTGGGCCTGGTCGGTGCGGGGCGGGGCCTCGGCGTAGCCGCCGGCTTCCGCACCCGGAACCACGGCCGCGTGCGCATCCTGCACGGGCGGAACCTGCACGAAGAAAAATGCTCCGGCAATGACCAGAATAACGCTGCCGATAATCTGGTACAGCAGCTTCACCGATTCCAGATCGTTGGAATGCTCCTGACCCGCCCGCAGAATGAAGTAGCCGCCAATCAGGGGGCCGACTACCGCTCCCAGGCCATTGAACGATTGGGCGAAGTTGATCCGTTGGTCGCTGGTCCGCGGATCACCAAGGCCGGCCACGAAAGGATGCGCTACGGCTTCGAGCGTAGCCAGGCCGCAGGCCAGGACAAATAAAGCGCCCCGGAAAAAAACGAATGAGCCGGCGTTAGCCGCCGGTACGAACAGAAACGCGCCGAAGGCATACAGCGCCAGACCCAGCAGTACCCCGCTCTTGTACCCGAAACGCTTCATAAACAGCCCGGCGGGAATGCCCATGACGGCATAAGCCCCGAAAATGGAAAACTGCACCAGCCCCGACTGAGCCTTGGAGACGTGCAGGACGTTCTGGAAATGCCGGTTCAGCACATCCCCCATCGTAATGGCTATTCCCCAGAGCATGAACAGCGACGTGACGAAGGCCAGCGTAACCAGGTAGCGTCTTTCGGTGAACGGGGCGGATGGGGGGGCGCTAACGACAGTAGCGGCTGGTTGCATAAGCAAGGATGTGAAGGGTAAGAAGGGGGCGCCAAGGTGCCCGGCCCGGCGGCCGGGCGAGCCTAAGCTAGTTTACCGGCCGGGTCGCGACGGCAATTTTGGAGTCGGCCGTGCCGTAATACAGCAGCCACTTCGAGTTGAAGCGGGCCAGCCCTTCCAGAAAGACTACCTGATTAACCTGGCCCGTCGTTTCGTAGGGGCGGTCGGGCCGCATGAAGTAAGTGTCCATGCGCTTCAGCAGTTTCGTCGGATCCTTGAGGTCGAACAGGGCCTGCGAGGCCGTGTAGGTGCCCACTGGTAGGGTCTTGTCGCCGAACGAAGGCTCGTTGCGGCTGTTGTAAATCAGGCGGATACCCTGATCGGTAATCATGGCCGGGGGGCCGGACTCCACCAGGTCGCTGTCGAATTTGCCCTCGCGGGTAGGCAGCACGATCTTCAGATCGGGCATGGTCAGGGCCTGGGCGCGGAGCGGGACCGGGGGCTTTTCCCCGGGGGCCATTTCTATCGGCGTCCAGTTGATGAGGTCGTCTGACGTCGCCAGCCAGACCTGAGCATCGCCCCAGTACATCCAGTACTTGCCGTTGATCTTGGTGGCCACGATGCGGCCATCGGTTTCGTAGCGCGAAACAATGGCGCCCGACTTGGTCCACTTGCTGACGTACTTACCCCCGGCCGCCTGGGTAAAGGCATTACCATACTTGGTCCAGTGGATCAGGTCGCGGGAGGAGGCAATGTGCAGGCGGGCCTTGTCGCCATCGTAGGCGGTATAGGTCATGTAGTACGTGCCATCGGCACTTTCCACCACCCGGGGGTCTTCGGTGCCACCGGGCCATTCGTACTTCTTGTGCGCGTCGTTGTCCGGGTGCAGCACCGGGGCCGGCATGCGGGTGAAGCGGATGCCGTCGGTGCTGGTAGCCAGCCCGATGCGCGAGGTTTTGGAGAACTTGCCTACTTTATTTTCGGCCCGGTACAGCATGTATACCTTGCCCTCCTTTACCACTACGGCCGGATTGAACACGTCCTTTTCCTCCCACAGCACTTGCTGATTCAGGATTGGGTCGAGGAACGTACCGGCGGTGCTGGGCCCCATGATGGGGTTGATGCTGTCGACCTTGGTGAAACCCAGCAGCGCCCAGCTGTCACCTACGGGGGCCGTGTCGGGGGGCGTAGCGGCGGCCTTGGTCCGGTCGGTTTCGGAGCAGCTCATGAGCAGCGCCAGCGCCAGCAGCGCCGTACTGCCCAGCACGCGGCGGGCTGGTGCGTTGAAAGTAATCATGTGATTTCTCGGGTTAAGCAGTGAAGGAGAGAATTCACGGCCCACCGTTTCGGGATTGAAACGGTAGGCCGTAAAAACATCAGCTCGCGGAAACCGCGGAAATTACAGCGTGTTTTCGAACGTGAAAATGGATTTCACTTCCGCATCGCTCAAGGCTTTGTTGTAGATGCGGATATCATCCATCTGACCTTTGAAGAAGGCCTCACTATAGAACTGGTAGTAATCGGCCGGCAGACCGGCGGCCGTCGGGGTGCTGTTGTAGATGGTGCTGGGCAGCTGCTGGCCAATGCAGAGGGGGATGTTCTGGGGAATGGCCTTAATGGCCCCTTTGGTATCAGTCCAGGTTTTCACCAGCTCGCCGTCGATGTAGAATTTCAGGGCCCCATCAACATACGACGTGGCTACGTGGGTCCACTTGTTGAGCGGCACAATGCCGGAGTCCGCGTCGCGGTCAAAAATCCCCGTGGTCGTAGTAGCGGTCAGGAAGGGCTTGTTGGCGCTTTGCAGCTGAAACTTGAAGCCATTCCAGCGGTTCAGCGACACCAGATAGTTGTCGGCATTGGTGTCACTGCGCTTACACCACAGGCTGATGGTCATCGTTTGAGGGTTCAGGACGGCCTTGTAGGGCACCTCAATGTAGGCTCCGCCCCCAAACTGGTAAGCCTCGTTGGCCCGCCCGAAACGGTCGGCAACCAACACCGGAACCAGGGTGCCGTCAACCGGCGTAGTAGCGCCTATCTTACCCACTTTGCCGGTGCCATTGTTGCCGTTGGCCGTGGCGTCGTTGGCGTTGCCGGAGAATTTCCAGTAGGCCATCAGGTTAGCTACCGAAACCTCCTGCAAACGGCTGGCATTGAAGGTTACGGCAGCCCGCCGCAGGCTGGATACGGCCGTGTTAACGGCCGCCTGCGTCGCGGTAGCATCGTTCTTGGTGGCGGTGCCCAGGTCAATAGCCGTTTTCAGGGTAGCCCTGGAGCCCACGGCATACGTCCCGGGCTTAACGCCTTCTACGGCCCCGGTGTAAATCGTCGTCACCGAATCAATGACCGCCGTCAGCGTCGTCTTGTTCGAATTGACCTGCGGGGTAGTGTTGTCGTCGTCCGACTCCGAACAGGACGAGAAGGCGGCCATAGCGCCGAAGCACAGCCAGGACAGGATGAGAAGGTAAAACTTTTGCTTTTTCATGATGAGGTTGTAAAAGGTGGGAATGGAAAAAAAGAAAGAAGGGTAAAAAGCTTACAGGCCCAGTTTTTTGTTGGTGTCCCGCTCACTTTGCGGAATGGGGTAAAACCGGTGCCGGGCGTAGTTGAAGTTGGGCTGGTTGGCCAGAGCCTGGCGGGCATAAGCTTCGCCGTAGCGGATGACATCAAAGAAGCGGTGAAATTCCAGCGCCAGCTCGGCGCGCCGCTCCCGCCGGATAAGGTCGCGCAGCTGACCCTGGTTGGTGGTCGTGATGTCGGGCAGCAGGCCGGCGGGCACCGTGCCGCTGCCCGGTAGCGTGAGGTCGAACAGGTAACTTTCGCGGGCCCGCTTCCGCACCTGGTTCAGGGCCAGCAGGGCCGCGGCGCTGTTGCCGGCCTCGTTCGAGGCTTCGGCTTCAATGAGCAGCACTTCGGCAAAGCGGATAGCCTGGTAGTTCAGGTTACCGTCGCCTTTGATGGTGCTGGGTATTTCCGCCAAAGGCTGCAGATGCTTCTTCGACAGAAAGCCGGTCGTAGTCCAGGTCGTGTCGAACGGTACGCCGAAGAACGACTGGCCTTCCCGGCCCACGGAGTAATCCAGGCGCGGGTCGACTACATTGGCGGCCGTGCGCTCAAAGTTGTCGACCAGGCTTTGCGTGGGGTAGAAGAAGCCGTAGCCGTTCTGCTGGCGCGGGGCAAGCCACTGGTTCAGGTTGTTGCCCTGGGCGGGGCTCAGGCCGCTGACGTGCTGCACCGAGAAAATAGTCTCCTTATTGTTTTTCGTGGCCGCCCGGAAGTTGTTCACGAAAACCGGCAGCAGCGAATAGCCCAGCATCCCGACGGCCTGGGCCGTCTGGGCCGCCTGGGGCCACTTTTTCTCGTACAGGTAGGTCTTGGCCAGCAGGGCCAGCGCGGCTCCCTTGGTGGCCCGGCCAAAATCGAGGGTAGGCCAGGTAGTTGGTAAAGCCTCGGCCGCGGCCTGGCAGTCGGCCTCAATCTGCGCGTAAATTGCCGCCTGGGGCCGCGCCGGGCTTTGCAGCTCCTCCGGCGTTTCCACCTTCACCCGCAGCGGAATAGCACCGTAGAGCGTTGTGAGCTGGAAGTAGTAGTAGGCCCGCAGGAACTTCGCTTGCCCCACTACCTGCTTGCGGACCTCGGCACTGATGTTGGCGTTGGATTCCGGCAGGCCGTCGATAACCACGTTGCATTTGAGGACGCCGTCGTAGCAGCGTTTCCACTGGGCTTCCACCGCCGCGTTGATGGGGGTGATGTTGAAGTTGTCGATGTTTTCGAAGTCGGCTTGGTCCCCGGGGTTGCTGCCTTTGATGGCATCGTCGGAAGCGACGTCGCCCAACACCCACAGTGCGTTGGTGGCGGCGTCGCGAAACGACAGCGGGACGTAGGCGGCGTTGACGGCCAGAATGGCGTTGGCATCGGAGTTGAAAAACTGGCCCGCTTCGTACTGTCCCAGTACGGGCTGATCCAGGAACTTTTCGCACCCGGCGGTGGTGAAGGCCAACAGGGCCAGCAAGCTCACGGCAAAAGAGGAAGCTCTCATAAGTCTATGGCTGGCGAAATGATTAGAAGCCGGCGTTGATGCCCACCGTGAATGTGCGCGCCGACGGATACGTGCCGAAGTCGATGCCCG
Source organism: Hymenobacter fastidiosus (assembly GCF_039539565.1). Classification (NCBI taxonomy): domain Bacteria; kingdom Pseudomonadati; phylum Bacteroidota; class Cytophagia; order Cytophagales; family Hymenobacteraceae; genus Hymenobacter; species Hymenobacter fastidiosus. The sequence continues at coordinate 534,911 of NZ_BAABDJ010000007.1, read as the reverse complement.
TGGCCCGGACCCCGTCGCCGAGGGAGTTGCTGTTGGTGCCCTGCTCGGGGTCGAGGCCGGTGTAGTTGGTGAACGTGAGCAGGTTTTGCACGCTGGCATAGAGCCGCACGGAGGAGATTTTCACCGGCGCCAGCAGCTTCTCCCCGAAGGTGTAGCCCACCTGCAGATTTTTCAGCCGCAGGTAGGAGCCATCCTCCAGAAAACGATCCGACGGCTGCTTGTTGTTGGACGCGCCGGTCCAGGACAGGCGCGGAAACTCGTCGGTGCTGCCGGGACCCGTCCAGTAGTTGGTCGCTACCCGCTCAGTGACGTTGAAGGCCCGGTAAAACCCTTCGATGTCGGTGTTCACCTGATTATAAATCTCGTTGCCGTACACGCCCTGGAAAAAGGCGCTCAGGTCGAGGCTTTTGTAGCGCACGTTGCCCGTGAAGCCGTAAGTGAATTTCGGAATGGGGCTGCCCACGAAAGTCCGGTCCCGGCCATCTATCACCCCGTCCGGAACCCCATCGGGGCCGCTGATATCCTTGTACTTCACGTCGCCCGGCTTCACGCCCGGTCCCTGGAAAGCGTGGGTGAAGACCTCCTGCTCATTCTGGAAGATGCCTTCCTGCTGAAGCAGGTAGAAGGAGCCAATCGGCTGCCCTATGTCCGTCAGGGTGGCGAAATAGTTGTTGTCGATGCGCCCGCCGACGATGGCTGAGGCTTCCCCCAGCGAGATGACTTCGTTGTGCAGGGTCGCGAAATTGCCGCTCACGTCGTAGCCCCAGTTTTTGCCAATGGTGTTGCGGTAAGCCAGCTCCAGCTCCAGGCCGTTGTTGCGGATTTTGCCGGCATTCACGGCCGGGTTGCCGCCGTTGCCGGCGCTGCTGGGCTGCGGCAGAAACAGCAGCACGTCCGAGGTATTCTTGATGAAATAGTCCATCGTCAGCTGCAGGGCCCCTTTCAGCAGGCCTACGTCCAGACCGACGTTGGATTGGGTACTGGTTTCCCAGCGCAACCCGGGGTTGCCTTTGGTCACGATGCTCAGGCTCTGGGTCGACACCCCGCCGATGGGGTAAAAGCCGCCATCCCCGACGAGTGAGGCGTAGGGGTAATTCCCAATAGCCGAGTTACCCAATTGCCCCACGCTGGCCCGCAGCTTGAGCAGCGAGATGCTGCCGACGTTGCGCATGAATCCCTCCTGCGCCAGGTTCCAGCCGACGGAGCCCGAATAGAAGTTCTGGGTCCGCTGACCAGCCAGAAACTGGGAGGAGCCGTCGCGCCGGAAGTTGAAGCTGGCCAGATACCTGCCGTCGTAATCGTAGCCCACCCGCCCAAAGGCGGACAGCAGCGACGATCTGGCTTCGCCCCCGCCGTTTTGCTGAATGCCCGTGCCGCTGTCGAGGTACTGAAATACGGGCGACTGATCTACGTAGCCCCGGCGCGAGGCCGATATGGCCCGGGCGTTATTTTTGATGGCTTCCGTGCCGACCAGCAGGTTGAAGGTGCTTTTGCCCAGGGGCAGATCGTAGGTAGCGGTGTTGGTCCAGTTGTAGTTGAATTCGTTGGCGTTCGACTGCGCCAGCTGCGGCGGCGAGTTGAAGGAGCGGTCGATACCGAACGTCTTGAAGAACTGCTTGTAGTCGGTGATGAGGAAGGTCACGCCGTAGTCCGACCGGATGCGCAGCCGCTCGATGGGGCTGATTTCCACGTAGGCATTGCCCAGCAGCGAGTAGCGGTTGAAGTTGCGGTCGGCGGCGTCGGCCAGGGCCACGGGGTTGATGCCGTCGCCGAAAAAGGCCGCCGCATTTTTCCCATCCACTTTCGGCAGGTCCACAAACTGGCCCTGCTCATTGTAGACCGGGGTGGCGGGGGTGCGGAACAAGGCGTAGCGCACGATGCTGGCCCCGGGGTTGCCATCGCCAAAGCCGTCGCCGGACGTGCCCACCTGCCGGGTCTTGGAATAGGAGAGGTTGAGGTTGGTGCCGGTTTTCACGTACTTCGACAGGGTGCTGGTCAGCGCCGTGCGCAGGTTGTAGCGGTCGTACGACGAATTCTGAATCAGACCATCCTGGGTCAGATAGCTGCCCGACACGATGTACTGGGTGTTTTCGCCGCCGCCGCTCACGTCCATCTGCACGTTATGCTGCTGGGCGGGCTTGAGCACTTCCCGCAGCCAGTCTACGTCGGGCAGCGTGGCCGCGAGGGCAGCCGGAATCTGGTCCCGGCCGTCGTTCTGCGCCGCTACGTTGTAGGCCGCCACGTATTGGCTGGTGTTAGCCATCTTAATCAGGTTGACCGGGGTCTGCAAGCCGGTATAGGCACTCACGCTCAGTCGGGGCTTGCCCGATTTGCCCCGCTTGGTAGTCACGATGATGACGCCGTTCGACGCCCGGGCCCCGTAGATAGCGGCGGACGAAGCATCTTTCAGGATGTTGATGCTTTCGATATCGTTCGGCGAAATCTGATTGATACCGTCCTTGGTGGGCACGCCATCAATAATGTAGAGCGGGTTGTTGTCGTTGATGGTGCCTACGCCGCGGATGCGGACGGCAATGTTTTCGCCCGGGGCCCCGGTGGCCTGGGTAATGGCCACGCCGGCGGCCTTGCCCTGCATGATCTGGGCTACGCCGCTTACCGGCAGGCTGGAAATATCGGCCTGGTTTATCTGGGCTACTGACCCCGTAACGTCCGATTTTTTCTGGGTCGTGTAGCCCAGCACCACTACCTCATCCAGCGCTTTCACGTCGGTTTGGAGCGAAATGCTGACCTGAGTGCGTCCCTGCAGGTTGATTTCCTGGGTTATGAAGCCGATGGCGGATACAATCAGCGTGGCATTCGCGTCGGGCAGGGTCAGGGTGAAGTTGCCGTTGCTGTCGGTGGCGGTGCCGTTAGTAGTGCCTTTCACGACTACGGTCGCGCCGGGAACGGGCGCATTATCGGAGCCGGTTACCTGGCCCTGCACCGTAACCGCGGCCGGGCTGGTGGCAGCAACCAGCGCCAGGTTGGCCAGGGTTGGCCCCTCGCCCGGCGCAATCGATTGCGCAGTAAGGCCCGAAGCTTTGGGGGCCGAGATGATGTAGACGTTCCGGCCGGTTTTTTCGACCCGCAAACCACTCACCGTCACCACGTAGGTAAGCTTGTCTTCCCAGGTGCGAAAAGTCAGTGCGTCGACGTTGACGAACTTATCCTTGATCAGCTCGCTGCGGCACAGGATGAAGGCGTGATGAACGGTTTTGAACTCCTGCAGAATGCTTTCCAGCGACGTGCCCTGGGCGCCCCGCCGGGTAAGGGGCTCGGGCTGCTGCGCGGGCCGGTATACCGCCACCACCGGGCCCTGGGCCCGGGTGGCGAACTGCACGGCGAGCAGAAGGGGCAGCAGCTTTAACGAGTGCGTATAAAGAGCCATAGGTTGGGCTTCAAGGGTGGGAGGGAGAAGCGGAGCAGAAACGAAGTAGCCGAGCCGGGTTTAGTCAAGCCAGACCTGATTGCCCTGGCGGTGAACTTTCACCTCCAGCGACTTGCTGAGGGCGGTTAAAAGCTCGTCCAGATCGTGGGTGGGAACGGAGCCCGTAAGCTTTTGCTGGCGCAGCTTCGGGTCGCGGAGCGTGATGTGCAGCCCGTGCGTGTCTTCGAGCAGGGCAATGATTTCGGAAACCGGGGTGTCGTTGAAGTCCAGCTGACCCTTGGTCCAGGCCGAGTAGAAATCGGCTTTAACGGTGCGCTTCACCAGCAGCGCCCGGGGCGTGGCCGGGCTATACTCTACCAGCTCACCGGGTTTCATCAGCAGCTGGTCGCGGCTACCCGGCTGGCGCAGGCGCAACTGAATCTGCCCGGTGTTGAGGACCACTTTGGTTTTGCCGGCATTGTTGAGGACGGTGAACTGAGTGCCCAGCACGGCCACATCCAGCGGGCCGGTGTGAACCACGAATTTAACGTTGGCCGGCGCGGCGGCCACGGCCGTCAGCAGCCGGGCGGGGGCCGTGTGCCGCACGTTGAAATAGCCGCCGCCCGTGAGCCACACTTCCCGGGGCTGACCCGGCTGCCAGGCGGCGGCGAGCCGCAGCGTGGAGTTGGCATTCAGGATCACCACGGAGCCGTCGGGGAGCTGAACCTGCTGATACTCGTCGCCGTGGGTGACGTAGCTGGTCCATTCCGGAGCCGGCTGCGGCCGCCGGTTCACCCCTACAACCGCCAGAACCAGCAGCACGAGAGCCACCAGCGTCGTCATCGTAAGCCGGCGCATGCGCCGGGTGCGTAAAGCCAGGGCGGCGCGCGGTTCCTGCAGCGGCCGCATACTCTGCCAGAGCCTGGCGACTTCTTCCCGCTTCAACGTCCCGGCTACGGGCCGGGGTTGGGTGATGAGGATCTGGAGAATGGCCACGGCTTCCTGAAATTCTGCCTCCCGGGCCGGATTCTGGCTCACCCAGTCCTGCCAGAACTCCCCGGCGGCGGGGTTGGCGGACAGCACAAAATCCTGAAAGGATTCGTCAGCCAGAAAATCTTCAGTGGAGTAAGCAGCGTATTTCATAAGCGAATGGAGCGTTGAACAGCAAGGCGGCCCTCCCCCTCAGGCGCTGGCTGGCGCCCCGCTGTTCACTTCCATCACGGCGCTGGCGGCCGTTTATACTCATGCTAGCCGAAGTTTTTTTCAAATCGCAGAAAAAGAGCTGTTGTTCTACCCGCACAGCAGGTAAAACAGCGTCACGGTAACCAGCAGTACCTTGCGCACGGCCTTCAGGGCATTGAAAACCAGGTTGCGGACCGACTGGATGTTGAGCGACATCACCTCGGCGATACGCTCATAGGAGAAGCCGTCGAAAAACTTCAGGTACAGGGCTTCGCGCTGGCGCCTGGAGAGCTGGTTGAGGGCCGCCAGCAGGCGGGTCCGTTGCTCCTCGTCGCGCTGCTGGGTGATGAGAAACTCCTCGTGCGAATAGGTGACTTCAAACGAGTCGGAGTAGGCCGGCAGCAGGTGCCGGTGCTGCCGCAGCAGCTTGGTTTCGTCGCCGAGGTGCCGGCGCAGGGCTTTAAAAAGGTAGGCTTTGACTACCTCCACCGAACGGAGGCCCTCCCGCCGCCGCCAGAGCTTCTGAAACAGATTCTGAATGCAGTCCTTAACCAGCTCCTCGTCGCCGGTCAGCTTCAGCCCATAGTTGTACAGGGCATCATAGTAGGCCTCGAAGAGAGTAGCTAAGGCCTGGGCGTCGCCGGTGCGAAAAGTATCCCAAAGCTGAGCGCTGTTCTCCTCAGTCATGGCTTGGATGGGGGACGGCCGGGAAAGCATAGCGCCATGACCGGGGGGTGGACGGCTTTTGTGGTGCAGTAAGCGGTGAAAGGGAAACCGGCTACTGCCCGCATTCGAGATGATAAGAAACCAGGTCGTCGATGGGGGAGCGGATAATTTTGCCGACGCTCATGCCGTGGGCGGTAACGACCTGCGTCAGGGCATCGCGAAAGTTATAGCCCACCGATCCAATGCAGTTGAACAGGTAGTCCTGATACCCGGGGTAATGGACGATGATGTTCTGAAAGAACGTTTCGAAGCCGTCCAGCACGATCTGCCGGCAGTAGCTGACGTTATTATGGTCGTAGGCAAACCTGGCGAAGCTGGCCAGGAAGCGGTTGGGCAACGGCTGGTTGTAGAGGTGGTCGAGAATGGCATCACGCTCCAGGCCATAGGTTGCGCGAAACGCTTCCTGCAGGTTACCCGGGAGCAGGTTGCGCAGATAGTCGCGTAGCAGGCGCTTGCCGATAAACGAGCCGCTTCCTTCATCGCCCAGAAAGTAGCCCAGCGAATCGACGGTGAAGCTCACGCCCTGCCCATCATAAAGGCAGCTGTTGGTACCGGTGCCCAGAATAGCGGCAAATCCGGAGCCCTGGCCCAGCAGGGCCCGCGCCGCCGCCAGCAGATCGTGGTCGACGTAGATGCGGGCCCGGGTAAATAGGGTCCGCATGGCATCAGCTACCACCGCCACTTTCGGCGGAGACGAGATACTGGCGCCGTAGTAATACAGCTCCGTTATCTGGTCGGCCGCCAGAGTATCCGGCAGGCTTTTCCGCAGCGAAGCAATGATCCCCGCCGTGCCAATAAACTCCGGATTGTAGCCCTCGGTATTGAAAAAGGCGCGGGTTCCCTCAGCATCAACCAGGCACCAGTTGGTTTTAGTGGAGCCGCCGTCAGCTATCAGGATCATAAGGGTGGGAACAGAGAAGAAGGAAGCGAATCGGGGAATGCGCCCCTGCCGGCAGTTTGCTAATATAGGAGATTTTGTATGGTGTCCGACAACCAGAAAAAGATTGTCCGTTATCGTCAGCCGGCGGGTTTCGGCCTGGTTCCGCCGGCTCGTCGGGAGCCGGCAGGACCGGCGGCCGGCGGCCCCCGCCGGTCGGCGGTCGGGGCGGCGGCCGGCTAGCGGCCGAAGTCGTCCTGGACCCGGATGATGTCGTTCTCGTCGGACGGCTGCCGGGCGTCGGTGTGCTGCCAGATTTCGGCAATGATGCCCCAGCTCTCCAATCCGATCAGCCGGTGCCGCTCTCCCTGCGGCAGCGTAATCAGCGCTCCGGGGGCGAACGTGCCCGTTTCTCCTTCCGCATCGGTAGGGCTGGTGATAATGCCGACCGGGCCCTGCACCACTTTCCAGATTTCCGCCCGGCGGTGATGATACTGCCACGACAGGCGCTGGTGGGGCGCTACCAGCAGAATCTTGGGGCTCAGCTTGCCGGATATGCGCAGCTGCTCCACGGACAGACCTTCGAAATAGGTGTCGGCAAACTGCTGGGCCTGGCTTTCATCGAGCACGAAAAACCCGCCCCAGGGCCGGGTCTGGTCCTGCTCTACAATACCGAAGCCCTGCTGCTGAAGCTGTTGCGCGGTTTGCTGAAATAGCTGCTGCTTGGATAGGTCCGAACTCATACGTCGCGGAGAAAGTGAAAAGGTGGGAAAGAGGGGCCGCGCAAGGTAGACGGCGGCAATCAAAAAAGCGAATGGTAAGCTTGCGTCCGGTCCCGGGAATACGGCGTACTCGCGGAGGTCCATTGGGTCGCGGGGCTGGTTGACTCGTCACGAAGTAGGGAGCGGGGCTTGCCCCCGCCCGTCGTTGTCTGAAAGCAGGCGTTACCGTTCAACGACGGGCGGGGGCAAGCCCCGCTCCCTACTTCGTGACGAGTATAGCCAAACGGTAATGCTCATCACCTCTTTCAAGTCCTGTTGGCGGTGGCGCCTCTTTCCTCGCCGCTTTGCTTAAGGGCTGGCTGGCCGGGCAGGAACCGGGCGCGGGTCTGCGGTTCGCCGGTGCTACCGGGGTGCTGGTGGCGGCCTGCCCGGGAGCCCCGCCCGCCATCAGCGAAGCGGACGGGCAGCAACTGCCGGCTGCGCAGATAGAATAGAATAGCCGTCCGGTCCAACAACTGGTGGCGGTAGCTCCGGCGCTCTACGCTGGCAGAAGAACTTGCGGGAGAACTTACGCTCGGCGGAAGAATGAGCAGGGGAGCTAAATGCGAAAAGCCCCTTAGAATTTCTTCTAAGGGGCTTTTCGATGGTGGGAGATACTGGGTTCGAACCAGTGACCCTCTGCTTGTAAGGCAGATGCTCTGAACCAGCTGAGCTAATCTCCCGTGTGGTCTACGTCCCGTTTGGGATTGCAAATATGGGAGGTGTTTTTCGAAACAGCAAGAAAAACCCTGACCTTGGGGGAAGAATTTTCGGGTGGAAACGCCGTTAAAGCACTCAACCAATTCAGGGTCAGAAATTTTTGCCGGTTGAAAAATTTTAAAAAAACTTTCCGGTATGCCGGGTTGAGCCTGGTTTTGCTGCTGGGCGCGGCAATTTTGAGCGGTTGGCTGGGGCAGGAAAAAATTATTTCCCTGTTCGTGCAGGAAGCCAACCGCTACCTGCGCACGCCGGTGCAGGTCGGCCGCATGGAGGTATCGGTACTGGCCGAGTTTCCGCGCGTGGCTATCCGGCTGCACCACGTGGTGGTGCGAGGCTCGCTCCCCCAGGATACCACGGCCCTGGCACGGGTCCGAACACTCTATTGTGCCTTCGATGCCTGGGATATAGTGGCCGGGCGCTACCGCATCCGGAGCCTGGCGCTGGAGGATGGCGCCATTCAGGTCCGGTATGATGCCCAGGGGCAGCCGAACTACCGGATATTCCGCCCTGACTCCACGCAGGCCGCAACTAAGCCCCTGGCGTTTGACCTGGAAGCTATCCGGCTGGAGCGCGTCGGCATACTGTATCACCACCGGCAGCAGCAGCACCGCTATAGTCTGCAGGCGCATGCGGTGCAGGCTTCGCTGACGGTGACGGATGCGCAGGTCAGCATCCGGGCCGAAGGCCGCACCCGCATCGAGGCTATCCGGCTGGGAGCAGATAATTATTTTCGGGCCAAGGAAGTGGTTTTGACCACCCGGCTGGAGGTGAATCGGACGGCGCAAACCCTGACTATTCAGCCTTCGGTAGTGCGCGTTGAAACTGCGGCCTACGACCTGGCAGGCCGCATTGGCTACGGTGGTCCGGCTATCGATTGGAACCTTAGCCTGAACGGACAGCACGCCGATCTGCAATCAGTACTCGCCCTGCTGCCGCCGCGCCTGACCCGGCAGCTAAGCAAATACCGCAGCCGGGGCGACGTTTACTTTCGGGGAACCGTGCGCAGTGTGGCGGCGGGTAAGAATCCGCAGATCGGGGTGCAGTTTGGCTGCCGCGACGCCTCCTTCTACCACCCGGGGTATCGGGAATCGGTGGAGCACGTATTTCTGACTGGCACCTTCAGCAACGGGGCCCGGCGCACGGCCCGAACCACTTCGTTTACCCTGCAACAGCTGCGCGGCGCGCTGCAGGGGCGTCCTTTCAGCGGAAATCTGCGCTACGAAAACCTGCTGGATCCTACGGTGCGCCTCAACCTGCGGGCCGACCTCGATGTGGCGCGGGTGCTGCGGTTTTTTCCGGTGGCCGCGGTGCGCGCGGGGAGTGGCCGGGCCCAGCTGGCGGTACAGTTTGCGGGGAACCTGCGGCAGTTTCGGGCCCGACCCGCTACGGCCGCAATCCGGTCGGGGGGCGAGCTGACCCTGCGGGGCGTGAGCCTGACGCTGCGCGACTATACCCAGCCGCTGACCGGGCTCCAGGGCAGCTTTCTGCTGCGGCGCAACGACGTGGCCATTACCAACTTCACCGGCCGCATGGGCCGCTCCGATTTTCGGCTGAACGGCTTCTTCAAGAATGCTCTGGGCTGGCTTTTGCTGCCGCATCAGCAGTTGCTGGTGGAGGCCGATGTCGAGTCCCGCCTGCTTGATCTGGACCAGCTGCTCAGTGCGCCGGCGCCGAACCGGGCCGCCGGCCCCACCGCTGCTACCGGCACTGGCCGGGCCGCGGGCTATGCGTTTGAGGTATCGCCGAATCTGGCCCTGGACCTGAACGCCACGGTGCGCCGGGTGCGGTTTCGGCGCTTGCGGGGGCAGGAGCTGCACGGCACGGTGCGGCTGCGTCAGCAGGTGATTTCGACCCCGGGCCTGAGCGTGGCGGCGGCCGGCGGCACTACCACCCTGCACGGTACGCTCGATGCCCGCCAGCCTGATCGGCTCCAAGCCCGCACCACCATGACGTGCACGCAGCTGCCGCTCGACAGCCTGTTTTATGTATTTGAGAACTTCGGCCAGGACTTCCTCACCGCCCGCCACCTGCGCGGCACCCTGACGGCCCAGGCGGAATCGGATATGTACTTCGACCGCCACCTGACGCCCCTCACCGACCAGCTGGAGGCCGAAATCAAGGCCACGGTGCGCGACGGAGAGCTGAATAATTTCGCGCCCCTGCAGAAGCTGAGCATGGTGGCCGGCAAAGAGCAGCTGCGCCACCTGCGCTTCGCCCAGCTTACCAACAGCATCTACATCCAGGGCCGTACGGTGTACGTGCCCGAAATGGAAATCCGGTCCAACGTGCGGACGGCATCGGTGCTGCGGGTGACGGGGACCCACACCTTCGACCAGGAAATGGATTACCACCTGTCAATCCCGCTGCTGCCGGGCCTGCTGCGCCGGCCCGCCTTCGGGGGGCAGGTGGCCACCGGACCAGCGCTGTTGCTGGCGGTGCAGGGCACGGAGGATAACTTCCGCGTCAGCCTGGACCGCCGCCGGGAGCAAACAGCCCGTCGGCCGGTTGCGGAGGCGAACGGCCGGCGCATGGGCCCTCCTCCGCCCCCGGCCAACAGCGCCGCCCTCCCCGGGGCGGCGGAGAATGCGCCCGTAGCCGCACCTAAAAAGTTGTTTGAGGTGAAAAAACCGGAGCAGAAGCCGGCTCAGCCCCGGCCGGACCAGTATTTTGATTTTTGAACTTCCTCCGTAGTAAGATCGGCAAAGGATCAACCGGCGCCTGAGTCCGCGGCCGGGCCTGAAAAAAGGAGGGGTCTCCGGCCTGGGGGGCCGGGCTGGGGGGCCGGGCTGGGCATCAACCTAATCGGCCAGACAGCGTTAAGGGCAACAGTTTCCTTTCCCCTTCTCCAACCGACCCATCCATGGAAAATCCCCAACTCCTCCAGAACTATTCCGATCAGGAAAAAGCCGCTTATCTGAGTGCCATTGCCAGTCTGGCCTCCGCCGACCGCGAAGCTTCGGCCGCGGAGGTGGAGTTCCTGCAGCAGCTGGCGCACACCACCGGCCTGTCGGGGGGCGCTACCCAGCAGGTACTGAGTGCCGCCAGGGATGCCTCCAACGAAAGCATCAAGCAGAGCCTGGATATGCTGCGCGGCAGCGACCTGCGCTTTTCCCTGGTCGCCGACCTGATCAGCTTTGCCCGCGCCGACGGTGCGTATTCCAACACGGAGGAGGAGATGGTGAACAAAATAGCCACTTACCTCGGCATCAACCAGCAGCAGCAGCAGGCGCTGGAAACGGTAGTAGACCAGGCCGCCACCGTACCGCACGACGCCAATGACCCCGGCAAGCAGGGCTTCCTGAGCGGCATCACCGACAAGCTCGACAGCGTGGGCATCCCAAAAGGAGCCCTGATGGCGGGTCTGCTCGGCGTGGTGGCCCCCATGGTTCTTTCGCGGGTGATGGGCGGCGGCAACCGTCAGTCCGGCGCTATGGGCGGCATGATGGGTGGTAGCGGCACTATGGGTGGGCTACTCGGCGGGGCTATGGGCGGCGGCTCCATGGGTGGTCTGCTGGGCGGCCTGCTCGGCGGCGGTTTGCTCAGCGGCGTGCTGGGCGGCTCCAACAGCGGCGGCGCCGGCGCCGGCTATGGCAATGTGCCCCAGCAGGGCTCGCACGTCGGTAGTGGCGGCCTGGGCTCCCTGATGTCGATTCTGGGCGGGCTGGGTGGCCGGCCCGGCTCGGCTCCGCGCAGCGCGGGCGGTGCCGGTCTGGGCGGTCTGCTCGGCGGCGGCGGCATGGGTGGCCTGCTCGGCGGTCTGCTCGGGGGCCGCTAGGCCGAACCGGGAGCCCGTAGATACCTTATCCCAAAGCAGCCCGCTGAACCTTCAGGGTTTGGCGGGCTGCTTTTGTTTGGTAACCCCGGTTTATAGCTACAACACTGGTCGTTCCGGCGACTCCAGGCCGCGCAGCGGGTCGGTGGGTTGGGCCAGGTGGACTACGCTCGTAGCCGTACTGGCAAAGGTGCCGCGGTGCTGCTCTACCAGCTCCACGAGGCGGTAGTTCAGCTCTTCCTTCACGTCGAGGTACTCTTCGTAGTCGGTCGTTTCCACGAAATACTGCACCGTGACTTCCTTGGCCGCCGGCGTCAGGGCCGAGAACTTGATCTGGACGTCGTCGGTGGTGAGGGCGTGTTCCTGAATCACGCGCTGAGTATCCTGCACGATGCCGCGCAGCTGCTCGCTGGTGGTGGCGTGGCTCAGGGCCAGGGTGAAGCTCACCCGCCGGGCCGTCCGCAACGACAGATTGTCCAGCGGTTTGTCGATCATCGACTTGTTGGGCACCGTGACGTAGCTTTTTTCCGCCGTGCGCAGGCGGGTGCTGCGGAAGCCGACTTTCTCCACCGTACCCGTCACGCCGCCCACTTCCACCAAATCGCCCACCGCGAAGGGGCGGTCGAGGAAGATGGTAAAGGAGGCAATCAGGTTTTCCAGGCTTTCCTTGGCCGCGAAGGCCACCGCCAGCCCGCCAATGCCGAGGCCCCCGATCAGGGCCGTGACGTTGACGCCAAATACGCGGCTGAGCATCACCAGAAAGGCGATGGTCAGGACCAGGACCTTCACCAGATCCTTGGCGAAGGGAATGAGCTGGTTGTTGAGGCGGGAGGTGTTGGTTTCCGCCCGGCGCTGAAATACCATCACCAGAAAATCGACCCCGCGCAGCGCAATCCAGGCCACCCCGGTGATGATGCCGAGCTGATACAGGCGGAACAGCACCACCTTGGGCCAGGGGTCGTCGTGGTCCAGCTCGGAGCTGCGCACCGGATAGTCGAGCACCTGAAACGCGAGGTAGACCGTGATGAAAAACACCACGATGGAAATGGGCTGAATCAGCAGGGCCTGAAACTGCAGCTCGCTCACGCCCTGTGTCTGCTTGCGGATAAAGCGAAACGCCAGCTTGGAAAGCAGCTTCGAAAGCAGGGTTTTAAAAACGTAGCCAAACAGCAGAATGCCCGCGCACGTGAGGTAGGCGGCCACGTCGTTGCCCAGAAAGCGCAGGTGCAGAATTTCCTGTAGGGTCATTAATAATACCGTAAAAACAAACCAGAACGTCATTCCGAGCGAAGTCGAGGAATCTCGCGTGGCCTCGGTGGAGTACTACTCAGATGTCAGCACGCGAGATTCCTCGACTTCGCTCGGAATGACGGCCTTTAAAAACTAAAGCCTTGCCGGCTACACCAGCTGGCGCAGGGCCATTTCGAACGATTTCTGAGCTACGCCGGTGCGGGTGTCGCCCTGCTGGCGGGTCCGCTCCAGGGCCCGGCGGATGATGCGCGACGTATCGCCGAAAATGGCCTGGTCGGTGATTTCGGCGTTGGTTTCCATCAGGTAAGCGAATACCCGGGCCATGCCGCAGTTGGCAATGAAATCGGGAATCACGCTCACGTGCTGGTCGGCATACTCGCCGGTGGGGCCGAAGAAGATTTCGGGGTCGGAAAACGGCACGTTGGCCCCGCAGCTGATTACTTCCAGGCCGCCCGTGATAAGCTGCTCTATCTGCTCGCGGGTGACGAGGCGCGAGGCCGCCGCCGGAATGAAAATCTCCGCTCCCGAAGTCCAGATGCGCTGATTCACTTCCTCAAACGACAGCAGGTTCGCGGCGGCCAGCGCATTGCCTTCCCGCTGGAGAAACAGCGTCCGGATTTCCTCCAGGGAAAAGCCTGCTTCCTGAATCAGGCCCCCGGCCCGGTCGATGATACCGGTGACCCTGGCGCCCTGCAAGGCCAGATAATAGGCCGCGGCCGCCCCCACATTGCCCCAGCCCTGGATGATGGCGCGCTTGCCGACCACGGAGCGGCCGCCCCACAGCTCGTAGTAGTGGCGCACGGCCTCGGCTACGCCGTAGCCGGTGATGAGGTCGGCCACGGTGTATTTGCGGTGCAGCGCGGGGGTGAAGGAGGCGTCTTCCAGCACCTTCACCACGCCCTGGCGCAGCTGGCCCAGCTTCTGAATCTTCTGGGGCTCGGTGGCGCGGTAGTGCCCGTTCACGATTCCCTCCTGCGGGTGCCACAGGCCATAGTCCTCCGTTATCGGAATCACGTCGTGGATTTCGTCCACGTTCAGGTCGCCGCCGGTGCCGTAGTAGGCTTTCAGCAGCGGAATCACGGCCCGGTACCAGCGCTCCAGTACGCCGCGCTTACGCGGGTCCTGGGGGTCGAAGTTGATGCCCGACTTAGCGCCGCCAATGGCCGGGCCGGACACGGTGAACTTCACTTCCATGGTTTTGGCCAGGCTTTCCACTTCGCGCTTGTCGAGGCCCTTGCGCATGCGGGTGCCGCCGCCGGCCGCGCCCCCGCGCAGGGAGTTGATAACGACCCAGCCTTCGGCTTCGGTTTCGGCGTCTTTCCACTCAAAAACGATTTCAGGACGCTTATTTTCAAACTTAGCCAGCAAATCTTTCATCAGGCAGTGAAGTAGATAGGGGTGGGAAGGGACAAAACGGAGCCAAAGGTAAGCAGCCCCCGGAAAGCACCCGGGTCCTTGGGTGCTTACTGCCATTGATTTCGGGCTCGGCCGGAGCGGAAAAAATCAAAAAATTTAGGCTTAATCCATTTTAATAGGAACTCTTGGGCCCGGAAATATCGTAGTACGCATATTCCTGATGAATCCATCCCAGGCCCACCGTTGTACCATCCTTTATGAAGCCCTTGCTCTCGCGCGTAGAATCCAAAAAAGTAGATAAGGCCGCCGCAATGCTGAAAGTGCTGGCCCACCCCAAGCGCTTAGCCATCGTGGATCTGCTGGGTAAAGAAGACAAAATGACCGTGACGGAAATTTACCGTTCGCTCGATTTGCCCCAGGCCATTGCTTCCCAGCACCTCATCACCCTCAAAGACCGCGGCATCCTGTCGTCGTTCAAAGTGGGGACGAAAATCTATTACTCACTTTCCATCCCAAAACTGCTCGACGTGATTGACTCGCTCGAAGACTGCTGCGAATCGCTGTAGCCGACTGCCGTTTTTCTTCGGAGAAATGAAAAAGGACCGCCAGCCGACGGTCCTTTTTTCGTTTGTCATTGCGCGCAGAGCATTCCGCGCATCAAGCGGCGTCAATCCGTCCTCTGAAATGGAAGAAGCTTCTTTTTAGCAGAAAGTCCCGACGTTAGCGCACGTCGGGACTTTCTGTTTCAACAAGGTTTGGCTCATTGTCCGGGACGGATTGACGCCGCTTGATGCGCGGAATGTCGTGCCTCCTCGCAATGGCAGGCTATGCCGGGGTCGTCTGGTTTTCCAGGTCGAACAGGTCGGTCAGTACATCGATGAGCTGGTCGGCCTCGCCGCGCTTGCAGGCGGCTTTAAGCTGGAGGACGGGCTGCTTCAGAATCTTCTGCATCAGCGACCGGGTGACCTCGTCCATGCGTTTGGCTTCCTCGGGGCTCATCTTCTTCTGGAAGCGGTCCATTTCTTCCTGCCGGATTGTTTCCAGCGCGTTTTTCAGCTTCTGGATGGTCGGCGACACCAGCATTTCCTTGGTCCAGTCCTGCAGGCCGGCAATGCTGTCGGCAATGATGGCGCGGACCTGCGGCACGGCAGCCAGGCGCTGCTCGAGGGCGGCCGAGGCCTTGCTCTGAATCGTGTCGATGTTGTAGACCAGCACGCCGGGCACGTTTTCCACTTCGGCCTCAATGCTGCGCGGCACCGACAGGTCGATAAAAAACTTGAAGTTCAGCACGTCGAGCCGCTCCACCATTTCCTTGGTGAAGAAGGGCGAGGCGTGGGCAATGGAGGAAATGACCACGTCGGCATCCTTGAGGCCCTGCACCAGATCTTCGAAATCGAGCACTTGGAGCCCGCATTCGGCCGCCAGGGCATCAGCCTTGGTCCGGGTGCGGTTGCAGAGCGTGACGTCGGTGAAGCTCTTGCTGTCGCTGAAATGGCGGCACACGTCGGCCCCGATTTCGCCCAGGCCTACCACCAGCACGCGCGGGTTGGCAATGTCGGCCGTCAGCTCTTCCACCAGTTCCAGCGTGGCGTAGGACGTCGAGGCCGCCCCGTCGCGGAACCGCGTTTCCTGCTGTACGCGCTTGTTGGTGAAAAAAATGGTGTGCAGCAGGCGGTGCAGAAACGGCCCGGCCGCGTCCTGGTCGGCCGACCATTGGTAAGCTGTTTTCACCTGGTTGCTGATCTGCAAATCGCCTACTACCTGGGCATCGAGGCCCATGGCCACCTCAAACAGGTGCCGCACCGACTCCTCGTAGGAATCGAGGATGTCGAAGTAGGGGAAGTAGTCGGCGACGTTGGGCAGGCCTTTGAGCTCCGCCAGGGCCTTGATGATGGCGGGGCTTTGGTCGCGGTCGGCGCTGTAGTAGATTTCGGTCCGGTTGCAGGTACTCAGCACGAGCAGGTCCTGAAGGCCTAAGTCGTGGTGGAGCAGTTGCAGGAAGCGGCGGCAGGCCGTCTCGTCCAACGCAATAAGCTCCCGGATGGCGAGCGGCGTTTTTTTGAAGGACAGGCTGACAGCCTTAAAGGGATGGAGCATAGCTGGGGCTACGGCGGATTGTAGAGGGCAAAATTACGGCGTAATTCGTTAGTCTGAAACAGGAAGTTGAGGGTAGAGGTTCTGGGCGGCTGACGGCTACTCGGTAAACTGGCTTTCCGGACTGTGAAGGGCCTCCTTTCGCCCGGTGAAAGCGATAAAAATGATTGCGGCCCGGCCGGTTTTCCAAGCCGGCCGGAGCCGGCCGCCCGGCCGCGGGCCAGCACCCGCATAACGAAGTCGGGGCCGGGCCGTTAGCAAGGCCCGGACCCGCGGCGCTGCCGGCGGGTTGTATCTTCGCGGCCCGGGCAGCCGGCGCGCTCTTCTGCTTTTCCTTCTTTTTTCGCTCCGTGCTACCGATTTACGACCAGAAATCCCGGATTAAGCTCATCGTGCTGGCGGGGTCCATCCTTATTGCGGCGGCCACCGTCATTTATACCAGCGTGCTGGTGCAGCGCCTGTCGGAGCGGGAGCAGAAGCAGATTGACCTCTACGCCAAGGCCCAGCGCTTCATCATCAACTCGGAGGTCGACTCGAACACCAACTTCGTGTTTGAGGAAATCATCAACGCCAACACGACCATTCCCATCGTTTTTACCGACGGCGAGGCGAATATTCTGGATACCAAGAACCTGGTCCTGCCCCAGAAGGCGACGGAAAAAGCCCTGCAGGAGTTTCTGCGCCGCGAAATTGCGGTGATGAAAAGCCAGCACCCGCCCATCGTGGTGGAGCTGGGCGCGGGCCTGCGCAACTACATCTACTACAAGGATTCGCAGCTGCTGACCCAGCTGCGTACCTACCCGCTGGTGCAGCTGGCCGTGATTGGGTGCCTGGGCGTGATGGCCTACTTCGCGTTCAGCTACTCCCGCCGGGCCGAGCAGAACCGGGTGTGGGTGGGTCTGGCCAAGGAAACCGCCCACCAGCTGGGGACGCCCCTGAGCAGCCTCATGGCCTGGCATTCCTACCTGAAAGACTCGGAGAAGTGGCAGCACGAGCCCATTGTGGAGGAGCTGGGCAAGGACGTGCGGCGGCTGGAAATCATTACCGAGCGGTTCAGCAACATCGGCTCGGTGCCGGTGCTCAAGGACGAAAACATCCTGCAGGCCACCCGCAATGCCATTGCCTACCTGCAAAGCCGGGTGTCGAAAAAGGTGGTGTTTGAAATCAAAACCGACCTGCCCACCGATACGCCCGCCCAGATCAACGTGCCGCTGTTCGACTGGGTGATTGAGAACATCTGCAAAAACGCCGTGGACGCCATGGACGGCAAGGGCCACATCACCCTGCACCTGCACCGCAGCACCAAAAGCAAAACCCTCATTGCCCTCGATATCACCGACACCGGCAAGGGCATTTCGAAAAGCAAGCTGGAATCGGTGTTCCTGCCGGGCTACACCACCAAGAAGCGGGGCTGGGGCCTGGGACTGGCTTTGGCCAAGCGCATCATCGAGAACTACCACGAAGGCAAGCTCTACGTGCGCTGGTCGGAAGTCGGCAAAGGCACCACGTTCCGGGTCGTGCTGAAGGGGGAATGAGTTGCCGGTTGCGGGTTGCCAGTTGCCGGTTGCCAGTTGCCAGTTGCGTGTTACCAGTTGCCAGCTCGTTCAACGAATCCATACTGGCAACCCACAACCCACAACCCACAATCCATAACCCACAACCTACAACTGGCAACCGACAACTGGCAACTGGCAACACACAACTGGCAACACACAACACACAACCGGCAACTGGCAACTGGCAACCGGCAACTCATCAAGGGTTGGTGATTTCCACGTAGCTGTGGCCGGTGACGGGCTTGCCGTTATGGGTGCCGGTTACTGTGCACATGCCTTCCCAGTAGTGCAGGTTGATAGCCTTGAACAGGCGCAGGCTCAGCTCCTGGTTGGGGATGACGGGCTCCACGAGCAGGTCGTAGCCCTGGCTGGGGATGCGCAGCCGCCACTTGATGGGGTAGCGCTGCTTGGACCGGGGGCTGACCCAGTATTCCAGCGGCTCCAGCTGGAAGTCGGTAGCGGCCAGGTGGGTGTTCTGGTTCCGGGCCGAGTAGTGGGTGCCGCCGCCCAGGCTTTCGCCGGTGCGCTTGTTGCGCAGCTGGTAGGCCATGATTTCTTCGCGCGGCTCGTCGAGCTGGAGGCTGAGCCAGTCCCAGCCGGTATCCTTGCCCATCACGGAGTTGCAGTTCCACTGGCGGTCGTACCACAGCTCGCCCTCCACCTGCCGCATCTTGCCGCCTATTTCAAGGGTACCGGCCGTGGCCAGGCGGGAGTAGCTGTAGTAGCCGGCCCGGGCTACGGTCCCGTATTGCTCGTAGCCGGTGCCGCCGTGGAGCAGTACGGGCTTGGCGGGGGCGGTAATCAGGTTGATGGCGTAGCCGGCGTGGTCGGCCATGCGGGCCTGGAGGTGGTAGCTGCCTTCCTGCCCGGTCAGGGTCCAGCGCTGGGCTTTTTTCTCCAGCTGCAGATTGAGCGGTAGGGTGGGGGCCAGCAGCTGGGGCAGCTTTTCGAGCTGGTAGTCGTAGCGGAACTGCTTCTGCTGCGGGTCGGTGAGGGCGAAGTTCACCATCTGCCAGTCCTTCTTGCCGGTGGGGTTGAAGTGGAAGAAAACGTACTCCACCCCGAACGTTTCGCCGGTGGCCTTATCCTTGAGCTGACCGGTGAAATACCACCACTCCAGGGAGTTGCGCAGGTGCGGGGCTTCTTCCTGGGGCAGCTGAGCACGCTCCTGAAATACGTCGTACTTACTGGTGGGCCTGAGGGCGCAGGCGGTGGCGAGGAACAGGAGAGTCGAGAGCAGTAAATTCTTCATGCCCCCGGAAAAGGGTTTTGGCGGGCAAAAGGTTTGCGGCCCGGGCGGGGAACCAGGCCTTGGTACTGTCTGCTGCACGCCTGCTGCCAAGCAAATGCTTATTTAAAGAGCTACCTTCCCGAAACCCGGTTTGCCGGGCTGCAACAGCCTGACCGTGGCCGCCGGAGGCTTCACCAGAGCTGCCCGGAGCGGATAAAACGAGGGCTGAGGCGGCGTGGCAGGTATAGCAATAATGTAATATATTGGGCTGTTTCCGGTCGGGCTGCCTGGGGCGGTGGAGCCGGCCGGTTTTTCCGCGCGTTCCGCCGGCTGCTACCCTGAACTATTGCTCTTCTTGCACCGTCTACCGCCTCGCGCCATGCTGCCCACGATAGAAATCCCCTCGATTCTGCCCCACCTGCGGCGCGCCACCCGCCCCTACCATGATGAGGTGGAGCAGAACCCCTTCAATCAGGCTCTGACGGCCGGTACTGTGACGGCCGCTGCCACGGCCCGGTTTCTAAGCCGCATGTACGGCTTTGTGCAGCCCTACGAAGCGGAGCTGCGCGCCCAGGCCGCCCACTTCGGCCCGGCCTGGGAGCTGGACCAGCGCTACCGGGCCCCGCTCATTCTCGCCGACCTGGCCCAGCTGGGCTCCCCGGCCGGGCCGCCGCTATGCCCCGCGCTGCCGCCGTTGGGCACGCGGCCCCAGCTGCTCGGGGCCATGTACGTGCTGGAAGGCTCCAGCCTGGGCGGGCAGGTCATTGCCCGGCAGCTGGCCCAGGCCGGTATTGCGGGCCGGAGCTATTTCGGCGGCCGGGCTGAGCGCACCGGGCCGCTGTGGAAAGCCTTCTGCCAGCAGCTGGAAGCCGCCGCCACCACCGCCGAAACCCAGGCCGCCATCACCACCTCGGCCATCCACACCTTCCGGACCCTGACCTCATGGCTGAACTGCTAACCCTGACCGACGAAAGCCTGGTAGGAGCGCCGATTACGCTCACCAACTGCGACCGGGAGCCCATTCACCTGCCGGGCCTCATTCAGCCCTACGGCTTTCTGCTGTGCCTCGACGAGCAGACCCGGCGCGTGGTGCAGGCCAGCGCCAACACCCGGGAGCTGCTGGGCCTGGCTCCCGAGGAGCTGCTGGGCCACGGGCTGGAGCGGCTGCTGGGGCCGGGTGCGCTGGCCGAGGTGGAAGCCCTCTGGCCCACGCTCACTGAGGCGGCCCGGCTGCTGGGTGCCCGCCTCGACCACGTGGCGGGCCAGCCCTTCTACAAGCTGGTCCTACACCGCTACGACCAGCTGCTGTGGGTGGAAGGCGAGCCGGTGCACCACGCCAGTACCAGCACCAGCGCCTTCGACCTGCCGTCCCTGAACCTGGCCCTGGGCCGCCTGCTGAGCGCCGATACCCTGCTGGACCTGTGCCAGGGCGCCGCCGAACAGGTGCGCGAGCTGATCGGCTTCGACCGGGTGGCCGTGTACCGCTTTGCCCCCGACGACAGCGGCCACGTGCTGGCCGAGGCCCTGCGGCCGGGCCTGCCGCCCTGGCTGGGCCTGCACTACCCGGCCACCGACATCCCGAAGCAGGCCCGGGCCATGTACCTCAAAAACTGGCTGCGCTTCATTGCCGACGTGGACTACGCGCCCGTGCCGCTGGTGCCACCTCTCCACCCGCGCACCGCCCGCCCGCCCGACATGACCTACGCCGTGCTGCGCAGCGTGTCGCCCATTCACCTGGAATACCTGCGCAACATGGGTTCGGGCGCTACTATGACCATCTCCCTTATTCAGGAGGGGAAGCTGTGGGGCATGATTACCTGCCACCACCAGAGCCCGCGCCTGGTGAGCTACGAGCTGCGCGACCTGTGCCAGTTTCTGGGCAAAACCCTTTCGGCGCTGCTGGGCAGCAAGGAGCAGCAGGATCAGCAGGCCTACCAGGCCCGGATTCATCTGGCCCAGGCCCGGCTGCTGGAGCACGTGAGTACCGGCGAGAATTTTGTGGCGGGACTCCACCGGCACACCCCCACCATTCGCGACGTGTTCGATTGCGGCGGGGCGGCCATCTGCCTCGCCGACGACATCAACTGTATAGGTGCCACGCCCAGCGTCGCCCAGATCGACAGCTTGGTGGCCTGGCTGCGCACCCACACCGACCAGCCGGTTTTTCATACCGACTCCTACGCCCGGCTCAACCCGGCCGGGGCGGCACTGCAGGCCACGGCCAGCGGCATTCTGGCCGTGGCCCTGGCCCCGGAGCAGGGCGAGTATCTGCTGTGGTTCCGGCCCGAGCAGGCCCGCACCGTGACCTGGGCCGGCCGCGACGAGAAAACGCCGCGCCTGGTGAACGGGGAAGTGTTTCTCTCGCCCCGGCAGTCGTTTGAGGCCTGGAAGCAGGCCGTGGAGCACACTGCCACGCCCTGGCTGCCCCTGGAGCTGGAGGCCGCCCGCGAAATCCGGCAGCACCTGGTGGAAGTGCGGCTCAAGGTGTTCAACGAGCTGCAGGCCCGGGCCGCCAGCCTGGTGCGCCTCAACGTGGAGCTGGAGCGCAGCAACGACGAGCTGGATGCCTTCGCCTACGTGGCCTCCCACGACCTGAAAGAGCCCCTGCGCGGCATTCATAACTACGCCGTGTTTCTGCTCGAAGACTATGCCACCCAGCTCGACGCCGAGGGCGTCAGCCGGCTCGAAACCCTGGTGCGCCTCAGCCAGCGGATGGAGGCCCTCATCGAGGGGCTGCTCCAGCTCTCGCGGGTGGGAAGGCTGGAGCTGACGCTGGCCGAAACCAACCTCAACGACACCCTGGCCGGGGTGCTCGACCTGTTGCAGCCCCGCTTCGAGCAAACCCACACCACCGTGACGGTGGCCGGGCCACTGCCCATCATCCACGGCAGCGAGGTGGGCCTGCGGGAGGTGTTCAGCAACCTGATCACCAACGCCATGCGCTACAACGAGCAGCCCGAAAAGCGCGTCGCGGTGGGCGTGGCCCCGGCCGCGGCCCGCGGCCCGCGGGGCACCGGCAACCCGGCCGACTTCCACGTGCTGTGCGTGCAGGACAACGGCATCGGCATCGCACCCCGCCACTTCGAAAACGTGTTCAAGCTCTTTAAGCGGCTGCACGCCCCCGAGAAGTACGGCGGCGGCACCGGCGCGGGCCTGGCCATTGCCAAGAAGATGGTGGAAAAGCACGGCGGCGAGCTATGGGTCGAGTCGGTGCCCGGGGAGGGGTCTACGTTTTTCTTTTCGCTTTCTAAGCTCCTGTAAGTGCGTACTACCCTCCCTGCTCCCATCCTCGTGGTGGAAGACAACCTCGAAGATTTCACGGCCCTGAGCCGGGCCTTTCGCAAGCATACCGTGCCCAATGCCGTGGTGCGCTGCGCCGACGGCGAGCAGGCCCTCGAATACCTGCGCGGCCACGGCCGCCACCCGGCCTGGCCCGCCGTGCTGCCGGCCTTCGTGCTGCTCGACCTGAACATGCCCGGCCTCGACGGCCGCGACGTGCTCGGGGCCCTCAAGCTCGACCCCGTGCTGCGGGCCATTCCCATCGTCGTCTTTACCACCTCGGCCAACGTGCGCGACGTGGAGGAGTGCTACCGCCTGGGGGCCAACAGCTACCTGACCAAGCCCATGGGCTACAGTGCCCTGGAAGAAAAGGTGGGCCTGCTGGCGCGCTACTGGCTCGACGCCTCCGAGTTACCTCACCCTGGTTAGCCCCGCTGCCGTGAAACGAGTTCTGCTCATCGATGACAATGCGGCCGACCGGATGCTGTACCGGCGCTACCTGGCCCCGCAGCCGGCGTGGGAGCGGCTGGAGTTTGCCGAAGCCGCCACGGGCGCGGAGGCCCTGGTCCAGTTCATGGCCTGGCAGCCCGACTGCATCCTGCTCGACTACGACCTGCCCGATACCAGCGGCCTGCTGCTGCTGGCCAGCCTGCAGGCCCTGGCCCCGGCCGACACGCTGTGCGTGGTGATGATTACGGGCCGCGGCAACGAAACCCTGGCCGTGCGCGCCCTGCGCGAGGGCGCCCTCGACTACCTCGTGAAGCAGCAGTTCGACCCGGCCCTGCTGCACAAAACCGTCACCCACGCCATCGAGAAAAACGAGTGGCGCCAGTACGTGGCCCGCTACCACCACCAGTTGCAGGCCGTGAATCAGCAGCTGGCCCGCACCAACCAGGACCTCGACAACTTCGTGTACGCCGCCAGCCACGACCTTAAGCAGCCCGTCCATAACCTGATGGGCCTGTTTGCCGAGCTGCGCCGCACCGCTACCTTCCACGATGCCGACGAGGCCGTGGTGCTGCGCCTGATCGACGAGGCCCTGCGCAGCCTCTCTACCACCATTCACGACCTGGCTGCCGTGGTGCAGGAGCAGCGGCAGCCTGCCCCGCAGCCCGCTGAGCCCGTCGTGCTGGCCGAGCTGACGGCCGAAGTAGCGCAGGCGTTGCGCCCCGAGCGGCTGGCTATCCAGGCGCAGCTCAGTACTGACTTCGCGGCCCTGCCCGCCGTGGAGTACGTGCGCGGTAGCCTGCGCACCATCCTGTTCAACCTCGTCAGCAACGCCCTCAAGTATCACCAGCCCGGCCGGCCGCTGCGGGTGCAGGTGCGCACCTACGCCGACGCGGGTCGCCCCGTGCTCGAAGTGCAGGACAACGGGTTAGGCATCGACTTGGACCGCTACGGCGCTGAGCTGTTTCACCTGTTCCGGCGCTTCCACCCCGCAGCCGGCGAAGGCACCGGCGTGGGCCTGTTTCTCGTCAACCGGCTGGTGGAAAGCTGCGGCGGCCACATCGAAGTCGACAGCCAGGCCGGCTCCGGCACCACCTTCCGCGTGTATTTGTGCCTCACCCCCCGCCCGCCCGCCACCGGCCCCGAAGGCCGGCGGTGGGAGCCGGCGTATCCGGAGCCGGGGTAGGGAAGGCGCGGCCTTTTCCAGGTCAGGATACGTTTGCCGGTCCGCCGGCAAAGCCGTTTGACCGGTCGTCGTTAGCAGACGGGAAACGTCGGAGCCAGGCGATGAACGGCCCGCCGGCCGCCAGCCGCCGGACCTGTACCCCGGCTCTTGGAAAACCGTCAGGGCCGCTGGGGCAACGGCAGGAGCTGTACCGTGCAGCAGGGGGGGCGCACTGGCAGTCAGGCCTTGATGTGCAAACGGCGGTATTCCTCCTGTCGGTTATATTCAGCAGCGGGAAGCGAATGGCGGCCTTTTTGCGCCGCCCTCGCCGCAAATTCTTTATCTTTTCGCCCTAATTCCCTTCGCTCCCTCCCCAACCCGAATGAGTTCTTTCTCCAGTCTGTTTCGCCGCAAAGACATCGGCGCCATCCTCCAGAACCCACCCGCCGACGCCGAACTGCACGCCCACGGCGGCTTAGAACGCAACCTCACCGTCCGCGACCTGACGGCCCTGGGCATTGCCGCCGTCATCGGGGCCGGCATCTTCAGCACCATCGGCAACGCCAGCCACGACGGCGGCCCGGCCGTGTCGCTGCTGTTCATCTTCACCGCCATTGCCTGCGCGTTTTCGGCCCTGTGCTACGCCCAGTTTGCCGCTACCATCCCCATCAGCGGCTCGGCCTACACCTACGCCTACGCCTCCTTCGGGGAGCTCACGGCCTGGATTATCGGCTGGGCCCTGATTATGGAATATGCCGTGGGCAATATCGTGGTGGCCATTTCCTGGTCCGACTACTTCACCGGGCTCATGGATGGCATCGGGCTGCACATTCCCATCTGGCTCACGATGGGCACCCAGAGTGCCTACAAGGGTTATAATGAAGTGCTGGCCCTGATGCAGGCCAACCAGTCGCTGGCCGACGTGGCCCCGGCTACGCTGGCAGCCTACCAGGCCTGGAACTTGGCCCCGGTGCTGTTCGGCAACTTCCGCCTGGTCTGCGACCTGCCCGCGTTTATGATTACGGTGCTCATCACGGCCGTGGTCTACGTGGGCATCAAGGAGTCGAAAACGGCCTCCAACCTGCTCGTGCTGCTCAAGCTGATCGTGGTGGCCGTGGTTATTGCGGTGGGCGTCTTTTACATCAATCCGGCCAACTGGAGCCCGTTTGCCCCCAACGGGGTAGCGGGCGTGCTCAAGGGCGTGTCGGCGGTGTTCTTCGCCTACATCGGCTTCGACGCCATTTCAACCACCGCCGAGGAGTGCAAAAACCCCCAGCGCGACCTGCCCCGGGCCATGATCTACGCCCTCATCATCTGCACCGTGCTCTACGTCATCATCACCCTGGTGCTCACCGGCATGGTCTCGTACAAGGAGCTGGGCGTGGGCGACCCGCTGGCTTTCGTGTTCCAGAAAGTAGGTTTGCCCCAACTGGCGGGCGTAGTGGCCGTGTCGGCCGTGTTTGCCATGTCGTCGGTGCTGCTGGTGTTCCAGATCGGTCAGCCCCGCATCTGGATGAGCATGAGCCGCGACGGGCTGCTGCCCCCGATTTTCGCCCGGGTGCACCCGCGCTTCCACACGCCTTCGTTCAGCACCATCGTCACGGGCTTTTTCGTGGGCGTGCCGGCGCTGTTTCTCAACATGGACCTCGTTATCGACCTGACCAGCATCGGGACCCTGTTTGCCTTCGCCCTGGTCTGCGGCGGTATTCTGGTCATTGATCCGCAGGGTACCTCCGAAGCCCGCTTCAAGGTCCCTTACATCAACGGCAAGTTCCTGGTGCCGCTCATCATGCTGATCGGTATCGTGCTGCTGTTTGCCTACAACGGCGCGGCGGTGAGTGAAATGGGCCGCACCGTAACCGGCGCCGGGGGCTACGCGGCCTTCAAGCACTACATCCCGATGCTGGTGTTCTTCGGCTTCTGCATCTACCTCAGCATCGCCTCCTTCCGCCGCAGCCTGTCGTTGCTGCCCACCCTGGGGCTGCTCACCAACCTGTATCTGATGACGCAGCTGGGCGTGAACAACTGGCTGCTGTTCTTCGGCTGGCTGGTGATTGGGCTGGCGCTGTACTTCAACTACGGCTACAAGCACAGCAAGCTCAACGCCGGCGCCACGGCCAACAACCGGTCACCGGTGATTCGGTAAGCACACTGAGGTATAGAAAAGCCGGGCTTTGGCCGGCAAGCCGGATAGCCTCAGGTTGGTTGTTCCCGGGTTGTCGGTCAAAGCCCGGCGGGCATTACGCCCAATCATTTACGCGCTATTTCTATGGAAAACGAGCCGATTATTCCCGTTCCTGGCCTGCTCACCCGCCTGCAGGCCTCCCGCGAGGAGCTGCTCGACCTGGGTCTGCGCAATCCGCTGCTGAACTTCCGCCTTTCCCCGGCCCGCGGGGTGCCGATAATCCAGGAAGAGTCGGCGGCGGTGTACGAGCTGCTGGTGCGCCAGGGCAAGACGATGTACTTTTTGGGCGCGGCGGAGGCTGAAAATCCGCCGCTGGCCCTGCCGGCAGGAGCCTCCCGGGAAGTATCCGACGTAGCGGAATCGTCCGGTTCCCCCTCTCCTTTTTCGGACTCTGCGCATAAAGCAGATGCGGGGTTGGGGGGTGAGGCGCCCGGCCCCGCGCCAGTAGCGGCAAGCTGGGACAACAAGCTGCAAACCGCGGAGCCGCTGGCGAAGCTCGAAACCCGCCTGCTCAACACCTACTACGCGGCCCGCACCAGTCTGGAAGAGCAGGGCGTAAACATTCTCTACCTCGCTTTGGGCCAGCTCACCTGGTACGAGGCCGACAGCAGCCCGGAGCCGCGCCAGGCGCCGCTGCTGCTGGTGCCGGTGCTGCTGGAGCGCGGCACCGCCGCCGAGCGGTTTAAGCTGCGCCACACCGGTGCCGAAACCGAGGGCAACCTGTCGTTGCAGGCCAGGCTGCGCGCCGGTTTCGGCGTGGTGTTGCCGCTGCCCGAAGCCGACGACGACCTGCGCCCCGCCGAGTACTTCGCGGCCGTGGCGGCGGCCGTAGCGGGGCTGCCGCGCTGGCAGGTGCAGCCCGACCGCATCGCGCTGGGCTTCTTCTCCTTCGGCAAGTTTCTGCTCTACCGCGACCTGGACCCGGCCCTGTGGCCCGCCGAAGCGCCGCTGCTCGGCCATCCCGCCATTGCCGCCCTGCTGGGCCCCGCTACCGGCTTCCGCGACGCGGCCCCCACCATCGGCGACACGGCTTTCCTCGACACCGAAAGCCCCGCTCACGAGCTGCACCAGGTGCTCGACGCCGACTCGTCCCAGCTGCTGGCGCTGCTGGCCGTGCACGAAGGCCGCAACCTCGTCATTCAGGGGCCGCCCGGCACCGGCAAGTCGCAGACCATTGCCAACCTGCTGGCCGAAGCCATCGGGGCGGGTAAGAAGGTGCTGTTCGTGGCCGAGAAGATGGCGGCCCTGGAAGTGGTGAAGCGGCGGCTGGATAGCCTGGGGCTGGGCGCGGCCTGCCTGGAGCTGCACAGCCACAAAGCCAACAAGAAAGCCCTGCACGACGAGCTGAAAGCCACCCTGGCCCTGGGCTGCCCCGCCGCCGTGCCCGTGGTGGCCGACCAGATGGCCCAGCTGCCCCACTACCGCGCGGCCCTCAACGATTACGCGTTAGCCGTGAATGCGCCCCTGGGCCGCAGCCGCCGCACTGCCCAGCAGGTTGTCGGCGAGCTGCTGCAGCTGAACGAGGAGCGCGGCCCGGTAGAGCTGCCCCGTCTGAGCTTCGCCAACCTGCCCGCCTGGACCGATGCCGACGCGGCCCGGGCCGAAGCCCTGGCCGCCCGGGTGCAGGCCACGCTGCAGAAAATCGGGGTGCCCCGAAACCTGCCGTTCTGGGGCAGTGAGCTGACGGTGCTGCTGCCCGCCGGGCAGGAGGCCCTGGCGGTCCGGCTGCGCGAAGCCGGGGAAGCCGTAGCCGCGCTGCTTGGGGCCGCCGAAACCCTGGCTCACCACCTGGGCCTGCCCGCCGCCGCCGACCGCGCCGCCGCCGAGGCCCTGCTGCCCGCCGCCCGCCACGCTCAGCGGGCCCCGGCGCTGAATGGTGCCGTAGTGGCTGATGATGCCTGGCTTGCCCAGGCCGGCCGGATTGCCGAAGCTCTGCAGGCCGGC
Organism: Hymenobacter fastidiosus; assembly: GCF_039539565.1. Classification (NCBI taxonomy): domain Bacteria; kingdom Pseudomonadati; phylum Bacteroidota; class Cytophagia; order Cytophagales; family Hymenobacteraceae; genus Hymenobacter; species Hymenobacter fastidiosus. Next base: position 506,998 of record NZ_BAABDJ010000007.1, on the reverse strand, counting down.
GCTGCCCACGCCGAACTGCGCCGCCGGCACGAGGCCACGCTGCTGCCCGAAGCCTGGGGCCAGCCACTGCTCCCCGAGCGGGCCGCCTTCCTGACGTACGGTGACAAGTGGTGGAAATTTCTGAGCGGCGACTACCGCCAGGCCAAAAAGCGCCTGCAAAGTCTGTGGCGCGGCCCGCTGCCCGCCGAAGCCGCCGGCATCATCCAGGCCATCGACGCCATTCACGAAGCCGCCCACCACGAGCAGACCCTGACCGCCGCCGCGCCGCTGATGACCGGCCTGTTCGGCCCCGCCTGGCAGGGCCCGCGCTCCGACTGGCCCGCGCTGACCACAACCCAGCAGTATCTCACGCTCACCCACCAGCGCATCAGCCGGGGCGAGCTGCCGGCCGCGCTGCTGACCTATCTGGAACGAAGTGGTGCCACGACTTTTTCAGTCGTGGTACCACTAGCGTTGAACGACAAGGGTCCAGGTGGATACCTTTCTTTGAGGCATCCCCTGGTCGTGGTACCACCAGCGTTGAACGACAAGGCCGCGCCTGATGAGCCTGGGCCGGGAACTTCGGGCTTCCGCAACGATAGTGGTACCACGACCGAAAAGTCGTGGCACCACCACCTGAATCACCGCCTCACCGCTTTGGAAGCGGCCCTGGCCCGGCACCGCGCCGCCGGGCAGGCCGGGGCCGAGGCCCTGCAGCTCAACGAAGCCCGCCGCTTCGGCCCCGCCGGCCGCCTGCAGTTTCAGCCCTTCGAAAGCCAGCGGGCGACGCTGCAAGCCTGGGCCGCCGACCTGCCCGCGCTGCGCCTGACCACGGAGTGGAACAACGTGGCCGCGGCCGTGCGGCAGGAGCAGCTGCCGGAGCTGCTGGCCCTGGCCGAGAAGTGGGAGCCGGCCGCGCGCTTGCTGGTAGCGGCGGTGCGCCAGACCTGGCTGGAGTATCTGCAGAAGCTGGCCTACGAGCAGCACCCGGCCCTACGCCAGTTTGAGCGCGCCGGCCACGAGGAAACCGCCGCCCGCTTCCGCCGGGCCGATGAGGACTCGCTCTACCACAACCGGGTGCGGGCTATGCAGCAGCACTTCCGCCAGCTGCCGAACCAGCAGGCCAGCGGGCAGATGCTGCTGCTGAAAAACGAGTTTGCCAAGAAAACCCGCCACCTGCCCCTGCGCCGGCTTATGGAGCAGGCCGGCCGCGCGGTGCAGGCCATCAAGCCGGTGTTTATGATGTCGCCGCTGTCGGTGGCCGGCTACCTGCCGCCGGGCGCGGTCGAATTCGACCTCGTGGTGTTCGACGAAGCCAGCCAGGTGAAGCCCGTGGATGCGCTGGGTGCCATTGCCCGCGGCCGTCAGCTGGTGGTGGTCGGCGACTCGAAGCAGCTGCCGCCCACCTCCTTCTTCGACTCGCTTACCGCCGCCGGTGAGGAGACCGACGAGGACAACGTGACGGCCGACATCCAGAGCATCCTGGAGCTGTGCAAAGCCCGGCAGATGCCCGAGCGGATGCTGCGCTGGCACTACCGCAGCCGACACCAGTCGCTGATCGCGGCCTCCAACCACCTGTTCTACGACGATCAGCTGGTGATATTTCCCAGCCCCGGCGGACGGGAGCAGCTGGGGCTGGTCTTCCATCATTTGCCCGATACCCACTACGAGCGGGGCACCACCCGCACCAACCCGCGGGAAGCCGCGGCGGTGGCCGAAGCGGTGCTGCACCACGCCCGTACCGCTCCGAAGCTCACGCTGGGGGTGGTGGCTTTCAGCACCGCTCAGCGTCAGGCCATTCAGGATGCGCTGGAAATACGGCGGCGCCAGCACCCCGAAACGGAAGCGTTTTTCAACCGCCACCCGCACGAGCCCTTCTTCGTGAAAAACCTGGAAAACGTGCAGGGCGACGAGCGGGACGTGATTCTGATCAGCATCGGCTACGGCCGCACCCGGCAGGGCTACCTGAGCATGAGCTTCGGCCCGCTCAACGGGGAGGGCGGCGAGCGGCGCCTGAACGTGCTCATCACCCGCGCCCGCCAGCGCTGCGAAGTCTTCACCAACCTCACCGCCGACGACCTCGACCTTGCGCGGACCAAAGCCCAGGGTGTAGCCGCGCTCAAAGTCTTCCTCGGCTTCGCCCAGCACGGCCGCCTGAACCAGAACGAGGAAACCGGCCGGGCTATGGAGTCGCCGTTTGAGGAAGCCGTGCACCGCGCCCTCACCGCCCGCGGCTACCTCGTGCGCCCCCAGATCGGCTCCCAAGGCTTCTATATTGATCTGGCCGTGGTAGACCCCGGCCAGCCGGGCCGCTACGTGCTGGGCATCGAGTGCGACGGGGCCATGTACCACAGCGCCCGCTCGGCCCGCGACCGGGACCGGCTGCGCCAGCAGGTGCTCGAAAACGTGGGCTGGCGCCTGCACCGCATCTGGAGCACCGACTGGTTTCGGGATCCGGCCCGCGAAACCGCGCGGGCCGTGCAGGCCATCGAAGAAGCCCGCCACCTCGCCGCCCTCGGCGAAGCTGATAAGCCGGCGGCGGAGCTGACGCCAGCACCGGCAGCGCCGACCGGAATCGCGCGGGAGGATGCGCCGACGGGTCCGGTGGCGCTGGCCACGGCCTACCAGCTGGCTCAGCTGCCGGCCGCCGTAGCCGAGCTGGAGCTGCATCAGCACCCCATGGGCCGGCTGGCGACCTGGGTGGCGCAGGTGGTGGCCGTGGAAAGCCCGGTACATATCGACGAGGTGACGCGGCGGCTGGCCCTGGCTAGCGGGGCCAGCCAGGTGGGTGTGCGCATCCGGGCCAGCGTGGCGGCGGCGGCCCGGCTGGCGGGCAACCTGCGCCATGTCCGGCCGGAAGGCGACTTTCTCTGGGCCCCGAGAATGCCGGCGGAGGCCGCGCCGCTGCGCGACCGGAGTGCGCTGCCGGCGGCCTCGCGCAAGCCGGGTCTGGTGGCCCCCGAGGAGCTGGCCCGCGCCGTGCTGACGGTGGTGCGGCACAGCTTCGCGCTGGAACGGCCGGCCGTGCTGCTGCCGGTGGCGCGCCTGCTGGGCTTCGCCCGGCCCGGCGAGGAAATGCGCCAGCAGATCGACGCGGCCGTGCGGCAGCTGGTGGAAAGCGGCGCGCTGCTGGAAACCAACGGCGTTTTGCAGCCGGCGGGCTGATTGTTATGGCTGCCATCACTGCTCCGGCCCTGACACCCGGCGAAACGCTGTTTACCACGTTCCGCCTGGCCGGCTCGGTGCCGGCGCGGGCCTTTCGGGTGCTGCACCGGCAGCGGCAGGAGGCCCAGGAAACGGCCCGGCAACTGACCGACGCGGCCGCGTACCAGGCCGCGCTGCGCCGCGCCGAAAAGAGGTTCTTCGCCGGCTTCGATGCTTTGCTGGATGCGGCCACCGTCGGCCCCACGTTTCTGGAAAAGGAGAATATAGCCGAAATCGTGGCCGGGGAGCTGATGCTGCTGGAGGAGCTGGGGTTTCAGGTGCTGGGCTTCGCGCTGCTGCCCAACCACGTGCACGCCGTGCTGCACCTGCCGGCCGGCAGCGGCGTTTCCCTCTACAAATCCCTGCAGCTGCTGCACCAGCGCACCGCCGCCCAATGCCGCCGCCTGCTGCGCACTACTCTGCCGCCGGAGGCCGACTTCTGGCAAACCGGCAGCTACGACTACGCCGTAGATGACCCCGCCGAGCTGGTGCGCCTGCTCGATTACGTGCGCCACAACGCGGAACGGACGAACAGAACAGGCCGTTGGCTGGAGTGGCCGTACCGCTACCTGAGTCCGGCTTATGAGTAGCTCGAGCAACTGGGAGAACGGTCCTGCTTCATCTGGCGTCCGCGTAGTTGAAGCATCCTGCGGGCTGCCGCTGGAGCACTACTCAGACGCCGCCACGCGAGATGCTTCGGCAAGCTCAGCATGACCGTTCTTTTTTTCTGTTCGCCAGCCTTTCATGATGCGTTTTCTCCTGTTACTTCCGGTGCTGCTAGCCATGACGACCACGGCTGCCCGCGCGCAGTCGGAGCCGGACAGCCTGACCAGCCCCGACCGGCTCATCCAGTACACCTTCGCCAACGACGCCTTCTTCCGTACCGACTACTACTTCACCCAGGGCATGACGCTGAACGTGGTGCTGCCGGTGTTTGCCAAGTCGCCGGTCAACCGCCTGCTGCTGCCCGGGCCCGCCGGCGCGCGGCAGCACTACGGGGTGAAGCTCTACTACGACGGCTTCACGCCCCTGCGCATTCAGGACGACACCATCCGCCGCGGCGACCGGCCCTACGCCTCTTATATCTACGCCGCCCTCTACCGCATTGCCACCGACAAAGACCGTCGTCAGCGCCTGACCTCGGGCCTCAACCTCGGCTTCATCGGCCCCGCCGCCGGCGCCAAGGGCTTCCAGACCGCCGTCCACCGCCTGCTTGACGCGCCCACGCCCCGGGGCTGGGATTTCCAGATCCGCCACGACCTGGTGCTGGGCTACACCATCGGCTACGAAAAGCAGCTGCTGGCCGCCGGCCGCGCCGCCGAGCTGATTGGAACTGGTCAGGCCTCTTTGGGCACGTTGAACACGTTTGGCGCGGCCGGGCTCTTGCTGCGGGTGGGCCGGATGAACCCTTATTTCAGCAATCTGGGTGGGGCCGTGGGGCCAAATCGGAGCCTGGGGCAGAAAATTCAGCTTTACGCCACGGGCCAGGTCGAAGGCCGGCTGGTGGGCTACAACGCCGCTATGCAGGGCGGCTTATTCAATCGTTCGAGCCCCTACACGCTGCCGGCCCGCCAGATTTCGCGCACCGTAGGCCAGGCGACTACCAGCCTGGTGGCGGCGTATGGCGGCGTGAGCTTGCGCACCTCCGCCACCTGGATTACGCCGGAGTTCCAAGGCGGCCGCCACCACGCCTGGGTGCAGTTCGGGCTGGGGGTGGCGTTTTGAAGAGGTTTCTTCCGTCGGTCATCTCGCGGCTGTCATCCTGAGCTCCGCGAAGGACCTTCCTCCTCGTGCAATAGCGAGGCTCGTTAAATGAGCAAAGCCCTTTACCAGCGGATGATAAAGGGCTTTGGGCGTTGAAAGGAGTTGTATAGCACGGAAAGAGGAAGGTCCTTCGCTCTGCGTACGCCAGATGAAGGATGACCGACGACAAAACGTCACTTCGCCCGGTGGATAATGGCTACGCTGACCAGGATAATGACCATACCCAGCAAATGCCATAGGTTGAAGGCCTCGCCGTCGAGCACCCCCCAGGCCAGGGCCATAATGGGTACGAGGTAGGTATTGGAAGCCGCGAACAGGGCTGTCGACTGCTGAATGAGCTTGTTGAACAGCACCATGGCTACGGCCGTGCTCATGGTGGCCAGCAGGGCAATGTAGCCGAAAGCTTTCCAGGCCCCCGGCACCGTGGCCAGCTTGTGCAGAAACTCCGTACCCAGCAGCAGGTAGGCCAGGGCCGGCCCGCCGATGAACAGCAGCAGCAGGCCCGTGACGGCGAGCGGCGGAATCCCGTGCAGGCGGTTCTTAATCACGTTCACGCTGATACCGTAGCCTACCGTGGCCAGTACGATGTAGAGGCCATACCAGGCGTTGCCCTCCCCGCTGGGGGTAGCCGCGCCCCCGCTGCCGCCGAGCAGCATCAGCACTACCGTACCCACCAGCCCCAGCGCGATGCCCGCCACCCGGAGCGGGGTGAGTTTCTGGCCAAAGAAGAAAGCGCCGACCACCAGCGTAAACACGGCCGTCAGGGCATTGAGCACGCCGGCCAGGCCCGAGGCCAGCTTGGTTTCGGCGTAGGCAAACAGAAACGCCGGCAGCAGCGTACCCACCACGCCGGCTAATAGCAGCCACTTGATGCGGGCCCGCTCCAGCCGCGGCAGGTGACGCACGGCGAAAGGCAGCAGGATCAGCGCCGCCACCGTGACCCGGGCCGCGCCCAGCTCCATGGCCGAAAACACCACCAGCCCTTTTTTCATCAGAATAAACGACGTGCCCCAGATGGTGGCCAGCGTGATGAGCAGCACCCACGCCGAAGCCGGCGTGCGGTGCGGCGGGGCCACGGCTACCGGAGTGGCCGTCGGGGCGGTGGCAATGGCCGGTGCGGTAGGAGTGGGGGGCATTGGGGTGGGTGAGAAGTAGGGAAACCAACAGAATCGGCTGTCATCCTGAGCCTGCGAAGGACCTTCCTCTTTATCTGCGACAAGCCATTTTCAAAAAAGAAAGCCCTTTGCCTTTGTACAGCAGAAAGCTTTCCTCGTCTAACAGGGCTTCTGCTGACTTAGGAGGAGGGTCCTTCACAGGCTCAGGATGACAGCCGGCAAAACAGAACGGACCTGAACAGAAGAAAAAAACTACCCTACCAGCACCGGCTCGGCGGCGGTGATTTCCTCCAGGATGGCCTGTACCTCATCCACCGAGTCGGTTTCGACCAGGCGCATGCGCCACTGCTTGGCGCCTTCGAGGCCGCGGAAATAGTGGGCGTAGTGGCGGCGCATCTCGAAGATGCCGGCGCGGGTACCTTTCCACTCCACGCTTTTCTCGAAGTGCATCCGGCACATAGCCACCCGCTCCTCCACCGTGGGCGGGGCCAGCAGCTCGCCGGTAGCCACGAAGTGCTTGATTTCGCGGAAGATCCAGGGGTAGCCGATGCTGGCGCGGCCCACCATGATACCGTCCACGCCGTAGCGGTTCTTGTATTCCAGCGCCTTCCGGGGCGAGTCGATGTCGCCGTTGCCGAAGATGGGGATTTTGATGCGCGGGTTCTCCTTGATCTTGGCCATCAGCCGCCAGTCGGCGTCGCCCTTGTACATCTGCACCCGGGTGCGGCCGTGGATGGTAAGGGCCTCGATACCGATGTCCTGGAGCCGCTCGGCCACTTCCTCCACGTTGAGCGTGTTCTCATCCCAGCCCAGGCGGGTTTTCACCGTCACCGGCAGGTGGGTGTTCCGCACCACGGCGCGGGTCATTTCCACCATCTTCGGAATGTCGCGCAGCAGGGCCGCGCCGGCACCGCGGCAGGCGACCTGCTTCACGGGGCAGCCGTAGTTGATGTCGATCAGGTCGGGGCCGGCCAGGGTGCTGATGCGGGCGCACTCGCCCATCGTTTCCACGTCGGAGCCGAAGAGCTGGATGCCGATGGGCCGCTCGTAGTCGAACACGTCGAGCTTCTTGCGGCTCTTAGCGGCGTCGCGGATCAGACCTTCCGACGAAATAAACTCGGTGTACATCAAATCGGCGCCGTTGGCCTTGCACACGGCCCGGAACGGCGGGTCCGATACGTCCTCCATGGGAGCAAGCAGCAGGGGGAAATCAGGCAGGGCAATGTCACGGATGTATACCACGGGGCAGGCTATTACAGGAATTTGCGCAAATTTACGTCTTTTAGGGCAGGCGTCTGTCATCCTGAGCATCCCGCGCTTCAAGCGGTGACGAAGGACCTCCCTCGTTATGAAGTGCGGAAGTCTTTTCAATGGCCTAAACCCTTTTCGGCAACGGATCAGACGGTTTACGCATTTAAAAAGGCTTGCAGCGCCAAATGAGGAAGGTCCTTCGTCACCGCTTGAAGCGCGCTTTGCGCAGGATGACAGCGGAAATAAAAATCAGCACCCCAAGCTTCTCAGACCCCAAACCCCCATGAAAGGTTTCGTATCCAGCCGCCTGCACCCCGTGGTCAACCTGCTGTTGCTGGTGGTCATTATGTTCGCCGCCTTCTGCGTGGCGGGCTTTCTGATTGGGGTGTTGGGCAATGTTTTCTACGGCGTGGGCATCTTCGCACTGGGCAACGTGACCCAGAATCCGGCGGCGCACCCCAATGGCTGGGCCATTTCGATGATGTCGCAGGGCCTGCTTTTATTCGTGGGTTTCGGCGGCGCGGCGCTGGCGCTGGTTTCGCTGATGGGCTACCGCTGGGCCGACTACTTCACACCGCGTCGGCCGGTATCGTGGCTGTGGCTGCTGGCCGCCGCAACCGTGGTGCTGGCCAGTATTCCGTTTATGTCGGGCCTGGTGGAGTGGAATGCCAAGGCCCACTTCCCGGCGTTTCTGCAGGACCTCGAAGCCCAGGCCCGGGAGCTGGAAACCCGCGCCCAGGTGCTCACCAAATTCCTGACGCATTTCAATACGACAGCCCGGTTTCTGGTGGGGGTGCTGGTTATTGCCGTGGTGCCCGCCATCAGCGAGGAGCTGGTGTTCCGGGGCATCATCCAGCGCAATCTGGTGCAGTGGTTCGGGTCCCGGCACGTGGGCGTGTGGCTGGCGGCGGCCATCTTCAGCGCCATTCACTTCCAGTTTTTCGGCTTCGTACCGCGCTTCGTGCTGGGGTTGATTCTGGGCTACCTCTACGAGTGGAGCGGCAACATTCTGGTGCCCATGGCGGCCCACTTCACCCAGAACGCCTTCCAGCTGGCCCTGCTCTACGTGCAGCAGCGCGAGTGGACCACCTCCACCTTCGACCCCGACTCGACCGAAAGCCTACCCTGGCCCTGGATGGGGGCCTCGCTGCTGCTCACCGGCTACCTGCTGTACTTTCTGCACCAGCGCTGGCAGGCCGAGCGGGTGGCTGCGCCCACCGAGATGCACGTGCTCAGCAGCAGCGGCGTAGCCGTGGCCCGGCCGCAAGCCGCGCTGCCCGCCGGGCATACCCTGGGCGGCACCGGCATCGTAGAGGCGAAGCCCACGGAGCCCCGCGCCCGGAACTAGTTTATCCATTCTCCCGAATCCCGCTTCCTTGCCTGTACCTTCTACCCCTGCCCCCGTTCCCGCCCAGCCCACCGAGGGTAAAAAGCCCCTGTCGAATCTGGCGCAGCGCGTCATCTTCGGGGTTATCGGCGCGGCCGCGCTGCTGGGCAGCGTGTGGTACGGCCCCTGGACGTTTGCCCTGTTCTTCGCCGCCGTGCAGGCCAAGATGCTGCTGGAGTTTTATCGGATGATGCGCGCTGGTGGGTATCAGCCGGCCAAGTGGATTGGGTTGACGGTAAGCCTGATGCTGTTTGCCAGCTTTAGCTTCATGGCTTTTTATAAAGCGCCGCCAAAAGATTTTGATACCCAAGACACCATGCTGTTTTCAGTTGGTGGAGCAGTTCTGCTGCTCCTCGTAGTGTTGCCAATAGCCTTGGTGCTCCGTGAGATGGTACTGTGGCCAAAGTATAAAAGCCCGTTCGGGAATATCGGAGCGACGCTTACCGGTCTGCTTTACGTCAGCATTCCCATGAGCCTGCTCTGCGTTATCAGCTGCACCAGTTACAGTGAGGTAACAGGTAAGGTCATGCCCGGGCTAGTCTTTTATGACTACCGCCGCATCTTCGCGCTGTTGTTTCTGGTCTGGTGCTCCGATATCGGGGCCTACGCGGCGGGCAAGACTTTCGGCCGGCACAAGCTCGCTCCAAGCATCTCACCCGGCAAAACCTGGGAGGGCGCTATCGGCGGGTTCCTGCTCACGCTGGTTATGGGCTGGGCCCTGGGCTACCTGCTGCCCGAGCTGTCGCTCACCTACCGCCTCGTGGCCGCCGGCGTAGTAGCCGTCTTCGGCCCGCTCGGCGACCTAGCCGAATCCATGCTTAAGCGCAGCGTGGGCGTGAAGGATTCGGGTAGCATCATGCCCGGCCACGGCGGCCTGCTCGACCGGTTCGACGCCTTCCTGTTCATTTTGCCCGTGCTGGCCCTGTTGCAAGTGCTGCTGGGGTAATAAACCCTTCCCGCCGTCGCCCGGCTGTGCCGAGAGCGTGCCGCGCCGGGTGGCCGGGGTGTCGGAGCGGCACAGACGGATTCGCAGCGCAGCTGCTCAGGGCGGAGTCGTCGCCCGGCGCAGCCGAGCGACGGCGGAAACGGGGTTTGAGCCTTGGTAACGACAAGGCTCAAACCTGAAAGTCCTCCCTCACGAGCCCCGGCCCTCCGCTCCTGCGTATGGCATAAACCTACTACCTTTGGCCCCGCAATCCCGGCGCCCGGTTTCGGCTTTCCCCCCGCTGATCCGTCGCTCTTTCTTCCCACCCATCCCAATTTATCCTCCCCGTATGGCTGCCACCACGGTGTACAAAGAACCGGCTCCCCGCGTCGATGCCGAAAATCCCCTCGAATCCATGATGTCGCGCTTCAACGTGGCTACGGAAATCCTGGGCCTCGATGACGAGACTTACAATGTGCTCAAAGCGCCCGACAAGCAGGTGATTGTGCATATTCCCGTTACGATGGACAACGGCAAGGTGCGCGTGTTCGAAGGCTACCGCGTGATTCACAACACCATCCTGGGTCCTTCCAAGGGCGGGATTCGCTACGATAAGAACGTCCACCTCGACGAGGTAAAGGCCCTGGCGGCCTGGATGACCTGGAAGTGCGCCGTGGTTGATATTCCCTACGGTGGGGCCAAAGGCGGTATCATCTGCGAGCCGACCACCATGAGCGCCGGCGAAATCGAACGCCTGACCCGCGGCTACACGCTGGCCCTAAAAGACGTTTTCGGCCCCGATAAAGACATTCCGGCCCCGGACATGGGTACCGGCCCGCGCGAAATGGCGTGGCTGATGGACGAGTTCAGCAAGACCGTGGGCGCCACCTCGCCCGCCGTCGTGACCGGCAAGCCGCTGGTAATGGGGGGCTCACTGGGCCGCACCGAGGCCACCGGCCGCGGCGTGATGGTCTCGGCTTTGGCTGCCATGAAGAAGCTGGGCATGGACCCCAAAAAGGCTACGGCCGCCGTGCAGGGCTTCGGCAACGTGGGCTCCTGGGCCGCCAAGCTCCTCTGCGAGCAGGGCGTGACCATCAGGGCCATATCCGACGTGAGCGGGGCGTACTGGAATGAGCAGGGTATCAATATCGACGAGGCCATTGCCTATAAGAATGAGCACAAAGGTCGCCTCGATGGCTACGCTGGCGCTACGCTGATGGACAATGCCGACGACCTGCTGCTCACCGACGTGGACGTGCTGGTGCCCGCCGCCGTGGAAGATGTGATTACCGAGCACAACGCGCACAGCATCAGGGCGAAGCTCATCGTGGAAGGTGCCAACGGCCCAACCTCGGCCTCCGCCGACCCGATCATCAACGAGAAGGGCATTATGGTGGTACCCGACATTCTGGCCAACTCGGGCGGCGTCACGGTTTCGTACTTCGAATGGGTGCAGAACCGCCAGGGCTTTAAGTGGACCGAGGAAATGGTGACCGAGCGCGCCGACCGGATCATGTCCGACGCGTTTGAGAAAGTGTACGCCACGAGCCAGAAATACAAGATTCCGATGCGCATCGCCGCCTACGTGGTGGCCATCGACAAAGTAGCCCAGACCTACAAGTTCCGCGGCGGCTTCTAAATCACTGATTCCCGCTGCTCAGGATGGTTTCGCTGATTTTTTTTGGGTGAATCGGCCCGGAAACTTTGTCCGGCGGCGCGCTAAGCGGTTATATTTGTTTTCGGATAGCCCGGCCCTGTAGGTCCGGGCTATCTTTGTGCCCTGCGGCGCGTATGTGCTTTAATGACTACCCCGGCGCGGTGCCGCTTCCCTCGTTCACCTTGCGCGTTGAATCAGCGAAATCATAAAAATCAGCGCCAATCAGTGATTTATGAAAATTCATAAGGAAGGACGACGAATACTTTTTTTTACGCTGCTGGCCCTGCTGGCGGTCAATCTGCTGCTGTTGCAGTTCAACCGGCCGGCCGAGACCTTTAACCGCATCTTCGTGGGGGCTTCGCTGGTCGCCTTCCTGATTCTGCTCCAGTTTTTCCGCAGCCCGGCCCGCCGGCTGTTCACCCACGAAGACCTCATCATCGCGCCCGCCGACGGCAAAGTAGTCGTCATCGAGAACGTGCATGAGTCGGAGTACTTCGATGATATGCGCAAGCAGATTAGCATTTTCATGTCGCCCATCAACGTGCACATCACCCGCAACCCGATTTCGGGTGTCGTACGCTACTTCAAGTACCATCCGGGCAACTATCTGGTGGCCTGGCACCCCAAGAGCAGCACCAAGAACGAGCGGACTACCGTCGTGGTCGAATCGGAAGTTGGCCCTTTCGTACTGTTCCGTCAGATTGCGGGGGCCATGGCCCGGCGCATTGTGTGGTACGTGAACGAAGGCGACGAAGTAAGCCAGGGCGAAGAGTTCGGCTTCATCAAATTCGGCTCCCGCGTCGATATTTTCGTGCCCATCGATACCGAAGTGAAGGTGCAGATCGGCGAAAAGGTGAAAGGCGGCCAGACCATCATTGCCCAGCTGAAAGTCTGAACCACGGATTCCTCCGGATTAGTCGGATTACACGGATTTTGTGGACCACGGATTCGTCCGGATTTTTCGGATTAGTCGGATTTTGTGGACGATTACCTGGAGTTAAGAAAGGCCACCCGGACGGGTGGCCTTTCTTATTGGGAGTTGCTACCCGGGCGTCTGCGCCAACTACAAAATCCGTGCAATCCGAAAAATCCGGAGGAATCCGTGGTCCAGAAATCCGGCCGAATCCGTGGTTCAGATTAAAACCACCCGCTGGCCGTCAGCATCAGTTGCTCTAACGCCCGCTGGTCGTCGTGGTCGAAGTCGTTGAGCTGGTCGCTGTCCACGTCGAGCACGGCCACTACCAGCCCGTTTTTGATGATTGGGACTACGATTTCGGATTTCGAGTCGGAGCTGCAGGCTATGTGGCCGGGAAACTGCTCCACGTCGGGCACCAGCAGGGTTTGGGCCTGGGCCCAGCTGGCCCCGCAGACGCCCTTGCCGTGCCGGATGCGGGTGCAGGCAATGGGGCCCTGGAACGGTCCCAGGACCAGCTCGTCGCCCTTCACCAGGTAAAACCCGACCCAGAAGAAGCCGAATGCCTGGCGCAACGCGGCCGCGGTATTGGCCAGGTTGGCGGTCAGGTCCGGCTCGCCGGTGGTCAGGGCCTCAATCTGGGGCAGCAGCTGGCGGTATTGCCCGGCTTTGGTAAGCGTGGTATCGAGAAGGAGTTCTTCGGCCATGAGGTGAAATTGGGAAGTGGTGAAATGGGGAGGGGTGGAGTGACGTAGTGGCGAAAGGATGAGTTTTTGTTCGGTCCGCGCCAGCAGAACATAAAACTCGTCCTTTCACCACTGCCCAGGTTTGCCTTAGGGTCGCAGGTACACGAACACCTCGTCGTCGCCGAGCCGGAACTGCTCGTGCAAACCCGACAGGCCATGTTTGGGGGCCAGAATGCCGCCGCCCAGCGTGCGGGGGCTGCGGATGATGCGCATTTCGTCCCACAATCCGTCGCGCAGCAGGGAGGTGAGCACCGTGGGGCCGCCCTCCACCAGCACCGACTGCACATTGCGCTGATAAAGGTTGCTGAACAGCTGCGGAAACAGGTCGTCGGCTTCCGACAGCGTGATGTAGCCCAGGTTGCCCTGGGTGGCCCGGCTGCGGTAGGTATACACCAGCGTGGGCTGCGTACCGTCGAAAAGATGGTGGGTGGGCGGCAGACTCAGGTTTTTATCGATGACGATACGGGTCGGATTCTGCCCGGGCCATTCGCGGGCACTCAGCCGCGGATTGTCGTGCAGCGCCGTGCGGGTACCCACCAGAATAGCCTGCTCCTCAGTGCGCCACTGGTGCGTGGCCAGGTGCGCCAGTGGCCCGCTGATCTGCACTGGCTGAAAATAGGGTCCGGCCAGGTAGCCGTCGGCCGTTTCCGCCCATTTCAGCACGATGTAGGGGCGCTTCTTTTCCTGGAAGGTGAAGAAGCGGCGGTTCAGCCAGCGGCCTTCGGCGGCCAGCAAGCCGGTTTCGACGGTGATGCCCGCCGCGCGCAGCTTTTCGATGCCGTGGCCGGCTACCAGCGGGTTGGGGTCGAGGTTGCAGACCACCACGTCGCGTACGCCTTTGGCAATGAGCAGGTCGGCGCAGGGGGGCGTTTTGCCGAAGTGGGCACAGGGTTCCAGCGTCACGTACACCCGGCTTTCGGCCAGCAGGCGCGGGTCGGCCACGGCGGCCAGCGCGTTTGCCTCGGCGTGGGGGCCGCCATAGTACTGGTGCCAGCCTTCCCCAATGATGCGGCCCTCGTGCGTTATCACGCACCCCACCACAGGGTTGGGCCGGGCGTAGCCGGTGCCGAGGCGGGCCAGGTCCAGCGCCCGGCGCATCATCAGAATATCGAAATCGGTCATACCGGGCGGGAGTGTAGCTTTGGGAAGCCGAAGGTACTTTGTCTGGACGACAGATAGCTGCCGGTGGTGCCACGACTTAAAGTCGTGGTACCACTACCGGTGCTGACATCTGCTCCATGGCCGTTCAACGATAGTGGTGCCACGACTTTGAGTCGTGGCACCACCCACCCGGCTGGGCGCTCCGGCCAGCCTTCAGCTTTTAAAATTCACCAGCCGACCTTGCCATGACCGTCCGGGAACTGACTACTACTCTTTCCACTGCCCTGCAAGCTATCTACCCGGAGGCCGAAGCCACCGCCATTGCCGGTATCGTGACCGAGCATCTGTTGCAGGTGTCGCCCTTGCAGCGTCGGATGCGGGCCGCTGAGCTGGTGCCGGCGCCGGTTCTGGCGCAGCTGCCGGACGTGCAGCAGCGTCTGCTGTGGCACGAGCCGGTGCAGTATGTGCTGGGCGTGGCGCATTTCGCCGGGCTGGAGCTGGAAGTCACGCCCGCCACGCTTATTCCGCGCCCGGAAACCGAGGAGTTGGTGCAGTTGATTATCGGCGAGAATAAGGGGCAGGCGGGCCTGACTTTGCTGGATGTGGGCACCGGCAGCGGCTGCATCCCGCTGGCCCTGAGTCTGGCGCTGCAGCCGGCCCTGGCGGTGGGCGTCGATATTTCGGCCGCGGCGCTGACCGTAGCCCGCCGCAATGCCCGGCGTTATGAGTGCGCTATTGAGTTTGAGCAGGTTGATATTCTGACCCAGGAACCCCGCAGGATTGCGCCGGCCTCCCTGGCTGTTCTGGTCAGCAACCCGCCCTACGTGCTGGAGCAGGAGCGGCCCCTGATGCGCCGCAACGTGCTGGACTACGAACCGGCCACGGCCCTGTTCGTCCCCGACCACGACCCGCTGCTCTTCTATCGCCGTATTGGGCAGTTGGGTCGAAAATACCTGCGACCCGGCGGCCGGCTGTACTTTGAAATCAATGAGCAGTACGCGGCCGAAATGGTGGCGCTGCTGCTGCAACTGGGCTACCAGGAGGTGATGCCGCGGCCGGATATGTTTGGCAAAGACCGGCTGCTACGAGCGGCTCAGCCCGCGTAACCAGCTCAACTGCCTGGCGCTGGCCAGGGAGGAGTTATTTTGACGGCTGGTAAACTTCTGAGCTGGAGCAGCCATAAACTTTTGAAAAGCTATACCTTTGCCGGCTGAAAAACTCCCCGCCCATCAGCGGTTTATTACGCTCCCGTGACTGAATCCCCCGCCTACTTTGCGCATCCCACCGCCGTCCTCGACGAGGGTTGCCGCATTGGCGCCGGGAGCCGCATCTGGCACTTCGCCCACCTGATGCCGGGCTGCGAGCTGGGCGAAGGGTGCAGCATCGGGCAAAATGTGATGATTGCCGACGGGGTCCGGCTGGGCCGCAACGTGAAGGTGCAGAACAACGTGAGCCTGTACACCGGCGTAGAGTGTGCCGACGACGTGTTCATCGGTCCTTCGGTAGTGTTTACTAACGTGCGCAACCCCCGTAGTGCCGTGCCGCGCCGCAACCACTACCAGCTCACCCTGCTGGCGCGGGGCGTGAGCATCGGCGCCAACAGCACCATCGTATGCGGGGTGCGACTGGGCGAATATGCCTTTGTCGGAGCCGGCGCGGTGGTTACGAAGGACGTACCGCCATACGCGCTGGTGTACGGCAACCCCGCCCGGCAGCACGGCTGGATGAGCACCCACGGCCACCGCCTGAACTTTGATGAAGCCGGCCGGGCCCAGTGTCCGGAGAGCCTCGAATATTATTTACTGACCGAGCAGCAGGTTTCCCGTATCAGCCCAACGGAAGCCGTTTGCTGACAGCAGCTATCAGAATTCAAGATCCTAAGTCCCCAAGACCCTAAGTCCCCAACCGTGTACGAGCAACTCCTCCAGAAAAAGACCAAGCTCGCCGTTATTGGCCTCGGCTACGTCGGCTTGCCCATCGCCCTCGAATTTGCCCGCCATACCAGTGTCATCGGCTTCGATATTAATGCGGCCCGCGTGGACCTGATGCGCCACAACATCGACCCGAGCGGGGAGCTGGAAGCCAAGGACTTTGAGGGCCGCGATATTGAGTTCACCGACTCATTGGAGGTGCTGCGGGAGGCCACGTTCTTCATCGTGGCCGTGCCCACCCCAATTGATGAGCACGCCCAGCCCGACCTGCGGCCCCTGCTTGGAGCCTCCACCACCATGGGCAAGGTGCTGAAGAAAGGCGACTACGTGGTGTTTGAAAGCACGGTATACCCCGGCTGCACCGAGGAAGACTGCATTCCGGTGATGGAAAAGCATTCGGGCCTGAGCTTCGCCAACGATGACTTCAAAGTGGGCTACTCGCCCGAGCGCATCAACCCCGGCGACAAGGAGCACACCCTGGCCCGCATCGTGAAGGTGGTGAGCGGCTGCGACGCGGAGTCGCTGGACCTGATTGCCAAGGTGTATGAGCTGGTCATTACGGCCGGCGTGCACCGGGCCAGCAGTATCAAGGTGGCCGAGGCCGCCAAGATTATCGAAAACACCCAGCGCGACGTCAACATTGCCCTGATGAACGAGCTGTCGATGATTTTCGACCGCATGAGCATCAATACCTACGAGGTGCTGGAGGCGGCCGGCACCAAGTGGAACTTCCTGAAGTTCTCCCCCGGTCTGGTGGGCGGCCACTGCATCGGCGTGGACCCCTACTACCTGACTTACAAGGCCAAGGAGCTGGGCTACGATGCGAAGGTGATTCTGAGCGGGCGCACTACCAACGACAACATGGGCGCCTACATCGCCCGCAAGACGGTGCAGATGATGATCAAGCACGGCAAGGACGTGTCGAAGAGCAAGGTGCTGGTGATGGGCGCCACCTTCAAGGAAAACGTGGAAGACATCCGCAACTCCAAGGTGGCCGACGTGATTCAGGAGCTGAAGAACTTCTCCGTCAACGTCGATATCGTCGACCCCCACGCCAGCTCCGACGAGCTGCACCACGAGTACGGCTTCCGCCTGACCCCTATCGACGAAATCAGCCGGGACTACGACGCGGTAATCGTGGCCGTCAGCCACCTGCCCTACGCCGCGCTCGACGAAGACTATTTCAAGTCCATCACGTCCGAAAATCCGGTGCTGGTCGACATCAAAGGCCTGTTCCGCGGCAAGATCCAGGACATGCACTACTGGAGCCTGTAATTCAGTTGCCAGTTGCCGGTTGCCGGTTGCCAGCTCGTTCAACGAGTGGGGCCTGGCAACCGGTAACTGGCAACTGGCAACTGATAAACTGATGACACGAACGAAAATACTGGTAACGGGTGGGGCGGGCTACATCGGCTCGCACGCGGTAGTAGAGCTCTACGAGGCCGGCTACCAGCCCGTGATTGTAGACGATTTCAGCAACTCCCAGGAGTCGGTGCTGGCGGGGCTGAAGGCTATTCTTGGCGTGGCCGTGCCCTGCTACCGTATCGACTGCGCCGACGCCGTGGCGCTGCGCGGCGTGTTTGCCCAGGAGCCCGGTATTGCGGGCGTCATTCACTTCGCGGCGTTCAAGGCCGTGGGCGAATCGGTGAGTGAGCCGTTGAAGTACTACCGCAACAACGTGGGCTCTTTGCTCACCCTGCTCACGGTGATGCCGGAGTTTGGAGTGAAAAGTCTGGTGTTCTCGTCGTCGTGTACCGTGTATGGGGTGCCCGATCAGCTGCCCGTGACGGAGCAGACGCCGACCAAAAAGGCGACTTCGCCCTACGGCAACACCAAGCAGATGTGCGAGGACATCCTCAACGATACCGCCGCCGCCGATGCCAGCCTGCGCACGATTCTGCTGCGCTACTTCAACCCGATCGGGGCCCACGCCTCGGCCCGCATCGGGGAGCTGCCGCTGGGCGTGCCGAATAACCTGGTTCCGTTTATTACCCAGACGGCCGCCGGCATCCGCGAGAAGCTCACCATCTACGGCGACACCTACGCTACGCCCGACGGCACCAACATCCGCGACTACATTCACGTGGTAGACCTGGCGCAGGCCCACGTGGTAGCGGTGCAGCGGCTGCTGGAAGGCAGCAGCGCGGCCGTTGAAACCTTCAACGTGGGCACCGGCCGCGGCAACAGCGTGCTGGAAGTAGTGCAGACGTTTGAGCGCGCCACCGGCCAGAAGCTCAACTACATCATCGGCGCCGCCCGGCCCGGCGACGTGCCCGCCATCTACGCCGATGTCACCAAGGCGACGCGGGAACTGGGCTTTCAAACCACTACTTCTTTGGAAGACTCGCTGGCCAGCTCCTGGAAGTGGCAGCAGTCTTTGTAATGTGGCAATTAAGGAATGGGAGAAATGTAAAAACTGACGAACAGATCATTTTTACATTCAGCACAGCAACACATTTAGCACATTAACATCATGAAAATCATCATCACCGGCGGGGCCGGCTTCATTGGGTCGCACGTGGTGCGCCTGTTCGTGACCAAGTATCCGGAGTATCAGATTCTGAACCTGGACGCACTGACCTACGCCGGCAACCTGGAAAACCTGCGCGACGTTGAAAGCGCGCCCAACTACCGGCTGGTGAAAGGCGACATCACCGACCAGGCTTTCGTGGATCAGCTCTTCGCCCACGAGGAGCCCGACGCCGTGATTCACCTGGCCGCCGAAAGCCACGTAGACCGTTCCATCACCGACCCGCTGGCCTTCGTGAAAACCAACGTGCTGGGCACGGTGAACCTGTTGCAGGCTGCCAAAAACCTGTGGAAGCCCCTGGGCTTCGAGGGCAAAACCTTCTACCACGTGAGCACCGACGAAGTGTACGGCTCCCTGGACTTCGGCCCCGACATGTTCACCGAGGAAACCAGCTACGACCCCCGCTCGCCGTACTCGGCCTCTAAAGCGGCTTCCGACCACTTCGTGCGGGCCTGGCACCATACCTACGGCTTGCCCATCAAGCTAAGCAACTGCTCGAACAACTACGGCCCGAACCACTTCCCCGAGAAGCTGATTCCGCTGGCCATTCACCGCATTCAGCACGGCCAGCCCGTGCCGGTGTACGGCAAGGGCGAAAACGTGCGCGACTGGCTGTTCGTGAAAGACCATGCCACCGCCATCGACGCCGTGTTCCACAAGGGCACCGTGGGCGAAACCTACAACATCGGCGGCGTGAACGAGTGGGCCAACCTGGCGCTGATCCATCTGCTCTGCGACACGCTGGACGAAAAAACCGGTAAGGAGCAGGGCACCTCCCGCAAGCTCATCACCTTCGTGAAGGACCGCGCCGGCCACGACCTGCGCTACGCCATCGACTCGAGCAAAATCATGAACGAGCTGGGCTGGAAACCATCCGTCACCTTCGAGCAGGGCCTGAGCCAGACCGTGGACTGGTACCTGGAAAACGAAGCCTGGCTGAACAACGTGACCAGCGGCGCATACCAGCAGTACTACAACCAACAGTACGCTCAGCGCTAGGGCGCTGAGTAATTAAGAATTGAGACTTAATGTGCTGGTGTAGAAATGGGCTGATGTGCTAAGCTCGTAGCGGGCCACTAATCAACTCATTTCCACATTTCTCACATTGGCACATTAGCACATTAAAGAATGTACGAAACTCCTTTTCACGACCAGCCGCTCGACAACCTGACCTTTCTGGTGACGGGCGGGGCGGGCTTTATCGGCTCCAACCTGGTGGAATACCTGCTCAGGTACGGCGCCAAGCAGGTGCGCGTACTCGATAACTTCTCCAATGGCTTCCGCAAGAACGTGGCGCTGTTTGCCGCCAACCCGGCGCTGGAAGTTATCGAGGGCGACATCCGCGACCGGCAGACCTGCATCGACGCCTGCCAGGGCGTGGACGTGGTGCTGCACCAGGCCGCGCTGGGCTCGGTGCCCCGCTCCATCAACGACCCGATTACCTCCAACGACGTAAACGTGGGCGGCTTCGTCAACATGCTCGTGGGCGCCAAGGAAGCCGGGGTGAAGCGCTTCGTGTACGCGGCCTCCTCCTCGACCTACGGCGACCATCAGGCCCTGCCGAAAGTAGAGGACCGTATCGGCAAGCCCCTTTCGCCCTACGCCGTGACCAAGTACGCCAACGAGCTGTACGCCGACGTGTTCGGCAAGACCTACGGCATGGAAATCATCGGGCTGCGCTACTTCAACATCTTTGGCCCCCGCCAGGACCCGAACGGGGCCTACGCCGCCGTTATTCCGCTCTTCATTGATGCGGTGCTGGAAGGCAAGCCGCCGCGCATGAACGGCGACGGAGGCCAGACCCGGGACTTCACCTTCGTGGAAAACTGTGTGCAGGCCAACATCAAAGCCGCGCTGGTGCAGAATCCGGCGGCCGTAAATCAGGTCTACAACGTGGCCGTAGCCGACCGCACTTCCCTCAACGACCTGTTCAACATCCTGAAGGAAGAAGCCGGCTCCGACATCACCCCCGAGTACGGCCCCGACCGCGCCGGCGACATCCGCGACTCCCTGGCCGACATCAGCAAGGCTAATACTCTGCTCAACTATCAGCCCCAGATCCGCATTCGGGAAGGCCTGCAGAAAACACTCAATTGGTTTAAGGAAAACCAGGCGTTTATTGCCGAGCGCAATTAATGTCAGAAGCACCGCAGGCTGGACTTACGGAAGTCTCTGATGTGCTACGGAATTACTGCTTCAACTTCGCTTCAGCATAACGCTCTTTTAGTAAAGTCCCAAGACCCCCAACATGAAAGGTATTATTCTCGCCGGCGGCTCCGGCACCCGCTTGCACCCGCTCACGCTGGCCGTTTCCAAACAGCTGATGCCCGTCTACGACAAGCCGATGATTTATTATCCGCTGTCAATTCTGATGATGGCCGGCATCAAGGATATCCTCATTATCACCACGCCCCACGACCAGGCACAGTTTCAGAAGCTGCTCGGCGATGGCAAAAACCTGGGCTGCAACTTCCAGTACATCGTGCAGGAAGTACCCAACGGCCTCGCCCAAGCCTTCGTGCTGGGGGCCGACTTCATCGGCGACGACAAAGTGGCGCTGGTACTCGGCGATAATATTTTCTACGGCAGCGGCATTGAGGAACTGTTGCGCTCAAATAACAACCCCGATGGTGGGGTGGTGTATGCCTACCATGTGCACGACCCGGAGCGCTACGGCGTGGTAGAGTTTGATGCGGACAAAAAAGCCCTCAGCATCGAAGAAAAGCCGGCTAAGCCCAAGAGCAACTATGCCGTGCCGGGGTTGTACTTTTATGATAATGACGTAGTTCAGATCGCCCGCGACCTGAAGCTCAGCCCCCGCGGCGAGTACGAAATTACGGACGTAAACCAGGAGTACCTGCGCCGCGGTAAGCTCAAAGTGGGTATCCTGGGTCGTGGCACGGCCTGGCTGGATACCGGCACGTTCGAAAGCCTGATGCATGCCGGTGAATTTGTGCGCGTACTCGAACAGCGGCAGGGCCTGAAGGTTGGCTCGATTGAGGAAGTGGCCTACCGCCAGGGGTTCATCGATGCCGCGCAGCTGCGTAAAATTGCCGAGCCGCTGCGCAAAAGCGGTTACGGCGACTACCTCATCCGGCTATCGGAGCAGGCTGTTTCCCGGCTTGGCTAAGCTACCTACGGGAAACGGCACGGCCGTAAGGACATCTATAGAACAAGCCACTTTCCGTCGGGAAGTGGCTTGTTCGCTAAAATATTGCCCCCGCCAGCAGCCCCGCTACTACGATGGCATACGAGGGTATCTTCTCCCACAGCAGCAGAAAAAACGTGGCTCCCACCAGAATCAGGTTAACCGGGGTATCGGGTAGCGGATGGTAGAGCAGAAAGGTGGCTGCGCATACCAGCCCCGCCGATACGGCATTGATACCCTCCAACGAGGCCTTCACCACCCGGTACTGCTTGAGCTGGTCCCAGAAGCGAATCAGAAAGAAGATCAGCAGCGTGCCCGGCATGAAGATGCCGGCCGCCGCTACCACGGCCCCCAGTACCTGCCCTCCGATGCCGCTGCCGTCGCGCCGCATGGCCAGGGCCCCGATGTAGGAAGCAAACGAGAAGTTTGGTCCTGGCATAGCCTGTACCAGCCCCAGCCCCGACAGAAATTCCTGGGTGCTGAGGTAGTGCTTGAACCCAACAAACTCGGCGTAGAGTAGCGGGGCCAGCACCTGGCCACCCCCAAAAACGAGGCTGCCGTTGCGGTAGAAGTTCTCGAACAGGCGCACGGGCAGCAACCGGGTGTAGGACCCCAGCAAAGCGGCCCCAATCAGTATGCCCAGCCATAGCACGAAGTTGGCCCATTCAATCTGCAGGGGCTCCTTATCCGCGTGCAGGGGCATTTTGCGGTAGCGGAGCGTGGTGACGGCTCCGCCTGCCAGCAGCAATAGCGGCAGCAGCCAGGGCAGCTGAAACCGGTAAGCCAGCATGGCGGCCGCCACCATCAGGGCCACCGAGGTCTTGGTGTGAATGACTTTATCGGCAATCTTGTAGGCTGAGTAGGCCACGAAGCCTACGGCAATAGGCTGCACGTATTGCACCAGATTGGTCACCTGGGCTTTGTCGAGGTAGGTAATGGTAAGACCGGCCAGGGTCATGAACGTCACGGCCGGCAGCATCCAGACCAGTACGGTTAAGTAAGCCAGATTAGGTCCGCCGAGGCGGTAGCCAATGGCCGTGATGGTCTGGGTCGACGTCGGGCCGGGCAGGATCTGGCAGAGGGCCGTCAGCTCCAGCAGTTCGGCTGCCGTCAGGTAGCGGCGTTTATCCACCAGCAGGCGCAGCATCATGGCTAAATGGGCCTGGGGGCCGCCAAAGGCAGTGAGGCCCAGGGTGAGCACGTCTCGCAGAAAAATAATGCCCCGCACCCGTTTCGTGCGGGCACCGCGGCGGCTCCGGGAGGGGGGCGCAAGCTGAACGTCTTCCGTTTCCAAAGCGAGGGAGGTGGTTTTCAGGGGCGGGCAAGCAAAGCAACAAACCCAAAGCCGCTCAACTTACCAAAAAAAAACGGTTGCCGAGGCTGAAGTCAGCCTCGGCAACCGATCATAATTCGTCAGCAGGCGAGCTCCTTACTTCTTTTTCAGGCCCAGCTCAATCAGCCGCTCATTCAGAAATTCACCGGCGGTGATATCGGCTTCCTTCTTCGGGTTTTCGGCCGTTACGCAGCTCTCCAACGCCGCCAGGCTCATTTCGGAGCGCGGGTGCATAAAGAACGGCACCGAGAAGCGCGAGGAGTTCATCTTCTCGCGGGCCGGGTTCACCACGCGGTGAATGGTGCTTTTCAGCACGCCGTTGGTCAGGCGCTGCAGCATGTCGCCCACGTTTACCACAATCTGGTCGGGGAGTGCCGTGATGGGAATCCACTGGTCGTCGCGGCGTTTCACCTGCAGCCCATCGGCGGAGGCGCCCATCAGCAAGGTAATCAGGTTGATATCACCGTGTTCGGCGGCCCGGACGGCATCGGCCGGAACCGCTTCCGGATTTTCAATCGGGAAATAATGAATAGGGCGCAAAATGGAATTTCCATTGCGTACCTTGTCATCGAAATAGTTCTCGGCCAGCTTCAGGTAGAGCGCAATAGCCCGCAATACATCTTTTCCCGCAGCCTCCAACGTTTTGTAGGTGGTGAGCGTGCTCTGCCGGAACGAGGAAATTTCCTCGGGCCAGATGTTGTCCGGATACTCGTGGCGGATGGGGTCGGTCTGATCGTCGACTTCCTGGCCCACGTGGAAGAACTCTTTCAGGTCGCCGGTGTTGCGGCCCTTTGCATGTTCTTTGCCTTTGCTGATGTACCCCCGCTGCCCGGCCAGGGCGGGGTTTTCGTAGCGTTGCTTGGCATCGTCGGCCAGAGCGAAGAACGTCTTCACGTCGCGGTAGAGCGCCTGAGTTTGTTCGTCGGTCAGGCCATGATTCTTCAGGGCCACGAAACCAATGTTCTGATAGGCTTCGCCCAACTGTTGAACGAAGCGGGCCTTGCGCTCCGGGTCACCGGAACGGAAATCGGCCAAGTCGAGGGAGGGAATTTCTTCCAACAATTTTTCTTCCATAGCGGAAAATCAATATACTTTTGAGCAAACCTTACGTATTGCGCAAGGTACTGAAAAAACATTCGTCGTTTCGATGTCGGAACGCGACCGGACGAACGGTTCGGTGATCCTGTTAACACTTCCATTTATTCCCCACATGAAAGCATCTGCTTTATTGGTGAGCAGCGCGATGCTGCTCGGTCTGGCCGCCTGCGATACGGCTAAACAGCAACAGGATTCTGGCACGAATGCCACGGTCAGCACTATTTCGGGTAGTACCGCTGCCGCGATGGAGAAAAACGGCCTGCGCCTGACGCCCTTCACCGATTCGCCTAAAATGCCGGAAGCCCTGATGCAGCTGAAATCGCCGGCCGCGGGTTCCGCTACCGCCAGTGGCAGCGTGGCTTTTGACTACGATGTTTCCAATTTCCAGCTTTCCAAAATGACCGGCGGCGTGCATGCCGGGGAAATGGCTACCGCTGAGAAAGGCCAGCACATCCACAATATTGTGGATAACGAGCCCTATACGGCCCATTACACCACCGAATTTACCAAGCCCATTGCCGACGGGCAGCACGTGGTGCTCTCGTTCCTGTCGCGCTCCTACCACGAAAGCCTCAAGCATCGGGGCGCATACGACCTGCGGGTAGTAACGGTAGGCAACGCGGCTGCAGCCAAGCCCCTGAATGCTGATCTGACGGCTCCGCACATGTTCTACAGCCGCCCAAAGGATACCTATTCCGGGGCTGATGCCAAAAAGGTGATGCTGGACTTCTTTCTGGTGAACACGACTTTGTCGCCCGATGGTAACAAGGTGCGGGCCACCATCAACGGTACCGAATTCATGATTGACCAGTGGGCTCCTTACATGATGGAAGGTCTGCCTGCCGGGCAGAATACCGTGAAGCTGGAATTGGTAGATGCCAACGGCACCATGATTCCCGGACCATTCAACTCCGTAACGCGCACGTTCACCCTGCAGCCTTAATCCCCCGCGGCCCGACCGGCCGGAACGTAACTGTAAAAGAGCCTCCTTTCCGGCCGGAAGGGAGGCTCTGGCATTTTCAGGGACTACTCAAGCCCGGGGAATGTCGTTTTCGGCTCCGTAGTGGGTGCCTTTCCCGTAGCGCAAGACCGCCGGCGTGATAAAGATGCCCACTAGCGCCGCCAGCCGCCCAGCCGCCAGTTCACGGCCAGCTCAAAATAGGGATATAGATTGCTCGTTTCGCGAGCCAGCTCTTCGGCCGTGTAGCTGCTGGCGGCGTACACTCCCTGGCCCGTATGGTAGCGGTAGAACGTGCGCAGCTGCTGCAGCCACAGCGTAGCCGTAAGGGAAAAGCCGGTCGCAGTGCGCCGTTCGTACGCCAGGTCGGGGCCCTGCTGACGGGTTACGTTACGGAGGTAGATGAGCGTAGCCATGCCGCCATCGGCGGCCAGCCGCGTAGCCCGACCGTGGGTCCGCTGCTCCAGGAAACGATAGCCCAGGCGCAGGCTGCTCTGGGCCCGCGGCCCGCTCCAGCCCTGCCGGATTCCCCCGGCTAAATCGTGGGTGATGGTCGTGTCCAGCGGGCTTTCCCGGAACTGTGGCCAGTTGAGTAGCCCCACCCGGTTTTCCCGCCGCACGTAGTCCAGGTTAATCAGGCGGCGGGAGCTGAGCTGGTAGCTAAGGTTCTGCTGCTGCTCCAGCACGCGGTTGGCGCGGTTTTTCAGCTGCTCGCCGGCCCGGTCGCGCACCTGGTAGCTTACCCACAGGTGGTAGGTTGACTTCAGACTGAAGCGTCCCGGCACCCAGGTGAAGCCCGGTTCCCAGTGTAGCAAACGGTCAGCGTAGTTTTCGGCACTCTGGGCGGCTTTCACAAATACGAACTGTCGGTACTCACCGCCCACGGCCAGCGTGGTGCGGAAGGAGCCGGCCCAGCGCCCGGTCCAGGTCAGGCGCAGCAAGTGCTGCGCTTCGTCGCGGTCCTGCTCATTCTCTTCGCTCGGCGTGTCTACCCGCAGCAGGTGGGCCGTGCCCAGCAGGGTGAAAGCGTGGCGCGGTTGGGGCAGCCACGTCAGCTCCGACTGCCAGAGCGTGGTTTTCTCGGTGATGTCCTTAACCCGTTCGCGGGCAGTAGCGGTTTCCAGCCGGCTGAGCGTCAGGTTGCGGTTGTTGTCGAGGGCGTAGCCGCGGTTCCGCTCCCGGTAGGTAAACGTGAGCATAAACTGCAGCTTGCGGCTGCTCATGCGTAGTTCCTGCCGCGTATCCAATTCCTGCTGACGGTAGCGCAGATTCTGGATCGTATCCGATTCAACCGCAAGCTGACGATAGAGAAACGCCCGGCTGGGTAAAGCCAGAGCATTGTCGGAGCGCAGCGAAACCCGGTCCGCCAGCCGGTATACCCAGCTGAGCTGGGTGGCGATGGTGTCGCTCTGAATGCGTTGCACATTGCCCGGAACATAGTCTTCGGCCCGGTTGGAGCGGTAGCCCAGCCGTAGCGACCCGGTGGAGTAAGCGTCGAAAGTGCGCTCATAAAACCCTTCCGCCACGGTCCGCTGCCAGATTCGCGGGCCCAGATTGGCACGCGTCCCGGATAGCCGCACCGCCACCGGCTGGGTGGAAGTCCGATCCGGATACACCAGCGTAGTGACCTCCAGGCCATACGAGGGGCCCCGGTCCTGCCGCCCGTTGCGGGCATCGTAGCCCAAGCCTCCAAAGATCAGGTAGCGCGCCACCGACAACGTGTCGACGCCACTCAGGGCGCGTAGCCGGTGCTGATACCCCATTCGGGCCAGCCAGGCCCCGGAGCGGGTGGCATTAGCCCGGCTTTGCTCATAGTGCACCACCTGGCCGGCCTGCCAGCCCTGGCCCAGAGCTGCGGTATGCACCAGGTGGGTCAGGTAGTCTTCCCGGACGAAAGAGGGCCGGCCCCGCTCGTCGTAGAGCCATTCGCTGAGCAGCCGGTAACGCAGATTCTGGCGGGTGGTGAGCCGGGTGCTGCCCTGTAGATCGGTTTGCTGGGCGTAGGTACTGATGCCCACGCGGCGCGCCCGAAAGGTTAGCAGCAGCAGGGAGTCGGGCGGTGGGGTAAGCAGTAGTACGTCTCCGGCTGACTGGGCTCGTCCGGGCCGGGGCCATCCGGCAGCCAGCAGTAATACAGCAAAAAAGGCAAACGAGAAGCAGGCACCGCGGCGACGCATAACAAGCAGCTAACGGGAAGCATCTGCACGGTGCTGCCACTGGTGCGTAAGGTAGCCAATCCGACCGCCGACCGCAACCGTACGGAGGGGGGGAGCCCGTACAAAAAATAATGGCGAACCCCGTCTCAGGAGCTTACTTTTGCCGGGGCTTGCCCGATGCGTTGAAACTTCCCGGCGACTCAAGACGTCTTGAGTGGCTGGAGCTGTTGCACAACCCCGTTTAGGGTGTCCGCAGACCTTTGTTTTGCTACTTGTCGCTTATGATTGTTCGGAAAATTTTTCTGTCGTTGGGATTGGTATTAGGTAGCAGGGGAATGGTGCAGGCGCAACACGCCATCTGGGCTGCGAAAGTGGTAGCCGTATCTTCTCAGAAAACCGAGGGGAAAGAGCCTTTTTCGCCCGAAAAAGTCCTGGGCCAGCCCGATGCTCAACCGTTGGGCCAGATCAGTAACGACGCCTGGATTCCAAAGAAGGAGGGAACCAACGAATTTATCGAGGTGCGCTTCGGCAAATCCCTGGTGGCGAGACAGGTGACGGTAGTGGAGAACTTCAACCCGGGCTCCGTCATCAAAATCGAGCTCATCGATACCCGCGGCACTAAACATCAGGTATACGACAACCCCAATCCGGGTTCGATTCCGGAACCGTTCCGCTCGTTGCAGGCTACCTTTGCGGCCAGTAATTACCGCACCATAGGAGTGATTGTTTCTATGAATACCAAGGCGGTAAACGGCGTCAACCAGATTGATGCCATCGGTATTGCTGACGTCGCCGAGGTAATGGTGAAGAAAGAGTTTGCCAATGCGGCTCCCGAAGGGGGAGTCAGCTTCGATTCTTCCATGGTGAACCTGGGGCCAAACGTCAATTCCAAGTACGTCGACACGCACCCGGTAATTACTCCGGATGGGAAGACGCTGTTTTTTGCCCGCCAGGAGAGCCCGCAAAACGTGGGGGGCGCCAAAGACGGGCAGGACGTGTGGTACAGTACGCTGGGCAACGCGGCCAAGAAAAGCTGGAATGCCGCCAAGAATATTGGTGGGCCCATCAACACGCCGGGGCCCAACGGGCTGGCTTCCGTATCGTCGGATGGCAACAGCGTAGTGCTGATCAACGTGTACCGCCCCGATGGCTCGCTCGATCCGAAAGGAGTGAGTATGGCGCGGCGCACCAAAACGGGCTGGGGAATGCCGGTGAAAATGGAAATCGAAGATTTCTACAACGACGATCCGGAAAACGTGGATTACTTCCTGGCTACTTCCGGGAAAGTACTGCTCATGGCGGTAGCCCGCAAAGACGGGCAGGGGGAGCAGGACCTCTACGTTAGTTTTCTGAAGCCCGACCGGGGCTGGTCGCGCCCCAAAAACCTGGGCGCCGCCGTCAATTCCAAGAAGCCGGAGTTTGCGCCGTTTCTGGCTGCCGATGGTAAAACCCTGTATTTCGCTTCTGAAGGCCACGGCGGCTACGGCAACGCGGACATCTTTTATTCCAAGCGCCTCGATGATACCTGGACCAACTGGACGGCCCCGCGCAACCTGGGCTCCAGCATCAACTCAACCGACTTCGATGGCTACTTCACGCTGGCCGCTTCCGGCGAGGATGCTTACCTGGTGTCGGCACGCAAGGGAATCGACAACTCCCGGGATATTTTCCGCATCAACCTCACCCCCCAATTTAAGCCCGAGGTAGTAACCCTGATTCGGGGCCGGGTGCTGGACGCCTCCACGCAGAAGCCGGTCGTGGCTACCATCCGCTATGAAAACCTGCTGACCGGGGAAGAAATAGGCGTAGCTGAAACCAGCCCCGTCGATGGATCCTACACCATTGTGCTGCCCTCGGGCGCCCACTACGGCTACCGCGCTGAAGCCGAAGATTACCTGGCCGAGAGTGACAACCTCGATGCCACCGACAAGCAGAAGTACAGCGAAATGACCCAGGATTTGTTCCTGGTGCCTTTCGCCGTGGGCTCGACCATTAAGCTCAACAACATCTTCTTTGCCCAGAGCAAGTACTTTCTGCGCGAGAATTCCTACCCCGAACTATTGCGGCTGGTGCGTATTCTGAAGGACTATCCAACGGTGGAAATCAAGCTGGAGGGCCACACCGACAACCAGGGCGACGCCCTGCTGAACGTGAAGCTAAGCCTGGACCGCGTGAACGAGGTGAAGAAGTATCTGGTGTCGAAAGGCATTGGTGGCAGCCGCATTACTACCGAAGGCTACGGCGGCTCCAAACCCATTGGCAGCAACGAAAAGGAGGAAACCCGCAAGCTCAACCGCCGGGTGGAATTCCGGGTTACGAAGAAGTAATGTGCTGATGTGAGAATGTGGTTAATGTGCTGATGTGAGAATGTGGTTAATGTGCTGGTGTGAGAATGTGGTTAATGTGCTGATGTGAGAATGTGGTTAATGTGCTAACTAGGTAACGCTAACTTACCACCCCCGTGGCAACAAAGAAGGCCGGCTCTTATGCAGAGCCGGCCTTCTTTGTTGCCGCTTCAAAAGCCTTATACGACCAGCAGCACCTTCTCACATTAGCACATCAACACATTAGCACATCAACACATTCTCACATTAGCACATCAGCACATCAGCACATTCCCACATTAGCACATTACGACAGCCGCCCTTCCTCGCGGCCCGGTTTGGCGCTGCCGCCCTGGCCCCCGGGATTGGCAATGGAGTCGCGCATATCGGTGTCGGCCTGCACGTTGCGCATTTTGTAGTAGTCCATCACGCCCAGGTTGCCGGAGCGGAAGGCATCGGCAATGGCTTTCGGAATCTCGGCTTCGGCCTCTACTACCCGGGACTTGGCTTCCTGGGTTTTGGCGCGGTTTTCCTGCTCCACGGCCACGGCCATGGCCCGGCGCTCCTCGGCCTTGGCTTCGGCTACTTTCAGGTCGGCGTTGGCCTGGTCGATCTGGAGCTTGGCCCCGATGTTGGTGCCGATTTCAATGTCGGCAATGTCGATGCTCAGGATTTCAAAGGCCGTGCCGGCATCCAGGCCTTTGCTGAGCACGAGCTTGGAAATCCGGTCGGGATGCTCCAGCACCTCTTTGTGCGACACCGATGAGCCAATGCTGGTCACGATGCCTTCGCCCACCCGGGCCAGAATGGTTTCCTCGCCGGCCCCGCCCACGAGCTGGGTGATGTTGGCCCGCACCGTAACGCGGGCAATAACGATGAGCTGAATCCCATCCTGCGACACGGCGGCCACGTTGGGCGTGTTAATCACCTTGGGGTTTACCGACGTGGTGACGGCCTCAAACACGTTGCGGCCGGCCAGGTCGATGGCGGTAGCCTGCTTGAAGGTGAGCGGAATGTTGGCTTTGTCGGCCGAAATCAGGGCTTTGATGACGCTGGGCACGTTGCCGCCGGCCAGAAAATGGGTTTCCAGCTCATTGCTGGTCACCTGCAACCCGGCTTTGGTGGCCGTGATGAGCGAGTTGACGATGAGCGTGGGCGACACCTTGCGCACGCGCATCAGCACCAGCTGGAACAAACTGACCCGCACTCCCGAGAAGATAGCCGTAATCCAGAGGCTGATGGGGAAGAAATACAGGAAAACCAGCAGGGCCACGCCGGCAATGGCAACCGGGACAACGGGAAAGTCATTCATAGGAGTAAGAGAATTGGCAAGGCAAGGTGGCGCTTAAATAGCGGAAATAACAGCGGCCGGACAATTCAGCTTTTAGCTCACGGCCTCTACCACGATACGGTTCTGCTCGATGCGTAGCACCCGCACCTCGGCTCCGGTCGGTACGAACTCGCCCCGGGTTACCACTTCGCGGCGGTGCTCGTCAAACAGCACGGTACCCGAGGGGCGCAGGGCCGACAGGGCGCGGCCGGTGGCGCCGGGCTGCACGTCGGGCAGGCGGGCGTCGCGCACATGGCCGTCGTTGACATCCGTCAGGGCCAGCTTCGCCATATTTTTGGGCCGCAGACCGAGGTAGAGAATCACGCCCGCCAGCACCAGCGACGTAACCAGCGTAACGTGGCCGGCCGTACTGCCCAGGTCGCGGTAGCCAAACCAGATGCCGGCGGCCAGCAGGGCAAAGCCGGCCAACCCAACTACGGTGGTGCCGGGAATAAACAGGACTTCGGCAATCAGGAACAGCAGGCCGAAGAGCAGCAGCAGCGCAATACTAATCCAGTCCATGAGCAGAAGGCGAAAAGGGTGAGAATGGGCTAAAGATACGCAGAAAGCCGCCGCGCCAAAGCGGCCATTTGCCGCCTAAAGCGTAGTTTCGCCAGACCTCGGCCGGGACCTGTGCGCCCGTTGCCCCAGGGTAATACCGCGGCTTCCCATGACTTCTGCGCCTTCAGCCCCCGACATTTCTGCTCATGCCCTGCTGGCGGCACTGCTACGGCAGGTGCCTTTTCTGACGGCGGCCGATATTGCCGCTTTCCTGCCGCTGTGGCGCAAGCGCACCAGCCTGAAGCGCGGCGACTTTCTTCTTCAGGCCGGGCAGGCTGAGCACCACCTGTACTTCGTGGGCGAAGGCACGCTCCGGATCTACTACCCGAGCCGGTCCGAGGAAATCTGCGTGGGCTTTGCCTACGCCAACACGCTGGTGTGCTCGTTTCCCTCCTTTGTAGCGGGTCAGCCGTCGGAATACTGCATTCAGGCGCTGCGCCGAAGTGAGCTGATCGGTATCAGCCGCACCGACTTCTCGGCTATGGTGGAGGCGTACCCCAATTTCGCCCGGTTCTGGCGGCTGGAGCTGGAGCGGGCCGTGGTGGGCCGCATCGAGCGGGAAATCGATTTGCTGCTGCCCGAGCCGGAGCGCAGGTTGGCGCGGCTGCTGGCACGCAGCCCCCACTTGTTCCAGCTCATTCCCAAAAAGTACATTGCCTCCTACCTGCGTATGACGCCCGAAACACTGAGTCGGCTGCGCTAAATCTTGCGCTCAATCAAGGTTTGCCAGGGCTTAAGTGAGGAGCTTTGGCTATCTCAAAGCCCTGCCCCTATGAACGCTACCACTTTCCTGGAAACCCTGCACAGCCGGGTGCAGCAGCAGCACACCACCGTCAGTGCCGATTTCGCGCCTTTAGAAGCTACGCTGCTGAATTTCAAGCCCGGTCCCGAAAGCTGGAGCATTCTGGAATGCCTGGAGCACCTGAACCGCTACAGCCGGTATTACAACGAGCGGCTGGCTCAGGCCCTGGCCCGGCCGGCCGCAGTGCCTTCCCGGTAGGTCAGCCACAGCTGGCTGGGTAAAAAGTCTATTGCTACGGTGCGGCCCGAAAACCGCAAAAAGCAGCAGACCCTGGCCCGCATGAATCCCAACCAGAGTCAGCTAGGTGAAGCAGTCGTGGAAGAATTCTTACAGCATCAGAGCCAGCTTCTCGCTTTGCTCACGCCGGCAAAAGAAGCCGACCTGAACCGTAAAGCTATTCCGGTCGAGTTTTTTCGCCTGCTTAAGCTCACTATCGCCGACGCGCTGGAGTTTGCAATAGCCCACCAGGAACGGCACCTGCAGCAGGCCGCCCGGGTACGGCAGCAACTGCGACTGGAGCTCAGAGCGTGAGGCTACATCTAGTCCGTGGACGCAGAAAAGCCCCGTCAGAGCTCTGACTTGTCCTTACCCAAATCTTAAGAAGAGCGCCGGCCGGGAGGCCGGCGCTCTTCTTAGGCGCCGTTGGTAGCTTGCGGGCATGCGTATTTCGACACACTTTGGCGACCCGCAGCAGTGGGCGCACACGCATTTTGCTGGAGTGGCGCTGGGCGACGTGCGCCGCAGTCGGTGGGTGGTGCAACTGGCGGCGGGTTGGGCCCGGGAGCCCGGGGCGAGTATTCCGTGCCTGAGCCAGGGGCAGGCCTACGCCAGTAAGGCGGCCTACCACTTGCCGGGGCAAGCGCAGACCACGCCGGATGCGTTGCAAAACCCTCCCCGGCAGTTGGTTGCACAGCAGCTGCCCGCCCCCGGCACTTACCTCCTGGTCGAGGACACGAGCGAACTGAGTTGGCCCGAGGCGGCCGGGCGTCGGCCCGGCCTCGGGCCAGTGGGGCCGGGCAAGGCCACGAGCCAGGGGGGGGGCTGCACTCGCTGGTGGCCGCCGGCTGGCCCGCGCAGGACCCCGACCCGGCCGCCAAACGGCCCGCCTTGCCGCTGCTGGGCCTGCTGAATCAGCAATTTCACGTCCGCCAGCCGGTGCCGGAAGCCGAAAAAGACTATCCCCACGGCGGCTCGCGCCTGCGCCAGGGCCGCGCACGCGAGTCGGCGCTCTGGAGCCACAGCCTGCGCCACGTGGGCAGCGCGCCGACGGGCACGCGCTGGGTGGTGGTGGCTGACCGGGGGGCCGACATCTACGAGCACTTGCCGCAGTGCCACGCCCAGGGCCTGGGCTTCGTGGTGCGGGCCGCCCAGGACCGGGCCCTGGTGGCGGGGCCGGCCAAAACGCCGGCTGGCCGCCTGTTCGAGCTGGCGCGGGCCCAGCCCAGCGTGGGCACGTTTGCCCTGGCCCTGCGCGGGCGGCCACAGCAGCCGGCCCGCGAGCTGGTCTTGCAGGTCAGTTTCAGTCCGCCACTGGCCTTACGAGCCCCGCAGCGGCCTGGTGGGGCCACGGGCAAGGGGGAACCGGTGCCCGGCAGTGTGGTGCGGGTCTGGGAAGAAACGGCCCCTGACGCGGCCCCCGGCCTGGAATGGCTCTTGCTCTGCGACCAGCCCATCACCGATTTCGCCCAGGCCCTGACCTGCGCCCGCCAATACACCAGCCGCTGGCTGATTGAAGACTTTCACAAAGTCCTGAAAACGGGGCTCAGGGCCGAAAAGCTCCAGTTGCAAACCGCCACCCGCCTCTTCGCGGCCGTGGCCCTGCTTAGCCTCGTGGCCCTGGCCCTGGTGGACCTGCGCGAGAAAAGCCGGCTGGAGCCAGATGCGACCGCCGAGGCCTACGGACTCACGGCCAAGGAGTTACGGGTGCTGCGCCACCAAAGTCGGCGCTCCTTGGACACGGTCTGGACCGTGTATTTGGCCCTGGCCGCCCTGGGCGGGCACCTGGGGCGCAAAAGCGACGGCCCACCCGGCTGGCAAACCCTCTGGCCCGGTCGCCGCAGCCTGCGCCTGCTCGTGGAAGGTGTCCAGATGGCTGCCCAACTACTTGATGATTAGTAACCAAAAAAAGCGCCGACCCTTCGGCCGGCGCTTTGCGCGATTTGGGTAAGGACAAGGCGTAGTCGTACGTCGGGGCTTGCTGCTGAAACACTGTTTCGCTCATTGTCCAGGACGGATTGCTTCGTTCCTCGCCATGACCATGAAGCTGTTCAGGGCAGCATCAGTCCTCGTGGCCCGGCACGGCCGCCGGGGCCGGCGCGTTGCGCAGCTCGGTGGCTTCGCGGGCCAGGCGCTTCTTCTCACTTTCGGAGGCGGTTTTCGGCAGCTGGTCGAGGTCGGGCTGACCGGCATCGACCCAGCAGGTGTACCAGTAGGCCCCGGTGAGCCGCACGGCCAGGCGCAGCTGCCGCTCTACCTGTCCGTTCAGGCGCTGGTGATACTCGTTGGTGAAGTCGCGGGAGTACACGCGCACGGTCTGGTTGCCCCGCTCCTCGAAGCCGTATTTGCGGTCGTCGGCAAACTTCGCCGTCAGCTCCTTCTCCAGCCGCAGCACCGAGTCGACGGCGGCGTGGGAGCGGCCCACCACGGTCCAGATGGTTGCGGTGGGGTTTTCCAGGTAAGGGGCGGGGCCCACGAAGAAGTCGTAGCTGGCGCTGAGCACTTCCGGTATCCGGCTTTCCCAGAAGCCGTGAATGCCGCGCTGCCCGCTGAGCTGGCCGTTGTAGTTGCGGGTGGTGTGCAGCGGCACGCAGGCATCGGCAACGTAATGGCCCAGGTCGGCGGAGAGGCGCAGGATATTGTCGGCGTCGCGGGTGCGGAAGGCCTCGGTGAGCTGATACTTCATCCGGGTCACGTGCCAGGGCACGATGCCGTGGCGCTTCAGCGAGTCTTCGCCGTAGCGGGCCACGGCATCGGCCCAGTTGTGGGGCAGCTTAGCCAGGGCGCTGTCGCCGTAGGCATCCACATCCAGAAAGTGCCGCGGGGCCTCGTCGGGGACCACGGCGCGGCGCGAATCGGGCCGGGTGGCGTTTTCGGTCAGGTAGTCGATATTGGTTTTGTAGAACCCGATCATTTCGGGCGGCAGCGTGAATACCGCCAGCCGGTTGATCAGCCGGTGCCCAAAGAACCCCCAGGCCTGCGGCTGGTGGGGCAGCAGCAAGCCTACTCCCAGGAGGCCAATGAGTAGTGTTTTCTTCACACAAAATCATTTTATAAGTCAACGGAAGACTGCTTCGAATGTAGAAATAATTACCCGGTAACCAGGTGCCCAGTAAAACGCCATTCCGAGCCTGCCGAGGAATCTCGCGGGCTGACGTCAGATTAGTAGTCCAACATCAGCCCGCGAGATTCCTCGGCAAGCTCGGAATGACGGTCAGAAACGTAAAAAGGCTATTACCGATTACCGGCGGCCCTGCCCGGCGAAACGCATGCGGTAGTCGGCACTCACGTCGCCCTTGCTGATGCGGGTGAGCTTGCCTTTGATAAGCTGCTTTTTGAAGCTCGAAATCAGATCGGTGAACAGGATGCCTTCCAGGTGGTCGTATTCGTGCTGAATCACGCGGGCCGTCATGCCGGAGAAGGTTTCTTCGTGGGTCACGCGGTTTTCATCCTCGTAGCGAATCACGATGGTCTCGTGCCGGAACACCATTTCGCGTACGCCCGGAATGCTCAGGCAGCCTTCTTCAAACCCCCATTCCTCGCCGGTTTCACTCACCATCACCGGGTTGATGAAGGCGCGCTTCACGGGTGCTTCCATGGGGTCGACTTCAACCGAATCTTCCGCTGCTTCGTCTTCTTCATCCTCGTCGTCGAGCATCGGGGACGAGTCGATTACGAACAGGCGGACGCTTTTGCCCACCTGGGGCGCGGCCAGCCCGACGCCGTGGGCGTGGTACATCGTGTCGTACATATCCGCCACCAGCTGCTTCAGCTCTTCGGCCGGCAGCGTGGCCGCGAGGTCTTTGGCACGGGTTTTCAGCACCGGGTCGCCAAAGGCTACAATAGGGTAAATCATCGGGATTCGAGGAAGGATTGCAAAATTAAGGTGGCGCTCACCCGGTCGACGGTCGCTTTGTCGCGGCGGTCTTTTTTGGACAGCCCCCCGGCCAGCATCGCCGCCTGGGCCATGCGCGAAGTGAAGCGCTCGTCTATTTCATGGATCGGCAGGTCCGGCAATTCCCGGCGCAGGGTACGCAGCAATCCGACCACGGCGCTGGTTACGGTGGTATCTTCGTTGAGCAGCGTGCGGGGCATTCCGACTACCAGCGCGGCCAGCGGCTCGCGCTGGTGGTAGGTTTTGACGTAGGCCAGCAGATCCTGGCTATGAATTGTTTCCAGCGGAGTGGCAATGATCTGAAGCGGATCCGTCACGGCCAGTCCGACGCGCTTGTTGCCGTAATCGATGGCAAGAATTCGGCCCATCGCAGAGAAAAAGAAAAAGAGACAACTATGCTGTCACCTTTAAAGGTACAGCCGGGCGCCGCAAAGATACGACAGTCGGGGCAAAGGCGACTTATCTTATTGGCAGGCAAGTCAGACCCCGGACCGCTGAGGTTGTTAGCCGGGCGACGGTAACAGGAGCTTGATCGAATCACACTCTTCTTTGTAAAATCATAAAATTATCTGCGGCCTGCGGCGGCTTTCCGCTAACCGGTTAACCGGCATTTACCGGTTGTTCAGGGGTGTAATTGCTTTTAATAAATAATAAATTGCACTGTTATTGGAAAATTAATATACAGTGATGGATAGCTTGGTTTTCTTGGAAAAGTTTCAATAATTTTGAAGGCTTACCTCCGCTGCAAGTTTTTCATTATCGACTGAACTTGCACTCTCTCAACTGCTTATGACCGACGAGCTAAACGCTGCTCCGAAGCCTCATTCCGTGGCTGAGCTTTCTGCCCCCCCGCGCAATACGCGGGCGCAGATTCGCCAGCCCCTGTTGCTGGCGCTCGTACTGGCCTGTGGGATCCTGCTGGGAGCAAACCCATTCCGGGCATCGGAGCAGAATCCGGACGGTACGGCCCGCGGCTACCTCAAGTTTAAGGAGATTCTGAGCTACGTCGACCGGGACTATGTCGATTCGGTGGATGCGGAGGCTCTTTCCGATTATGCCATTGCCCGCATGCTGGAGCGGCTCGACCCGCACTCAGTGTTCATTCCGGCCAAGCAGCAGCAGCAGGCGTCGGCCTTTCTGCAAAGCGACTTTGACGGCGTTGGCGTCGAGTTCAACCTGTTTCACGATACCGTCACGGTGGTTTCGCCCCTGAGCGGCGGCCCGGCCGAACAGGCCGGCCTGCAGCCCGGCGACCGGATCCTGGCCGTGAATGGCGAGCGGGTTTCGGGCGTCCACATCACCACCGAGCTGATGTTCGGCAAGCTGCGCGGCCCGCGCGGCAGCAGCGTCCAGCTGCTGGTTCAGCGCCGGCACCAGTCCAAGCCCATCAACGTGGCCGTGAACCGCAACCGGATTCCGAACAGCTCGGTGGATGTGGCTTACCTGATGGACAACGAGACGGGCTACATCAAAGTGAGTCGTTTTGCCAGCGGCACCTACGACGAGTTCAAGCAGGCCCTCGGCGACCTGAAGCGGCAGGGCATGACCCGCCTCGTGCTCGACCTGCGCGGCAACCCCGGCGGCTACCTCGACCGGGCCACCAAGCTGGCCGATGAGTTTGTCAGCGGCACCAAAAAGCTGGTGTATACCGAAGGTAAAGGTGACCAGTACGACACCCAGATTTACTCCCGCACCCTGGGCGAGTTTGAAGACGGCCCGCTGGTGGTGCTGGTAGACGAAGGCAGCGCCTCGGCTTCGGAAGTCGTGGCCGGGGCCCTGCAGGACCACGACCGGGCCCTGGTAGTCGGCCGCCGCACTTTCGGCAAAGGCCTGGTGCAGCAGCCCATTGCCCTGAACGACGGCTCGGAGCTGCGCCTGACTATTGCCCGCTACTACACGCCTTCGGGCCGCTCGATTCAGAAGTCGTACCGCAGCGGGGTGGAAGCCTATGAACAGGAGCTGACGCGCCGGCAGCAGCACGGGGAATTTTTCCACGCCGACAGCATCCATTTCGCCGATTCGCTGCGCTACCGCACCGCCCGGGGCCGCACCGTGTACGGCGGCGGGGGCATCATGCCCGACCTGTTCGTGCCCCGCGACACGTCTGCTTACTCAGCGTACTACACCCGTCTGCAGAGCCATAATCTGATCCGGGAGTTTGCCCTGAACTTCTTCCAGGACCACCGCGAGGAGCTGGAGGCTATGCGCTTCGAGCAGTTCAACACCACCTTCCGCATCTCCGACGCCCAGCTTCAGGCCCTGACGGCCAAGGCCAGCCGCGACGGCATCCCGAACGACGTAGCCGGCATGCGCCGCTGCACGGCGCTGGTGCGCAACCAGCTCAAAGCCTACATTGCCCGCAGCGCCTACGGCAAAACGGCCTACTTCCAGGTGCTGCGCGAGCAGGACAACGAATTGCAGCAGGCTTTCCACGCCGTAACGGACGGCAATGCTTCCCTGATGCAGGGTATCACGATGAAGCAATAGCGGAGCAAAACCAGACTAAAAGAGCAGGCCGAAACGTACGTTCCGGCCTGCTCTTTTTAGCCCCAGCAGGGCGATATGTCGGTAGCAACGGAGCAGGATAATATAACAAAGCCCCAGTGGGGCGACATCTTCGATGCGACGATTGGGGTCGCCCCGCTGGGGCTTTTGAACGGCCTGGCAGGCCTTTCTCTACTGCCGTGCCGCCCCACTGGGGCTATGCAAAGCCGGCAGTTGATGGAGCGTTACTGCTTATCGCTCGTCAGGTCGTGGTAGAGGAACTGCTTGTCGACGGCGGTGAAGGGCTGGCCGTCGACTTCGGCGTAGGGGTAAATGAAGTAGTTGAGCGGGGAGCCCTGCTGCTGGGGCGCTAAGGTCAGGTCGCGGCCCCGGGAGAATTCGAGGCGGTTTTCGTCGTGGGCCCCGAAGAAGTAGGTGCGCCGGGCGGGGTCCTTGGCGGCTTCGGAGGCATCGACGGGAACCCAGCCGGTGGCCGGGGTGTAGAACTCAGCCCAGCAATGGTAGCCTTTCACCTCGCCCGTGCCCCGCTCGGGCGGCAGCGGAAAGCCGATGCTGAACCGGGCCGGAATGCCCAGGGCGCGGCAGTAGCCAATGAACACGGCGTGAAAATCGGTGCAGTTGCCCCGGCGGGCATCGCAGGCGTAGTAGATGTCGCCGCGGCCCCAGCCCTGGCCGGTCTTGTCGTATTGCACCGTTGCCACGACGTGGTTGTAGATGGCCCGGGCTTTTTCCAGGTCGGTCTGGGCGTTGGCTTTCGTCACCACTTCCAGGGCCCAAAGCCTGATTCTGGGGTCGAGGGGCACGAGGTTGTCGGGTTGGAGCCAGCGGCTCATATTGGGGTCCGCCACTTCCTTGGCCGCCGTTTTCGCGGGCTGAGCCGGGAGCATAGGGTTAATATGCTCCCGGCGGCGGGCCTGGACCTGCATCGTAACGGCAAAGCCGGCCGGCGGTGGGTCGGTCACCTTCAGGTGCAGCACCTTATTACCGTACTGCCCGGTCAGGATTTCATAGGCATAGGGCGAAGTGATCTTCAGATCGGTAATGTCCTGCGACTTGTCGGGGCGAGGTACGGGCAGCCAGAGGTCGAGCTGCCGGGCGCCGGCGGGCAGGTCGTGCACTTTAGCGGTGTAGTCGAACGAAAACGTGCGGCTCCGCAGCGGGGCAGCGGCCGGGGTTTTCCCGGCGGGGGCGAGGCTGTCGACGGCGAAGGCCAGCAGCAGGGGCCAGGTAAGAGTAGGGAAAAGCACGGGAATCGGGAAAGTGAGAGGGCCGGAGCAGGCCGCTAACCAGGTGGGGCGCAAGTTATGGCCTATTCCCGCTCCGCTGGCTTTTGGGGGAGATGGGAAGAGCGGACTTTAACGCCGCGCCCGTTAGAAGCCAAATGCGGACGGATTGGTTTACTCAGGGTTGAAAACCTGGGGGAGCAGGCCCTGCCGGGCGGCCTGAATCGTGCTGTTGCCTCCGCCGTTTCTAAACCGGGCTGCGTACCTTCACGCTACGGACTCCCCCCGTTTTCCCACCCGCAACGCTACTTTCCGTATGGCTTACTACCACCGCCTGGGTCAGATTCCGCGCAAGCGCCACACCCAGTTCCGCCAGCCCGACGGCACGCTCTACGCCGAGCAGCTCGTGGGCACCCTGGGCTTCCACGGCGTATCGTCGCTGCTCTACCACGTTCACCCCCCCACCCAGATCAAGCGGGTGGGCGAGCCGGAGCCCTACGGTCCGAAGCTGCTCAAAGACCGGCCCCTGGCCCCCAGCCACCTGCGCACCCTGGCCCAGACCACTACCGGCGGCGACTACCTGGCGGCCCGGCAAACGATGATCGGCAATGCCGACGTGACGCTGAGTATCTGCAACCCCACGGAGCGGCGGATGGCGTACTACTACAAAAACGCCCTGGCCGACGAAGTGATTTTCGTGCACGAGGGCAGTGGCGAGCTGTGGAGCCAGCTGGGCATCGTGCGCTTCGAACCCGGCGACTACGTGGTGATTCCGCGCACCATTATCCACCAGCTGCACTTCGATGAAGGTCCGGTCCGGCTGCTGATCATTGAGTCGTTCAGCCCGGTGGAAACCTGCCGGCGCTACCGCAACCACTTCGGCCAGCTGCTGGAGCACTCACCCTACTGCGAGCGGGACATCCGGCCGCCGGCCGAGCTGATTACCGGCGACGTGCAGGAGTCGGGCGAGTACCTGGTCAGGATCAAGAAGGAAGGCTACCTGCACCAGCTCATTTACGCCCACTCGCCCTTCGACGTGGTAGGCTGGGACGGCTACTTCTACCCCTACGCCACCAGCATCCACGACTTCGAGCCGATTACCGGCCGGCTGCACCAGCCGCCGCCCGTGCACCAGCACTTCGAAGCCCATAACTTCGTCATCTGCTCGTTTGTACCCCGCCTGTTCGACTACCATCCGCTGAGTGTTCCGGCGCCCTACAACCACTCCAACGTCGATTCGGACGAGGTGCTGTACTACGTGGCGGGCAACTTCATGTCGCGGCGCGGCGTGGACCTGGCCTCGTTTACGGTCCATCCGAGTGGTATTCCCCACGGGCCGCACCCGGGCACGGTGGAGGCCAGCCTGGGCAAGAAGGAAACCCACGAGCTGGCCGTAATGGTCGATACGTTCCGGCCGCTCTACCTCACCGAAGCGGCGCTGCCTTACCTCGACGAGAAGTATCCGCTGAGCTGGAGCCCCGACTTCCAGCACGAGCCGCCCCGCGCCGCCGATATGATGGATTGACGTTTGCCAGGACTGCGACCAAGGCCCGAAAGCAGCTACCTGCCCGTTGCCACTCCACCCCGCTCTGGACCACAGTTCTCCCCCTTTGCTTTCAGCTTCCTTTCCTTACTCCATGAAAAAGTCCTTCCTGCTTGCCCCGCTCCTGTTGCTGCTGGTGCTGGGTACTTTCAGCTGCAAAAAAATCAACGAGCTGCTGACCTTCGAAATTACGGATACCCAGAGCTTCAAGATTCCGGTTACGCCTCTCGTCGGGGGCCTGCCCGTAACGCTGAACCTGCCCATCCCGGTGACCAACAAAGCCTCGGAAACCTTCAGCAAGAACAACACCCGCGCCGATCTGGTGAAGGATGTGGTGCTCACCAAGCTCACCCTCACCGTCACCGACCCCACCACGGAGACGTTTGACTTTCTGCAAAGCATCAAAATTTCCATCGGCACCGACCAGAACGACAAGGTGGTGATGGCCCAGCTGAACAACGTGCCCCGCGGCGCGAAGAGCATCGAGCTGGTTTCGACCAACGCTAAGCTGGACAAGTACATCAAGGCGCCGAACTACACGCTCTATACCGAGGTCACCGTGCGCCAGGCCACGACCCGGGAAATCACGGTGCAGGAAGAAACCCGCTTCAAAGTAACCGCCGACCCACTGTAGGCCGAGCGGTTATACTCGGAGGGGCGGGGCTTGCGCCCGCCCGTCGTTGCACGAATTTCTGCGCGGGTAGCTACGGATAAGAGTTGTTCCCAAATACTAAAAAGGAGGCGTCATGCTTCGACTTCGCGGACGCCAGATGAAGCATGACGTTCTGTTTTTTTGGATGTTTGAGTATTTGGGAACAGGTCTATAGGCTAATGCACTACCATCACCTTGCGGTGCAGACTGTAATCGCCTACCTGGGCGTGGCGGCCGTCGCGGCCCGCTGCACCTGCATCCGGTCGATGAAGGGGAAGCTGCTGCCCGAGCTGCCGGGGTTGGAAAGGTGGAAAAAGTAGAACGCGCCGGCCGTGTCGGCTACCACGCAGGGGTCGCCCCACACGCCCTAGGGCGAAGTCAGGGGCCGCCAGGTCCAGCTCTGCCCGCCGTTGGTACTGTAGTACTGGTTGCTGCTGTTGGCCCCGGCCACCAGCTCCCGGGTGTTCCTGGGGTTGATGGCAATGGACGTCTCTTCCGGGCTGCTGATGGTGCTCACCAGCACGTTGGGGTGCGCCGACTGCGCCCGCAGGCGCAGCATCGGTAGCAGCGTCAGCAACATAACCGGGAATAGCTTTTTCATCATTGCGCGGCTTTGAGCAGGTCGTTGTAGTACGCTACCAGCCAGACCAGATCCGGCACCTGCTCGTAGCGGAGTTTCTTTTCGGTGGCGTAGGCCGCCACCCGCGGGGCCTGCCGGCCGAAGAGCTTTGCCCCCGCTTTACGCTTCAAGGGCAGCTCCTCCACTCCATGCTGGCCGGGTTTGGCCACGAACAGCCGGGTTAGCCGGTTAACGGAAGCGGGCCGGGTTTCCAGGTTGTAAGCGGCAATCCAGTTGGCGGACTTTTCCTCGAGCGTGTGCAGCAGCAGCAGGATCTGGAGCGGCCCCGGGGTCAGGACTTCGAAGAAATTCCGGCCGTTGGCTGCGCGGCTTACCGGGCGGGTTTCGAAGGTGTGGCTGCCGGGCTTACCGGCTGCGCCCGGCGTGAAACCCCGGAGCCCGCCCACCGGCACGATGCGCAGCCCGGCCGGCCCGCCGGAGTCGCGCACTTCCACGAGGCGCCGGGCAACGTTGTAGCGGACGGCCGCCACGCCCACTGTCTCCCCGCCGGCCGTCCGGAGCGTGCCCGGTTGCCAGTCGGGCGTGAAGTAGGCTTGCTCGGGAGTGAGAGCGGCTTTCGCCACCACCCGGTCGTACTCGGAGGGCGAGTAGTAGCCGGCCGATAAGGCGCGTACTTCCTGCGGGGTAAGCATCCGCGCCTGGGCCCGGCCCGTACGGCCGGCAAGCCCCAGCAGGACGCCCGCCACGGGAAATACGGAGTAACGGCCGTGCATGGCTGGGGAAGGGTTAAGTCCGCCGGGGCGGCTGAATGGTTATTTCACGGCCTGCTTCAGCGGGTTAAAGTGCTCTACCAGCATGACTTCGCTTACCAGCCGCTGGTAGTCGGCGGGAGCCAGGGCCGAGCGGGTGGCTACGTCTACTTCCCGAATGCTGTAGGCGTTGGGCGTGCAGGCGTTGTATTGCTGCTTGTCCTGCGCGGTAGCCTGCACCTGAGCCATCGTATGACAGCAAGGAAAAGGGCAGGGCCAGGCCTAACAGCCTGCCGGCAGAATAAACTGACACGACGGAATGAAATAGGAAAATAGAACCTGAAAAATGAGGCGGGGCTTAGCGGTTGCGGCCGTACTGCTCGTGGCTGCTCACCCAGTCGGAGCTGCTGATGGCGGCGCCCAGGCTCAGCTCGCCGGCCAGGACCACGCCGGCTACAATTTCGGCAAACTTATTCACCGTGCCCCGGCCCACGCAGCCCAGCATCCGCAGGCACTCGTTCTGGGTGGCCAGCCCCGTACCGCCGCCGTGGGTGGCCACGATGAGCGAGGGAATGGTGATGCTGATGTACAGGTCGCCTTCGGTCGTCACTTCCGAATACAGCACGCCGGCGCTGGACTCCGACACGTTGGCTACGTCCTGGCCGGTGGCAATGAACAGGGC
The DNA here is from genome assembly GCF_039539565.1 of Hymenobacter fastidiosus. Taxonomy (NCBI): domain Bacteria; kingdom Pseudomonadati; phylum Bacteroidota; class Cytophagia; order Cytophagales; family Hymenobacteraceae; genus Hymenobacter; species Hymenobacter fastidiosus. The sequence continues at coordinate 462,740 of NZ_BAABDJ010000007.1, read as the reverse complement.
CGTGATGCCGTTGGCCGAGTGGGCGCCGTTGTTGTTGGCTCCCGACAAAAAGGCCCCCACGTTGCTGACCTGCCCGTGGTAGGCCAGCTGCTCGGGCGTCACGCGCATGCGCTGCTGCAGAATGTCGCGCTTGATTACGCACTCGGCCACCACGCGCTTGCCCCGGGTGCGCATCACGTTGATCTGGGAGGCCTTTTTGTCGGTGGCGAAGTTCGATTCGAGGTAGAAGTGACGGATGGGGGCACCCTTATACTGTTCCAGAATCCAGGAGCAGGCGGCGAAGGTGGCGCGGCCCACCATGTTCTGCCCCGCCGCGTCGCCGGTGCTGTAGTTGAAGCGCAGGAAGGCGAACTTGTTGGACAGGTAGGTATCGACGTACTGCAGCTTGGCAATGCGGGACGTGCTTTCGGCCTCGGGCCGGATCAGCCCGATATTCTCCTCCACCCACCTGCCAAAGTCCCGGGCCCCGCGGGCGTCGTCGAACACGAACACCGGGGCCCGCTGCATGGCGTCGCCGATGACGGTGCACTTGGCCCCACCGCAGAGGTTCAGGAGGTGAATGCCGCGGTTGTAGCTGGCTACCAGGGTTCCTTCGGTAGTCGCCATCGGAATCAGAAAGTCGCCCTGGGCGTGCTCCCCGTTCACGCTCAGCGGCCCGGCCAGGCCCACCGGAATCTGGGCCACGCCCGTGAAATGCTCGCAGTTGCCCTGCAGGTCGTGGGCGTCGAAGGAGTAGTGCTTGAGGTGGGTGAACTGCTGGCCCGAAAAGTCCTCGGCGAAGCGCTGCCGGGCCTGAATGGCGGCGTCGGAATAGTCGTCCTGGTCCTGGCGCGGAATGCGGGGGCGGTTTTCGGGGATGCTGACGATAGAGTCTTCCACCTCCACGCTCAGGTCGCCGAACGGGTCGGCGGCAAACTGCACCTGCACGGTGTGCAGGCCTTCTTTGAGGTGCCCGGTGGCCAGGTGGAAGGTGGCCGCCTGCCCCACCGGCAGCGTGAAGCCGGTGTGGTCGGCGTTGAAAACGGTGGCCGGTCGCACGTCGCCATTGCCCAGGTCCAGGGCAATATCCTCTACGCCAATGCGCACCCCATTGAGCTGCACGTGGTCGATGCGGGTGATGCGCACGGTATCGAGGCGGTTCTTGATGCTGAAGGCCACGCCCTCGGGCGTGTTGTGCAGGCTGCCGCGGGTATAGAGCAGCTTGAGCAGCATGGGACTGGGCGTGAAGATCATGAAGCGGGAATAGTTAGGCAGGGAAGTAGCGGGGAGTAAAGTGCGAATTTTTCGGGAATAGACGCGCTTCCTGTCGCTACTCCGCGGGCCGATAAACGACGGGGCCTTGCGGGGTGCTACTTGCTGATTGGGTCTGCCCGTAATCAAGTATCTCCGTTCGTCATTGCCAAGCCGCCCATCGGCGCCACGTCATAATCGGCTGCTGGTTTTCCCGCCTGCCCGCCGGCGGACGTTGGGAATCGAGCGGCTGAGCCTGGCGGGATAAGCCGCGGAGTCAGGGCTGTAGCCTAGGGCTCGAAAAACTCCCGGCCCCGCGCGTCCACGTAGCCGGTGCGGCCGTCGGGGGTGGTCACGCGGGCTACGCCTTCCACGAAGGGTTCCGCCGCCCGGTATTTGGGCGGCACCAGCAGGCGGCCATCGTCGGCGAGGTAGCCGAAGCGGCCCTGCTGCTCCACTACCGGCAGGGCGAAGCCGTTGGCCTCGGAAGCCCGGATGGCGTCGTATTCCAGCGGCAGCACCGGCTTGCCCTGGCCGTTGAGGACGCCCCATTTCGCCCCTTGCCGAACGAAGAGCAGCCCCTGGTAATTTTCCTGAACCTCGTCATAAATCGGCGGTACCACGGCCTGGCCTACCGTGAAGCGGAAGCCGACTTTACCGCCCTGGCGGGTTACGTCGCCGTGGGTAAGGAAATCACTTTCCGGTTCCGGCTCGGCTGGCGTGCGGAGGCGGTTGCCGCTGGTATCGAGGTCGTAGGCTTCGCCCCGCAGCTCCACGGGGGCGCGGCCCCGGTGAAAGTTGCCGGCTTTGGTAAACTGCACCGGCGTAACCGGGTTGCCCGCCCCGTCGATGTAGCCGTAGAGCGCCCCCTGCCGGATCCAGGCCACTTCGCCCACGAAAGGGCCGGCTTCATCATATTGCAAGGGCAGCACCAGATGGCGGCTCAGGTCGGCATACCCCCATTTGTCGCCCCGGCGGAACGGGACGAGACGGGCCGTAGTGATCTGGGCGGCCCCCAAAGCCGTGAGCAGCAGCCCGGCCAGGAGCAGGCGGGCCGGGCGTTCAAGAGCAAGTCGGAGCGGCAGGAGGCGGGGCATTGGGTCTAAGATACACAACCGCGGTAAACAGTGGGCCCCGGAATGGGAATTGGGGGGACTCTTCCTGCCCGGGGGGGACCAGCAGCATCGTTCGGGGCGCTGGCTACCAGTCAAGACCAACTGGTTTGCTCCCTTATGCAACCGGCGGGCACGACAAGTGTATCTTTGAGCCCGATAGGCGTTGCAACGCCCGCCTTTGCTCTATGTCATCACCGTCTACTTATCCCCGCTTTACGCTCGGCAGCCGCCTGACTGAAGAGCAGCGGGCGTTTTTTCGCCACCACGGGTTTTTACACTTCCGTGCTTTCCTGCCCCTCGATCAGGTCCAGGCTTTGCTGCGGGCGGCGGAGCAGGTACAGGCCCAATGGCTGGCGGGGGGGGTGGAAAAGGTCAACGGCGTGCCCATCAAATACGGCCGGGACGTGGACGGCACGCCTATCGTGCAGCGCTTCGCCTTCGCCTCCCACTACAGCCCCGTGCTGCACGAGTTTCTGCAGGACTCCCGCTTTGAGGCGCTGTTTCCCCTGCTCGAAACGCCGAACGGCCGGGTGGGGGAGAACGAGAAGGACGGCCTCGTTATCAACCACTACGTGAACGTGACGGGCAGCGAGTTCAGCCAGATGGGCTGGCATACCGACTCGCTGCGCGACGTGTTCTACGGCAAGCGCATCGGCCCCATGCTCAACGTGGGCGTCCACCTCGACGGCACCCCGGCTACTAACGGCGGCCTGCGCCTGCTGGCCGGCACCCACCAGCAAACCCTGCGGGAAATGCTGTTCCGCAAGAAGTACTACAAGGATGTGGGCCCCGACGACCAGGAAATAGCCGTCGAAACCGAACCCGGCGACCTGACCGTGCACGACGGCCGCATGTGGCACCGCGTGGCCCGCTCGCCGCTGGTGGGCGAAGTCTCGCGCCGCCGGGTGATGTACGTGCCCATCGTCGGCGGCAAGTATGCCCCCAAGCACGCTAACAGCGCCACCCCGTTCTACCTGCGGTTTCTGCACCTGGTGAAATAATTTTTCAATGAGCCATGAACAGTGAGCAATGAGCAATTTCGTTCAGATGCCGCGCTCAACGGCTCATTGCTCACTATTCATGGCTCATTGAAGATGTTTGCTCTCATTACCGGTGCTTCCCGCGGAATTGGCCGCGCCCTGGCCCTCGAGCTGGCCGGCCGCGGCTACAGTCTGCTGCTCACGGCCCGCTCCGAAGATCAGCTGGAGCAGCTGGCGGCCGAAGTCCGGCAGCGTCACCAGGTAGAGGCGCGCGTGTTTGCCGCCGACCTGGCGGCCCCCGGTGCCGGCGCCCGCCTGGCCGAATGGGCCGGCGCCCAGACGACGGAGCTGGCGGTGCTGGTAAATAATGCGGGATATGGCCTGTGGGGTCGGTTTGAGGAGCTGCCGCTAGCCCGGCAGCAGAACATGCTCCAGCTGAATATGCTGCTGCCCGTTGACCTGACCCACCACCTGCTGCCCCAGCTGCGGCGGCAGCCCAAAGCCTACATTCTGAACGTGGCCAGCACCGCCGCCTACCAGGCCGTGCCCACGCTCACGCTCTACGCGGCCAGCAAAGCCTTTCTGCTCACCTTCAGCCGCGGCCTGCGCTACGAGCTGCGCGACTCGCCGGTATCGGTTACCTGCCTGAGTCCCGGGGCCACCACCACCGACTTCGCCGACCGCGCCGGCATGAGCGCGGGCCTGCAGGAAAAAGCCGCTAAGCTGTCGATGACGGCCGGACAGGTAGCCAAAATCGGCGTAGCAGGCCTGCTGGCCGGGGAGGCCGAAGTGATTCCCGGCGCCCTAAACCTGATTTCCGCCAAGCTCACCAGCTTCGTGCCCAAGTCGGTGACGGAGAAAATAGCGGCGGGCATCTACGAGAAATACCTGAAGTAAGCCCAATCACTCGTCGGTCATCCTGAGCCGGCGAAGGACCTCCCTCCTTCCGCCCGGTCAGACGCCCGGCAATGCACGAAGCCCTTTGCCATTTCGGTGGCAAAGGGCTTTGCTCATTCAAAAATCTCTATCACTCATCCCGGGAAGGCTCTTCGTCTCTGCTTTAAGCGCAGAATGCTCAGGCTGACCGACGAGTGAAACCCACGGTCCGGCGCACCAGGCGCCCGGCCAGCCAGTAGCTCAGGCCCGCGAAAAACGGGGCGGCCAGCACGTCGTAGGTGTAGTGGGCATGCTGCACCAGCACCAGGGCCCCCACGGCGGCAGTAGCGGCCAGCAGGCTCCACCGCCACCCACGCGGCGGTACCGCCAAAGCCAGCAGGAACAGCGTGGCGGTATGGCCGGAAAAGAACAGGTCTTTGGTAATCGGGGCCGGCCCACCGTAGAAGAAGACGTCCACCAGCGGGTCGCGGAGCAGGAGCAGGCCGGTGGGCGGGTCGAGGGGAACGAGCCAAAGGGTGAGGGTGCGCAACAGATGCAGCAGCAGGTAGGCCCACAGCCCGTGCAGCAACCGCCGCGGCCGGGGCAGCAGGTAGCTCAGCGTCGCGCCGATGCTCAGGTAGATCAGGATAAACGTGGGGAGCGACACGTCGTGGGCAGGCAGCGCGGCCAGCAGCGGGTCGGCCAGCACCACGCCGGGGCGGGCCTGGAGGTAGGCAAAGAAGGGCGGTAGCCGCGCGGCCAGCAGCAGCAGCAGCCCGATACTCAGCAGCAGGCTCCGGCGGAAGGCGGGTTGGGCCCAGGCCGCGGGCCAGGGCAGAGAATCGGGTGGGGAAACGAGGGCCCGGCGGGAAAGCGGCATGGCGGCGAAACAAAGGAAAGTCCGGTAAAAATAGCGGGCTGCCCGCGGATGCGGGGAATGACGACCAGTGTCGTACCTTTTGCCGGCGCTTTTCCGCTGATTCCGATGAAGACTCTCTCCTCCGCTGCGGCCCTGCTCCTGACCGCTACGCCCGGCCTGCTGGCGCAGAATGCCGCCCTCGATGCCCGCATTGCCAAACTGGCCGCGCAGGCCGAACCTAAGGTAATAGCCTGGCGCCGCGACCTGCACGAGCACCCCGAGCTGGGCAACGAGGAAACCCGCACCGCCGGCATTGTGGCCGCCCACCTGAAAAGCCTGGGCCTGGAGGTGCAGACCGGCGTGGCCCGCACCGGCGTAGTCGGCATTCTGCGCGGTGGCAAGCCCGGCCCCGTAGTGGCCCTGCGCGCCGATATGGATGCGCTGCCCGTTACCGAAGCCAACAATCTGCCCTTCGCCTCGAAGGTTCGCACCACTTATCTGGGGCAGCCCGTGGGCGTGATGCACGCCTGCGGCCACGACACCCACGTGGCCATGCTGATGGGCGCGGCGGAAGTACTGAGCCAGGTGAAAAAAGATTTGCCCGGTACCGTGAAGTTCATCTTTCAGCCCGCCGAGGAAGGCTCCCTGCCCGGGGAGGAAGGCGGGGCCAAGCTGATGGTGAAGGAAAACGTGCTCGACAACCCCAAGGTCGATGCCGTGTTTGGCGTGCACATTCAGGCCCAGACGGAGGTGGGCAACCTGCGCTACCGCCCGGGCGGCGAAATGGCCAGCTCCGACCGCTTCACCATCAAAGTAATCGGCAAAGGCGCTCACGGGGCCTACCCCTGGAACAGCGTGGATCCGGTGGTGACGGCGGCCCAGATTATTATGGGGCTGCAGACTATCGTCAGCCGCCAGGTGAAGCTCATCGATGATGCGGCCGTGGTCACGGTGGGCACTATCCACGCCGGGGTACGCTACAACGTGATTCCGCCCGACGTGGAAATGAGCGGCACCATCCGGGCGCTGAATCCGGCGGTGCAACAGGAAATCTGGGCTTCGGTGCGCCGCATTGCCACCAACATTGCCGAAAGTGCCGGGGCCACGGCCGAAGTGAACATCGAGCCCTACGTGCCCGTGACGTACAACAACGAGAAGCTGGTGGCGCAGATGCTGCCCACGCTGCGGGCTGTGGCCGGGGCCGCCCAGGTAAGCGAGCAGAAAGCCGTAACGGGGGCCGAAGACTTCTCTTTCTACCAGGAGAAAGTGCCCGGCCTGTTCCTGTTCGTGGGCGGCATGAGCAAAGGCACCAACCCCGCTACCACTGCCGACCACCACACGGCGGGCTTTCTGATTGACGAAAGCGGGCTGACGCTGGGCGTGAAAACTCTGGCCACCCTGGCCGCGGACTACTTAAGTCAGAAACGGTAGCCAGTTTTGCCGCTGAGCCGTATTAGTTTGTTTTTCAGCCGGCCACCTGTACAACTCATTATCCTATGCACATTGCCCTAGTCACCTGCCAGAGTCTGGCTCAGTACGCGGCCCCCACCGTGGATGATGAAGATGCTCTGCTGCTGCGCTACCTGCGGGACAAAGGACACGTGGTAACCGCTGAAATCTGGTCTGATCCGGCCGTGGATTGGCTGGCGTACGACCGGGTGGTGCTTAAATCGCCCTGGGACTACTTCGACCGGGTGCAGGAGTTTTACACCTGGCTCGACCAACTCGAAACGTCAGGTGTGCCGCTGCTGAACCCCGTGGCGCGGGTGCGCTGGAACAGCGACAAGAAGTATCTGGCTGAAATAGAGCAGGCCGGCGCCCGCATCGTCCCCACCCACTGGCTGACCCGGGGCGCGCGGGTGGAGCCCGATGAGCTGTTTGCGGCCCTTGGCACCGACCACCTGATTGTGAAGCCGGCCATAAGTGGCGGGGCCAAAAACACGTTTGCCCTCACCCGGGCGGAGGCCCAGTCGGCCATTGAGCGGCTGCAGCCGCTGCTCTACGAGGAGGATTTCCTGGCCCAGCCCTTCCTGTCCCAGATTCAGACCGCAGGCGAATGGTCGTTTATTTACCTGGGTGGTCAGTTCAGCCACTGCGTCCTCAAAACCCCCAAATCCGGCGACTTCCGGGTACAGCATTATCTGGGCGGCAATATTGAGCCCCGTACCGCTCCCGCCCACCTTCTCATCACCGCTGACCAGCTGGTGGCAAAATTTGCCCCCGACTGCCTGTACGCCCGCGTGGATGGCGTGGAGGTTCAGGGCGAGCTGCTGCTTATGGAGCTGGAGCTGATCGAGCCCTTCCTGTATCTGGCTTCTGCCGAAGGAGCCCTGGCCCGCTACGAGGAAGCCCTCCAACGGGCTATGGCGGGCAACGCGAAGTAATCCGTCCTCTGGAATGTACCGGGCCTGGTTACACTCCCCGCGCAGTGGCTTGCGAAAACGCCGCAGGGGCGGGGCCAGCCCCGCTCCCTACTTCGCTACGAGGATAAAGCCGCCGGCCCTGACGGATGCCAACGGCGGGGCTGGCGGCTGAAACAGGGGTTTGTGCGTTGCCCAGTACGGATTGCTTCGGCTACGGCTTCGCCCTGACCGGTCGTCACCACGTCAGCCGAAGCCGTTTACCGTGAACCCGCCATCCACGCTCAGGCACTGGCCGGTGATGTAGGCGGCGGCCGGCAGGCACAGAAAGGCTACCGCCGCGCCCACTTCTTCTGGTTCCCCGATGCGCTTCATGGGCGTGCGGGCCAGAACTTCCTGTAGATAGGCCTCATTGCCCAGCACCCCGGCCACGAGCGGCGTCCGGATATACCACGGAGCTACGGCATTCACCCGAATCTGGTCGGGGGCCCACTCCACGGCTAAGTTGCGGGTGAGCTGTACAATAGCGGCCTTGCTCATGCCGTAGGCCGCGCCGGTACGCACGTGGGTAAGGCCCGCCACCGAGGCCACGTTCACGATGCTGCCCCCGCCGGCCCGCTGCAGCAGCGGATACGCTGCCTGGCACATCCCAAATACCGATTCGAGGTTGGTGGTCATCACGTGCTGGTATTCTTCGGCGCTGTACACGGCCGTCGCCTTGCGGATGTTGGTGCCCACGTTGTTGACCAGAATATCGAGCTGGGGCCACTGCCGGCTTACCTCGTGCAACAGCCTCTGCCGCTCGTCGGGGCGGCTGACGTCGGCGGCCAGAGCGTGGGCATCGTAGCCCCGGGCCCGCCATTGCGCTACCTGGGCCGCCAGATCGGCTGCCGTGCGGGCTACGGCTACTACGGTAGCGCCGAAACGGAGCAGCTCCTCGGCGGCCGCGGCCCCGATTCCTTTGGACGCGCCCGTAACTAAAGCAATCCGGCCGGTCAGATTCCAGCGGTGGTTTATGGTATCCATGGGTTTAAAGCGGGTTTGACCGGGGAGAAAGTGTATAAAATTTTGGCTTGTAATAGCCGGATCACAGATTAAAATATTGCGGGATTACTTCATTGTCAGGGGACCAGTGGCTCTGTGGGCTTATATCGTATTTTGTGTATTTAATTATCATATTTTCAAAAATACCTTTAGTTTATTAAGATAATTCCGATAAAACCGGAAAATACCTACCTTGCCAACACTCAAGCAACCTTGAGAAAAATATCACGCTCTCTTTCATCTGCCAGCAACACTTTCATGACAAAAAAGTACCCAGTTGTAGCGCTGCTGCTCGCCAGTGGCCTTGTTTCCTCTACTGTTCAGGCCCAGGATGATGCCCGGGTTCAGCAAAAAGTAATGGCGGAGAACGGAACCCCCGCGCTGGTGGCCTTCCGCGCCGAGAATTCCGCTTACTCGCTGAACGACGCCCGCAAGGCTTTTGCCGAGCAGCTGCAGCTGAGTACCAACGACCAGATGCTCCGTAGCAAAACGGAGGTCGACCAGCTTGGTTTCGCCCACGAGCGGTACGAGCAATATTATAAAGGCATCAAGGTAGAGCATGCTTCCTACACCCTGCACGCCAAGCAGAGCGCGGTAGTGAGCATGAGCGGCGACTTTGAGCGCATCAGCAACCTGAACGTGACACCAGCCCTCACTGCCCAGTCGGCTTTGCAGGCGGCGCTGCGGTTTGTGGGGGCCAAGAAGTACATGTGGCAGGACGCGGCCGAAGAAGCCGGTCTGAAGCAGCAGGACCAAAACCCATCGGCAACCTACAAGCCCCAGGGGGAGCTGGTCATCGTAGAAAACCAGCGCGCCATTGGTAGCGAGCAGCTGGGCCAGCCGGTGCTGGCCTGGAAATTCAACGTGTATGCGCAGCAGCCGATCAGCCGCGCTTTCATCTACGTGGATGCTCACACCGGCGAAGTGGTCCTGCAGGATAACATCATCAAGCACGTGGGCGCTACGGGCACGTTTGCCACGGCCTACAGCGGCACGCAGAGCAGCGCCACCGAAACGGCTACCGGCGGCTACCGCCTGCGGGAGCTGACCCGCGGCCTGGGCATCGAAACCTACAACTGCAAAAAGGGCAACAGCTACACCGCGGCCGTCGACTTCATTGATGCCGACAACAGCTGGACGGAGTACAACAACGCCAACTTCGACAACGCCGCCCTCGATGCCCACTGGGGCGCACAGAGCACTTACGACTACTTCAAAAACGTTCTCGGTCGTAATTCCTACAACAACGCCGGGGCCAAAATCAAGAGCTACGTCCACTTCGACGACACCCCCGGCGGTGCCGGCTACGAAAACGCGTACTGGAATGGCTCGGTGATGACCTACGGCGACGGCGCTACCCGTTTCCGGCCCCTGACGTCGCTCGACGTAGCGGCCCACGAAATCGGCCACGCCGTGTGCTCCAGCACCGCTAACCTGACCTACTCGAACGAGTCGGGGGCGCTGAACGAAGGCTTCTCCGACATCTGGGGCGCCGCCGTGGAGTACTACAAGGCTCCCGCCAAGCAAACCTGGCTGATCGGCGAAGACATCGACAAAGTGCGGCCCGCCCTGCGCTCGATGAGCAACCCTAACGCCGAAAGCCAGCCCGACACCTATGGCGGCACCTACTGGTACACCGGCACCGGCGACAACGGCGGCGTGCACACCAACTCGGGCGTGCTCAACCATTGGTTCTACCGCCTCACCGTGGGCGGCAGCGGCACCAACGACAAAGGCACCACGTTCAGCGTGGCCGCAATCGGCATCGACGCCGCGGCTAAAATTGCCTACCGCACCGAGAGCGTGTACCTCACGGCGTCGAGCAACTACGCCGCGGCCCGCACTTACTCCATCCAGTCGGCCAAAGACCTGTACGGTGCTGGGTCGGCCCAGGAAATTGCCGTGACTAACGCCTGGAGCGCCGTGGGCGTAGGGGCGGCTTACAACACTACCCCGCCTCCCGCCGCCGTTACCTACTGTGCTTCGAAAGGCACGAGCGTAGCCTACGAGTTTATCGACTACGTGAAGCTGGGTACGCTGGTCCGCACTTCGGGGGCTGATGCCGGCTACTACAACGGGACGGCCCTGGCCGCTCCAAGCATCGGCGCGGGTACTTCGCAAACGGTCAGCTTCAGCGCCGGCTTCACCGGTACGGCGTACACCGAGTACTGGAAGATCTACATCGACTACAACAAGAACGGTCTGTTCACGGATGCCGGCGAACAGATCGTAAGCGGCTCAAGCAGCAGCGCAGCCACGCTGACGGGTACCTTCACGGTGCCCGCAACGGCCAAATCGGGGGCCACCCGTATGCGCCTGATTGTGAGCGACAACACGGCTACGCCCAGCTGCAACAGCTACAGCTACGGCGAAACCGAAGACTACACGGTGAACATCACCGGTGGCGCGGCTCTGACCGGCGGTTCTTTGGCCGGCACCAACTCGCTGACCGGCGGCACGCCCCTCGGCAACGAGCAGGCCAAAATCCTGGAAGTGTATCCTAACCCGGCCAGCAATATGCTGCACCTGAGCCTGCCCGGCAATGCTGAGGCGGTATCGGTGAACGTACTGGATGCCCGGGGTGCGGCCACCATGGGTGCCCGCTACGAAGGCAACGGCCAGCTCAACGTGGCTGCTTTAGCCAAGGGGATGTACATGCTGACGGTAAGCGATGGACAGAAAGTGTTCCACCAGCGCTTCATCAAGGAATAAGTAGTCCCCACCAGGCTTACGCCTGTTGGTTTGTAGAAAAGGCCCGTCGAAAGACGGGCCTTTTCTATTTTCCGCCTTATGATAAAGCCAGGACCGGCACTGACGATGAAGCCAGGACCTGGGCCAGGGCTTCAACGACTCCAGGGGGCATATTCGAGCTTGAGCTCGACCAGGCCGTAGCCGTCGTTCAGGCTGGCATTGCCCCGGCGGCTTACGTCGTCCAGGCGGTCAGTGGAAGTGAAGTAGTAGGCTGCTTCCGCCGTGGCATTCACCCGGGGCGAGAGGCGAAAGACAATCCCAAATCCAACGGGGGCTACCAGCGCCACGGCCGGGTAATCGTTTACTTCCGGAGCCAGGTACACCGTATTGGATACCGGCCGCTGGTTGCCCAGGTAAACTTTCGGATTGTACAGCAGAAAGCCCGCCCCCGCTTTCAGGTAGGGCTTGATAAGGGCCGCCGGACCGCGGGGGTTGGCAAAGTGCCCTTCGTCGCGCAACGGCTCGTAGCGCACGAATCCCACCAACGACTGGTTGCGGCCCTGAAATGCCAGGCCGCGCTCCGGCAGCTGATCCTGGGCTCCGACCTGAAAATACGTGAACTCGCCCCCGACCACGAAATGAGGGCGCGCCACGTAAAGCAGGCCCAGGCTGATGCCGGGGCCAGGAAAGTTATTGGCAATATTCTCCGCCAGGTCGCCATTGTACAGCGCTACGCCGCCCCCCAGGGTAAAGCGCACCGGCCCCCGGTGGTAGGGCCGGGCCTGGGAGTTATAGTAGCGTTTGCGCCGCTCGGCGGTTTCCTGAGCAGTGGCGGAATGGGTTATGAGCAGCGTCAGCAGCAGAACGCTGCCCAGCACGGGAGGGTACTTCATAGGCGATCAGCAACAAAGAAGAGGCGGGATGAGTGCCCGGGTGAATCTTGGCTGATACCTAACGCCCGATACCAGCAGTCTATTTGAACATTCCCCGCGGGTCGGGCAGTTTGGCCTGCAGCTCCCCGATGAAATCGAAATCGATGCTGGTCATATTCAAACTTTGGCCCTGGTGTACGGCCTCCCAGGCTTTGGGATACTCTTCCCGGAGAAAATACCCCTGGGCGAGCTGCTGCCACGCGGTAGCATTGGCCGGATCGGCGGCCGTGGCCTTTTCCAGGTAGGTCAGGCCCTGCTCAAGGTCTTTTTTCTTCCGGGTTTGCTTGTAGCGGAGCAGGTAGCTGGCTCCCAGGTCGCTCATGATACCGGCGTTGGCCGGGGCTATGGCCAGGCCCTGGGCGAACAGGGTGATAGCGGCGTCGGGAGTAGGCTGGCGGCTGCTGATGATGCCCAGGCCGCGGTACGCCTCCGGATTCTGCTGATCCAGCAGCCACGCCAGGTTGAAGCGGTAGCGGGCCGTATCCAGCTGGCCTTCGGTTAAGTACTCGTAGCCTTTCGTCGAAAAAAAGCGGCTGGCTTCGGCCCGGGAGGGGAAGCTGCGGGCGATATCCGGCAGGAACGCGGGGCCCATTACGCCCTCGGCCGCCGCCACGGAAAGCCCCCCGAACAAGGGCTGGTAGCGACTGGCCGCACTGGCCGGGGCAGCCTCAGTCTTGATTTTCACTTTGCTCCTGCGCTGGGCCTGGGCAGTTCCGCTCCCCAGACCAGTCAGCAGGGCCAGCAGTAGCACGTAGTAGTTCATAAGGCATGTAAAAAGACGGCGGAAAACAAAGGAACCGGGCGCAGCCGTTGCCGGCTTCTGACAAATATAAGGCTACCGGCCGCAACCTGGGCTGCGTGCTGGCGTTGGCTCCGTAATCAAACTTTACGGCCGCGTCGCAATCCGCTCCGGTCATCAGACCGGTATATGCCGCGGCCAGTGGCCCGGAGCCGGGCTCGTATTCTTTCCTTCTTTCTATGCCTCTCTTCCGTTTGCTGGCCCTGCCCGCCATATTGCTAATAGCGCTGCTGCTGCTCGTCGCCACTGAGTACGCCGTTGCCCGCCCCAGCCGGCGCACTGCCGACCTGGCCTACGTCGCCGCCACCGACCCGGCCTTCAGCCCTGAGCGGCACCGGCTCGATGTGTATGCGCCGCGGGTGAAATCAGCTACGGCCCGGCCGGTAGTCATTTTTATCCACGGCGGCAGCTGGACCAGCGGCAACAAGAATTTCTATTCCTTCATCGGGCGCCGGCTGGCCAGGCAGGGCATCGTGGCCGTCATCATCAACTACCGCCTGGCGCCGCAGGCGCAGGTGCCCGCCATGGCCGACGACTGCGCCCGGGCTACGGTCTGGGTGACGCAGCATATTGCCGAATACGGCGGCGACCCCCGGCAGCTGTTCGTAATGGGCCACTCGGCGGGCGGCGGGCTGGCGGCACTGCTGGCTACCGACAACCGCCTGTTCGCCCGGTGGGGCCTGGGGCAAAACCCGGTCCGCGGGGCCATCCTCGACGATCCGGCCGGCCTCGACATGTACGACTACCTGAAGAAGATGCAGTATTCCGGCGACGAGAAGTACCTGATTCCGTTCGGGAAAGACCCCGCCGTGTGGAAAGCTATGTCGCCGATGTACTACGCCACGGCGGCCAGCCCACCCTTCCTGATGTTTATCGGGGGCGAAACCTACCCCTCCATCAGCTACAGCAGCGAAAAATTCCGGCAGCGGCTGCGGCAACTGGGGCGGGAGCCGCAGTTCACGGTGTTGCCCGGCAAAAAGCACGTGCCCATGGTATTGCAGCTGTATTGGCAGAACAACATCATCTACCGCGAGCTGCTCAAAATGGTAGCTACCCAGGGGTAAAGCCCGCCTGGGGTTGCCGCTCAAACGCTCCGGGCTAAAACAGCTCGGTCTGCGTAGCGGGCTGTTCCAGGGCCAGCAGCCCTTGTTTGCGCCACAGGCCCCCCGCGTAGCCCGTCAGCTGGCCGCTGGCCCCGATGATGCGGTGGCAGGGCCACACAATCCCCAGCGGATTCTGCCCGTTGGCCGCCCCCACGGCCCTCACGGCCCCGGGGTTGCCCAGCTGCCGGGCCAGCTCCAGGTAGGATGCCGTGCGCCCGTAGCCAACCGTCGTCAGCGCCAGCCAGACCTGGCGCTGGAAGTCGGTGCCCCGGGCTACGTCGTAGAGCAGATCGAAGTCGCGCAGCTCCCGGCCGAAGTAAGCCCGCAGCTGATCAGCGGCGGCGCGCAAACACCGGGGCACGGCCGCCGCCGCGGTGGCGGCTACTGATTCGTCGAGGAAGCCTACGGCGGCCAGTCCCGCGTCGGAGCCGCTGAGCCGGAGAGTTCCCAGGGGCGAGGATAAATAGACGGTGGAGGAGAGAATCAAGAATCATTAGAAAAAAGCCGTGAAACAGGGCTTGAGCGGTTGCCAGGGCCCGCCTGTGTTTGGCCGGGTAAAGATAAGTTGCCGGATTAATGGTGATGGGTCCAAAATCAGGGCCGGGGCCGTACCGCAGATGCGGTCAGAATGGTTTACATTGTCTGGATTTCGACCCAGCAAAACTCGCAACTGCCGAGGAAATTATGCAGTATGCCGAGCTGAACTGTCGTAACTTTCGCCTGATCCGTCCATTCAACTTCCTCTGCTGTGCGACACCTTTTACTCCGTTCTGTACTTGGCCTGAGCCTCACCGGTGGGATGCTGGCGAATTCAGCCGTTGTGGCCGCGGCAGGAGCCCCTGCCCGGCCCGGGGCTCCTGCCGCGCCCGTAGTAGCGGCTGGTACCGGGCTTACGGCCTGGTATTTCAGCAACGGCAGTCTGGCCGGGGCCCCCACGCTGAAGCGGCTCGATGCCACCGTAGACTTCCAGTGGGGCCTGGGGTCCCCGGCTCCCGGGTTGCCTACCGACAACTTTTCCGCCCGCTGGGAAGGCCTGTTGTCAGCGCCATCCACCGGCCGTTACACCTTCTCCATCCTGTCTAACGACGGGCTGCGGCTGTGGGTGAACGGCAAAAAAGTGATTGACACCTGGGACGGCGGCGGCGGCGGTAATAACGTAGGCGGCAGCGTGACCCTGGCGGCCGGCGAGAAAACCACGATCAAGCTGGAGTACTACGATGAAGACGGCGACGCCCGCGTGGAGCTGCAGTGGATTCCGCCGGGCCAGAGTGCCCAGATCATTCCCTCCGAACACCTGTACCCGGTAGGTTCGTCCATGATTCCGGACCCCATCGTGGCCAGTACGGGCACGACGGCAGCCAAGGTACTGCCCAATGCCCGGCCAACGACGGCCCCGGCTCCCAACGCGGCTCCGGAACCCAAACCTGCCAAGGCGGCGCCAGTCGTTGCCGCGGCAGCGGTGAAGGAACCCAGGGTTAAAGCCGCGCCGGTTCCCAAGCCGGCCCCCGCCCCCAAGCCGGCTCCGGTAGCCCCCGTTGCACTGGTGCCGGGTATTTACACCCTCACGGTGCGCTCGAGTGGCAAGCCCCTGGAGGTGGTGGACGAAAGCCGGGTGGCTAACCTGCCTGGTCAACGGCCCCCCGGCCCCAAGGTAGCCGTGCAGTGGCGGCTAGAGAATGCCGGCAGCGGCAACTACCGGCTGCTGGTGCAGGGCAGCAACAAAGTGCTCGAAGTACTGGGCAGCTCCACCTCAAACGGTGCCGCGCTGGACCTGTGGAGCTACTACAGCGGCAACAACCAGGTGTGGCAGATTGAGGATGTGGGCGAAGGCTACTTCAAGCTGATAGCCAAGCACAGCCGCAAAGGCCTGACCTACCGGGATTCCATCGACGGCGGGCTGCAGCAGTGGCGCTATGCGGGCAAGGAAAACCAGCAGTGGAAGCTGACGCCGGCCATAGAAACGGTGTCGCCCCTGCTGGCGGAGCTGGGTAATGCCCCGGCCATCGGGGCCAACAAGATGAGCGTGTATCCCAACCCAACCAACGGGGTGCTGCAGATGGCCTACCAGCTCAAGGAGGACATGCCCCTGGGCTGGGTGCTCTACGACCAGCGTGGGGTGGCCGTGAAGGTATCCGACTACCGCCGCCAGACTTCCGGCCCCCACCACCAGACCCTCGACTTCAGCGGTCTGCCCGCCGGCGACTACAACCTGAACCTGACGGTTGGCGCTACCACTACCAAGCAGCCGCTGTTCATCCGCCGCCCGTCGGCGGAAGCTCCGCCGGTGCAGGAGCCCGGCAAGTAGTCCGGGCCCGGAACTAAGCGGCACTATCCTCCAATGACGCAATCAATAAGCCCCGTTGGGGCGACCCCGGCCCGGCCGGGGTCGCCCCAACGGGGCTTATTGATTGCGTTTCCGGGTAGCGTATCAACCCGAAAAGACACCCAAAAACGAGACTTCAGCCCCCTGGCGCTGCCTATTGCAAAGCCGGTAGTTGCTCCCACAGTCGTTCAAATTCCGCGGTATAGCGCTTCACTGTCGCCTGATCGTCGGTGATGAGCAGATTTTCCATGTTGTAGAGCGCCGCGGAGCGGGTCCAGTTATAGCTGCCGGTAAGCACGCGGCGCTGGTCGGCCACGGCAAACTTGTGGTGCATGTGGTTCGTGGTCTGGTCGATGCGGACCGGTAAGCCACTGGCGTGCAGCTGTTCGATGTCGGAGCCTTTGTCGTGGAGCTTATCGTTGTCGGTGAGCAGGCGGATGGCTACCCCCCGGCGGTGGGCGGCCAGTAGCGCGGCCGTAATCCGGTCGTCCGAAATCGTAAATACGCACACCTCCAGCCGCTGGGCGGCCTGACTGATAAATTGCCGGATGGCGTCCACGCACTCGTCGCCGGGGCTGAAAAATACCTCGTTAAGCACTCCCGCGGCCGGATTCGTCGTGGAAGACCCCAGCGGCAGAAGCAGCGCGCTGGCCGCTTCGAGCCACTCAATGGCAGCTTTATCCTGAAACGTGTTGAACCGTTCCCGGGCCAGGGCAAAGAGCTGATGCCGGAGCTCGGCCAACGCGGCCCCCTGCTGACCATGGCTTGCCAGCCGGCGGCGCAGGTCCCGGGCTTCGGCAGTGGTCAGCGTGGCATCGGCGAAAGAGCGTTCAAACTGACGGAGAAGCTCGGCGGTATCGGCAGCAGGGTAGGACATGGGCCTAAAGTAGGGAAAGCTCGGGTACCACCGAAACCGGGAGCGCCGCCTGCACCACCCGCTGGGCATCTTGCAACGCCCCGGCATAAGGCTGATACAAGGCCCGCTGCGGAAAGCTGTCGGGCTGCAGGTTGGCATCCCAGAGGCCGGAACGGTGCCACTGGTCCAGGTGGTCCCAGTCGGGCCGGTCCACGATGGGGTAGAGGCAGGCCCCGAACAGCGGCACCCCGGCCCGCAGCGCGGCGGCGCACTCCCGCCCGATCATGTCTATCCAGGCGGGCCGGTCGACGCCGGGGTGGCTGGTTTCGGTGAGCACCACGGGGCGCTGGTAGCGCTGCCAGGCCCGGGCCAGCAGAAAGCTCAGGGGGCGGAAGCGGGGGTCGTGGTCGTCGTTGGCCCAGCGCAACGTTTCGTGGGGCTGCTGTTGCCACTGGTTGTCGTAGTAATAGTTGAAGCCCAGCAGATCCAGGTATTCCTCCCGCCCGCCCAACTCGGGGCAGAGGCGCCCGGCCAGCATATCCACGCTCTGAAACTGGTTGTTGTCGAACTCCGCGGCCCGCTGCCGGTGGGTGCGGGATGAGCCCGGCGCCGGCACAATATGAATCAGCGGCTCGGTGGTCAGAATGCGGATGCCGGGGTCGGCTTCGCGCAGCGCCGCCACGCCTTCAATATAGGCTCGCATCAGCCCGCGCTTCACCTCCCAGCCCTGGCCCACGCAGTAGGGGGAGGTGCCGCGCACGTCGCCGCCCAGCCAGCTCATAAAGCTCACTTCGTTGATGGGCGTCACGATGAGCACTTCGTCGGGGCGCTGCTGGCGGTAGAAGTCCACGAAGGCGCGGCACAAATGGGCAAACCGGCGGGCAAACATAGGGTGCAGGGGCGTCAGGTCGTCGGGGTAGCCGAAGTGGCACAGGTCCCAGACCTGCTGAATGCCGTGGCGGCGGCCCGCGTCGAGCAGCACCTGCATGGTACTCCAGTCGTAGTGGTAAGGCGTTTTTTCTACCTGACTCCAGCGGATTCCTTCGCGCACGGTGCGAATGTCGAACTGGCCGAGGTGCTGATAATCCTCGTCCAGCAGCTGCAGGTGGCCGGTCAGGGTCAGGAAGTCCACCCGGTGGCCAAAAGCGTTCAGCTGGTCGGTGCACTCGTAGCCTCCCATCCAGAACGAGCGGAAGGGATTACCAGGCTGCAAGCGGATAGTAGGGCTGGAAGAAAGCATACGCACGGGTTTTCATAGGTGAGCCCCCGACGCCTGGGCATCGGGGGTAGGGCGGGGTGGGAGAGGAGCAAACGGGGCAGAATCAGCGGGCGGGCTCGGTGGGCCGCTGCTTATGGCCAATGGATTTGGCTGCGATGAAAATACGCTTAAACTCCGGATGCTTGGCCCGGATGGCATCCTGCAGCCGGTCCCGAACGGGTGGCGGGCATCAGCCGGCTGCTCGGCGCGTTTCAGCCCCCACAGGGTCAGCACCCCATTGCCGCTGTCGACCAGGGAGTGGAAAGCCCTCGGAGAGCATAGCTGTGGAGCCGGTGAAAAAAGGCCGCCACAAACTTGGCAACGGCAATGGCCAGATTAGTCCCGATGGCCCCGCACACGACCCGCTGGGAAGAAGAAGTTCCGGCCATAGAAGAGTGAATTAGTTGCCCGTGGTACGGGCTCGGGCAAAGGGAAGTTGGCAACGGGCGTGGAACAATCGGCTTTTATCCGACTTTTACGGCCCTATGACCAACACCTCTACCGAAGCTGCCCTTACCGCCGCCCCGCTCCGCCGCAACCTGGGCCTGGTGCAGGCCACGGCCCTGAACATGATTGACATGGTCGGCATCGGACCCTTCGTGACCCTGCCGCTGGTGATGGGGATGATGGGGCCCTACTTCCTGCTGGCCTGGCTGGTGGGCGCGGGGCTGGCCATTGTCGATGGCATGATCTGGAGCGAGCTGGGCGCGGCCTACCCCGAGGCCGGCGGCTCCTACCGGTTTCTGAAGCTGGCCTACGGCGAAAAGAAGTGGGGCCGGCTGATGTCATTTCTCTACGTGTGGCAGACGCTGGTGCAGGCCCCGCTGGTGGTAGCCTCGGGCGCTATCGGCTTTGCCCAGTACTTCGGCTACCTCGTGCCCCTGACGGCGTGGTGGCAGCCCAAAATGGTGTCGGGCATAGTAGTGCTGGCGCTGATTGCGTTGCTCTACCGCCGCATTGAGGACATTGGCCGGCTGGGCGTGATGCTCTGGATAGGGGTGCTGGGCCTCATGGCCTGGCTGATTTTCGGCGGTCTCACCCACGCCGAGCACACCGTGGCCTGGCTGCCGGCGGGCGGCTTTTCGGCGCTGCCGGGCCTGCTGCTGTCGGCGGCCATGGGGCAGGCGGCCGTCAAGACGGTGTACAGCTACCTGGGCTACTACAACGTGTGCCACCTGGGTGGCGAAATCAAGAATCCGCAGCGCGTGATTCCGCGCAGCATTTTCCTGAGTATTCTGGGTATTGCCGCCCTGTACCTGCTGCTCAACTGGAGCGTGGGCACCGTTATTCCCTGGCAGGAAGCGCAGCATTCGGAGTTCATCGTCAGCACGTTTGTGGAGAAGCTCTACGGGCCGGTGGCGGCGCAGGCGGCTACGGCGCTGGTGCTGTGGGTGGCGTTTGCTTCGCTGTTTGCGGTGCTGCTGGGCTACTCCCGGATCCCCTACGCGGCGGCGGCCGACGGGGAGTTTCTGCCGCTCTTCGCCAAAACCCACCCCACCAAGCATTTTCCCCACGTGTCGCTGCTGATTCTGGGCGGGCTGGGCTTTGTATTCAGTTTGTTGTTCCGCCTCGGCGAGGTTATCACCGCCATCCTGGCCATGCGCATTCTGGTGCAGTTCGTGGGGCAGGCTATCGGCCTGATGCTGCTGCGCCGCCGCGTCGGCACGGCCCACCTGCCGTTCCGGATGCCGCTGTATCCAGTGCCGGTACTCGTGGCCGTAGTGGTGTGGCTGCTGATTTTCTGGAGTACGGGCCCCACGTTTATGCTTTCCGGCCTGACAGTTATCGGCACGGGTATCCTGGTGTTTCTGCTGTGGAGCCGGCGGCGCCAGCAATGGCCGTTTGGCGCAGATAAGACCGAAAAATAAAACGGGCCCTATCAAAGCAGGCCGTAATTTAGGTCATACCATTTCGTCCTACAATTACGCTGTGCCGCGCGAGGCTGACTTGCTGGATGCTACGGGGCCCGACCGGCAGCTGCGGGCTTTGCCGGGCAAAGACTTTAAGTTTCCAACGAAGCCTTAAAGCTGGAACTACTTTAGGCCAGCCGCTTCTCGTAGCAGAAAAACCGCAGGCCGGGCCGGAACGCCAGCGTAATTTCGCCTGCGAAGCGGTAGCCCAGCTTCGGAAACAGCCGCTGCGTGGCCGCGTTTTCGGAGTTGGTATCCACACGCAGCACTTTTAATCCTTGCGCTACAGCCTGTTTTTCGGCTTGTTCCATCAGGGCCAACGCCACCCCCCGGCCCTGAATATTGGGATCCACGGCCAGGCGGTGCGTGACCAGGGCGGGCTCGGTCACGTCCCAATCGGCTTGGGCGTATTCGGCATCCTGGTCCTGGGTGAGGGCGGCCACGCCGGCCACCGCGCCCGCAAGCTCGGCTACCCAGAGGTAGTTGTGCTCGATGTCGGCGGTGAATACGGCCTCGTTCGGATAATCCGCCGACCATTGGAAGTTGCCGCTGGCGTGCATCAGCGGTACCACCCGCCGCACCAGCACGAGGATGGCGGGGATGTCAGTAAACGTAGCGCGGCGGGTGGTGAGCATGAGCAGCGAAATAGGTGAGGATAAGTGGGCCCGCCCGTCAGCGCATCATTTCATTGCGCCCGCCAATAGTGCTAAAGTTCATGAACAGGGCCGGCCGCAGCAGCTTGTTGGTGCTCAGGTACCGGTCCAGGAAGGCCTGGTAGTTGTGCAGCTTGGTTTCGGCTTCTCGCAGTGAGGTTTCAAAACCCCGCATAGCCTCCAGATGCGCGGGGTTCCGGGTATGAACGGCCGCCATCAGCTCCTGTGCGCGGCCGATGTGCGCCAGGACGGGCGGCAGCAGCAGCCTGAGCTCCGCATCAGTTTGGCGGGGCTGAAACTGGCGGTTGAAGAAGTCAATGAAGGCATTGAACTGGGCCGCCGCCTGGTTGTACTCGCTCAACGCCGCGTTGTATGTATCGAGGTGCAGGTTCTCTTCCCGGCTGCGGTTATTGGCTAAATGGGTGAAAATCAACCCACTTTTGACGCCATTCTGCTCGATGCGTCGGTTGGTGGCGCGCAGCCGCTGTTTCGCGCTCTGCTGGGTATACATCGCCACCGAATCGGCGAAGGCGAAGGCCGGGTGGGGCGCGGCCGGCGTGAGCCCCTGCTGAAACTGCTGGGGCGTGCGGGGCGCGGGCAGCAGCTGCCACAGCGGGTCGAAGGGCATGTGCGAACCGATGAAAACCTTCGGGGCCACCCGGAAATAATCGTTGTTGAGCTTGCACACGAACCTGTTGTTCTCCACCCGGCCCGCGGCCCAGGTCGGGTCCAGCAGCTGCCACTGGCCGGCAATGCGGCTGGCGCACCAGGCGTGGCCCACGGCATCGCGCAGGCTGGTGTAGCCGGGTACTACGTAGGTCAGCACGCCCACCTGGTTAGCCAGGGCGGCGTACAGCTCGGCATAGTGCCGGCACACGCCCCGGCGCTGGTCCAGTGTTTCCTGCACCACCACGGCTGGCTCCCGCTCATATTCCAGCACAAACATATTGTCCACGTCGTAGCGGATGTGGCGGGCCACCCACACGAAAGCGGCGCGGGCCCGGTCGCCTTCCGTCGGGAAGGAGGCCGTGATGAAGCGTGCCAACCCGCCCACCGTCCGCGCCGATGAATCGGGCACCTGCCGCATCCGGGCATCCACGGCCTGGTAGGGCACCGGAAGAGCCGGGCGGGGCTTTGGCTTGCTTCCCTGCGCCCGCACGGGTTGGGTTAGCTCAGCCCACGCCAGCAGCGCCAGCAATACACAACGGTAGAAAAAGGACGTCATAGCAATAAACAGGCGCACCGCCCACCAACAAAACTGGGCAAATTCGGCGGTATTACCCACGGAATTTGCCCAACGCTGCCAAATAGTACGAACGGTGCTACCCGCGGCGCAGCACTTCAGCGGCTTCCTTGGCGAAGTAGGTCAGGATGGCGTCGGCGCCGGCCCGCTTGATGCTGGTCAGCACTTCCATCATCGTCTTCTCGCCGTCGAGCCAGCCGTTGCGGGCGGCGGCTTTCACCATGGCGTACTCACCCGAGACGTTGTAGGCCGTCACGGGCAGGTGGGTATGGTTTTTCACGTCCAGAATCACGTCGAGGTAGCTCAGGGCGGGCTTCACCATCACCATGTCGGCCCCTTCGGCCTCGTCGAGGGCCAGCTCCCGCAGGGCCTCGCGGCGGTTGGCGGGGTTCATCTGGTAGCTTTTCTTGTCGCCCTTTTTCGGAGCCGAATCTAGCGCGTCGCGGAAGGGGCCGTAGAAGGCCGAGGCATACTTCGCCGTGTAGCTCATGATGCTCACGTGGCCGAAAGCGTTCTGGTCGAGCACCTCCCGGATCCAGGCCACGCGGCCGTCCATCATGTCGGAGGGACCGATGATGTCGGCCCCGGCGCGGGCCTGGGCCAAAGCCATCTGGCCCAGCACTTCCAGCGAGGCGTCGTTCAGAATCTCCCCCGAATCCACGTCCACCACGCCGTCGTGCCCGTCGGAGGAGTAAGGGTCCATAGCCACGTCGGTCATCAGCACCACGTCGGGGAACTGGCGCTTGATGTCGGCCACGGTCTTCAGGTAGAGGCCTTCGGGGTTGGCGCTTTCCTGAGCCAGCCGGTCCTTCAGCGCGTCATTGATGCTGGGAAACGGGGCAAACGTATGGATGCCCAATTCCACGCAGCGCCCGATTTCGTCGATGAGGCGGTCGGCGGTAAAGCGGTGAATGCCCGGCATGGAGCTGACTTCCAGCTGCTGGTTCTGGCCTTCGATCAGGAAGAGCGGATAGATAAAGTCGTGGGTGGTGAGGCGGGTTTCCTGCACCATGTCGCGGATAACCTGAGACTTGCGGTTGCGGCGCGGGCGGTGCGTGGGGAGTTGGGGCATGGAGTCGCTTTCAGTAGGGTAGACGGGAGAGAACAGCAGTCCCAAAGGTAAGGTTATGGCCGTACCCGCCGAAAAACCTCCTCTGGTCGAGTCTGGTCTGAGCCGTTTCCTGGTCCCCTGCCGCCCCCCGGCCAGGCCGCCCGTTTTGCTGCTCCCTGCCGGATTATTGCCGCCGGAAAGCCGCGGCTTCAGCCGCCGTCATCGTGACGCGGGTGGCCTGCGGCCCCTGGGAATCATGCATCAACACCTGCCGGGTAACCGGGACACTGCCGGCCGGACTCTGACCGGTACCCATCATCACGCGGTTGGTCTGACAACCGGAGGTTATTGAAATAATGCCAAAAAAGAAGAGTAAAAGAAAGCGCATACCGGTATCAGTGAAGAAGTTACGGGCGAAGATACGGTGCCTGGTCCAGTTGTGGATTTACTTCTCTATTAAGTTTTTGCTTCCGCACCCGAACCCAGCCCGGTGGCCGCGGTAGGTTCGGACCATAAAAAAGGCAGGTCCTCCGCTAGGGGAAGACCTGCCTGCTACCGGGTGAAACAACCGTTAAAACGCCAGAATCACCTGCTCAATGATGTCGCAGGCTTCGTGCATCTGCTCCTCGGTGATGACCAGCGGTGGGGCAAAGCGGATGATGTCGCCGTGGGTGGGCTTGGCCAGCAGCCCGCGTTCCATCAGCGTCACGCACACATCCCAGGCCGTGCGCCCATCGGCGGCGGGCTTGATGACCACCGCATTGAGCAGTCCTTTGCCCCGGACCAGCTCTACCACTTCGGGACGCTTGGCCATCACGCGGCGCATCCGCTCCCGGAAGACCTCCCCCATGGCGCGGGAATTGCTGATCAGGTGCTCATCGTGCAACACGTCCAGCGCGGCCCGCATTACGGCGCAGGCCAGCGGGTTGCCGCCGAAAGTGGAGCCATGCTGCCCCGGCTGAATAGTGAGCATTATCTCGTCCCGGGCCAGCACCGCTGACACCGGCAGCACGCCTCCGCTCAGCGCCTTGCCCAGCACCAGAATATCGGCGTGGACGCCTTCGTAGCAGGTCGCCAGCAATTGACCAGTGCGGCCCAACCCGGTCTGAATCTCGTCGGCAATGAAGAGCACCCGGTGCTCTTGGCACAGCGCGTAAGCTTTGGCCAGGTAGCCTTCGGAAGGCACCATTACGCCGGCTTCACCCTGAATGGGCTCGACCAGAAAAGCGCAGACGTGCGGATCCTGCAACGCTTCGGCTAAGGCCTCCAGGTCGTCGTAAGGCACCACCTGGTAGCCGGGCATGTAGGGGCCGAAGCCGCCGGTACTGTCGCCGTCGGTGCTGAAGGAGATGATGCCGGTGGTGCGGCCGTGGAAGTTATGCTCCGCCACCAGAATCCGGGCCTGGTTGGGGGCAATGCCCTTTTCCTGGTAGCCCCACTTGCGGGCCAGCTTCAGGGCGGTTTCCACGGCTTCGGCTCCCGAGTTCATCAGCAGCGCCTTATCGTAGTAGAACAGCTCGCACAGCTGCTTTTCGGCCGCGCCAAGCTGATCGTTGAAGAAAGCGCGGGAGGTGAGCGTAAGCTTCTGGGCCTGCTCCACCATGGCCCCGATGATGCGCGGGTGGCAATGGCCCTGGTTGACGGCGGAGTAGGCGGAGAGAAAGTCGTAGTAGCGCTTGCCTTCCACGTCCCACAGATGCACGCCTTCGCCCCGGTCCAGCACTACGGGCAACGGGTGGTAGTTGTGGGCACCATAACGGTCTTCGAGAGCCATCAGCTCCTGACTGCGGCTGGCGGTAGTGGTGGTCGGGTCAGTGGAAGTAGCGTGCATGAGGAAGAAAAAGGTTTAAGCCAGAAACAGATTCATCGCCCTCAAAAATACGGAAAAAGGCCGGGATGGGCGGACAAAAGGGCCGGTCTTTCTCTCCTGAACGGGTTTCGGTGGCCTACCGGTCCAGGGTGTCGAGGTGGTGCTGAATAGCGAGAAACTTACCCACGAAATTGCCTTCTTCCGCGCCATTGGCCCGCACCAGCGTCCAGTCGAGCACGGCGTTGGTGGTAAACTCAATCTCCTGGCCCGCGGCGTAGCTTTTCACCGTTTCCAGCGCGTTGGCAATCGTGCCCTGCACGTAAGCGCCCTCCCACTGCTGCACCCGCACGAATACCTGCTCAAACGTGCCATCCGGGTCTACGAGGCGGGTCGTCAGGTAAAACGTTTCGCCCGGCTGCAAACCCGCCTGGTAGCGTTGCTGAGCCTGGGGCAAGGTGCGGCGGGCTTCCCTAACGGGTGCCGCTATGAGCTGATCGAACAGCTGCATCGACTGCGCCGCATCGACGGAAGAAGCTTCGACCGGAGTAGCAATAATAGCAGACTTATCGGGCCGGGCCTGCTGGGCCTGGGTTGCTCCGACCGCGCCCAGCAGGAACATAAAAAGGTACCGGGGGAGACGAAGCAGCATAAGCGCAGCGGCTGCGGTAAGGAGCCGCCTACGCACTAAGATACAGGAAAAGCGTCTTTCTGTTTTTGTCCCGGCCGGTCGGTTGAGGATGGCTCAGGCGGCCGTAGGCGCGGGCGTTGCGGCTACCTGCCGCTTTTCCAGCCAGTCAATAAGCCGCTTACTGAGCACCATTCCGGGCTTTTCGATAAGCTGGTACGTAAGCGTAGCCACCGCCAGATCCAGTCCCAGCAGGGTGAGGTAGCGCAGGCCGTAGTTGGCCAGACCAGCCCCTAAGTCCGGCTTCAGAATAAAATCCGTCAGTTGAAACTGCTGCATCATGTGCAGCACGGCCAGATGCGTGAGGTACATGCTATAGCTGATTTTGCCCACGTAGATGGTAAACGGATTCACCAGGGCGCGCACCGGATACTGCGCCAGCGCATAGGTCAGCAGCACGAAACACACTCCGAAGCACAGGTAGTTGGGTACCAGCTCGCCCAGCGTGAACCGGGCAGCCAGCAGGGCCACGGTGAGCAGCAGCAGCCCCGCCCGCGCCGGGTCGGGCGGGCCGGCCAGTGGCGCGGCGGCGGGGCGCAGCAGGAAATACAGCACGATGCCCATGGCGAACGTGGGCAGCTGGATGGGGAAGGACAGAAAGAGGTAGTTGTTCCACAGCGCCGTTTCCGGAATCAGCGGATAGCGGCTCAGCAGCCCGTAGCACCCTACGGCCGTTCCGGTGGTGAGCACCGTCAGCCACAGGGCCCGGCGCAGGGAAGTGACGGTGGCAAACAGCAGCGGCAGCAGCAGGTAAAAGCTCATTTCCACCGCAATAGACCAGCCGCCCGGCACGATGCTGTTCATCCAGCGCGGATTCCAGCCGTTGGTGAACGTGACCGTGGCCAGCAGCTGCGCGGCCGTCACCGAAGGCTGATTGCCCAGCCAGTAGCGCGGCCCCCAGCCTTCCTGCCACAGGAAATAGAGCACGGCGCAGTAAAACAATGGGGCAATCCGAAAAAACCGCCGCAGAAAGAAGTTCAGCAGCGGCCGCTGCTCCTGCGTCACCCGGTTGTGCATCGACAGGTAGAGGGTTAGCGCGCTCAGCACGTAAAACAGCTGGACCCCGCGCGCGCCCTGCTGCACAACCGCCGCGAAGATGGGATGCGTGGGCGTATTCGTGCCGACCAGGGCGCAGTGGACCAGCAGCACCGCCAGCACCGCAATACCGCGTAAGGCATCGATGTAGGCATATTTCTTCGTTTCCATAGCCCGCAATTGAGGAAAGACCAAGAGTAAAAATCCCGCACAACAATTTAAGAGGGAAAGTATAAAGTCAGGGGGTCGAATATAAATATTTAATTAAAATATTGTATAAATATCTCAAGTGGCTTGCCGGGAAAATGGAGGCCAAATGCTATATCAGGCCGCCTGCGTACCTTGCGAACGTATGGCTGCCAAACCGCAAACACTCCAGCCCGGCGACTTTTACCTCTCGCCCGAAGGCTTTATGGTATTTACTGAGCAGTATCACTTACGGCGGGGCTCCTGCTGTAAAAGTGGCTGCCGGCACTGTCCGTGGGGTTTTGATCAGGCCAACCGGAAGGCCCCGCGCCGGCCGTCGAACGGCTAACGGCTTATTTTTCAGCCTTTCGGTTTGGTATTATCGGAGTTATACCGATATTTGCGTCCCTTTTTGCATTGAACCTCTAAGTCCCCCGATATCATGGCCCGAGTTTGTGATCTGACCGGCAAGCGTACCCGCGTAGGCAACAACGTTTCGCACGCCAACAACAAGACGAAGCGTAAGTTCTACCCGAACCTGCAGAAGAAGCGCTTCTACATTCCTGAGGAAGATGCCTGGGTTACGCTCAAAGTAGCGACCAGCACCATCCGCACCATCAACAAGAACGGCATCATGGCCGTCTTGAAGAAGGCCAAGGAGCAGGGCTTCATCGTTTACTAGCTTTTCGGCGGGCACCTGTGCAGGCTGCCCGTAGGAATTGGTGCTGCGCTGGCGTATAGCCTTCGGCGGTCAATTCCTGAGTTTTCCGGCAACGGAGTGAGCTGCGGCCCGAAAGCTGCCGGCTCACTCCGTTGTTATTTTGTTGTCTGACTCAGTGTTAACCGCGAGGCAGGCAGCGCCGGGTTTCCGGGAGGGGCCTCTTTTTCCGTCGGAAAAAGGTAGGCCGGACGATGTGAAAAAGCGGGAAGCCATAAAACTTCGCGCTTCATTGTCCTGACCGTTTGGCGATTCCGAAAACCCTTGTACCTTTGCAGTCCTTAATCCAAAAACCCCCAAGTCGAGATGGCTAAGAAAGGAAACCGGGTGCAGGTAATCCTCGAGTGCACCGAGCACAAAAACTCGGGTCAGCCGGGCACCTCGCGCTACATTACCACCAAGAACCGTAAGAATACGCCTGAGCGTATCGAGCTGAAGAAATTCAACTCCGTGCTGCGTAAAATGACCGTTCACAAGGAAATCAAGTAACTGAACGATGGCTAAGAAAGTAGTAGCAACCCTGAAAGTTGCCGGCGGCAAAGACTGGGCAAAAGTCATTCGCGCGGTGAAATCCCCGAAGACGGGCGCTTACACCTTCCGTGAGGAAATGGTGCCAGTAGACAAAGTGCAGGAATACATTGCTTCCGGCACGAAGTAGCACGGCGCCCCTGTTGGCGTACCGAATCAAGTGAAGAAGTCCCGCCAGCGTGGGACTTTTTTGCGTGTTAGGGTCTTTCAGGAGCCTGGGGTCTTAGGGTCTTGGGGTCTTGGATTTTCTGGTTTCCCGGGTTCTGCCAATTTGCGGCAGTCCGCGCCAGAGCCCTATCTTACGGCCGTTTGCTGATACCTAAGTTGACGGCGGGACTGAGCATAGCGCTCTGCCAAGTCCCCAAGACCCTAAGACCCCAAGACTCCCCATGGGACTTTTCGATTTTTTTAAGAAGGATAAGGAAAGCAAAGAGCAGCAGGACTCGCTGGACAAGGGGCTGGAGAAATCTAAAACCAGCTTTTTTGACCAGCTCAGCAAGGCCGTGGTGGGTAAAGCCACCGTGGACGAAGCGGTGCTCGACGACCTGGAAACCCTGCTGGTGCACGCCGACGTGGGCATCGATACCACCGTGAAGGTGATTGACCGCATCGAGAAGCGCGTGGCCCGCGACAAGTACGTGAGTACCGCGGAGCTGGACCGCATCCTGCGCGAGGAAATTGTGGAGCTGCTCGACGCCAACAGCGGCCTTACCGGCTCCCGCGCCATCCTCGACCGCGCCGACAGCCCCGGCCAGCCTTTCGTGATTATGGTGGTGGGCGTGAATGGCGTGGGCAAAACCACGACCATCGGCAAGCTGGCCCACCGCTTTCACTCGGCGGGTAAGAAGGTGGTGCTGGGGGCGGCCGACACCTTCCGTGCCGCCGCCGTCGACCAGCTCATCATCTGGGGGCAGCGCGTGGGCGTGCCGGTTATTTCGCACGGCATGAACACCGACCCCGCCGCCGTGGCCTACGACGCGGTGCAGAAAGGCGTGGAAATGGGGGCCGACGTGGTCATCATCGACACGGCGGGCCGCCTGCACAACAAGGTGAACCTGATGAACGAGCTGAGCAAGATCAAGCGCGTGATGCAAAAGGTAATTCCCGACGCGCCCCACGAAGTGCTGCTCGTGCTCGATGGCAGCACCGGGCAGAACGCCTTTCTGCAGGCCAAGGAATTCACCAAAGCCACCGAAGTCACGGCCCTGGCCATCACCAAGCTCGACGGCACGGCCAAGGGCGGCGTGGTTATCGGCATCTCCGACCAGTTCAGCATTCCGGTGCGCTACATTGGCGTGGGCGAGAAGATGACGGATCTGCAGCTGTTCGACCGGCACACGTTCGTCAACTCGCTGTTTAAGAAATAACGGCTTCAGCTATTTAACCGGCGGAATTCCGCCTCAGCGTGCGGCCCGCTTACCTTTTGGTAGGCGGGCCGCGGGGTTTCAGGGTTGAGGCAACGGGCGGAGAAATTCCAACATCTTGCCGAGGATGGCAACCCTTGTCCCACCCGCCGCCCCCGCCCGACTGCCGGCGTTCCTGAGTCAGAAGCTGCGGTTCTGGTCGTTGGTGGCCGTGGTGCTGCTGGTGTATGTGCACGCCTACAACCTGCACCCGCGCTACCTGCAGCCCTGGACGCCCGTAGACGAACCCCTGACGGTGCCCTGCGGCAATGGCCGGGCCAGCACCTAGGCCGTGTATCTGGTGCTGCCGGCATTGGTAGTGGCGCTGGCCGTGCCGCTGGGAGCCGTGCTGCGCTGCCTGGTACCCGGCGTGTACGGTCTGCTGACGGGCGGGCGGGGACTGGCTCTGCAAAAGGAACGAGTGCAGTAGGAAAAGGCGTTGGCTCCTGCGTACCTTTGCGCTCCAATTTTAGCTGCGGGCCGTAGCGGGCAACTTTCTCACTTCTAAGAAATTGCCCGGCCGCCTGCCTACTCCACGCATATGAAAGTAAGAAGCCAGCTGGCTAATAAAGTCAACGTCATCACCCTGGGCTGCTCCAAGAATCTGGTGGACTCGGAGGTGCTGATGGGCCAACTCAAGGCCAATAGCTTCGACGTAACCCACGAGGCCGAAAAGTCGGATGCCAACATCGTGATTATCAACACCTGCGGCTTTATCGACAACGCCAAGCAGGAAAGCATCGACACCATTCTGCGCTACGCCGAGGAAAAGGACGCCGGCCGCTTGGAAAAGCTCTACGTGACGGGCTGCCTGTCGCAGCGCTACAAGGACGACCTGGAGGCCGAGATTCCGCAGGTCGATGCCTTCTTCGGCACCCTGGAAATGCCCCAGCTGCTCAAGGCCCTGGAGGCAAACTATATGCACGAGCTGGTGGGCGAGCGGATGCTGACCACGCCCCGCCACTTCGCCTACTTCAAGATTGCCGAGGGCTGCAACCGCCCCTGCTCGTTCTGCGCCATCCCGCTGATGCGCGGCAAGCACGTGGACCGGCCCATCGAGGACCTGGTGAAGGAGGCCAAGCGCCTGGCCGCCCAGGGCACCAAGGAGCTGATCCTGATTGCCCAGGACCTGACCTACTACGGCCTGCAGCACTACGGCGAGCGGAAGCTGGCCGACCTGCTCCGCAACCTGTCCGACGTGAACGGCATCGACTGGATCCGGATGCAGTACGCCTACCCCTCGCAGTTCCCGATGGATGCCCTGGACGTGATGGTGGAGCGCTCCAACATCTGCCACTACCTGGACATGCCGCTCCAGCACATTTCCGATAACATGCTCAAAACCATGCGCCGCGGCATCAGCAAGCGCCGCACGGTGGAGCTGGTGGACACCATCCGGCAGCGCGTGCCCGACATTGCCCTGCGCACCACCCTCATTGCCGGCCACCCCGGCGAGACGGAGCAGGACTTCGACGAGCTCTACGACTTCGTGGAGAAAACCCGCTTCGAGCGCCTGGGCATCTTCACCTACTCGCATGAGGAAAGCACCCACTCCTACTCGCTGGAAGACAACGTACCGGCCGAGCTGAAGCAGGAGCGCGCCGACCGCATCATGGAGTTGCAGCAGGGTATTTCGATGGAGCTGAATGAGGAGAAAGTGGGCCAGACCTACAAGGTGCTCTTCGACCGCAAGGAAAGCGGCTACTTCGTGGGCCGCACCGAGTACGACTCGCCGGAAGTAGACAACGAAGTGCTGGTGCCCGCCACCCCCGATACCCACGTCCGCCTCGGCGACTTCGCCACGGTCCAGATTACCGACGCCTCGGACTTCGATTTGTACGGCAAGCTTGTCTGAACCACGGATTCGTCCGGATTAGTCGGATTTCACGGATTTTGTGGACGGCGCGGCCGGCTCTCTTTCAGCAGAGAGCCGGCCGTTTTTATGGGTAAGCACGACGTAGAGACGCAAGCCGGCGCCGGCGCTTCTACCGCTCCTTCCCGCCTCGCACCCTACGCCGTTGGTGCTTCGCCACGAGGATAACATTACCCCTGGTGGCTGGTTGAGCCTGTCATTCGGGACCTATGCCGTTCTTTGCACCCACTCCCGACCGATTTCTTGCCTGTATGCCTCTGCACCACCTCAGCTACGCCGCTACCGGCGCCTTTTCCCCTTTCATTGCTGACTACGCAGCCCGGCGTCCTGAACTAAGCCCGTTTTACCACCGCTTTCCGGCGCTGGAGGAATTTGGGGCGCAGATAGAGGAGAAAAAAGCGGCCTACTCCCCCGAGGCCCGGCAACGGCTGGTGGCTGCGCTGCGCGAACAGTACGCCACGCTGGCGGAGGTAAACCCGGCCGTGGCCGCCAATATCGACCTGCTCGAAAAAGATACCACCTTCACCATCGTCACCGGCCACCAGCTCAACCTGTTCACCGGCCCGCTGTATTTCGTGTACAAGATTGCCTCGGCGGTGAAGCTCTGCCGGCAGCTCAAGGAAAAATATCCGCCCTACGACTTCGTGCCCGTAT
Organism: Hymenobacter fastidiosus; assembly: GCF_039539565.1. NCBI lineage: Bacteria > Pseudomonadati > Bacteroidota > Cytophagia > Cytophagales > Hymenobacteraceae > Hymenobacter > Hymenobacter fastidiosus. The sequence goes on along the minus strand of NZ_BAABDJ010000007.1, from coordinate 430,565 downwards.
ACTGGATGGCTACCGAAGACCACGACTTTGCCGAAATCAACCACTTCCAGCTCTTCGGCAAGCGCTACGCCTGGGATGCCGCCGATACCGGTGGTCCGGTAGGCCGGTTGAAGCTGGATGGGCTGGCGGAGCAGCTGCTGGACCAGCTGCCGGCGGATATTCCGCCGGCTTTTCAGGAGGCCTACCGCGGCAGCGCCACGCTGGCCGAAGCCACCCACCGGCTGACGCACGCGCTGTTTGGTGAGCTGGGCCTGGTGAGCCTCGACGCCGACCACCCCGGACTCAAGCAGGCGCTGGTACCGGTGCTGGAAGGCGAAATAGCCGGCCAGACCTCCAACCAGGCGGTGCAGGCCACCAATGCCCGGCTCGAAGCGGCCGGCTACAAGCCCCAGGTGTATTCGCGCCCGCTGAACCTGTTTTTCCTGACCGACGCCGGCAAGCGCGAGCGGCTGGAACCCGACGGGCTGGCCGACTGCGTGCAGATAACCATCCGCAACACCAGCCATTGCCATACCCAGGAGGAATTACTGGCCCTGGCCCGGCAGCATCCCGGGCAGTTCAGCCCTAACGTGGTGCTGCGGCCCCTGTACCAGGAGCTGCTGCTGCCCAACCTCTGCTACATCGGCGGCGGGGCGGAAGTAGCGTACTGGTTTCAGCTGAAGCAGGTATTTGACACTTACGGCGTACTGTTCCCCATCGTGCTGCTGCGCAACTCGGCCCTATACCTGGGCAAGGCCAACGCGGGCAAGCTGCGTAAGCTGGGCCTCACGCCCACCGACATCTTCAAGCCGCTGGCCGAGCTGAAAAAGCAGGTGGGCGCCACGCTGGGGCAGGAGGAAATCAGCCTCGCCGCCCAGCAGCAGATGCTGGCCGCGGCGTTCCAGGAAATAGCCGACCTGGCCCAGCGCCTCGACCCGACGCTGGTGAAGACGGTAGCCGCCGAGCAGCAGAAAGTAGCCGGCGGCGTGGCCGGGCTGGAAAAGCGCCTCAGCAAAGCCGCCGAAGCCAAGCACGAAACCGCCTATTCCCAGCTCACGGCCCTCAAGGACAAGCTCTTTCCCGGCGGCGAGCTGCAGGAGCGCTCCGACAACGTGCTCAGCATCCTGATCAACAATCCCGGTTTCCTGCGGCAGCTGGTCGACGCGTTTGAGCCGCTGGCGCTGGAATTTACGGTGCTGGAAGAAGAGTAAATTAGTTTTTGGTCAGTGGTTTTTGGTTTTTAGCCCCGGTAGACCAGACCAAAAACGAAAAACCACTAACCAAAAACCCATGAAAAAGGCTGAGCTGCGTCAGAGGGCACTTTCTCAACGGCGGCAGCTGTCGGACGCGGCGGTGGCGCAGGGCAGCGCCGCGCTGGGCCGGCAGCTGTTCGGCAGCTTTGCCGTGGCGGAGTGGCGGTGGCTGCACGTATTTCTGCCCATCGAGCGGCAGCACGAACCCACGCTGTGGCCGATTATCCAGGAAATCTGGCGGCAGCAGCTGCCGGTGCGCCTGGCCGTGCCCGTGGTGCAGCCCGATGGCCACACGCTGCGGCATTTTGAGCTTACGCCCGAAACGGAGCTGGTTACGAACCGCTGGGGCATCCCGGAGCCGGTGCAGGTGCCAGAAGTAGCGCCGGCCGCCTTCGACGCCGTATTGATTCCACTGCTGGCCTTCGATGAGCAGGGCCACCGCGTCGGCTACGGCAAAGGCTTCTACGACCGGTTTCTGGCCGAATGCCGCCCCGATGCCCTGCGGATTGGTCTGAGCCTGGAGCCACCCGTGCCGGCCATCGAAGATGTGTGGGCCGGCGACGTACGCCTGCACGCCTGCCTGACGCCGGAGCGGGTGTGGCGGTTTAAGTAGCCCAGGCGCGTATTACTTCGGCGCACTCACTACCTCCGTAATCCGCGCCTGCCCCCAGGGCGCGATGCTGACATGGACCAGCAGGGCCGCCTGCCGCTCCAGCTTGCGACCCTCGCCTTCGGGCACGTAATACCGTTCCAGCCCGTAGCGGATGCGCAGGCCCTGCCGCCAGGAGTTCGTAACCCAGCCCCGCAGCACTATCTGCCGGGGCTCCACCGCCGGCTCGCGGGCGAATACGGCGGTGGCTTCGTAGGCGCCCCGGGCCGGCTGAAGCACCACGTACACGGGCTCGTTAGTGCGGGCCGCGCGACCCGCTTCGCGCCACAGACGGATGGGTACCTGGCTGATGGTGTAGTTGAGCCGCACGTAGTCGCCGTAGAGCAGGTCGCGTGGGTCGACGGGGGCGGTGCGCAGCGTGATGGTGCGGCCCCAGGCCGTGGTGGCGTAGCCGGCCGCCGCCACGCTCAGCAGAAACAGCACCTGCGCGGCTACGGCGAGCAGAACGAGCCGATGCCGGCGGGCCAGCGGAAGGGGAGTCGCCATGCCGCTTATTCCGGTTTTGGTGGTAACGCCCGGGCCGACGCCCGCCGCAGATACCAGCTCAGGCCCAGCAGCAGCGCCCCGCCGCAGAGGAAGAACAATGACTTATCCATGAAGGCCCAGGTCAGCTTGAAGTAGGCGGCCATGGTGGTCAGGATGAAGAGCGTGGTGCCCAGGGTGATGCGGTCGGGGTTGTTTTCCTGCTGGGCCCGCCACAGCATGGTGCCGGAGTAGGCGTACAGTACCACCAGGGTGGCCACGGCCAGCGCCAGGCCGCTGGGCAGGTAGAAGCCCGGCAGCAGCAGCAGCCAGTCGGTGAGGCTGCCCAGGCGGCCCCGGGCGCGCTTGCCGGCCACCGACACCCCAAAGACCGCCAGCAGCGCGCCCAGATACGCCAGAAACGGCGGGCGCAGCAGGCCGGCGTAGGTATCGGTTTCGCCGTACAGCGCCAGCCCGAAGGTGAACAGGAAGGCCGCGATGAGCGGTGGCACCTGCAGGGCGCGGCCGGCGGGGCGGTCGGCCAGCCAGTCGCCGGCGGCGTAGATGAGCATGGCCGGAATGAAGAACCAGGTGATTTTGGCGTGCAGAAACCCCACCAGCAGGCCCGCCTGCCAGAGGATGCCGCTGGCCAGCACGCCGCCGAGCAGGGCATCGGGCCGCCGCCACCAGTAGGCGCCCAGCCCCAGCACCGTGAGGGCCGCCGTGAAATAGCTGAAGCCGCTGAGCTGCCCGGTGCTGTAGCCCTGCACGATGCCGCCGATGACCACCGTGAGGGCAAACAGGAAGCGGCTTTGGTACACGAACGTCAGCGCGGTGCCCGCCACGACCCAGGCCAGCAGCCCGGTCACGTCGTAGCCGATGAGCTGGTACATCTGGCTGGTGAGCACAATGCCGGCCCCGAACAGCAGCAGGCCCAGTCCGATCAGGCCAATGCCGAGGGAGTCGTTGCCGCCGCGGCGCAGGAAGTATTCGCCCGCGGCGTAGGCCCCGCCCAGCGCGGCCAGCAGCAGCAGCAGGCGCGCCGGCTCGGGCAGGGCCTGCCAGTTGGCCGCAATCAGACTCAGCGCGCTCAGCCCTACCAGCAGGGAGCCCAGCAGGGGTAGCAGGCCGACCACGCGGCCTTCATCGGGGTAGAGCGCCAGCAGCCGCTGCTGCTGCTCGGGGGCAATGATGCCCTGCGCTACCCATTTCGGGCCTTCAGTTTCCAGTAGCTTCCGACTCATAATCAGCCCCAACTTACGCAGAAAGGGAAGAAGCAGTGGATGGCGGAACCGGGAAATGCCGCCGCTAACCCCGGTGCCCGTACACCTGCTGCCACATGCTCTGGTATTCCGCCTGAAAATTATCCGCCGCCTGACGGGGGAAGGGAAAGCCGGCGGGCCCCACAAAGACGAAAGGGGCCTCCGCCGCCGGAGCTTGCCCGCCCCGCAGCTTTTCAAACTCTTCCAGATACCGGTCAAAGTGCTCAATAAGTGCCAGGGCATCACCGCTGAGGCTGGCCGGAGTCAGGTGGCTCTTTTGCAGCAGCAGGTCGCGGATCTTCTCGTTGCTTTCCTTCAGAATCCGGGCCTCAACAAAGGTGTTGTGGGGCCCGAGGCGCTTAAAAGCTTTTTCAGTGCGGCTGAGCAGGATATTGATGGGCCCCAGCAGCTCCGACAACGACTGCTCCCGCCACGTGTACTGCGACCGGTAAATCAGTCCGATCTGCTCCGACTGACTTTTGATGTCGGTCGCTATCCGCTCGAACCGGGCCTTAAACAGCAGGTTCACCAGGGCCGTTACGATGGCTCCCATCACGGTTGCATTGAGTAAAGCAGTGAGAAGGGTGCTCGTGAGGTTATCCATGACGCGGCTTGTTGGCGGTGGTCCAAGGCAGATAGTTTAGTCAGGCGGAATGCCCGCCGGCCCAGCCTACTTCCGGGCCCGGGTCATCTCGCGCTTGCCGGGCGGCCCGGCCAGCTTTTCCACCTGCCAGCCGGCGGCTTTCAGGCTGCGGCGGAAGCTGCCTTTGGCGCAGTAGCTCACCAGCACGCCGCCGGGGGCCGCGGCCTCATAGAGCTGGGCAAACACCGCGTCGGTCCACATATCCGGCTGCTTTTCGGGGGCGAAGGCATCGAAGTAAATCACGTCGTAGGTCTCTGCCGGCAAGGGCGTGTCCTGCAGGGCCCCGGGGATTTTGTGCAGGGCAAACCGCGTGGTGAGGGCCACGGGTACCGCCCAGGTGGCGGCGTGCAGCTGCTGCTGGTAGTCGAGCAGCTCGGGGTTCAGCAGGTAGCGCTCGGCCCCCAGCCGGCCAATGATGTCGGCCGACAGCGGGTTTTTCTCAATCGTGTCGTAGTAGATGGGCTGGGCGGCGCTGAGGCTGCGCTGCAGCGTGAGCAGCGCGTTCAGGCCGGTGCCAAAGCCGATTTCCAGCACCCAGAGCGGGACTTTACTGGTGGTCAGCAGCGGTTCCAGGCCCGCCTGGAGGTACACGTGCTGCGCTTCCTGCACCGCGCCATGCATGGAGTGGTAGTGCTCGTCGAGGGCCGGCACGTACAGCGTGCTGGAGCCGTCGCCGGTGGTGCGAACTTCTACTTCAATCATGGGGCGGTTTTTTGGAGAGGGTAGTGGCGGTAGATTCGGGGCGAATCGTTAAGATACGAGTCGTAATGAACAAGTAAAATTTCCTGCCCCATGGCCCGCATAAAAATCCTGCTGCCCAGCCGCTTCCCGCTCACCGTGGCTATTCCGGTGCGCATCACCGACCTCAACTACGGCGGCCACCTCGGCAACGATGCTTTGCTGAGTTTGCTGCACGAAGCCCGGGTGCAGTTTCTGCACCACGCCGGCCTGCGGGAGCTGGATGCCGAAACCCGTCAGGGCACCATCATGGCCGACGTGGCCATCGAGTACAAGGGCGAAGCGTTCTACGGCGACGTACTCCACATCGAGCTGGCCGCCAACGACCTGCATAAGTACGGGTTCGACGTGGTGTACTGGGTGAAGAACCAGACCGGTAAGGAAATTGCCCGCGCCAAAACCGGTATGCTGCTCTTCGACTACGCCACCCGCAAGCTGCGCCCGATGAGGGCAGAAACCCGGCAGCAGCTGGAAGAATTGTAGCGCCGGGCTTTTGCGCCGCGCGGCTTTCCCCCGGGCCGGTTCCATTTTTTCGGAACCCAACTGCCTCGGGCGTTGTATCTTTGCCCTATGATTCCTCTGACCGTACTTTCCAAGCGCGACATTCGCAAACTCACCCCCGACGAGCTCAAAGCCTTTATGGTGGAGCACGGTGAGAAACCCTTCCGCGCCAAGCAGGTGCTGGAGTGGCTCTGGAAAAATACGGCGTCCTCGTTCGAGGAGATGAACAACGTGTCGCTGGCCACCCGCGAATTGCTGGCCCAGCACTTCGTCATCAACGGCGTGACGGTGCAGAACCAGCAGCTCAGCAACGACGGCACCATCAAGTCGGCGTTCCGGCTCTACGACGGCAACATCGTGGAAGGCGTGCTCATTCCGCACGACACGCGCATGACGGCCTGCATCAGCTCGCAGGTGGGCTGCTCGCTCACGTGCAAGTTCTGCGCTACCGGCTACATGGAGCGCAAGCGCAACCTCGACGCGGCCGAAATCTACGACCAGGTGGTGCGCATCAAGGAGCAGTGCGAAAGCGAGTACGGCACGCCGCTCACCAACATCGTGTACATGGGCATGGGCGAGCCGCTATTGAACTACGCCAACGTGGTGAAAAGCATTGAGCGCATCACCTCACCCGAGGGCCTGAACATGGCCCCGCGCCGCATCACGGTCAGCACCGCCGGCATCGCCAAGATGATTAAGAAGCTGGCCGACGACGGCGTGAAGGCAAATCTGGCCCTGAGTCTGCACGCGCCCAACGACACCAAGCGCAACGAAATAATGCCCATCAACGAAGCCAACTCCCTGGCTTCGCTCAAGGAGGCGTTGAAGTATTATCATGAGGGCACCGGCCGCAAGGTGACCTACGAGTACATCGTGTTTGAGAGCTTCAACGACACGCTGCAGGACGCCGAGGAGCTGTTCCAGATTTCGAAGTGGATTCCCTGCAAGGTGAACCTGATTGAATACAACCCCATCGAAAATGCCGACTACAAGAACACCGGCGAAGCCAAGCTGATGGCCTTCCTGAAATATCTGGCCGACCGGGGCGTGCAGACCAACCTGCGCCGGAGCCGCGGCAAAGACATCGACGCGGCCTGCGGGCAGCTGGCGGTAAAGCAGCCCTCGGAAGCCGTGGCCGCCGGGTAGCCTGCACCTTAGATTTCAGTCCGTACAAAAAGCCCCGACGCATTGCTGCACCGGGGTTTTTTGGGCCGGCAAATCAGGCTAGGTCCGGAACCGGCCCGTGGAGCGGGGGCGGCCGGTGGTAATTTCTTCTCGGCTCTCGCCCTCGGGAATCTCCCGGGTTTCGATGCGTACGGCGTGGGCCTTGGGCTGTACTTTCTGCCCGTAGGCATCGGCGAATTCCTGAGTGAACTCGGCCCCGAAGAAGATGATCAGGGACGAGTAGTTGACCCACAGCAGCAGCACGATGGCCGAGCCCGCCGCCCCGAAGGCCGACCCCGGATCGGAATAGGCGATATAGGCCGCAATGAGGTACTTGCCGATCATAAAGAGCAGTGCCGTGATAAAGGCCCCCACGCCCACGTCGCGCCAGCGGATGATGGCGTCGGGCAGGAACCGGTAGATGAGCGCAAACAGCAGGGACGTAACTACCAGCGACAGGCCAAAGTCGATAAACCGGATGAGAATAACGGTGACCTCGGGCAGCAGGCGCTGCAGGTAGCCCGTAAAGGCCGACAGCACGGCGCTGATAACAAACGAAATCAGCAGCAGCAGCGCCACGCTCAGAATCAGGCCGAACGACAGGAACCGGTCGTGAATGAATTGCCAGATGCCGTTACGGGGCTTCACCTTCAGGTTCCAGATGTCATTGATGCTTTCCTGGAGGGTGACGAAAAATGTGGTGGCGGCGAAAATCAGGGTCCCGATGCCAATGACGGCCGCCACCCCGCTGCGCTCCTGCCGGTTGAACTCGTTGATGCTGTCCTGCATGAACTTAGCCGAATCGGCTCCTACCAGTCCCTTCATCTGGGCAAAAACCTCCCCCGTAATAGCCTCCGACCCGAACAGGGAGCCGGCTACCGTGATGACGATGATCAGCAGCGGCGGCAAAGAGAAAATAGTGTAGTAGGAAAGCGCCGCCGCGTGCCGGAAGGAGTTGTTGTTCATGAACTCGGCCGCGGTGGTTTTCAGGATACCGGTAATGTTGGCGAAGGAGTGCTGGGTGGCCATGCGGCGAGTGGTCAGGTGGAAGGATGCCGGGCTTAGTACGGCCCGGGGGCGTGGGGCGTTGGCAAAACCTGGCGGGGGCCGCCGAAATTGCGTACGTGGCGCTCAGGGCGTAGCTTGCATGGGCTGCCCCCGTTTCACTCCATCGTTGAGCCCCTGTTTCATGAAAAATGTCGCCTCCTGCTGGTCCACTGCGCTGGTAGCCGCTATGCTGCTGAGGGCCGCCCCGGGGCAGGCCCAGAACCCCACGTTCCGCCCGGCTAAAGTCAAGCCCTACCCGATGGGCGAGGGATTCAACCAGGCGGGTTCCGACGCTAAAGCGCTGGCGCTGGCCGACCGCGTAATGGCCCAGATGGGCGGCTACGAGGCCTGGCAGAATGCCCGTCTCATCGGCTGGGACTTTTTCGGCGACCAGTACCAGATCTGGGACAAATACACCGGCGACTTTCACTGGCAGAAGGGCGACCTGGTGGCCAACTACAACCTGAACACCCGGCAGGGCAAAGCCTATAAAGCCGGGCAGGATATCAGCGCCACCGACGAAGGCCAGAAGCTGCTCGCTAAGATGTATCCCATCTGGGTGAACAACTCCTGGTGGCTGGTCATGCCTTTCAAGCTCAAGGACTCCGGGGTGAGCCTGACTTACCAGGGCCCGGGCAAGCTAATGGACGGCACGCCGGCCGAGGGGTTGAGCATGACGTTCAAAAACGTGGGCGTGACCCCCGAAAACCGCTACGAGCTGCTGGTCAATCCGAAGACCAACCTGGTGGAAGAGTGGGCCTATTTCCCCAGGGCCACCGATGCCCAGCCCGCCTTCCGCCGCCAGTGGACGGAGTACCGCCCCTACGGTTCCATTCAGCTATCCGGCGACCGAAGCGACGGGAAAGACGGCCGCCGCCTCGACCATATTGCCGTGCTCCAAACTGTGCCCGCCGGCCTGATGCAAAGCCCGACGCCCGTAGAAAAGCTGAAATAAACGGCGCTACTGCTGGAAGTCCCAGGTCAGGGTTTCAATGGGGGCCCCCTGGAGCGCGGCGGCCAGCTCGGCGTCGTGGCGGAACTGCAGCTGACTCAGCGCGGTGGCTTCCACGCTCACCGTGAACCGTTTTTCCTGGAATGGCCACGGGGCTACGACTATGGGCCCGTCGGTAGTGGGGCGGGTCACATCGTAGCGCTGGCCGTTGAGCCCGGTATAGATTTCGAGGGCCCGACTCATTTCCGGCAGCTCCCGGCGGCACAGAATCAGGCTGAGCCGGTCGCACCAGTGCATCAGGTCGTAGGCCTGTTGGGCCTCCTTTGTGGTGACTTTAAGCTGTTTGCGCCAGGCCCCCTGGCTGGCGAGCTGCTTGTCCAGAAACTCATCAGTAGATTTCTGCTGGCCGCGCAGGCTTTCGTAGAGCACGCTCAGGTGCATGCTGGTGAGCAGGCTACGCCACCGGCCCTGAAACCGGGCGGCCCGCATCACGCCCTGGGCCTGTTCAAGGGAAAATTCCTGCAAGGTGAAGTCGGCGGGGGCCCCGGCCGGGGTCAGGCCGTAGTGACCATCCCAGTGCTTCTGCTCATCGTCGTGCTGGGCAATGGCGGCCAGGATGCTTACCCAGCGGTCGGTGGGTCCGAAGGGGGGCCAGTGCCAGGCCAGCTGCGCGGCCAGCAGGGCGTGGGCCTGTTGGTAGATAATCTGCCAGCCGGCTTTGGTGGGGTTTACGATCATGGGTTACGTGTCATTGCGAGGCCTGAAGCACTCCGTCCTCTGAAATGTACTCAACTCTTTTTCAGCAGAAAGCCCCGACGCGGGCATCCGTTAGGGCTTTCTAAGTTAGTCAGCGTTTCTTCGTTGTGCAGGACGGATTGCTGCGGGCCTCGTAATGACCGCTAGAGCGCTGTCGTCGGTTCGGCCTGCATCTGCTTCAGATGCACCAGCATGTCGTCGGTCATCTTATCGAGGTCGAAGTCGGGCTGCCAGCCCCAGTCCTGACGGGCGCGGCTGTCGTCGATGCTGGCGGGCCAGGAGTCGGCAATCTGCTGGCGGGAGTCGGGCTCGTAAGTGACCTTGAAATCAGGCGCATGGCGCTGGATGCTGGCCGTAATTTCCTGCGGGCTGAAGCTCATGGCGCCCAGGTTATAGCTGCTGCGGATTTTGATCTGGTCGGCCGGGGCGTGCATCAGATCCAGGGTCGATTTCAGCGCATCGGGCATGTACATCATCGGCAGGTAAGTGTCTGCCGTCAGGAAGCACTCGTAGGGCTGGCCGGCCACGGCTTTGTGGTAGATGTCGACGGCGTAGTCGGTGGTGCCGCCGCCGGGCAGGCTCTTGTAGCCGATCAGGCCGGGGTAGCGCAGGCTGCGGATGTCGAGGCCATGCTTGCGGAAGTACCACTCGCACCACTGCTCCCCGGCCAGCTTGCTGATGCCGTACACCGTGTTGGGATTCATGATGGTAAGCTGGGGCGTATGGTCGCGGGGCGTATCGGGGCCGAACACGGCAATGGACGAGGGCCAGTACACCTGCTGCACGCCCAGATCGACGGAGGCGTCGAGCACGTTGAACAGGCCGTCCATGTTCAGCTGCCAGCCGAATTTGGGGTTTTTCTCCGCCGTGGCCGACAGCAGCGCCGCCAAATGGTATACCTGCTTGGGCTTGTAGTGGCGCATCACTTCTTCCAGCCGATTCTTGTCCAGCACGTCGAGCTGCTCGAAGGGGCCGGATTGGGCGGTTTCGGCATCTTTGGGCACCCGCACATCGGCCGCTACCACGTGGGAAGCCCCGTAGCGCTGGCGCAGCTCATGGGTGAGTTCGAGGCCAAGCTGGCCGCCGGCGCCGATAACAAGAATGGTGTCGCTGGGAGTTGATTGCATGCTGAAGGGAAGGGAAAAAAGGTGGGGTGGGCCGCAAAGATACGAGGGGGACGGTGGTGAAATCAGGCGCTGGTAAAATTGCCGGCTCCGGGAGCTGGCGGAATGGAGAGGGTAAGAACCGTAAAACGGCCCTACGGAAAATGCGGCCCCGGAAGCCGGCGCCACGTCCCGAATGCCCGTATCTTTGTTACCCATCCTACTCAACGGCTTACCCCTTCACCAACTCCCCGATGTATAATACCCTTCAGCCCGACCTCCGGCAGCAGCTCCAGGAAATCGAAGATAACGGCCTCTACAAGCAGGAGCGCGTGATTACCTCCCCGCAGGGAGCCGAAATTGAAACGCTCGAAGCCGGAGAAGTGCTGAACTTCTGCGCCAACAACTACCTGGGGTTGTCGTCGCACCCCGAGGTGATTAAGGCCGCCAAGGACGCCATCGACACCCACGGCTACGGCCTGTCGTCGGTGCGCTTTATCTGCGGCACCCAGGATATTCATAAGGAGCTGGAAGCGAAGCTGGCGGAATTTCTGGGTACCGAAGACACGATTCTCTACGCCGCCGCCTTCGACGCCAACGGCGGCGTGTTCGAGCCCTTGTTCAACGAGCAGGATGCCATCATCTCCGACGCCCTGAACCACGCCTCCATCATCGACGGGGTGCGGCTGTGCAAGGCCCAGCGCTACCGCTACGCCCACAACGACATGGCCGACCTGGAAATCCAGCTCCAGGATGCCGTCGCCAAAGGCACCCGCCACCGCATCATCGTCACCGACGGCTCGTTCAGCATGGATGGTACCATTGCCCGGCTCGACCAGATCTGCGACCTGGCCGACCAGTATCAGGCCCTGGTGATGATTGACGAGTGCCACAGCACGGGCTTCCTGGGCAAAACCGGCCGCGGCACCCACGAGTACCGCAACGTGCTGGGCCGGGTAGACATCATCACCGGCACCCTGGGCAAAGCCTTAGGCGGGGCCATGGGCGGCTTCACCTCGGGCCGTAAGGAAATTATCGAGATGCTGCGTCAGCGCAGCCGCCCTTACCTGTTCTCCAACACCCTGGCCCCGGCCATTGTGGGCGCCTCCATCAGGGTACTGGAACTGCTCACCACCAGCACCGCGCTGCGCGACACGCTGGAAGAAAACACCAAATACTTCCGCGAGCAGATGACCGCCGCCGGCTTCGACATCCGGCCCGGTGAGCACCCCATCGTGCCCGTGATGCTCTACGACGCCAAGCTGAGCCAGGAATTCGCGGCCCGGATGCTGGAGAAGGGCATCTACGTGGTGGGCTTCTACTTCCCAGTGGTGCCCAAGGGCCAGGCCCGGATCCGGGTGCAGCTTTCCGCGGCCCACACCCGCGCCCATCTGGACCAGGCCATTGCCGCCTTTATTGCGGTGGGTAAGGAGCTGGGGACCCTCAAGGACCGCTCGGCTCAGCTGCCCGAGGCCGGGCAAGTAGTAACGAACACGCCGTAAAAAACCGGTTATTCTGTAGCCCGCTCCGCAGCTGATGCGAGGTGCCGGCTACAGAATTCTCGTCGGAGCCACTTTACCGCCGGCTTCCGGAGTGAGCCGCGAGCCTAATAGAAGAGAAAACCTGATGACGCTGGGCCGTGGAGGATCTGGCGGCCTTATCTGGCCGCCAGATCCTCGGGCACTGACGGCGTGGAGCTGCCGCTTAATAGTCGTAGTAGCAGCGGCAACACGCCCGTGAGCAGGGCCAGGTATTGCTGGGCCACGCCCAGCGTTTCACCCTGAGTAGCGGCCAGGAAGATGGCGGCTGATGATAGGACAAGTAGAATCGGGAGGCTGAGCCGGGCCCAGGTGCCTTCTTTGCGCTCCTGCTGCTCGAAGCGCAGGGCCTGCTGGCTGGGCACGGCTGACAGAATGTAAGCCCGGAACCCTTCGCTGGCCACCCGCAGCCGCTCATCGTTGCCAATGATCAAGTAACCTTTCCGGAGCAAGGAATCGATGACCAGCGTATTGTGGGTGTTGATAATACCATCCTGGGCCAGGTCGAGAAGCAGGAACTGTTCATGAGCCGATAGCTGCCGCCACAAGCCCCGGAAGTACAGCTGGGCCATACGCCGCACGGTCGTCACCACCGTAGCCCGCTCTACGTGGTAGCCGGCCTGCTGCAGCCGGTTCAGGCTCCGGCACAGGTCGGACTTTAGGTGCTGCAGAAAGGGGAGGGTACCGCACTCCCGTTTCAGGAAGTGATCAAACGCCGGGAACTCCGCCGCTAGGACCTTAATGTCCGGTTGCAAGGGCAGATGTAGCAGGCGGAATTGGTGCAGCTCATTGAGCAGGGCTTCGCCAGCTTGGTACTGCTGCAACTGGCTGGTGGTCTGTTCGTGGTTATCCAAAGGCTGGGCTCTACCCACGAAGGCCATCGGATGAACGCGTGAAATTAGTACCAAATACAGATCTGCGTGTTGCGTCAGTTCGCGCAGTAGTTCCGTTTTCTGCCGGGTAATGACCAGTTGGTCAACCCGGTCATCAAAATATTCCAGTAGCAGGTAACGTGGGCCAGCAGCCTGGACATAGAGGGGTAGTTTGGTTAATAAGGGCTGCCAGGACGATTTGGCCTCATTGAGACGACGGCAATCCAGGCGCATGGTAATCTGGGCCGGCTGCAACCCCGCGTATTCCAGGCCGGTATCCGGCGCGTGGCCCGTAGGATCGAAAATGTAATAATGGGGCTTTAGGGAGATGGCTGAAGTGGTAGGCCGCTCGGCAGCTTGCAGGATGGGTGCTGGGGCGAAAATGTGCCGGACCAGGTAATGAATCAGCCCATACAGGGCCAGCAACAACAACAGGGCCACCAGGGCGGCGGGTACTCCGTAGCTCGCCCACGCAGAGGGGCTTAGCCAGTTGGCGCTGAACTCCGGCTCCTGCACCACCGATACGAGATCCGGGCTGTTGCCGGAGCCAGGGGCCGGGACGAAGCTGCGTACCTCAGCGGGGGTGGGGTGGTAATTCCAGTGCCAGTTTTGCGAATGTCTTTGCTCGGACCGATCAGGGTGGGGAAGCAGGTAGGCCGGCAGCAGCGTGCTCAGCTGGCTGATGGCGGAGGGGTAGAAGCGACGAACCAGCGCATCGCCGGTTGAAGTCATTGCCGCCTTCGTTTCAGCAGCTTTGAACTGCGTCTGAAAGTAGAAAGTGAAATAGTTGGTGCTCCAGTTCGCTTTCCGGGCCACTGACACCTGCACAGAATCGGGGTCGTTAAGTCTGGGACTATTGGGGTGGTTCGCGTCGCGCAACTGGCGCAGCAGATCCAGATGAGTTTCGCGTACGTGCAATAGCCGGACCAGGCGGTAGCTGGTCTGGTAGCAGACAACAGCAGGCAGAATACTCATGGCCACCAGCCAGCCCAGCAGCATCAGGGCGTAGCATTGCCGGTAGTAGGGGCGCAACTTGAGCAGCCAAGGACGCAGTGCCAGCACCCAGTCTTCAACGCGGGTAGGCGGCGGAGTCGGTGGCGGCGGAGCCGGGGCCATAGTAGGGGGGAGATATTTTTTGAAAACCCGGCGCATCAGCGCCCGGGCTCCCAACACCCCGGCGATTATAATGACTAGCAGGAGCTGATAGACCAACAGGCAGTACCAGTATTGTTGTAAGGAGAAAACCAGCCCGACATTGAGACCTAAAAGCCCCAGGAGCGACCACCGAATTTGGCGGCCGGGGTCACGCTTGGCCCGCTGGTCGTCATCCAGGCTTTGGTCAGACTCGCGGTGGAGCAGGTCCTTGCTCACCGGGTACAGTACCAGCGGCAGCAATAGCAGCAGGCCCAGCCGGGCCAGGGATTCTTCAAAAGGAATAAAAACCAGTAGCATCAGGGCCGAGCCGGCCAGGGCCAGTAAGCCCAGGATCAGATAGAGGACGGCGCGTTTGCTGCAGGGCCAGGTGGAGCGAAACCGTAGCGGGGGCAGCCCCGCGGTAGGATGCTGGTGGCGCAACTGCCGCAGTAGTCCCGCGCCGCCCAGCAGCAGCAGCCACACGGCCGATAGCAGCGCCGCCGCAAGCGCCACGGCTTGGGAGTGCTGCGCCTTCACCACCCGCATATCGACCAGGGTGACCAGGGCCATACGCAGAGCCGGCAGGGGGCGCACGTACAGCCGGTGGTCCTGGCCCTGGTAGCGCACATCCAGCGCCCCGGGCTCGCCGGTGGTCAGCGCCGCGCCCAGCCGGGGTTCCTCGCAGTCGGCCAGCAGGTTCTCGCTCAGGCCCAGGGCAGGGTTGGAGTGGAAGAGGATTTCGCCCTGCTGGTCAATGAGACAGAAGGACCAGTTGGGGGGCAGTACCGGGTTGATAAAGGTGCGCAGCTTGGTGATGTAGGCACAGATGAGGGTATCGGACGGACCTACTCCGGAGCTGGTTTTCCGAACCAGTACCGCCGAGCGTTTGGCCTCGCGATACGACACAATGCCATCAAGAATGAATCCCGGATCGTTAGCTGAGTCAGTCTGCCCTGAATCCAGCGTTAGCCGCTGCCAGCGCTTGGCAAAAGCCGCTTGCACGTAAGCCCGGCCGCGGAGGTCAGGAACGTAGAGCAGCGACTTTTCTGGGGAAGGCACGGCGGCGGCCGTTCCGATGCCGGCCTTGGTAACCCAAACTAACGCATCATCTTCCAGCGGCAGCCGGCGGGGGGCTGAGCCCGATTGCAGAGGCTGGAAGTGGGGTACGCGGTAACGGTTTCTTTGGCTCGTATCTCCGGCCTGCTGCACGACGATTGCCGTCCGGGTACTATCGTTTAGCTTAATAATAGCGTTCAGGTCGCGTATTTCAGTGGTAAGCCGGTGTTGTACCGTGTCAGCTAAGGTCCGCAGCTGCCGGTCGGTTTTGGCCAGATCGGGGTAGCGCCGGGTCAGCTCGGCCTGGAGTATAAGCGTAACCACGCCGGCTCCTAATATCAGGGCCCCCACGCAGAGCCATACGTCGCTGGCATCGAGCCGCTCGCGCTGGCTGAGCAGCCCTACTTTCAGAAAGGGTACCAGCAGCACGCCCAGCAGTAGCCCGCCCATCAGCAGCTCCGACAGGCCACTGGGCAGGCTGCGCTGCTCGGCCTGGAAAGTGCGTAGCGGTACCGTGCCCGCCAGTAGCCAGGTCTGGCCCGAGGGTAGCCGCAGGTGCTGGACGAAC
Source organism: Hymenobacter fastidiosus (assembly GCF_039539565.1). NCBI lineage: Bacteria > Pseudomonadati > Bacteroidota > Cytophagia > Cytophagales > Hymenobacteraceae > Hymenobacter > Hymenobacter fastidiosus. Next base: position 414,867 of record NZ_BAABDJ010000007.1, on the reverse strand, counting down.
AGCTGGCAGGGCTGGCCATTGAGGCTGAGCGGGCGCGTTTGCCACTCCGCCGAGTCACGCTTGGCCAGTGCTGCTACCGGCAGCTTTTCCAGAACATTGGGCTGGCTGGCATACAGTAGCTCGCCCGCGTCGTTGGCCACGAAAAAATGCTCGAAAGCATCGGTGCGGGCCAGGCCCGCGATAAACTTTTCCGTCGCCACGGTAGTCTGTAGGACCAGATTCAGCGAATCGGTCCGGGGTAATTTTGGTGGGGCATCCACCTGCCACAAGCGCTGGCGAAATACCAGACTATGGTCCCGCTGCCGGTAGATTACCCCCGTGCGGCCGTACGCGGCCGGCCGGCCAGTCGTGGGGTCAGCAACGTTGGTCAGGCTATATACCAGGCTATGGTCCTGCTGCCGGTAGATTACCTTCATGCGGCCGTAAGCCTTCTTCTTGGGGCGCTGGGGTTCAGCAACGTTTTTCAGGCTGTCGAAGCGTAGATCTGCGATGTGCGGGTTGAGCAAGGACCACCGCCGCTCTATCTGCCGTTGCTCGTCGGTCGTGGTCAGCGCCGCTATAGTGGCTTGGGAACGGCTGCCTGCAAATGAGGTATTCCGGGGAAAATTCCGGCAAATGAAGGCATTGGCGGCACCTTCATTGATTTTGGCGTAGACTTTCACCCGTTCGCGCAGGTTCTGACCCGTACGGGTCAGAACCCGGAAGTAACGCTGCTCCAGCTCCTTTTTGCGCTGGGGCAGATAGCCCAGCACGTAGTAGGCCACGCCCAGGGCCAGCCCGAAGCTCAACGCCAGGGTGCCTAAATGATGGCGCAACGTAGTGGCAATAGAGGATAATCCACTCATAGCCAAAAATTAGAAATGACGGTTTGAGCCTGGGGTAATATTCCAATCACTGTACCGGTTTGATCCGGGGCGCGTAGCTTCCCAAACTCTCCTTGGACACTGCGCTACTGCTCGGGGCCGCGACTGATCTGGTAGGGCAGAGGCAGGGCGCTGGGTAATTTTCAGCTACTTGCCCCCGCGGGCAGATACTTCAGTAGAAAATTCAGCGCGTTGTCGGCCATGAGGCGGTTGACGACTTCCTCCGCGCCCACGGCCCGGTTGGTGGGCAGCTGCAGGCGCTGCGGGCCGGGGCCGGTGAGGTAGTTGTGGGCGTGCATCAGCACGTAGTCGCTCAGCGCTGGCAGCTCCTCGTGGGTCCAGTAGCCGTTGATGGGGTCCACGATGCCGTCGAAGTCGGTGCCCAGCCCGAGCGTACCCCAGGCAAACAGCCCGTGCTGATCCAGCAGCTCGGCCACGTGCTGCACCTGGTTCCAGACCAGGGCCGCCCAGTGGTAGAGAATTTTCCGCCGCTGCGTATGGCCGCGGGCCTGCCGCAACGCCGCCGGGCTTCCCACCCGGCGCTCGTCGAGCTGCAAGCCCAGCAAGCCGCCCGAGCGCGCTATCCGCAGCAGGTCCTCGTCGTAGAAGTTGATTTCGAAATCCCAGAACAGGTGCCGGTCGGTGTCGTTGCCGGTCACGGCTCCGTGGCTGGCCAGCACGGGGATGTCCTGCCCGGCAAACTCCGAGTCGAGCAGGGCGTAGTACTCCCGGCGGCTGCGCCGGTTCATGTGCTTCACGTCGATCAGCATCCGGCGGCCCGCGGTGTTGTCGAGCAGCTCGCGCAAGGCCGCGTGGCCCAGCTCCGTCAGGCCCAGGTCCAGCCCTACGGATTGATCGGTGAACTGGGCCACTTTTCCGCTCAGGCTGAGCGCCTGGCCGCTCAGCTCGTTGTAGAAGTGGTGGGCGAAGGTGATGAACACCGGACGGTGCCGCCAGCTTTTCACCTGCCGGATGTTGGCCAGGATGGTTTCCCGTTGCGCCGGATGCTGCCCCGAATCCATGCCGCACCCGAAAGCATGCGCGCCCTCGATGCTGAGCAGTACGGCCAGCGTGTCGGGTTCCTTGAGCGTGGCCTCCAGCTCGGCCCGGGTACCGCAGAGTCGGTAGCGGACTTTCTCGCCGGAAGGCAGGGTCACGGCCTGGCCGTCGAGGCCCTGGAGAAACGCGTACTCCTCCTGCAAATCCAGAAAGTAATCCTGCATGTGTTGAATGGATTGAATCCGCTGGTGACCCAGGCCGGTAGCCAGGTCGAGCACCACGTCGCCCACGGGGCCGGTGCCCAGCTCATTCACGAAAAAGCCCTGCTCCGGCGGATACAGCGCGGCCACCACCACCCGTACTCCCCCGGCGCGGCCGCTGGTGAAGTCGCTCTGCCGGAACTTGGTGAGGCCGGCCACGAAGTTGAGCAGCTTGTCGAGCTTGGTGGGCGGGTCGTGGTGCCAGGCGCAGGCCGGCGATGATGGACGGGCATTTTGCCGGCGACCGTCAGTTTTGAAGCTGCGGCCGAAAGGCTTCATGCTCGGATGACAGTGCAGATCGATTATCAGATCCATGGCAGCTACAGGCTAGAAAGTGAAGGCAACGACGACGGGCGTATTCAGAATGCCGGCTCCTGCTCCCGCGAAACCACACCGGTCGGGTACGACCGGTGGTAGTGGGGACCTAAGTCTAGGGTACCGTCGCCTTTTGGCAAGCCGTAGGCCCGACTAGTAAGCCCGGCCTGGCGGCAACCCGGCGCTGGAACGACAAGATGAATGGAGGCAGCGGATGCCGCGGCGCGAAACAGAGCGACGGGGCCAACGCCCGGTGTGTGGAGACGTTGGTAAGCGGATCGGCAGGGTGCAGCAACTGGTAAGAAAGGCCAGAATAAGGATTGGCCTCGGCGGAGACAGTTAGCATCTGCCGATACGTTAAACATATAAAATATATTTTAACTATAAAAACTTGTACTATAAAAATAATAGCTCCTGATTAGGTTCCTGCTTTGGTAGCCCCGGTAGCCGGGCATAGCAATAGCCAGCGGCTTTAGGACAAAACAGCCAGGGCTCGGGTTGCGCTCGAACCGAAGTTATGGATTGGAAAAGGGCAAGGGCCTACGCCACTACTTCCGCCCTGGTCCCGGCTGCCGCAGTGGTCACTATTAGGCTGCACGTCGAACAGGAACTCGTCGAGGCGGGCGCGCCGGTCGGACGAGGACAGGTTGCGGAAGACGTCGCCGCCGCGCACCAGCGACATCGGGCCGGTTTCCTCGCTTACTACCAGCACCACGGCGTCGGTGACTTCCGTCAGGCCGATGGCGGTGCGGTGGCAGTGCGGTGGCGCAGGCCCAGCGAGGCGGGCATCCCGTCATGCCCGTAGTGCTCTCCGATGCCAGGCTGAGCCAGGACTACTCAGCCCAGCCACCCGAAGCCGGCCAAGTGGTGAGCAACACGCCGCAAGTTTTCCGAAAGTTGATGGGTAGCCCAAGCCCCCGCCGGAAATAAGCAGGGGCTTCGCTTTTTTTAAAGAGGATTCCGGTTCTAAAGGCAGTTCAAAGTAGTTTCGGCCCGCACAACAGCCGGGCAAGGCCGCGTAGCGCCTATATTTGAACCGCGTAAGCGGGGCCGGGGCCGGCGGGTTGTTGCCGATCGGGCCGCCGGAATGCCTTGCCGGCCGTGCGGAGCAGATAGTTTGCCGCCCCCCGGCCCGGCCGGCCAGTTGCCGGCCCACCCAACAGGTTCAGCCCCATGACGAGTATTTCCAAAGACTTAGCACAAGCCGTGCGCCTGCTGCAGGCCGACGAGCTGGTAGCCATTCCCACCGAAACCGTGTACGGGCTGGCCGGCAACATCTTCAGCCCCCCGGCCATCGCCAGGATTTTTGCGCTGAAGCAAAGGCCGCTGTTCAATCCCCTGATCGTGCATATTCCGTCGATCCGGCAGCTGGCAGAGCTGGCCCGGTACGTGCCCGAAAAAGCCCGGTGGCTGGCGGAAGCGTTCTGGCCCGGCCCGCTCACGCTGGTGCTGAAAAAGCAGCCCACCGTTCCCGACCTGATTACGGCCGGCAAGGATACGGTAGCGGTCCGGGTGCCGAATCATCCGTTGGTGCTGGCGCTGCTGGCACAGGTGGGCTTCCCGCTGGCGGCCCCGAGCGCCAACCCGTTTGGCCGCATCAGTCCCACCACGGCGGCGCACGTTGAAGAGTACTTCGGCGCTGCGCTGCCCATGGTGCTGGACGGGGGCGACTGTGAGCGAGGCATTGAGTCCACCATCGTCGGCTTCGAAGGCGATGAGCCGGTTGTGTACCGGCTGGGTTCCCTGGCGGTGGAAGAAATTGAGCGGGTGGTAGGCCCGGTTGCCATCAAAAACAAGAAAGAAGCCGCGCCCGATGCGCCGGGAATGCTCTCCCGGCACTACGCGCCCGCTACGCCCACCTACCTGGCCGCCGATCCGGGGGCCTTTATCGCGCGGTTTGCCGATAAGAAAATCGGGTTGCTCCTGTTCAGCAAAAAAGTAGTGGGGCCGTTTGTGGACCACCAGATAGTGTTATCTGAAACCGGCGATTTAAAAGAGGCGGCCAGTGGGTTGTATGGCGCCCTGCATACGCTGGATAAGCTGGGGCTGGATATGATCGTCGCGGAGAGAATGCCCGATATGGGACTGGGAAAATCGATCAACGACCGCCTGGAACGGGCTACGAAACAGCGCTAGGGCGTATGACAAGCCCGGAATGACATTCTAATTGCCGGCCAGCGGCCGGCCAGCCATTATGGAAATCTTCGCCAATAGAAAGCTACTGATAGCCACCAAACACGCCAAGGAGCAGGTGATGGCCCCTTTGCTGGAACAAGCGCTGGGCGTGCGGTGCTTCACGAATCCTGATTTCGATACGGACGCCTTCGGGACGTTTACGGCGGAGGTGGAAAGAACCAGCGACCCGCTCACTACCGTGCGGCAGAAATGCCGGCTGGCGCTGGCCGCCAGCCACTGCGACTTAGGCGTGGCCAGTGAAGGCTCGTTCGGCCCGCATCCGGCCAGCGTTTTCGTGAATGCGGACGAGGAATTCGTGATGCTTATCGACCAGAAAAACAACCTGGAAATTACGGTCAGAGAAATAAGCCTGCATACAAACTTCAACGGCCAGACGGTTGACAGCGAAGAAGAGCTTGGGGCGTTTGCCGAAGCCGCACTTTTCCCTTCTCACGGCCTGATCCTTCGCAAATCAAAGAAAGATAAAAGCGGAATAGTCAAGGGCATTACCGATCCGGACCAGCTAATAAGGGCTTTTCGGACGATATACGGCGAGTGCCGATCGGCCTACGTGGAAACGGACATGCGCGCCTTGTACAACCCAACGCGCATGGCGGTAATAGAAAAAGCAACCGCGGCGCTGATCGCCAAAGTGAAATCATGCTGCCCGCAATGCGCGACGCCCGGCTTTGGCATCACCGCCGCAAAACGGGGGCTGAAGTGTAGCCTGTGCGGCAGCCCGACCAACTCGGTCCTGAGCTACGTGTACTCGTGCGGGCGCTGCGGCTTCGCGCAAGAAGAGGTCTATCCGCAGGCCAAAACCACGGAAGACCCCATGTATTGTGACTACTGTAATCCCTGACTGACAGGGGGGGGCTAAGCCGAGGCAGCCGGGCGGCAGTCAGGCTGCTTTACGCCGCCACTTCCGCCGTCGAAGAGGCGGAGGCCGCCGGGGCCGGGTGGGGCTGCACGTCGAACAGGAATTCGTTCAGGCGGGTGCGCAGGTCGGTAGAGGACAGGTTGCGAAAGACCTCGCCGCCCCGCACCAGCGAAATCTGGCCGGTTTCCTCACTCACCACCAGCACCACGGCGTCGCTCACTTCCGTCAGGCCGATGGCGGCCCGGTGGCGCAGGCCCAGGGAAGCCGGGACGTCGGGGTTTTCGCTGACGGGCAGAATGCAACGGGCCGCTTTGATGCGGTTGTTGGTGATAATGACGGCCCCGTCGTGCAGGGGGCTGGTTTTGTTGAAGATGGACAGCAGCAGGCGCTTGCTCACGGTGGCGTCGATCAGGTCGCCGGAGTCGGCGAAGAACTTCAGCTCGGACGACATCTGGAAGGCAATCAGGGCCCCGGTGTTCTTGCCGGCCAGACTCTTGGCGGCCTCCACGAAGGGCGTCACGCTGACGCGCTCCGGGGAGGCTTCGCGCCGCCAGGGAAAGGTCAGCATCCGGTCGAAGGCCGTGGCCTTGCCGATGGTGAGCAGGAAGCGCCGGATTTCCTGCTGAAACAGGATAATGCTGGCCAGCACGCCCACGCTCATAAACTGCCCCAGGATGCTGGTAAGCAGCTCCATGCCGGCGGCCTTCACCACCAGATAGAGCAGGTACACCGACATCAGCCCCAGGAAAATTTTCAGCGCGACACTTCCCGTCAGCAGCTTGTAGAGCTGATAAAACAGCACGGTAACCAGCACTACGTCCACGACGTCGATCCAGCCAATGCGCAGGAAGCCAATGCTGAAGGAGCCGGTCACGGAGAAGTTGAGCTATAGGTTTGGGAGACGAGGCGGATAGTTTGCACGGCCTCGGGCACGTCGTGTACGCGCAGCAGGCTAACGCCGTTCAGCAGCGCCAGCGTATTGACGGTGATGGTACCGGGCAAGGCGGCCTCGGGGGTGAGCCCCAAAGGCCGGTAGAGCATGGCCTTGCGGGAAAGGCCCGCCAGGATGGGCAGCCCGAACAGCCGCAGCTCCCGCAGGCGGGCCAGGAGCTCATGGTTCTGGTCGGCGTTCTTGGCAAAGCCGAAGCCGGGGTCGAGAATGACGTCGGTGACGCCGGCGGCGCGCAGGGCGGCCAGCTTGTCGCGGTAGTAGCGGACCAGCTCCGGCACGAGGCCGGCGGGGTAGTCGGTGAGCGTGGCCATCGTCTGGGGGGTGCCGCGCATGTGCATCAGCACGTAAGGCACCTGCAGGCGGCCGGCCGTGGCAAACATATCCGCATCCAGCTCGCCGCCGCTGATGTCGTTAAGCATATCGGCCCCCGCCGCCACGGCTGCCGCGGCCACACCGGACCGGAACGTATCGACGGAAATAAAGGCTGCGGGAAAGGCCCGCCGCACCGCTTCGAGGGCGGGGAGCAGACGGTGCTTTTCCTCCTCTTCGGAAATATGCTCGGCCCCGGGGCGGGAGGAATAGCCGCCCAGATCGAGGATAGCGGCCCCGGCCTGGAGCATGGCTTCGGCGCGGTGCAGCAGGTCGGAGTGGTCGGTTTGGGGGCCTACCCGGCTGGCGGCGTAGAACGAATCAGGCGTCAGATTGAGGATGCCCATGACCTGGGGCCGGCGCAAATCGAGCACCCGGCCCCCGGGGCAACGCAGGGTTAGCCTCGGGTAAAAACACATATCTTGCGTCGTCATGGGGCCTTGGCTTCTGGGGTCTTGGGCGTGTGGGGGCTTGGGTCCTGGATTTTCGTTCGCCTGTTTTCCCGCCGTCGTTGCACGACCGCTAAAAGCCAAGACTCCACAAGCCAAGGCCCCAAGCCCCTAAGTCCCCAAAATAGCCGCAAAATTTTGAGTAACCAAACCCAGCACGAGTACGACCAGGTAATCAGCCAGTGCCGGACGCTGTTTCTGGCCAAGACCCACGACTACGGTACGGCGTGGCGCATCATGCGCCTGCCCAGCATCACCGACCAGATTTACATCAAAGCCCAGCGCATCCGCTCCATTCAGGAGAAGGGCCGGCAGCTGGTGGCCGATGGAGTGGACGAGGAGTTTGGGGCCATCATCAACTACTGCCTGATTGCGCTGATGCAGCTGCGCCTGCCCGCCGACGCGTCGCTGGACCTGGACCCGGCCGACGTAGCGGCGGCCTACGACCAGGAAGTGGAGGAAAACCGCCGCCTGCTGTTCGCCAAAAACCACGACTACGGGGAAGCCTGGCGGCAGATGCGGGTGGAAAGCATCACCGATATCATCCTGATGAAGCTGCACCGCACCAAGCAGATTGAAGATCTGGCCGGCCTCACGCGGGTGTCGGAAGGGGTGGAGGCTAACTACCGGGATATGCTGAACTACGCTGTTTTCGCGTTGATCAAAATGGGTCTTGGGCGCCTGGGGTCTTAGGGACTTGGCTTTTGACTGATTACCTTCGGCACCTTACCTGCTGGTTTGCGTAAGCGGCTACGCCTCGTATCCTCTGGTCGGAATGCCGGCCGGAGCGCGAAAAACCAAGTCCCCAAGACCCTAAGTCCCCAAGACCCCAAATGAAACTTCTTACCCGTATCTGCTGGGTGCTGCTCGGCGCTGTCTTCATCTTCTCGGGCCTTATCAAGCTCAACGACCCGGTTGGCACGGCGCTGAAGCTGGAGGAATATTTCGAGGTATTTGCCGAGGATTTCGGCCGCTTCTTCCTCGTTTTCAAGAGCAGTAGCCGCGCCATTGCTATCCTGCTCAGTGCCCTGGAAGTAGTGCTCGGCGTGGCCCTGCTGCTGCGCTGGCACCTGCGCAAAACGCTGTGGGCGCTGCTGGGGCTGCTGGTATTCTTCGCTTTCCTCACGTTCTACTCGGCCGCCTTCAACAAGGTCACCGACTGCGGCTGCTTCGGCGACTTTATCAAGCTCACGCCCTGGACCTCGTTTGCCAAAGATATGTTCCTGCTGGGCCTGTGGGCGGTGGTATTCTACAATTTCCGCTACCTGCGCCGGGTGTTTGTCAGGGGGCAGCTGGGGGTGATGTACATGACTATGGCTTCGGCCGTTGCCATCGGCATCGGAGTACGGGCCCTGGGGCATCTGCCTTACTTCGACTTTCTGCCTTACAAGGTCGGCAACAACATCGGCAAGCTGATGAAGGCGTCGGAGCCGATGCGCTACCAGTACATCATGGAGCGCAACGGCGAAACGCAGGAGTTCACCACTTACCCTACCGATACCACCTGGAAGTACAAGCAGATGGTGAGCCTGAACCCCGATGCGGGCCCCAAAATTACTGATTTCCGGGTCTGGAACGATGCCGGCGACTACACCCGGGAGCTGCTGAAAGGCAATAAGCTGGCCCTCATCGTGCAGGGTACGGAGAAAGCCGACCGGGACCGGTTTCTGCAAATCAACCAGCTGATTTTATCGGCCGACTCGTCGCAGAAAAAGATTACGCCCCTCATTATTACGAGCAGCAGTCCGACTGACTTCGACGCCTTCCGGCACGATGTAAATCTGGCGGCCCCGTTTTACTACGCCGATGCCACGGTCCTGAAATCGATGATTCGCTCCAACCCCGGCTTTATTCTGCTGCAGGACGGCGTGGTGAAAGGCAAGTATCACTACCACGACATTCCTACCCGCGCCGACTTGGAGGAGCTGCTGTAAGCTTGGTTTTTGGTTAATGGTTTTTGGTTTTTGGCCCTCGCCACAAGCCAGCCCCCGTCTTTGGTTGGGTAAAGGACGATAGCCAAAAACCAAAAACGACCAACCAAAAACCAACTATGCTTTCTTTTCTGCTGCGGCGCCTGGCGCAAGGGGTACTGGTACTGCTGGGCGTAGCCCTCACCGTATTCTTTCTGTTTGCCGTGCTGCCCGGCGACCCGGTAGCTCTGCTGGCCGGTCAGCGCTCCGACCCGGCCACCCGCGCGGCTATTGCCGCCGACCTGGGCCTCGACCAGCCTTTGCCCGTGCAGCTGGCCGGCTACCTCAACGACGTGTCGCCGCTGGGCCTGCACCCGCGCGATTCGGCCGGCGTGGCCAAGTATGGCGGCGTGGCGCTGTTGCCGTTGGGGGAGAAGTCGCTGGTGGTGAAAACGCCTTATCTGCGGCGCTCCTTCCAGAGCAACAAGGATGTGCTCAGCATTCTGCTGGACCATTTCCCGGGCACGCTGTGGCTGGCGCTGGCCGCTATGCTGCTGGCGGCGGTGCTGGGTATCCTGTTCGGCGTAGTGGCCGCGCTGAAGCCCCACTCGTGGCTGGATCGGGGGCTGATTACGACTTCCGTGCTGGGTATTTCGGTGCCGTCGTTCGTGGCCGGCATCCTCATTGCCATGACGTTTGGCTTTTACTGGAGTCACTGGACGGGCCTCAACCTCACGGGCCAGCTTTACGAAACCGACCCGTTTACCGGCCGCCATCTGGTGCTGCGCAATCTGGTCCTGCCGGCTTTCGCGCTGGGCATCCGGCCGCTGGCCGTCATCACCCAGCTCACCCGCAGTTCCATGCTGGAAGTACTGAGCCAGGATTACATCCGCACCGCGCGGGCCAAAGGGTTGTCGGGCTATCAGACGGTGGTGGGTCACGCGCTGAAGAACGCGCTGAACCCGGTTATTACGGCCGTGTCGGGGTGGCTGGCGTCGCTGATGGCGGGCGCATTTTTCATCGAGTACATCTTCAACTGGAAAGGCCTGGGTACCGTGACGCTGCAGGCCGTGCAGAACCTGGATTTTCCCATCGTGATGGGGGCTACCATCTTCATTGCCTTCCTGTTCGTGGTCGTGAATATTGTGGTTGACGTACTCTACGCCGCCCTCGACCCGCGGGTGAAACTCAGCTAAGCAATTATCAATGAGCAATTTTCCGCTCCTTTATAGCGGTTTCGCAGACGGTGTGGCTGCCGGTCCGGCGGCTACCAGCCGTCGGGCCGGTCGTCGTTGGCGCGAGACGTTCAACATCCGCTCCCGGCGACCAGTCCAGAGTAGCGGGCTCTGGCTATAGTGTTCACGAAACTGCTGTAATTATCAATGACAGGACTTACGCAAAATGCTTTCACGCAGTGTTTAACGTCCTCGCACCGCGAAACACTGCGGTTTAACACTGCGAAACACTGCGTGAAATGGCACCAGGAGGGTTTTGCGTAAGGTCAGTTACTCATTGATAATTACAAATGAGCAATTTCCGGCTCCTTTAGTAGCTTGCCGCAGGTTGAACGATACCGGTCTGGAACAGTAAAAGCTCATGATTCCTCCCGGCCATTCCGCAGTCAGTGACAGTGACACTTGCCCATTGTTAATTGTTAATTGAATCCAATGCGCCTCTACCTTATTGGCATGCCCGGTGCCGGCAAAACCACTTTAGGTCGGGCCCTTGCTACGGCCCTGGAACTACCCTTCCATGATTTGGACGAGGAGATTGTGCGCGAAGAGGGGAGGAGCGTCGCCGACGTATTTCTGACCGAAGGAGAGGCCTACTTCCGACAACGGGAAGCAGAAGTATTGCGGGACCTTGTTGACCGGACGCCACGAATGGTGTTGTCTACCGGGGGGGGCACCCCCTGTTTTCACCAAAACCTGGAGGTGCTGCTTCAAACGGGGCTCACGCTGTATCTGGCGGTATCCGTAACTGAACTGGCGCGGCGTCTGCAGCACGCGGCCAGTGCCCGGCCGCTACTTGCCCAGTTGCCGGATGCCGCCGCGTTGGAGAATCGTCTGCGTGAAACCTTAGCTGCCCGTCAGCAGTTTTACGACCGTGCCCCGTTACGTTGCACTGCGCCCACTTGCACGGTAGAGTCCCTCCGGCACCTGCTGGCCACCTACCAGGCCAGCGCCTGATCTGGCTCCTGCCAGCCTTTGGCGCAGCATTTGCGTGGTGCTGTGTACTTTTGCTCTTTAATCAGCCCGTTCATCCGTATGAATTCCACTGCTCCTGCCACCGCTGTGCGCCCTACGCCGGTAAAAGCCCCCGATATGGTCAAGCCCAAGCACAAGGGCTCGGCAGTGTTGTTTAAAAGCCCTGTTTTGGAGCGGCTTACCCATACTCATATCGCTCTGCCGGTCTCTATTTTCCTGATTACGGCTCTGGTGAGTCTGTATTATGGTCTCACCAACGGCTTCATTGGCGGGGCTTCGGCTTTTGGGCTGTTTCTGGCGGGTTGGTTTATGTTTACGTTCGTGGAGTATGCCATGCATCGCTACCTGTACCACATTCCGGCGACTACGTCCAAGCGCGTCAAATTTCAGTACACCATGCACGGCGTGCACCACGAGTTTCCGAAAGACAAGACGCGGCTGGCTATGCCTCCCATCATCACGGTTTTCGTGGCTTCGCTACTGTTTTTCATGTTCCGGTTCCTGTTTGGCAGTAACTCCTTCGGGGTTTTAGCCGGCTTTACGTTTGGCTACGCGCTATATCTGTTCGTGCATTATGCCATTCATGCCTACGCGCCGCCTAAGAATTTTCTGAAAGTGTGGTGGCATCACCACGCTCAGCATCATTATCGGCAGGATGAAATTGCCTTTGGGGTTTCTACTACAATATGGGACCATATCATCGGTACCATGCCCGACAAGAAGGTGAACGATCAATAGCGCGCCACCCCTTATCTGCTGAGCTGCTGAATTGCATAGCGTAGTACGTAAACGGTGGGGACCAGACTTGTAGCAACTAAAAAGGGCCTCCATCAGGAAGCCCTTTTTAGTTGCTACAAGTCTGGTCTGCGCTAACGCCGGATTTTGCGGATGATAAATCCTACCAGAAGCACAACCAGGACGATACCAATAACGGCCGTCCAGGCCCCGGCTTTGAAAATATCTCCGGCCAGTTCACAACTGCTGAGCGAAAAGGTGAGCAGGATAAAGCAAAGGGTGAAAAACGAGGAAAAGCGTTTCATGGCAGGGAGGCTCGAAATAGTGAGAGAGAACATTCCGTTACAGGAACAGGTCTGTTGGATACTTGCCCCCGCGTAAAAAGGTTGAGTCTGGCTTCAAATCCCTACCAAACAACGATGCAAACCCCTGGAATTCAAAAACAAAAATGCCCGCCGGTTATCGGCGGGCATTCTAGGTATTAATGCGCCCTCCTGGATGCTAAGAATACTCGAATACGCTTCAAAAACAGCATTAAGAGCCTATCCGAATAGGCAAAAAGAAGTGGTATTTTTGGGGTATGGCTACGGTTCAAGAATTTCGCATTTCCGGCACGCTGTGGGCGCGGTTGTCGCCCCATCTACCCACTCACGTACCGAAGGCGCATCCTTTGGGCTGCCACCGGCTGCGGGTGCCGGACCGGCAGGTATTGGACGGGATTTTCTTTGTGTTGCGCACGGGCTGCCAGTGGAAAGCCTTGAGCGCGACCGGCATTTGTTCGAGCAGTACGGCCCATAGTCGGTTTCAAGCGTGGGCGCAGGACGGCGTCTTTGCCCGGCTCTGGAACGAGGCCCTACAGGACTACGAGGACCTGATTGGCCTCGACTTTGACTGGATGGCTCTCGACGGCTCGCTGCACAAAGCGCCGTTGGGCGGGAAAAAAAACCCGGCCCAACCCCACGGACCGCGGCAAAGGCGGCGTCAAGCGCAGTCTCTTGACTGAGGCGCGAGGCATCCCGGGGGGCCTGGTACTGGAGGGAGCCAACCGGCATGACATGAAGCTGACGGAAAGCACCTTGACCAGCTTGCCGCCCGCCGCGGAAGCGGCCCGACAGGCCCACCTGGCTGGCGGCGGCGAGCAGGGCCTGTGCCTGGATGCGGGCTACGACTACACGCAGGTACGCGAAATCGTCGCCGCACTGGGCTACACGGCCCACATCCGCTCGCGGGGCGAAGAAGCCCAGGTCAAAAAAGCGGGGCAGAAAGCCCGCCGCTGGGTGGTTGAGCGGACCCATTCCTGGCTCAACCGCTTCCGGTACCTGCTCATCCGCTGGGCTAAAAAGCCCGAAAACTACCTGGCCATGCTCCATTTTGCCTGCGCCCGAATTACGTGGTACAATTGTCTTTTTGGATGAAGCTGTTCGCCTATTCGGATAGGCTCTTATCTTGACTTTAGCCTTTTGAGATTAGCGAAAAGCCTGTTTAAAGCTTCTGGGAAGCCGTTTGGCTCCTTTACAAGCTTTTTGCCAGGTTTAAGTCAGGTAGCGATATGCCATAAAGCCCGGACTGCACACTTGCCAGACTAGCCGCGGGTACGAGCGGCAAAAAAAGCCCCTTGAAGGGGGTATCAGACCGGATAGTAGTCAGCCCAAACCCTTGAGCCGGAAAACGGCCACCGCCCAAAAGGCTAAAGTCAAGCTAAAGAGTAGCGCAGTGAAAAACAGCGGAAAAACAGCGGACTTTCTGATTTGGCAAGCATTTACTATCGCGCCGTCATTCACCACATGATTACTACTGGTGGCGGACCCGTTTGCCGATACTTGAGCCGAACTCGCAACACATACTGTCGGTCGCGCACCAGTTTGAATCGTAGATAAGCGTTGCGCTCTTCCCCGCTGTCGTCATCAGCTGCCCGAAAGCGGGGTACACCATTTTCTTCCTCAAAGAGCACAAACAGCACGTCGCTTTTTCCGCGGGTTTGAATCTCGTAGTTGCGGGTTTCGGTGGGGCTTATAGCAAAGTTGAGCTGTTCCCCATTCTGGATGTCCAGCGGCTGCGACTCCCCAACTTTCAGCAGGGGCATTCGATCGTCCATAGGTGGGTAAAACTGCTTCACCCAGTTGATGTCGGCGTCCGAGAACTGGTTGCCAATAGGCGCCGATTGACTCCTGGGGTAGATACCTGTGGTGTCGTATGGCTTGGGACTTTTCACAATACCGGGTTGGAACTGATACTGCATAATGGAGTCGTGGTCCCAAGTGGAGCCACGCACTAGGGACGGCGAAAGAGAGTCCAGAATGTTGGACTTAATTACATCCCGCTTCCAGTTGTTTGGTGGGCCGGAGAAATACTTATACACCTTCTTCTCATTCCAGACGATGCCGCTGAAAGGGCTTTGGTGCTCATGGGGCAGGCCTAGGGTATGTCCTATTTCGTGCAGAGCAGTGCAGTGCCCGTAGAGGGTTCGTAGGTCCCAGCCAAAGTTCATGGTTCGCTCGGCCGTACTGCGCTGCAGAATCTCGTCGCCGATATATGACCAGCTGCCGTCGGAGGCCAAGAAGCCGATCCGGATTTCTGCTTCCTCGCGATGCTGTACCTCCACGAACTCCAGACCGATACCCAGCGCTTTCCACTCTTCAAAAGCACCTCGGACCACATCCTGCTGGACTTTGTCACCGATCCAACTCTGGCGAACTTTTGTTCGGTCGGCTTGCTCTACATCGCTGAAGTCATGGTTAGGGTCATTGAAGAAGTAATAATGAAGGATAGTGCCATTTACCCATTTGTGGGCACCCGTAATGATGGCATGCGCCTGATCGTGGCTGATCGTCGCTGGTAACGGAGGCAGCTGGGGCGGGGCGGAGCTGCACAGCGGCACCTCTATTCCATTGCTGTGGACCGGCTGCTTGGGCTTAGGGCTAGCGGCTCTCAGAGCGGATTTGGTGGGAGTATTCATACAAATAGAAAAAGGTGGGGAATACTGAAAAAGAAGCGTGCTTGTGCCGAGTAATATTACCCGGCACAAGCAAGAGCGGGGCCGATGGTCACAGTGTGGAAGGCCTAGAAGTCGTGACAGCGGCTTGAGCAGGCTCCCACGCCACGGGCGCGTAGGGACAGAATACGACTAGTTGCCAGATCATTATTTCTAGCATCAGGACTGCTTGTTGGGCGGCATAACGGGGGGGGGGGCAGGCCGTAAGCCAGCGCTATGGCCATTATTGGCCATGGCAATTAGAGTGAAGGAGCGCCTCGCCAAAAAAGTATGTGTGATGGGAATTACCGCCTACTTCGCGCGGGTTACTCCAGCACCTGCTGCAGCGTCTGGCCCAGCTCCCGGATCTGTTGGGCAACGGCCTGAGTCTGGTTGGTTTTGCTGGTCATGGTTTCGTTGGTATCGGGCATATGGCGGGTTTGTGGCTGGCCAACGGGGGCCATCATTTGTGGGCTGGCTTGGCGGCTTTTAATCTGGCGCTGCAGGCCTTGCAAATGGTCCAGAGTATTGCCGATCTCGGCGAGTGATAAGTCGTTAAGCGACTCCAGCGCTCTATCCTTCAGATCCCCAAACGGACAGGATTCACGATACTCGATTAGGTCCTGGCGGGCGGTCTGACGCTCGTTCTGCGTACTGGTCGGGTGGCAGGCGGCGTCAGCTGCTACCACGAGCGTGTCGAGTTCTTGCTCCCATTCTTCATAGGAATTCAGGAGGGCAAAGTCGGAGTGGGACATGAGTGAAAGGGAATAATGGTGGATGGATTATTTGGGGTCAGTAGCAGCAACGTCACCTTTGGCTTCCTTTGCTTTGTCGGCCGCTTCTGCGGCCTCTTTGGCCGCTGCTTCCTTCGCGTCCTGCAACTCCTGAATCAACTGCTGGATGATTTTGGCTTGTGCCGCCAGGTCCTGACTCGACACGTTGCCGGCTTTGAGCAGCAACCGGCGCAGATCGTGGTGGCTGGTGGCCCAGGTATCTACCAGCTTCCGGCTTTTCTGAAACTGGACTAGGCTTTGCTGCCGGGGTAGGGTGTAGCTGCTATTCCAGCGCGCCTGTTCAGCCGCATACACAGTCTGCGGAAACGGATTGTCGATGATGGCTTGGTAGAAAGGCTGTCGCTGCCGCAGGGCGGCAAAAAGCCGGGCGTTCGTGTCCGGGTTGGGGCTGCGCTTAAATGCCTGGTAAGCAGTGTATATCCTAGCGTCCGCATCGGCCCCTATTACCCGAATCTCATCTATTGGCCCGCACTTATCGTCTTTGCCACATGTGGCCAAGCCAGCCTTGCCATTGCTTAATAAGGCAGTATTAGTGGGCGCGGTCATCAGCAGATTTTCTGCCTCGGTTAGCTTGGACAGGATAAAAAGCACCGACTCCCGCTGTTTCTGGATATTTCGGTAGTAGTCTTCTACTTGGGTATGCCGCACGTTGTTATCGAGCAACAGATTGTACGCTGCCGCATCAATCTGCGCGTAATCAGCCAGGCCTGCACTCAGTGCCTTGGCCGTGGTCTGGATCAGCTTTTCCTGCTCCGGCGAGGCTAGGGCTTTCAGTTGGTTGTTGGTCCGGTAGCTATTAACTGTGCCAGCAAGAATTTTCAAGGCGTCAAGGGCCGTTTGTAAAGGTACCGAGAAGGTTTTGAGAGGGACTGCAAAGTCCTGGCTGGCCTTAACAAGCTCATCGGTTGCCTTGAATACCGCTGTTATTTTCTCGTCGTGCTTCTTGCCCTTCTCGGCTGCCTTCTCCAAGGCTTCGGCGTACATATTGAAGGCGTGAGCTACAACCGTGAATTTTTCGGTTCCCTCTCGCAGCTGCTGTTGAGAGTTGCTTAGCTTCTTTTGCTGCTTTTCTGTAAGTGTGCGAATCGTAGTAGTTTTACCCAGGTCCTCCACTACCTGTTTGAGGCTCATGTCGATGGCCGCGCCCATATCGGAGGTGGCTTTGGTGAAGGGCTGAACATCAACAATACCGCTGCACCCGGACATGAGGGCCAAGAGCAGGAAAACATAAAAGCGAGTTTTTTGCATGACAAAGTAGGTGAAAGTGAATCTGTATCAGTGATGTCGGACTGGTAGGCTGCCAGGCACAGGGCGGGCTTTACTGACCAGCGGCGGTATAGATCAGGCAAACTAGTCGGAGTGAACTGGCAGCGGATGGTAGCAAGCCTTACCTTACCCATCCAGGAAGCTCTCGGGGGCACCCGTTACGTGCGTTAAATCATAAGCCAGCACCGTTTTGCCCGCATCCATCATGGCGACTACCGTGAAGGTGCCGGCGGAGAAGAAGCTGAGCCGGGCCTGACCGTCTTTCTGCACCGGTACCCGTATCACGCGTTGCTGGTAGGTAGGGTGCAGCAGAAACACGACTTCCCCCGTCAGCAACTCGCCCTCCACCCTTTTTACCGTGGCCAGCAGGTCGAGGCCACCCTTCAGCGTGGCAATAATCGTTACCACCAGGCGGCGGCCGTTTTGGGCGGCGGGCAGCAGTCCAAACACTTCTTTGCCGGGGTCACTGTCCCAGTCGACATACTTTGAACGCTCGTTGAACTTGGCCAGCAACTGATTCCACTGTTGCAGGTCGTCGAGGTAGGGCGACGTGTCTACTAGGGCGGCGGCGGCTGGTGCGCCCCGGGCAATGGCAGATGGCACAACGGGTATCGGGGAGGCAGCAGCATCTGAAGCGGCAGGAGCAGAGGGGGCGGTGGGCTCGACAAAGGAGACCGTGGGGGCAGAGCCTGCCGGGGGCGTTCCTACGTTTATGATGGTGGTGCCGCCCCCGGGTGGCATCCGCGAAGGGCCACCGCTGTCCGCGCCCGGCCCGCGCCCGGTAGGCAGCGACGTGCTGCCATCTGTTTTGGGCGTCACCTCATTGTTTTTCTGCACTAGGAACCCCGCGCTGCTAATGGAAATCAGGGCCAGAATACTGTTATCCAGCTCGGGCAGCGCCCAGTGGACGAGTACGTAGCGAATCAGATAGAGTCCTACTACAGCATTGAAGATGACAAACTGCAGGCGTACCACGCTAATGCCGTTCAGATCGGTGAGCACATCCTGCACCCAGCCCCGCGACTGTTCAATATGTTCGGTATGGCCCGGCGTGGTGGGCGTGGCGATAGCTTCGTCCTGCGTACGGTTGATGAGCCGGCTGAACAAGCCATTGGCGATGCTGATACCCAGCAGCCCCAGCAGACCACTGGGAATACTCGGTAGTGCCGACGTCACCAGGGAGATCATGAGGTACGCCGCCACTACGAGCAAGGTCCAGTAGGCTACCTGCGCCTTCGCCAGGCTGAAGGGGACCTGGCGGTAGAGCTTATCGATGACGGCTGCCTGTCTGCTCTGGTCAAGTGGAATACGATTCGAGCGGTCGGAGCGAATGAAGGTGCTGTTTCTTGCCAACCAGAAGAATACCCACACCAGCCCCGCCAGTAGCAGCACCCCAACCCACATCCAGCCCTTCTGGACCAACACCAGCTGCAGTCGGTCGTTGCCATTGGGGTAGGCTTTGCCCAGTTGGCCGGTTTCAAGCCCGACATTGATCCGGCTGAGATGCTCGTAGGTGCCGGGTATCTTATAAAAAAGCTGCCAGGTAGGTTCCGTTTCCAGATTCCGGACGAGCTGGAAGCGCACCGTAGCCGTATCCCGGCGCTGAGTCGTGTCGACAGCTATAGGGGGCATGGGCAGCATGATGTCATCTACGAACAGCCGTAGGTCTTTGAATAGGCGTTTGGACCGCCTCAAGGCCAGCCGTAAATCGCGCACCTGAAGCACGATATAGTCATTGAGGTGAAACCGGGTACTATCTTTCGACGACGGGTTGCTTACGCCTACCACTTCCACCTGGGGCAGCCTTCTGCTGTCGTTCTGCTCCCGCTGTTTGGTGAGGCTCAGGTAAGTTGCACCACCCGAAGCGGACTGGGGAGTAGCCTTCGGTTTCTGGTCATTGACGGAATCAGTTGGAGCCGGCCTGGGAACAGATGGCTTTTGGCTTCGGGGAGGAGCAGAATCAGTTATCTGTCCGTAGGTCTGCCTACTCAGCCAGCCATCGGCAACGGAGAGCCACCCAACCAGCAGAAAACAGAGGTTAATACGCATTATGGATTCTTGCTGAAAATGGCATCCGGTGGGCAGCACCAGAGGGGTATTGGTAAAAAGCCGTAGTCCTGAACTGACGAAGTAAGTTGCCATTTCGGCGGCCCTGGCGCATCAGTGCTACCACTGAATTTTAGGCATGCTACAGTGCCCGATGCAAATAGTTGGCACTCAGGCAGCGCCCGCCGAGCCCTGCGCATCTGTCAACATTGGACCCTAAACTCTGATTCCCGTGAAACAAGCTATCCTTGTCCTGCTCTGCGGCGCCTGCCTGCTCAATGCCCCCATGGTCCGGGCTCAACAGGTGAAGCAGACCCGCTCCACCGAAACCATCCAAGCCGTGTACGCCGGCGGGGGCATCGACGTATTTCTGACCCAGGATGAGGCCACGACCGTGGTAGTGGAGGCCCCGGCGGCGGCCCAGGGCAACCTGCGCACCACGGGACGCTGTCCATCGGCTGGGAGCCGGGCTTCTCCCGGAAAAAGCTGTTCGGCCAGGCCAGCGGCAACGTGCGCGTGTACGTGACCTGCCCGCGCCTGACGGCCCTCACCGTGAGCGGGGGCTCCGACGCCCGGGGCCAAACGCCTTTCACCACCGGGGAGCTGCGCCTGAGTGCCAGCGGCGGCGGCGACATCCGCCTCGCGCTCACGGCCACCACCCTCACCAGCTCCGCCTCGGGGGGCGGCTACATCTACCTCACCGGCAAGGCCACCCACCAGCGCGTATCGGCCAGCGGCGGCAGCGACTACCACGGCTTCGCCCTGCGAAGCACCACCGCCGACGTGCACGCCAGCGGCGGCAGCGACGTTGAAGTGGCTGTGGACGGCGAGCTGTCGGCCGATATGTCCGGGGGCAGCAGGGTGCGCTACAAGGGCAGCGCCCGGGTGCTAAAAGCCCACGCCAGCGGCGGCAGCGGGCTGCGCCGGGTGCAGTAGCCCGGGTTCAGGGGCACCCTGGTGCCTGCGCACCAAAAAACACCGTCATGCTCCGCCCGGCATGACGGTCTTTTGGAGTAATGCTTGCTGGTAAAGTGAGGTCCACGTCTCTAACGCAGCCAGCCGATTTTCACATTTCACTTCGGGACGAGTACAACTCCAATAGCCTGCTACGCGGCCGGGTCGTTGAAGTGGCGTTCCAGAAACCGCCAGACGTTGCGCCAGAGCAGGTCGCGCACCTTGTCGCGCACGTTGTCGGGGTCGAGGCCGTAGCGGGCGCGGGGGTTGCCGTCGGCCAGGCCCACCAGCCGCTTTACCAGGGCATCTTCCACGTCGTCGAAATCGAGCACGGAGCGGCTGCACTTCAGGGGCACGATCAGGCCGTCGAAATCGGAGCCGATGCACAGGCAGCGCCAGGTACCGGGACCGCCCACGCGCACCAGATACAGGATCTGCCGGGCCAGGAATCTGAGGTGCCGCCGCCGGGTGCGCTCCGGCCAGGAAATGCCGGCCTCGTGGTCGTCGGCTGGCCCCGGGCTGCGGGCTTCGGCCTGCTCGTCGGCTTCCAGCAGGTCGTCCTCATCCTCCACGTCGGCATCTTCGGTCGCCTGCGGCCCGGCCACTTCCACCGCCGGCCGATCCGGAATCAGGTTGTACTCGGCCCGGCTGAAGATTTCCTTGGCCGTTTTACTGACGCCGGTAATGCGCTTGTCGAGCGACAGGCCAATGAGTCCGCCCGAGTCCACGATTTCGCGGATGTCCTCGTCGTAGAGGTTGATGGACCAGCAGTTGAAGTCGCGGGGCGTGACGCCGGGGTTGAGCCCGCCCTGGCGGTAATGCACCACCACCAGGTCGGCCTCGGCGCGGTGCGCCACCGTTTTGCGGCTGGGCGGCTGGTCGCGGCTGCAGCCGGCGGCGGCCCCGTGGCTGCAGAGGATGGGCCGGGCCGGGAATTCCTGCCGCCGCAGGGCGTAGTACTGGCGGCGACCTTCCCGGCCCAGGTGCTTCACATCGATGAGCACGCCGGCCCGCAGCGCCACCCGGATCAGGTCGGCCCCGGTTGGAGTCAGGCCCGCGCCGCGCGGGTAAAAGTCGCGGCTGCGGGTAATAACGACAGGGCCGGCTTTCATGCGCATCCCGAAGGCGTGGGTGCAGATCCGGTTGTCGGTGAGGTGGGCCAGGGTGAGGTAGAGGAAACGGTGCCCCTCATCCAGCCGCCGCCGCAGGTTATCGGCCGCCGTGCGGCCATCCGGGTCACTGTACAGGCAATGCGCCCCCTCAACGGCGCGGATGATGTTCACGGCCTCGGGGTCGTAGTAGGCCAGGCGGCGCAGCACCCGCACGCGCTGTCCCTGCGGGCCGCGCAGACCGTCGGGCAGCAGGGCCAGGGAGTCGCGCAGGTGGTCGAAGTAGGTGCGCTGCCCGGGCTGCCCCACCTGCTGCACCTCGCGCAGCAGCGCCGGGCTCACGAAGGTGGGAATCTGCCCGGCCACGGTCTGGAACAGCTTACTGGCCACCATGCCGGCCTCGGGCGAGTGGTGGACCGACACGTTCAGGTTCACTTCCCCTTGTTCCAGCTGGTAGAGGTTGGCCTGGTGCCGCAGAATAGTGCGCATAAACAGCACCAGCGGCGAAGCTACGGGTACCTCGTCTTGTTCACTGGCCCATACGGGCCGGCGGTTGGCGGTCTGGGTGCCGCTCAGGTGCGCTTTCAGCGCGGGGTGGGCATGAAGGTCGAAGTAAGCCATAGAGGGAAGGCAAGGCGCCGGATTGTATTTTGCAATGGCTGATCCGGGAGTGGCCGCCATAAATCAGCAGCGGCCGGAGGCTACGAAGGATCTTCGGCCGGCCGGCCGAAAATCGATGCTGGCTTCAGCGTGGTAAAGCCTCGTAGCGGTTGCCGACAGGTGACATCCCGTTGGATCATGGGAAGAAGGTGTCCGCGCATGTGGGGTTTGCCACGTGTCAGGCCAGAGTCAGGAGCAGGCGCGGATTCAGCTCAGAAGCAAGAAGCTCTACCACGGTGGTTGCCGGGCGCCTACGCCCAGCGTGCTGCCGCCCGCCAGCACCCGCAGCACCTGGCCGCGGTTGGGCCGGTGCGTCACGTAGCTCGCGTGGACCCAGGCCGGACTGCGGGCCGAGCCGTACTCCCAGATAAGCTGGTCGAAGGGCAGGCGACGGCGCACGTAGTCGAACAGCTCCGCGTTATCGAGCCTGGTGGCGTCGCCATCCATATCAATGGCTTCGCCGCGCACGTGCTGGCTGGTAGGCGAGCCATTTACGGCCTGGTTCAGCGCCGGGGAACGGTAGAAGCTGGTCACGCGTAAGGGCCGGCCAAACGCTGCGCGCAACGGGTCGAACATGGCCTGGGCTACTGCCTCCATGCGCCGGAGCGTAGCCGCATCGGGGGTATTGTAGATGCCCAGGCGGATAGCGGTGGGACTTTTGTAGCCTTCAGCCTCAGAAACGTAGCGGGAAATCATGGGCGGCGTAGGAGTAATGGTGAAGCGCAGTACCCTGATCCGGTACCCGAAAAGGCCACTAGCGAAAGGCAGCGGAAAAGTACTCCACCAGAGTGCCGGGCGAATCAGTGCCAGCACGGAATTTTGTTGGCCGCGCCCTGGTGCCCTTCCTGCCTGAGCGCGCGGAATGCCGGCCCGCGCGCCGTCAGGCGACGCCGGGTCTGCCGGCCCGGCGCCGGTATCCTACGCCGTCACCCAGCCCTGGCGCACCGCCTGCACGGCCAGACCAACCAGGGTGCGCAGGCCGGACTTTTGCAGCAGGGCCCGGCGGTGGCTTTCCACGGTACGCACGCTCAGGTGTAGCTGATCAGCTATTTCCTGATTACAATAGTCGGCCATGATCAGGCGCAATACTTCCAGCTCGCGGCGACTGAACGGGGTTGGCGGTTCATGGGCGTGGCACCCTCTGCGGAAGGATTGATTCCGGAACTCCGGACTTTCGCCGTCGTTGTGGTGCAACAGTTGCCCGATGGTGAGCAATACCGCTTCCGGCGCGGCATGACGCGGCAGCAACGCCAGCGTCTGACGAGATGACCGGTCCTGGCGGAGTATAGTCAGGAGCGGGGGGCTGGTCAGGAGCAGTAACTGTTGGGCTGCGCGGGCCACGAACAACTGTTCCAGCAGCTGGGGCAATGGGGGGGCGACGAGCAACTCATCGACCACTACCAGCCGATAAGGCTGGTGCCGTAGCAGGGCGGGGGCTTGGCACGCGTCGGCCGTCAGGATAAAGGTCAGCGTGGGCCAGGCTTGCCGGAGCATCAGCACTAGCCCCTGACGATGCAGGGTAGGAGGAGCGATAATTAAAACGGCTCCGGATGAGATTGGCATGCCGAGCTGGGTAAAGTTCAGATCATATGGGTCAGGTAAGGAAGCGTGCAATAGGGTTAGGGCGGGGCGGAATGGCAAAGAGTGACTGGATACGAACCAGCGGTGGTAGCTGAGGGAAAAGATAGTATATAAAAAATTAAATATATAGTATGATTATAAAATTAAAAGAGCGGTTGCGTCCAGCTATTCACCCTGCGCAGCAGACCCCTGACGTGTAGCGGGGGGTAAATGCTGTAGCAGTCAGAATAATGCGGCTGATCGAACCCGGTACGCCTGAAACAGCCATGACACTTTCTCGCTTCCGTCCTACATCCTCAAAACAGTATTTTTTCTGAGCAGTATACTTATGAGAGTATGTCGGATAATTCAAAAAAATTCTTGAATAGAGTAAATTTTCTGGTAATCATTTGATTATCAGAAAGTACCTGAACGAAGAGCCGTCTGTGTATTTGCCGCGGGCATTGTAGTAAAGTAGTAGCTTTGCACTTCGCTCTGTACCCACCTTATTGCTCAAATGAAAAAAATTCTGACGCTTCTGCTGGCAGTCTTCTGCTGGGCTAGTGCTTACGCGCAAAATCCAACCTACCAGTTCTACTACGGCAACCTGCATGCCCACTCGTCCTATTCCGACGGCAATCAGGACCGTAATATTTCCAAGGCGGCCACCCCTGCCCAGGATTACAGCTTCGCCGATGCTTCGTTGCACCTCGATTTCCTGGGTATTTCGGAGCATAACCACTCGCAGGCGGGGATGCTGCGCCCGAATTACGCCAAAGGCCTCCACCAGGCCGATAGTATGACGAATGCCAGCTTCGTGGCCCTGTACGGCATGGAGTGGGGCGTTATTTCGGGCGGGGGCCACATTCTGGTGTATGGCGTGGATCAGCTGCTGGGCTGGGAACCCGGCAACTTCGACGTGTTCGTAGCCAAAAACGACTACCAGGGGCTGTTCAAGCAGATCAACCGCCGGCCCGGGGCCTTCGCGCTGTTTGCCCACCCTCAGAGCAGCGACTATGGCAATCTGGCGGGCACAGCCACCTTCAGCCCGCGGGCCGATAGTGCCATAGCGGGCACGCCCCTGCGCTCTGGTCCGGCTACGTCGACCAACATCACCTATTCCAACAAATCGACCAGCTCCTACGAAAGCACGTACCAGCGAATGCTGGCGAAAGGCTACCACCTGGGTATTGGCTTCGACCACGACAACCACAACACAACTTTCGGCCGAACCACTCCGGGCCGGGTAGTGGTATTGGCTCCTACGCTCACCAAAGCCGATCTGCTGCAGGCCTTGCGGGGCCGCCGCTTTTATGCTTCCGATGACTGGAACATTCAGGTTAATCTTACCGTGAACGGGCAGCCGATGGGCAGCATCGTGGAAGGTACGGGCAATGCGAACATCAGCCTGAACGTAGCCGATGGCGACAATGAAGCTGTGGGTTCGATAACCCTGATGCGCGGCGTCCCCGGCAATGGCGTCAACGCCGTGGCGGTAGCTACTACGCCCCTGGGCACCGCCGCCCTCACCTACACCGATATCAACGTGCCGAATTCGGCCTATTACTACTACGCTGTCATCATCCAGAACGATGGCGACCGTATCGTAACCTCGCCCATCTGGTATAGCCGCGGCTCAGTCATGGCCACGGCCAATGCGCAGGCGCTGGCCGCGCTGGATGTATTCCCGAATCCGATACAGGGCGGTGAGGCCACGCTTTCGTATGCGTTGCCCGGTGCCTCCCGCGTAACGTTAGACGTGCTCGATAGTATGGGCCGCCGGGTGAAGGTACTGGTGCAGAACGAACAGCAGTCCGCTGGTCCGCATGCTTACACCTTGCCCGTAAATCAGCTGAAGCTGGCTCCCGGCCTGTACACGGTGCGCCTGCTGCAGGCTACCGGGACTACCTATCGTAAGCTGGTGGTAGCGCAGTAAGGCAGGTTTATATTTGTTGGAAATCCCCGGTCCCATACGTGGCCGGGGATTTTTTTATGGCCCTGACGCATAGCGTTGACGGGATTTAGGCGGCGGGCAGCATAGCAGGCGCTACCACTACGTGGTGGGAGCAGCCGGGCGCCATCCCTACCAGAACCGACCACTCTACTCACCTAACGGCTCATCCTGACGCGCGACCCTGGCCAGGCCTAACCAGCGTATCACGCGAGCAACTCACGTAGTTCACCTTCGGGGTTCTTGACGGTGAACGAGGCTATTCCCTCCGGGTAGTGCTGCTCCGCCGGCTGCCGGAAGTTCAGTCGGTTTGGCCCGTCACCAAAGAACCCCGACTGTGCTGCCGGACCGTGACGCGTTATGAACTGGGGCGAGCAGTACATGAGCAGCTACGACGTCCAGGACTATCGCCGTAGTGGAAATTGCCCCGCTCCGGCAAAACCCGGTAAACGAGTTAGTCGCCCTTGCGCTGCCTGTGTTGAGCGTTTCGATACGTGCCGTATAGTGCGTTTAACGGCATTGAAGGGCGGATCGGTAACTGCGGCAGCGCCCATTTACAGGGGTGATATACTTGCGCTATTAAATTATTCCATGTTATGTACCTCAAATAGGGTGGAATAAAACCCGCACTGTTTATGATTTATTAATATAAATATTGCCTTAAATAACGTGCAGTCAGCAAGAACATTTGCTTAGAATTAAATTATTCTATGATATGCGTAGGATGCGATGTTGCCTGCCCGATTAGGACTGAGTTCATTGCCAGGACTTAGTGTAGCTGGTCCTTTTCTCGTGTTCTTTTCGTTTCTGCCATGAAAAAAACTTGTACTGTTTCACTTGCCGGCCATGTCGTTCGAAGGATACACGTCGGCATTCTAGCTTTGTTCGCGGCGGGGTCGTTTACTCCGGCTCAGGCGCAGTTTCCGCGTAACGAAACCTTTAAAGGCAGTTCGGCCCCGAACTTCTCCTTCGGCAATGCTGCCCGTCTGACCGGCACCGGTGGGGCTAATGATGCCGTGGGTGCGGGCTACCTTCGGCTGACTGATGCCGTAACCAATCAGGCGGGCTTCGTTATCGACAACCTGGGCTTTCCTTCTTCGGCGGGTTTCACCATCTCGTTTGAATTCTTTTCCTACGGCGGCACCACTCCTGGCGCTGATGGCTTCAGCGTTTTTCTGGTCGATTCCAACCAACCAGCTGGGGGCTTCCGCATCGGGGCTACGGGTGGGTCGCTGGGCTACGCGCAGAAAACGGTAGCTCCCCTGGCCGCTGGAGTTTCCAACGGGTACATCGGCATTGGCATCGATGAGTTCGGCAACTACTCCAACGGTCTGGAAGGTCGCTCGGGGGGCAGTGCGGTGCTCGATGCTACCGGGCGCGTCGCCAACGGCGTCGCTATCCGCGGAGCGGGCAACGGGTCGGCCGGCACGGATTATCCTTACCTGACCGGTACCCAACCGGGCGACTTAGGCTTCGCGCTGGACGTGAATGCGGTTCGTGCCCAGCCCGGTGCCGCCGACTACCGCCGCGCTTTTATCGACGTGGTACCCACCACGGTAGGTGCGGTGACCACCTACCGGATTTCGGTACGTATTCAGCACGGTAGCTCTCTGCGGACTGCCATCGACAATTTTGAGGTGCCTGCGCCGCCCCCTAATCTGCGCCTTGGCCTGTCGGGCTCCACCGGGGGCAGCACCAACATCCACGAAATCCGCAACCTGAACATCGTGCTGGTGCCGTTTGCCAATGCCGACGTGGCTACCACCAACTACAATCAGCCCGTGACGGTAGCCGTGCTGAACAATGACGTAGCCCCCGGCAGCAGCATCAACCCGTCGTCCGTAGACCTGGACCCTAACACGAGTGGGCGGCAAACCACCTTTAACGTGCCGGAAAAAGGAGCTTTTGCCGTAGACGCCGCGGGAGTGGTGACCTTCACGCCCAGCGGCATGTTTGCGGGTACAGTGACTGCACCCTACACCATGGAGTCGATTCTGGGCGCTGGCTATACGTCGAGTCCGGCTAACATTCAGGTAAAGGTGAATGGAGCCGATGTGGCTACGACCCTTACGGGGCCGGCTGTTACTACGGTTGGCGCGCAGGTTACCTACGCCATGACCACCGTTAACCAGGGCACGGTGACGGCGCTGAGCGTGGTGCCCAAACTACAGCTCCCCGCCAACCTGCCGGCGGGCAGTGTGACGTCGACCAGTGGCGGCGTATATGCTGCGGCTGACGGGTGGGTGACCTTCACGGCAGTACCAACGCTGGCGAATGGTGCTCCCGCGGTGGCCAATGATGTGACGTTTGAAGTACCAGCCGGTGCTCCCGCGTTCATGACCAGCCTGGCTACCTCCAACTCCTCGACGGTACCCGACCCCCAGCTGAGCAACAACACGGCCTCGCTGATTACTGGTATAGAAGCACCGCTACCCGTGGAGCTAACGGGGTTCATTGTCAAAGCTGCCAGTAACGGCGCCCAACTGACCTGGCTGACGGCTTCGGAAACCGACAATGCCCGGTTTGAGGTGGAACGCTCCCTGGATGCTGACCACTTTGCAACCATCCGGATTGTTCGGGGCCAGGGCACCAGCACCAGTGCTACCCGCTATGAGATGTGCGATAAGGAAGCGCCGCTGCTGCCGCGTAAGCCCATTTATTATCGCCTGCGCCAGGTAGATTATACTGGTACGAGCACTTACAGCCCGGTTCGGGCCGTGCAATTTGCTGGAACAAACAAGCTCGACGTGTCTGTCTATCCCAATCCAAGCCCTCACCTGACTCAGCCTACGCTGGATCTGACGAACCTGCCAACGGGGAGCTGCCACGTACAGGTGTTCGATGTGCGAGGGAAGATGCTGCAGCATTATACCCTTGACGGGGCCCGTCAGCACTTGCTGGATATGCGGGACTTATCGTCCGGCCTTTACATGGTGCATGTGCAGACCGATACGCAGACCACCGTGTTGCCGCTGGTGTACCGGTAACCTTTAAACCCCTCCTGTAGCATCATAAGAATGGCCGCTGGATTATGTCCAGCGGCCATTCTTATGATGCTACAGGAGGTTCACCTTTGTTGGTGACTGCAGAGTCGTCAGGGTAGACCTGAGGCAATAAGCAGGTGTGGCCTCTCACCACAGCGCAGGCTACCGCTGGCGGCTGTAAGCCGGCCGGTGTTTCTTATGCTTCTTTTTTTTTAGAAGCCCCCAGATGCTCGCCGGGGAAGTTGCCTTGACTATTGCGAAAGCAGGTCTGGCTTCGGTCGGAGCAGTTGAATTACTCCCAGCGGTAGCCAGGCGGCCACCTATAAGCAACAGGAAGAGAACGAGGATCTTCATATGATTTGGTATTATGAAAAGATTGATCGGTTTTTTGATGACGCAATATTATAAATAATAATCATATTAATGCAAAAAAATAAATATCATATAACGATATGAACCTAAAAACACCCCCGACAAGCCATAGCCTGTCGGGGGTGTTTTTAGGTTCAGCGCGACCAGAAACGGTTAGCACTACCAGTAAACCTGGGGGGCTTAGTTCGCAGATTTAGGGTCGCTCTCGCCCGCTTTTTTAGACTTGACGTCTTTTACCGGTTCGGCGGAAGTTCTTCCGTCCTCTTCTTCCTGATCAGGCCGAGCAGCACGGCTTACCACTACCACGGCCACGGCCGCAATGGCGGCAATACCCAGGATAAGCTGGGTTGGCGTGAGTCGTTGCGACGCTTTCTTGAGTAGTGTCCCGCCGTGTTTGAGCAGGTCGTCTATGTGGTCGTGGTTGCCTTGCACCAGCACGTGGTAGGCACTTTCAAAAGCGCGGGCCAGATCTTCGGGAAGAATTTTCTCTAGTTGTTGTTCGATCTGCTGTTCCATAGCGGAGCTTTGGTGTTTGTGGAAAAAGTCGGTTCAGATAAAGTGGTGCAACCACCGTGGCCTGTACGCAAAAAGCCGTCGGCGGGCTGCCCCACCGACGGCTTTTTTCATTTGCCTCTAAACATTCCGTGGGTAACGGGTTGGAGGCTCCGTCGCACCGTCCATCAGGTAGTAAATGGGGGGGTAGCTTTACCGCTCTATGGTCAATAACCGGCTGCTTACTCGGCTTCCCTGCTGCACGTGGCAGTAGTAGGCACCGGCCGCCAGCCCACTGGCCGACAGCGTTAGCTCGTGCGGGCCGCGCGGCAACTCGCGGTCCACGAGGCGAAGCACCTCCCGGCCCATAGTATCGAACACCAACACCTGCGTGTGCCCGCCTTCGGACTCGAACGCCACCGTTGCGCTTTCCCGGATCGGATTGGGATACACGCTAAAGTTTTTCACGGTGGTAGCAGTAGCTGAGGCTACGCCCGTCGCCACGCCGGGCCGCAGCACTGGTACGTAAGGCAATTGCCCGCCGCTGGAAGGCAGGAGCGCGTTGATGGTTGCCTGGGGTACCCGGAACCAGTCTTTCAGAATGCTGCCGTAAATGGCGCGGAAGTCGAACTGCATCGGGATTTGGTCATTCACCCCCGCATTGGCCGGCAAAATAGGGTTGGCCCCGTGAATGATTGGGTTGACGCTGGTACCGAATACGAACAGCGGGGCGGCCGCGCCGTGGTCGGTGCCTTTGCCCGAATTCGCCTTAATGCGGCGGCCGAATTCGGAGAAGGTCATGCCTACCACGCGGTCCTGCACGTTGAGGCGGCGCAAATCGTCCTGGAAAGCTTCTACGGCCTGCGAAATTTTGCCCAGCAGCGTGGCATGGGTGCCCACCGTGGTGGTGCCCGTGGCCGGCACCTGCAATACGTGCGTATCGAAGCCGCCGAGGTTACAGACGTAGATGCGCGTTTGCAGGCCCCCCGCCACCAGCTGCGCTACTATCTTGAGCTGATCGGATAGGGAGTTCACGCCCGTAGCAGGGTACATCGGCGAAAGGTTCTGAGCCCGGCCCGCGGCAGCCTGGATAGCCGTGGTATACACCTGGGTTTGCGAAATCACCTGCCGGATAAAGGTCAGTTCATGGCCTGCCGGCGTGTTGGGCGCGGTATCGACGACGCCCGTGAGCAGCTGGTAGAAGGAAGCGGTGCTGGCAATGGCCATGCCCATGTTCACGCTGGGGCCCTGCACGCAGTTGCTTACCACCGAGCCAATGCTGATGGCCAGCGGGTCGGGACTTTGAGGGTTGGGGTAGCCGCCAGGAAAATTGGGATATTCACCGTTGAGATAGCGGCCGGCCCAGCCCGAGGTGATGGTCACGTTCGAGTCGGAGGCCGAGGTCCAGATGTCGGTGGCGCGGAAGTGCGAATAGTTGGGGTTGGGGTAGCCCACACTCTGCACCACGCCCAGCCGGGCGTTGTTGTACAGGCTTTTCAGGCCCGTCATAGCCGGGTGCAGGCCGGTTACGGACGACAGCGGCAACACCTGGCTTTGCGGAATGGCAATGTCGGGCCGGGCGTTCATCAGGGCCGAATACTGGTCGAGCGGAATGACCATGTTCAGGCCATCGTTGCCGCCATTGAGCTGAATGAGCACCAGCACCCGGTCCGTTTGGGAAGCGGCGTTGGTAAGGGCGGCCAGCTCGGGCGAGTAGCCATAGGCACCAATCGGGAAGCCCCCCAGGAGTACCGGTAGCACCGAAGCTGCCGCGGTGGTGTGGATAAAGTCTCTGCGTTTCATTATGAGGTCTTGATTAGTTGGGGTCTCAGGGTCTTGGTTTTTGGCTGGAGGCCAGGAATCTGAACCGCTGGCTACGTCAGCAATCCGGGCTTCCAGGATCCCCAAGCGCCTAAGCCCCCACTAAGACAAATGATATTCGGCCAGGCCCATTATGCTGCGCAGCAGCATTTGCAGCTTGGTCGTCACGGCAGTCTTCTTGGCCGTATTGGTCGGATTGGCCAGGTACTGCGTCCACTCGTCGGTCCACTCAAAATCGGGTAGGCCGGGCAGTAGTACGTCGTTCAGATAGGAAAGCTGGTTGACGGTGAGCGGAATCGGGAAGACCAGCTTGGTAAGCTCCGCAATCAGCAGGTTCGCGTCGGAGGCGGTGGCCGCCGGCAAGGCCAGCACCAGCGCCAACACGTCGATGTTGATCTTGGCACCGTTGCGGGTGTAGCCGTTGGTACTGATCATCTGGTCCGTGAACTGGTTGCGGCGGGGCAGCGTCACGGCATTGATCCACATTTCGTAGTACTGCGGGGTTTGCCAGTAAGCCGCCCAGCCGGCCACGTTGGGCGGGTCGCCTACCACCTGTTGCTGCAGGTTGGTAATGCCGTTCAGGTAGTCCCACATGCCGTATTGTGCCACCAGGTTGGAGGAAGCCGGGAAGGCAATCTGAAACTGGCGGGCCACCGTTACGGTGAAGTCAATGGGGCTTTTGATTACGCACCCCATGTTCACGGCATCGAAGAAATGCTCGCTCGACAGCAGGGTGCGCAACACCGGCGTCACGTTGTAGTTGTTCTGAATCAGGAGCTGGGCCAGGGGCTGAATGACGTTCTGCTCGGTGGTGGCGTCGATAACGTAATACACGAACCAGCGGTAAAGCTTGCGGCACAGAAAGAGGGCCGTTTCGGGTTGCGCGAAAATCAGGTCCACCAGCGTCTTGTATTCCTGGTCCCCGCCGTTTGGAATGGCCGCGTTGCCGAAGGCCGCCGAAAACTGCTTGGTCGTCGCGTCGTGGCGGGAGGCGGTGAAATAGCCGTTGATGTTGGCCTGGCTGTCGCGCCAGCCGGTGAGTACCCGGGCCGCGGCCTGCACGTCGGCCTCCGTGTAGGTGGTATAGTTGCCCGACCCGATAAGCGGCCCCTTCCCCACCGTAAACAGCTCCAGCAATTCGCGGCCGTAGTTTTCGTTGGGCGCGCCGGCCGTGCTCTGGTTGCCGTTGAGGTAGCGCAGCATGGACGGCAGTACGGTTACGTCCTTGGCCAACTGCCTGATGTTGCCCAACGCGTTCTGCCGCAGCAGCGCCGAATACTGGTAGGCGTAGCGCGAATCGTTGATGTCGCTGAACTCAATCACGAAGTGGTTGTGCCAGAATAAGGTCATCTTTTCCCGCAACGACATATTCTGGGTCAGCATCTGCCCCATCCACCAGGCCCGCAGGGAAGCGCGGCGCACCCCTTCAACGTTCTGGTCAAACGCCTGCGTCACCCAGGTCTGCCCCACGGCCACGCTGGTATCGGTGGTCGATACGTTCAGCGGGGGCGCCGGGGCCGCCGGGGCCGTCAGCAAGTCGTTTACAACCTGCGTCAGCGTGCGACCCGCCGAAGTCACGATTTCCGCCCGCGTGGGACCAAAAAGGCTGCGGCGCAGCAGGTGCGCGGCCTGGTTATACCCCCAGGGGCCGGTGTAAGGGGCCAGGCCCGCCGTGGAGCGGGCCGTAGCGGGCAAGGCCTTGTTGGCAAACTTGCTGATGGGTTCGTCGCCACTGCCGGGCGAGCCACTGGGGTCGGCCGGGGCCGGCTGTTCCAATACGGCCGCCGGGGCCGTCAGTACGGCCGCGGGTTTACGGAGGAAAGCTCTACGATCCATAAGCGTACGGTGGTGGGTTAGGTTAGAACGGACAATAATTGGTTCGTAAGGAAGCTGTTACTGGTTTAATTTACAAGCCTCGGTGCTAAGGACATCTCAGAATAGTGAAGGTTTAATACGGTTTTATTTTTAGGGTGCCACGACTCTCCGGGCATAATGCCGTTTCGACGGGGGAGTATTTCCCGCTGAGCCCGTGTTTCGATTGCAGGCGGTGGGCTGCCTCGTCTGACCTGCCGTAGCTTATGGCCGCATGCAGCACAAAAAAAGCCCGGCCATTATCTGGCTCATTCTTACCCAAAACTCAAAAAAGCCCTTCCGGCCACGTGGCCGGAAGGGCTTTTTTGAGTTTTGGGTAAGAATGGGGGCGCTTTTCACGCGGGGTAAGCCAGCAAAAAAAAGCCTTGGCACTACCTTCAGGGAGCCGGAAAAAGATGTGGGTAAGGACAAGCCATTATCTGGCAGGGCTTCCCTATTGGGGTTTGGTAAGTGGCGCGTTGGCTTACTCGTAAACCTTTACTACAAACACGTAGTCCTGGAGCTTGCGGATCTGCTTGGGCCGCGACGTGCCGGTCAGCAGATTAGTCCGGGGCATGTTGTAGGGCTGCCCGGAACCGGCCGCCGACAGCGAGTCGACCAGCCGCATCAGGTAAGAGGACTTGGTGGCGAAAGCGGCGCTCTGCATATCCATCTGCCGGCCGCTGATGATGCCGATCAGGTTGCCCCGATCATCCAGCAGGGGGCCGCCGCTGTTGCCCGGGTTCACCGGAATCGAAATCTGGTAGAAGGCCGTGTCGCCCTCAAAGCCCGAGCGGGCGCTGAGCGAACCGTCGTTGAACACCAGATCCTCCCGGGGGTAACCCAGCGTGTACACCTTTTCCCCCAGGTCGGCTGAGCCGCGCTTGAAGGAATAAGGCAGCCGATCGAAGCCGGTGAATTTACGGTCGTTGATGCGCAGAATGGCCAGGTCGCGGGCGACGTCGGTGAAGACCGTTTCGGCGCGGTAGCGCTGCCGGTCGTGGCTTTCGATGAGCAAAGAATCGGCCCCCTGAATAACGTGGTAGCTCGTGACGAGGTAGCCGTCGGCGGTGAGGGCGAAGCCCGTGCCGCTGAACTTGCCCGGGTTCACTTCCGCCTCCGTCCTGGCCCCGTCGATCTGCTGACTGATGGCCTTGTTCATGGCCCGCTGGGTACGCTTGATGCGCTCCACTTCGCGGCGCAGCACGGTGTAGCCGTACAGCGAAGGCTGCTGCTGCGCAGCCCGCCACCATTCCAGGCCCAGCAGGGTGGTAAATACGGCCATCACGGCCACCGAAGCGGCCACCATCATCGTGGCGCGGTGAGCCCCCCAGAACTCCCGCAGCTTCCGCTCAATGGGCGAAATGTGCAGCGTAGGCATGGTCGGGATACCGGTGTCCAACGATTCACCGTCCAGCCGGACGGCCTCTGCCGCATCCATCTCGGCCTGCACGGCGTGAAGCTTGCGCCGGGTGCTGAGGCGTTGGCCGTAGGCCGACAGCGTGGTGGTCAGGGCTGCAAAGTCGGCGTACTGCTGCGCAAAGTCGGGTTCGGCAGCGAGGCGACGCTCCAGATCGGTGCGCTCCAGAGCCGGCAGCCCCCCGGTTTGGTAGGCTTCAAATAAGGCGTAATAGTCAGCTTCCGTTTTCATAAGCAGGCCGCGACGAGGCGTTTCAAAATGATTCCTCTTCCTTATAATGGGCGAAAAATAACTTCTTCAGACGCACCAGGCACTTGTATTTCTGATTCTTGGCGTTGTCGGGATTGGTGTAGCCAAACTCCGCCGTGAGTTGCTGCATGGACTTGTCCAGCAGATAAAAACCTTCTAAAAGCGAGCGGCACGGCTCCCCGAGATGCTCCAGCGCCTCGCCCATGAGGGCAAACTGCCGGTCGCGCTCCTCGGCCAGGACCAGATCGGCTTCGGCCCCGGTTTCGAGGAAGGGTTCGTGGTCATCGAGGCGGCCGCTGAAGCGGGTTTTCTCGGTGAGCCGCTTCAGCCACAGACGGCGGCACACGGCGTAGAGGTAGGTTTTGATCTGGCAGCTCAGCTCCAGGGAGCCGTCCCGAACCTTCTCATAAAACACCATCACGCCCTCCTGGTACACGTCCTTGGCTTCGTCTTCGGTGCCGCTGTTCTGCAGCACGTAGTGCGAAATCATGGGGTAATGCAGGCGGTAAAGCTGTGCCAGCGCCCGGTCGTCGCCGTGGCGGATGGCCGCCACAAACTCTTCATCGGTGTAGGAAGGAACGCCCTTGCCCATTCGCTTTGGTGGTTAATACAGGAGAGATGCCGGGGTAACCCAGCGAAAATATTTTTTCTGCCGCCGGGTTACCTTCCGGTAAAGCGGGTATGAAGGGCGTTTTTCAGCCAAATTTTTTCAAACGTAACACCAAAAATGAAGAATCTCCTGAAGGTTTCCGCTCTTGCTTTCGTATTCGCTGCTGCTCTGACTTCGTGCGAGTCGAAAACCGCTACTACGGAAACCACCATCACCGAGCCTACGACGGTTGAAACGACTGCTCCCGCTATGGACTCGACCAGCACCACCACCACGGTAACCACCGACACGACGATGGCTGCTCCAGCTACGACGACCACGGAAACCACCACGGAGACCAAGTAAGTAGTTATCCACTTCGGTGGCTCGATAACGCTAAAACGGCCCGGTATCCACTTTGGATGCCGGGCCGTTTTATTTTTGCCGCGTACTTAGGCGTGATTTCATGCTTTAGTAAACTATATAACTTTTATAGTGCAATATTTGCCTGATTCCTCTCTCAATCTGCTCATCGCTGGTATGGTAGCCTGTTCTACCCAAATTCTTTCGTCCGTGCGTTTACATAATTCATTGCCAATAGATTCTGATATGCTGCCCGGCCCGAAAGGGGCCACTCAGATAGAAGATCCAGCGGTTGCTTCCGGCAGCAGTACCGTATTGGCCGTGGGTGATTATCTGGTGGGTGATACGGAGGATGAAGGGTTGAGCGGACATCCGGATATCCGGTATTAGACTTATAGCTTCTCCTCCAGCCACAGAAACCCGGCGGCCAGTACAAACAGGCCGAAAAACCACCCCGCCGGCCACGGCCCGGTCGTGAATTCCGGCGCAGGGGTAGCCTCCGGCGGGCTCATCGTCCGCCACGGCTGGGCGGCCAGCTGGCGCAGGCGGTTTTCCGGCCCGGCCCAGGCGGGAGCCGCGAAAACGTAAAACCAAAAGGAGGACTGATTCCGGACCTGAAGCTGGTGCCACCCAGCCATCGCGGGCCAGTAGCAGCCGGTCTTCCATTCCGGCAAGGCGGCGTCCTGCTCCAGGGCCAGCGTGATGCGGCCCGTTCCTGACGCGTCTGTCACAGTTGGTGCCGCCGGTGGAAATCCGCCGGAAATCAGGCGTAGCGGGAGCGGCTCGTGCGGCCGGGGCCAGGCAGCCAGGACCTGCCACTGGTCGCTGGCACCCCAGGGCCGGGCCGCGGCCCGGAGCAACGTACTCCAGTAGGATTGATAGGTGCCGGCCGCATTCTGCAGGATCCAGGGGTAGGTTTGCGGAACCACGGAAACCGTAACGGAGCCCAGGCCGAGTCGTTGGGTGGCCACCACCGGCTGCCGGCGGGCATCGGCGACCAGCGCGCGGGCCGGCAGCACCAGCCGTAAAGCGGCCGGCACCAGGGCAGTAGCCTTTGGTCCCTCAGTCCAGGCTATTGATTGAGGCCGGTCGGCGGAACTGGCCGGTCGGGGCACGATACCGAAACTGGCCCGCGTGGGAGTAGCCCGCGGCAGTGCCGCCGCGTCGGCCAGCACGACCAGTCCCAGCCCGGCCGACTGCAGCGCCCGGCGCAGGGTCTGCGCTTCCGCGGCGGATATTGCGTTCAGGGTGCCGGCATCGGCAACAACGACGTCGTAGCGGTTCAGGAGCGGAGCCGTGATTCGGGTCAGATCATGGGCCGGCTGATTCAGAAACTCCGTCTGGGTCAGGCCCGGAGTAAGCCCCGTGCGCAGGGCCACGCGGTGTTGCTGAGTGCCGAGGTGGTTTTTCAGGAATTTAAACTCGAAAGAGGGAGCCGCGCTCAGCAGCAGGATGCGCAGCGGCCGGGGCCCGGCTACCTCCACGGGTACCGGTTCGGTGGCCAGCACCCGACCACCCTGGCGTGCGCTGAGCTGGTACACGGCCCGGCCCGCGGTTTTCGGCAAGTACCGCAGCCGGAAGCTGCCGCCCCGACCCGCCACCCGGACTGAATCCGCCAGACGGCCGGGACCCCGCAGGCTAAGCCAGACCGGAGCCGGCGAAGCCGAAGCGCGGCCGGCAAACACGCCTTCCAGAATTACCGGCTGACCAAGCTCCGGCTGCTGATTCCAGCTGGCGTGGGTGAACCCCTGAAAAGGCGGCGGGGTATGCTGTACCAGCCGCAGGGAATCCAGGCGGGTTAGCGCGGCGGCGGGCAGCCCCCGGCCCAGGACGTGAAGCCGGCGCAACGCAGGATACCGCTCCCGTATTGCCTGCAGGCTGGTTATGGTAGGCGGGGCAGCCGACGCGGTAGTCGCATCGAAGCGCCACACCCGCGTACCCCGGCCCAGCTGCCGCACGAGCCGGCGGAGGGTGTCGGGCTGGTAGCCCTGAGTCAGTAGAATGACTTCGGTTGAGCTGCCCGGCAAACTGCGTTGCGGAGGATAGGCCGTGAGCCAGAGCCCCAGAATGGCCAGCCAGCCGGCGCCCAGCCGGGCCAGCCGCCGCCGCTGGTTGGCGCGCCGCAGAGCTGCCACACTAAGGCCGGCAGCCAGCAGCAGACAGACTGCCAGGAGAAGATAAAAGACGGGTGGGTGCGACATGCTAAAGCGAAAACTACCGGCTTAACTCCTGGAAATAACGCCGGCCAAGGCGGTCGGGACTGGCGGGCCGGGCCGGTTGCGGTGGCGGCGGGGGCAGCAGATCCGTCAGGGCCGGTACTACCGCTGCGGCGCAGGACCGGCAGGGCGGGCGGCCCGTCCGGATTTCGGTGGTGAGCTGCCGCAGGTCGCGCATCGCCGCCAGGTAGCGCCCCGGGCTCCGCAGCGCGGCCTGCGCCAGG
This sequence comes from Hymenobacter fastidiosus, assembly GCF_039539565.1. Taxonomy (NCBI): domain Bacteria; kingdom Pseudomonadati; phylum Bacteroidota; class Cytophagia; order Cytophagales; family Hymenobacteraceae; genus Hymenobacter; species Hymenobacter fastidiosus. Next base: position 376,861 of record NZ_BAABDJ010000007.1, on the reverse strand, counting down.
TTCTGACCAGCGCGTTCCAATACGACTGCCTTACCGGGTACTACAGTTTGGCCCCGGCCTACGGCTTCTAACAGCTCCAGCGCCGCGTGAACCGTGGGTTGCGAAGGAGGCGCGGCTACCTGCTGCTGGCGGCGCGGGGCGGCGGCCCCGTCCAGCTCGCCGGTGAGGCGCACCGTAGCCTCGGGAATGACGGGCGAGTCGAAGCCGGATTTTTTCACGTAGGCCCGGGTTTGCTGCTGCACCTGCTTGAGCAGGCGCAGGGCCCGGTACTCGTAGGGCAGGGCTTCGGCGGGGCGGGTGGTGCGCAGACGCAGCTCGGCCTCCCACATCTGGCTCAGCACGCCGCGCAGCTTGGCCTTGACGGCGGGCTCCAGGAAATCGGCCGTTTCGGCGTCTTCGTGGCGGTGGACGTAAGGCTCCATCAGCTGCTCCACCGCAACCGTGCCGGCGCCGGCGGCGGGTTCCGCGTGGTCGTGGTCGGCTTCGCCCGCGGCATGACCGGCTTCCTCAGCGGCCTCATCCGCTTCCGCCACGGGGGGGCGGGGGGAACTTTGACCGATACCCTGCTCGAACTCTTCGCCTAAAAACTTGCCGTAGCGCAGCCGCAGCACTTTCTGGTCGTGGCCCAGGGCGTTGGCCCGGTCGGCAAATAAGGTGGGAGTCAGCTGCCGCCGCCCGGCCAGCAGCTTTTCCGTATCCATAATCACCTGGCGCTGACTGCGGAAATAGGCCGGCATCACGTTTACGCCCATGGCCATGTCGGTGCCGGAGTCATTTACGGTGGTATCTTCCCACTGTACCAGGTAGGTGTCGGAGCGGGTGCTGTGGCGGGCATTGTCCCAGGCCCGCACGTAGAAGTATACCTCGTCGCCGTAGGTGAGACCCAGGGCCGGCAGGTTCAGGAGGTGCGTGGCCGAAAGCTGCGCTGGTTGCCCGCTCAGGCCCGTGAGCTCGGCTACCGTTTCCTGGAATTTGACGGCTTCACCCTGGCCCTGCGCCACGGTAGCCACCACCTGGGCCCGGCTGAGGCCATAGTCGTCGCTCAGCATTACGCGGATGGCCACCGTCGGCTTTTGCCCAAACTCCACCAGCGTATACGGCCTGGGACTGCGAATCTGAATCACGGGCGCCCGGTCCGGCAGCACCTCGACGGCGTAATCATCGGAAACCTGGCCCGCAAAGCGGATCCGGTACAAGGCGGAGGCCGTAAACGTATGAGCCGCGCTAAACTCCCCCGACCGACCGGGTATAGGCCGGAACACAATCCGCTGCCGGCCTATTTCCAGCCGGGGGCTGCCCGCCGGTCGGCTGACCCGTACGGTCCACTGCACCCGGGTTCCCTGTGGGCAGGTGAAGGAAGGGGCCGCCGCCGTAAACCGGGGCCGGTGGGTATATGCCGGTGGCGAAGCCTGAATCTGGGTTGCCAGAATTTTAGCCGAAGCTACCAGCCCCGGCCGGGCCTGGGCGGCAGGGAAATGCAAGGCCAGCACCGGTGCCGCCGGAGCCGGTTTATCTTCCAAACGGGAGGACCAAAGCCATAGGCCGGTTGCCAGCAGGACGAGTACTCCCGTGAGCAGTGCGGCCCGCCGGTAGGCTACGGGTAATACCACCGCGCTTGCCGTCTGGATTTCAGTCAGCCGGGCTGCTGTGCGCTGCTGCTGCAGCTGTTCCAGCAGGTTGAGGTCTGCCGGGGGCCGCAGCACCAGACCCGTGCTGTCTTCCAGGGTCGGAAAACGCCGGTCGAGCCGGCGGGCAATGGCGGACAGGGGCCGTTGCCAAATGCGCCGCAGCTGCCACGCCAGTACCAGCAGCCCCAGGCCGGCCGCGCCAGCTACCAGCATTCGGGCCTGGGGAATATAGTACGCCGCGAGGATAAGCAGCAGCATTGCCGCTCCGCCGGGTCCGGCCAGAACTGCCGTCCGGTGCCAGGCGTGGGTGCGCCTGATCCGGCGCAACGCATCCAGGCCAGGAGTAGTGACGGCAGGGCGTAAGGTGGTAGCAGGACTCATAGGGAAGCTACGCGTAATGAAGCAAATCGAGCCGCCAGCACCCGCTCTATTCCCCAGACCAGACCCGCCGCTAGTACCAACCACACGCGCAAGTCAGTGTCGGAAGCCCTGGGTGCTGAAAGCCGGGACCCGGTAGCTCGTACCTGTTGGGGTACCCGGATCTGCGTAGGGTCGAGCAGGCGCTGGTCGTAGGGGCTGGGCATGGCGGTCAGGGCCGGCCGCAGCAGGGTGAGCCAGAGCTGGGGCAGCGCCGGGCTTTCGGCCAGGCTGCTCCAGGCCGGATTCAGGCGGCTGTGAAAGTGATACCGCACGCCCCGGCCCATCAGCTGCTCAGAAAGTACCGGCTGCCCGGTCGCCGTACTCCACCGGGTGCCGGCCCCGGCAATCCGCACGGTATCCAGGCGGGTCAGGCGCAGGGGTTGGGACAAGGGAGAGACGGTAAAATGGGTAGTCAGCGCCGTGCCCGGCCGCTGACCATCCTGCCAGAGGTGCAGCCCCTGCGCCACGCGCGTCTGCCAGGCGGCAGGCGGGGGCGAATCGGCCAGCCAGTACAGCCAATCCAGCGGCGCGGTAAGCGGCGGCACTGCGCCGGTAACCGTAAGCTCCAACCGGGTCGGCAGGCCCACGGCCGCCGCCCGCAGGACGGCCCGCAGATACCGGGCATCCGGGGCGTGGGCAGCATCATAATACACCCACGCGCGCAACGGTGGCTGCACGGTTACGGTGATGGAACCGGAATCGGACATAGCGAGGGTGGCCCCGGCCGCCGTGGCGGTGTAGCGCAGCGGCGGCAAACCAGCCCCGGCCGCCGCGATGGTAGCCGACTGCGCCGGGCGGGGTACGGTAACGCTACGAGTGTAAGCAGCTTCTTCCGTGCTGCTGCCTGCCATCAGCCGCAGGCTGTCCGGGGTGCTGAAGCTAGCGGCCCGCAGCCAGGTGGTTTCGGTGGGTACCAGCGGAACCGTCTGCCAGTGTACCCGGGCCGGCAGCGCCGGCCGGATACCCTGAAAGTGACGCAACGCCGCGGAGGAATACACCCGGATCGGCTGCCGCGGAAAAGAATCGGCGGCCTGACTCACGCGCAGCCAGAAGCTGGCGGTGCGGTCGGCCGTCAGAGGAGTGGAATCGGCTAAATCAAGGTGCTGCCCGGCCTGCTGCCAGACGGTATCCGAAATGCGAGGTAAGCCAATTTTAAGCTGCCGGAGCACGAAGCCGCGCCGCCGCAGGGAGTCGATGCCAGGGCGTACTACTGCCAGGGTGCCGGACGCCAACAGGTCAGGGCTGATCAGGATCTGGCCGGCCTGGGGGCGGGCCGGGCGGCGCCATACCGGCCCGGCCACGGCCAATGCCAGTAGTACCACCACCATCAGGCGCAGCAGCAGTAAGGCCCGCTGCTCCAGCTTCAGGTTGCGCAGGCGGCGGTTGGCGGCAGCGGCCAGCCAGCGGATGCTGCCCACGGCTACCGTCCGGCCCGGCCGCCGGTTCCACAGATGAATCGCAACGGGAACCGCTACGCCCAGCAACGCCAGCCAACCGGAAGAAGCAAGAAAGGTGAGCAAGCGGGTCAGGGGTTAGAAGGCGAAAACATCCGGCAGCAAGGACGCGGGGTGCTACAAAGAGGTGGCTTGGCGGCGGCGCAGAAACTCGCGCAACGCCCCGTCGAGCGGTTCGGTGGTGGTGAGCTGGTGGTAGTCGAAGCCCTGGCGGCGGGCGGCGTGGGCCGTGGTGCGCAGCCATTCCTGCAGCTGCTGCTGGTAGCCCGGGCGCTGGTCGTCGGCATTGAGCTGCAGCGTCTGGCCCGATTCCAGATCCTGGAACGTGACGGCCCCGCGGTAGGTGAAGTGCAGCTCGTTGCCGGCCATGAGGTGGAGCACCAGCACTTCGCCGGCCACCGCCCGCAGGCGGGTCAGCAGCTGCTGAATCTCGCCCTGCTCTTCGTACAAATCACTTACGCACACGGTCAGGGCGCGCTGACGGCGGGCCAGCAGCGGAGCCAGCCGGGCTGCTTCGGGAAAGCGGCCCGTGCCCGTCGTGTTTTGCAGGGTCTGGTAGATGCGGGGCAGCTGCCGGGCATCAGCGCGGGCGGGCAGGTGGACCAGGCCGGCCGGGTGCAGCACGCTCAACGACACGGCGTCGCCCTGCTGCTGGGCCAGGTAAGCCAGGGCGGCCAGCAACAGGCGGGCATAGTCGAGCTTGGTCAGGCCGTTGTCGTCGCGGTGGTTCATGGAGGCGCTGGCATCGAGCAGCAAATGCACCGTCAGGCTCGTGTCCACTTCCGATTCGCGCAGGTAATACCGGTCGGAGCGGGCCGCCAGGCGCCAGTCGAGCTGGCGCAGATCGTCGCCGGGCTGGTAGGGGCGGTATTGGCTGAACTCCATGCCCGGGCCCCGCCTGCGGCTCAGGTGGTGACCCGCCAGGAAGCCCTCCGCCGCCTGACGGGCCGCCAGAGGAAGGTTGTGCAGCGCATGGAGCAGCTCGGGCGTCAGCATTTTGGGGAGTTCTGAGAAGTGAATTCAGGAGGTGCCGGCTTGCAGGGTCAACCTAAACCGTTTGTCATGCTGAGCGAAGTCGAAGCATCTCGCGTGCTTCGTTGGAATGGTAATCAGACATCAGCACGCGAGATGCTTCGACTTCGCTCAGCATGACCCTACCCGTAACTCAAACTACTACCGCTTTCAGCAGCTCGGCCACGGCATCATCCGCCGTCAGGTTTTCGGCTTCGGCGTTGAAGTTCAGCAGGATGCGGTGGCGCAGTACCGGCGGGGCCAGCGTGCGGATATCGTCGAGGGTGGCGGCAAAGCGGCCCTGAAGCAGGGCCCGGGCTTTGGCGCACAGAATCAGGGCCTGCCCGGCGCGGGGACCGGCTCCCCAGCGGCCGTAGTCCTGAATGAACTTCACCTCCGACGTGGCCGGCCGGGTGGCGCGCACCAGGCGGTTTACGAAGTCCAGCAGCTCGGGGCTCAGACTCACCTGGCGCACCAGCTGCTGGAGCTGGCGGATGTCTTCGCCGCCCAGCACGGGCTGCACCTCGGCGCGGGCCGCGCCGGTAGTGCCGCTCAGCACGGCCAGCTCTTCCTGCTCGGTGGGGTAGCCGATGCGGATGTAGAGCAGAAACCGGTCGAGCTGGGCCTCGGGCAGCGGGTAGGTGCCGCTTTGCTCAATCGGGTTCTGAGTAGCCAGCAGAAAGAAGGGCCGGGGCAGGGCGTGCTCCAGGCCCGCGTAGGTCACGTGGCCTTCCTGCATGGCTTCGAGCAGGGCGGCCTGGGTTTTGGGCGGCGTCCGGTTGATTTCGTCGGCCAGCACCAGGCTGGCGAAGATGGGGCCCGGGTTGAACTTGAACGAGCGGTGCCCGGTGCCGTGGTCTTCCTCCAGCACCTCGGTGCCCAGAATGTCGGTGGGCATCAGGTCGGGGGTGAACTGGATGCGGCGGAAGGGCAGGTCGGTGGCGGCGGCCAGGGTGCGCACCAGCAGGGTTTTGGCCAGACCGGGCACGCCCTCTAATAGCGCGTGGCCGCCGGCCAGCAGCGCCACCAGCACTTCATCCACCACGGTTTCCTGGCCCACGATGACTTTAGCGATTTCGGCCTTAAGCGTCGGCAGCCTGGCCAGCAGGGGACGTAGTTGGTCTTCAGTCAATGGTAATGGGAGTAAGTAGGTCCTGAAAGTAAATTTATAAAGTCAGACAAATAAGCAGCGGTAATTGTATGATGGGTAATAAAAGGGGATTTTGGTCTAATCTGAAAGTCTAGTGAATTTGAATAGGTGATTGGAGTCAGGCCTTATCGGCGGTTCCTTTGCTCATTCTTTCAAGAAGCCCTGTTTGCCTCCATCAACCCATCGCCATGTACGCCTCAAAATCTTCACCTGGTTTAAGTGCCACTGCTGTTCTTTTTACGGTTTTAATAGCCCTAACCCCCGAAGCTGGCGCTCAAGTAAGCGAAGTGCCCGCTAAAGCCCCCGTTTCCACGACCGTTCGCCGCAATATTATTCGCCTGGATTTGCTCGCACCGGTAGTTTTCAATGTCAGTAACACGCTCTTTAATACCGGATTTGTGTTTCCGGCCCTCGTTTCCTACGAGCGGCAGCTGAGTGGGCAGTGGAGCCTGGGTGCCGAAGCACTCGTCAATGGTGGCGACCGCACCGACCGCCGCAGCGGGGCGGGGCTGATGGCTCGCTACTATACCAAAAAGGCTGACCCTGCCGTGGGATTGATGACCGGCTTCTATTGCTCGCCCGTCGTCAGCTACCGCGCCCTCGCCTCTACCTGGTTGCTGGATGGCAACCTGTTCACCCGGGGCAAACGCTTGGGGGCAGGGCTGATGATAGGCTATCAGTTCCCCTTGGGTCGGCCAAGCACTTCCCGCGTGGCCTTGGATGTGAGTACGGGCCTCCTCAACTGGAGCCGCATTGGCACAGACCGGTCCGAGGTGGACCCTGCCCAGCCTAACTCGTCGGGCCCAGCCTTGAATAAAACCGGCCCCAGCCCCGATTTTCGTTTGGGCGTAGGCTTCCGCCTTTAGTGATGTAGTCGAGGCCTTAGGTAGTGAGCGCATAGAGCAGGATGTTGACGCCAAATTTGGTGTTGTCCTCCGCCAGAAAGCGCTTGTTGCGGAAGTCGTAATCCCACTCGCAGCCGTAGTCTTTGTTGGAATAAAGCACCCCGATTCGGCCCTTGATTTCCACGGCTTTCAGGTAGTCGTGCACCAGGTCGTCGCCCCAGCCGTTGAGCTCGAAGGTGGTAGCGGGCGGCCCGTCCTTGAAAGTGAAGAACTGCGAGTAAATCGGGTGGGTTTTGGGGATTTTCCGCAGCGCGCCGGCCCCGAAGCACTGGCGCATCTGCTCCTCAAAGGAACGGGCAAAGAGGCCGTCGATGTCGTGGTTGCAGTCGTCGACGAACACGAAGCCGCCGTTGCGCACGTACTGGGTGAAGTTCTGCTTTTCCGCCGCCGAAAACTGCACCAGCCGGTGCCCCGACAGGTAGCAGAAGGGATAGTTGAACAGGTCGGGGCTGTCCAGGGCCACCACTTTCTCCTTTTGGTTGACGGGTACCTGGGTGTACTGAATCAGGGAATGCAGCAGGTTGGCGGGCATCCGCTCGTCCACGGCATCCCAGTCGCCGGAGCGGTACTGGAGGCGGACGAAGGTGAAGGGAATAGGCATGCGGCAGCTACGGAAAGAGAACGGGCCAAGGACAACTGGTATCCGCAAAGGTGGCTTCCGGCCGCGCCCAAATGCCAAAATAACCGGCGGGGCTCAATAATATCCGCGTATTTCAAGTTCTTTGCCTGGCAATAGCGGGCTTACACGAGGATGCTATGGCAACCAACGGCCCAAACGGTAACCTTTGCCCCCCCTTTTTCCTCTTTGCCTGCTGCTATGAAACGTCTTGTTCTGCTGCTGTCCGGATTGCTTTGCCTGCACGCGGCGCAGGCCCAGTTGGGCGTCAAGGCCGGGGTGAATGCAGCCGTGCTGGACGGGAAAATCGACCAGAACACGGACTATAAAATCTACTACCACGCGGGCCTGCTCTACCAGTATTCGATTGTGGGGCCCTTATCGATTCAGCCGGAGCTGCTGTACTCATTGCAGGGCACCGAAACCAAATCCGACTTCGAGAACTACGACACCAAGCTGCACTACCTGAATCTGCCCGTGCTGGCGAAAATTTCGCTGGGACCGGTGTTCGTGGAGGCGGGTCCGCAGTTTGGCCTCCTGCTGATGGCCCGCGACGCGGGCACCCTGCTGGTTTCCGCGCCGGGTGCCACGGCCCAGTACGGCAGCACCAGCCGGCAGGTCGAGGAGCAGTACAAGAAGGGCGACTTCAGCGTGTGCGCCGGGGCCGGCCTCAAGCTGGGACCGATTCTGCTGGGCGGCCGTCTCAACGCGGGCGTCAACGACATCAACGACGTCAAAAGCGTTACCGGCGTCAACGACCCGAAGCTGCGCAACCGGGTGTTTCAGGCCTACCTGGCCGTGCAGCTCGGGCAGTAGAGCCGGCCCGCTTCAGGGTTTGGCGGCTACGTGCTGGTTGTACTCCGTTATGATATGCACCATATCCGGATACTGGTAGTATTTGGTGTGCTGCTGCACTTTCTCGACCAGGGCGGGCTGATCCTGCAGATACCCGCGGAGCTGCTCGACGAACTGCCCGCGCTTCACCTCCGTCAGCTCGCCGTTGCGCCGCAGGTACCAGTGGTTCTTGGTGTAGGGAATACTGGCAATCGGCAGCAGCATCGCACCCGGTATCGGAATGGGGATGGGCACGCCCTTTTCCTCGGCGAAGTTGAACAGCTCCACGGGGCCGTCGACCAGGCGGGCCGCCAGCACGTGCAGGCTTTTGCCGTTCCGGGTCAGGGTCTCAAAATGGTTGCCCCGCACCGTCATGGTGTGGATCTTATCAACGCTGATAAGCTTGGCCGGGGGAAAGGGGCGCACCTCCGGGTGGCTGTAGTAGAAGGCAATGGTTTTTTCGAAGCCATTGACGCTGTTGGGGAAATAGGCTTTTACGCGCTGGCCCGTGGGCGTTACCACTTCGCCGGGAGCGTAGTCGCTCCTGGCGCTGGTTTCAGTCTGGGCGGAGTCGGGCGCCTGAGCCCGGGCGGCAGCGGGCAGCGCCAGCAGCAGGGCCCCGATAAGGGGGCGGTAGAGAAAGGGCAGCATAGCGAAAGGATAAAAAAGCGCCATCACTTCCGCCGGACCGTCCGGCGGCAGTGATGGCGCTTTAAAGATAGCAACCACGATGAGTTACACCGCGTCGGAGAGGCTGGTGAAGGTGAACTCCCGGATTTTGAGCGGGGGCACCAGATTGCCGTCCACGCGCTGGGGCTTGCCGATGGCTTCCACGTTGTTGAGCATGATGATGGGGCTTTCGTTGAAGCGGAAGTTTTTCACCGGATGCTTGATCTTGCCGTTCTCGATGTAGAAGGTGCCGTCGCGGGTCAGGCCGGTGTAGAGCAGCGTCTGCGGATCTACCGAGCGGATGTACCACAGGCGCGTGACCAGGATGCCCTTGGCCGTGCCCTTGATCATATCCTGCACCGACTGGGTGCCGCCTTCCATAATCCAGCCGTCCGGCGAGGGGATGTCCGGACTCCCGCTTTTCTGGGCCCAGAACCGGGACGAGTACAGGTTTTTTACCACGCCCTTCTCCACCCAGGCCACCTTTTTCTGCGGCCGGCCGTCGCCCGCAAAAACACGGCCGGCGGCTTCCGGATGGGTAGGGTCGGAGTAGATGGTGATGCGCTCATCGAAAAGCTTTTCGCCCTTCTTGTTGCCGCCGCCCTTTTTGCTCAGAAAGCTGCGGCCTTCGTCCGCGCTGCGCACGTCCATCGAGCCCATCATGTTGCCCAGCAGCTCGACCGACGCCGCCGGCTCCAGAATCACGGTGTACTTGCCGGGCTCAATGGCTTTGGCCTGGACCGAACCGGCCGCCTTGTCGGCCGCAATCTGGGTGAGGCGGCCCGCGTCGAGCTTGGCCGCGTCGTTGTAGTCGGCCATGGCGTAGCCCGAGCCGGTGCCGTCGGGGGTGCGCACCGTAACGGAATACTCCAGGCTGGTGTAGGGCTGGTAGGCTTCCAGGCCTTTGTTGTTGCGCTTGGCCACGAAGCCCGCCGTGTCGTTCAGGAAGCCGGCCGAGGAGAGCTTGCGCTTTTCGCAGTGCTGCAGGCTGGCGGCGGTTTGCTGGGCGCGGAAGTCGGGGGTGATGCCGGCCGTGCTCGGCACGAAGGCTTTGGAGCCGTCCAGGTACTGCTGCGGGCCCAGCATAGGCATATATTCGGGGCTTTCGGGGGCCAGGCGGGCAATTTCCTCGGCCCGCTGCACGCAGCGGCGCAGCGTAGCGTCGTCGAACTCGTTGCAGGTGGCGCTGCCGCTGCGCTTGCCAAACCGCGCTTCCACGCTCAGCTGCACGTTGTCGACGGCCCCGCTGGTGCTGATCAGGTTGCGGGCCGAGCGAATGTTGCCGCCCGTCTGGCCGCTGAGCGTTGCCTCGCACTCCTCGGCCGTGCTGAAGCCCAGCACCTTTTTCAGGATGCTCTGGGCTTCGTCTTTAGATAGTATTGCCATTTTTTAATGTGCTGATGTGGGAATGTGCTGATGTGGGAATGTGCTGATGTGGGTTAATGGGCTGATGTGCTGATGTGGGCTGATGTGGGAATGGGTTGATGGGCTGCAGGTTGGGAGAAGGTATTCGGGCGCTATAGTGCGTCAGGTTGGCTTTGAGTTGGCTTTGCTGGTGCTTATAATGCGCGACAGCAGCCGTTGAATGTCCAGCAGCGTAGCCAGCATATCCGCTGGTGGTGTTGGGTAGCTGGGCGCGTGCTGGCAGAGAAGCAGCCAATATTCTGTTTCGGCGGCTTCTTTCGCGGCAATCTTGCATTTGTGCACGAAGTCAGCCCGGCTTTCAGCGTGTTGGGCTTCGCGCACATTGGCTCCAATGGATGTACCGCTGCGCAACAGCTGCTGCGCAATGACGTAGCGACGCACCTGTTCCAGCTCTTCCACGTAAGCCAGCACCCGAAGCGAAAAATCAAAGGAAATGCGCACAATCGGATTATCGGCAGGTGGCAGCATCGACGCCAGGATGATTTGGTTAGAGAAACGTTGCCAATGGCCCGCGGCCTTTAAATTCAGCCGTCATGCCTCACTCCAAGCGCATTAGAACCCGAGCAATTGAGCACATCAGCACCCGAGCAATTGAGCACATTAGCACCCGAGCAATTGAGCACCCGAGCACATTAGCACCCGAGCACATTAGCACCCGAGCACATTACCCACATTACCCACATTAGCACATTAAACCTTCCGGGCCGTGTTGATGATGTTGACGCCGTTGAAGCGCGTGGTGCTGGAACCGTGGCTCACGGCCGATACCTGGCTGGGCTGGCCCTTGCCGTCGAAGAAGGAGCCGAACATGCGGTAGTCCGACTCGTCGCAGATGGCCGCGCAGCTGTTCCAGAACTCCTGGGTGTTGGCCTGGTAGGCCACGTCTTCGAGCATGCCGGCAATCTTGCCTTTCTCGATGGCGTAGTACACCGTGCCGCCAAACTGGAAGTTGTAGCGCTGCTGGTCGATGGAGTAGGAGCCGCGGCCGGCGATGTAGATGCCCTTGTCCACGTTCCTGATCATGTCGTCGACGCTCATCTTCTGCTTGCCGGGTTCCAGGCTCACGTTGGCCATGCGCTGAAACTGCACATCCTGCCACGACTGGGCGTAGCAGCAGCCATCGGAGTGGTCCTGGCCCACCATGGCGGCCTGGTCGCGGGTTTTCTGGTAGTCCACCAGCAGCCCGTCCTTGATAAGGTCCCACTTGCCGGTTTTCACCCCTTCGTCGTCGTAGCCCACGGCGCCCAGCGAGCCGGCCTGGGTTTTGTCGGCCACAATGTTGACCAGCTTCGAGCCGTAGGGCTGCTTTTTGGCTTTCCACTCCAGCGTGGCGAAGGAGGTGCCGGCGTAGTTGGCTTCGTAGCCCAGCACGCGGTCGAGCTCCGTGGCGTGGCCGATGCTTTCGTGGATTGTCAGGCCCAGGTGGTTGGGGTCGAGCACGATGTCGTACTTGCCCGCCGTCACCGACCTGGCCGTGAGCTTGGCTTTGGCTTGCTGGGCGGCCAGGGTGGCATCTTCCAGCATGTCGTAGCTGTTCTTGTAGCCCACCAGCCCGGTGCCCGAGGGGCCGGCGATTTTGTCGGCCGCTTTCGGGGTCATGTATTCGTAGCCCAGACCCATGGGTGAGCTGAGCGCCTCGCGGGTGCGGAACTTGCCGCTGGCGCGATCCACGGCCGTCACGCCGAAGGTAGGCCAGATGCGGTGCACGTCCTGGTCGATATAGGAGCCGTCGGTGCTGGCGAAGTACTTCTGCTCGTTGATCTGGAAGAGGGAGGAGTTGACGAAGCTGGCGCCGTTGTCGAGCGCCTTGGCGTTGGCCGCCAGCAGCAGCTCGACCTTCTGGGCAATAGGCACCTCGAAGGCATTCTGCTGAATCGGGGTTTTCCAGGTTACCTCGCCGTAGCCTTTCTGGGGCGCGAGGTTCACCTGGCCCTTCTGCACTTTGGCGTTGGCCTTGGCAATAGCTACCGCCAGCTGGGCGGCTTTGGCCAGGCCGGCTTCGGTCACGGTATTGGTGGCGGCGAAGCCCCAGTTGCCGTTGGCCAGCACCCGGACGCCCGCGCCGTAGCTTTCGCCGGAGGCAATGTTCTGCACCTGCTTTTCGCGGGTGAAGATGCTCTGATTGAGGTAGCGCCCGATGCGCACGTCGGCATAGGTGGCCCCGGCCGATTTGGCGGCGTTCAGGGCGGCGTCGGCCAGCCGCTTTTTCAGGGCCGGGTCCACCGTTTCGAGCAGGCGGGCCGGGTCAACCAGCGTGCCGCCGAAGCCCGGGAAACTGGGCAGAAACAGAGCCCCGGCCGCTAAGCTGGAAAGCCCTACAAAGTCGCGTCTTTTCAAGGGGTAGGAGTTTGGTAAGTAGAAGAAGTGAGAAGCAGTTTAGGCAGAAATCCGGGGAATTCAACTGCATGGACGCAGACCCCGGATCGGGGCTGCATGCAATGAAGCTGGGGGGGCGCCGCGCCTTTCCCTAATCTACTCTACCAACCCCAGCAGATCGGCCGCAATAGCCGGCCAGGGCTGGGCCAGGTCGATGGTAACGATGCGCACGGGGTGGCCGCCGAGGGTGTAGCGCAGATCCACGGCCTGGGCCGCCGCGGGGTAGAGCAGAATGCCTTCCAGCGCCTGCCCGGGAGCCACGGGCTGATTCTGCAGGTAGGCGTAAAGCTGGTAGAGGTGGGGCGAAATGAGCTTCTGCTGGTCGTAGCGCGGGCGCAGGGCGGCGGCGTAGTACTTGGTGTCGAGGATGATTTTGCGGTCGGGGGCTTCCAGCGTGGTGTCCGTTATCATGGCCGGCAGCAGGGCTAGGTCGGCGGCGGAATCGGCGGCGGCCTGCCAGGCAATGGTTTCGGACCGCACCCGGAAGCGGTGCTGCTCCAGCCGGTAGAAGTTGCGCACGAAGGCCTCGAACAGCTGGGCCATGAGCCGCTCGTCGCGGCGGAAGTCGCGGAACCGGGCGCGGCCGGTGGCAGTGGCTTCGGGCAGGGCGCTGCGGTGAATCAGCTCCACTACGTTCAGCAGAAAAGCCTCCAGCCCCGACCGCCGCTGCCGGCGTACCATCCGCAATGCCGACAGGGAAAGTGGAGTGGGCTCAACCGTAGCCGGAAAGCGGCGGCGCAGGATCCGGATGTCGTGGCGCAACGGGGCGGGCAGCCGGCGGACGGCGCCGAGGTGCAGCAGGGTACCGAGCAGCAGACGGTTGAAGGGCGTGGCCGGGCCCAGCTCGTCGTAGCGGCATACGGCCCGGCCCCGGCGCAGCAGGTCGCGGCTCAGGCTGGGGGCCAGCAGCAGGCGGCCGCGCAGCTCGCCCAGGTCTTCCTGCCGTTCCGAATAAGCATTTTCCAGCCCCTGCCGCAACAGCCGCCGCGTCCCCGTGGCCAGCACGTGGGCCAGCAGCTCCAGGGGCCGGTGAAACGCCGTAGCTTCCGTCGTCAGCAGCGCGTCCGGTTCCGGCAGGCGGTTCCAGGCGTAGCAGAGCAGGTAATACAGGTTCTGAATCGGGACCACGGATCAAGCGGATTTTAAGGATGGCTCACTTGTTTTCAGTTGCCGGTTGCCGGTTGCCAGTTGCCGGTTGCCAGTTGCCAGGTGTCAGTTTTCAGTTGCCGGTTGCCAGGTGTCAGTTGCCGGTTGCGTGGAATTTCACGGATTTTGCGGACGGTTCCCTTGTATGGCCTTCCACTCGTTAGCTGTGGCCGGCAGGGTTTCAGGTGCGCCGCAGCTTCTGGCGCTGGGCGGCGGCTTTGGCCGGCTGGTCGAGCCAGTACTCGTCCAGCAGGGGCCCGATTTCCTGCTCCAGAATCAGCGTGAGCCATGCTTGCGCCGCGGCTGGTTCGGATGGGGGTTGGCAGAAGTAGCTGTGGCCCACCTGAAAGTCCGGGCCCAGCTCCGGGTCGTCGGCAATAGTCTGGTTTAGCTCCGTGAGGCGGGCGGTCAGGCGGCTGATAACCGGTTCGGGCACACCTTTGTCCGCCAGAAACTGCCGCAGCGCGGGCCCAAACTCCGGCTCCAGCCGCACAAAGGCAAAGCGGCGGCGCAGGGCGTAGTCCAGCGGCGCCAACGACCGGTCGGCAGTGTTCATGGTGCCGATAACGAAGAGGTTTTCGGGCACGAAAAAGCGCGGGGCGCCGGCGGGGGCGTAGGGCAGGCGCACGGCGTGGGCGGGGCCGCGCTTGTCGGCTTCGAGCAATAGCAGCAGCTCCCCGAAAATCCGGCTCACGTTGCCCCGGTTTATTTCGTCGATCAGCAGAAAATACGGCTGGCCCGGGTCATTCAGGGCTTTCCGGCAGAGCTCCGGCAGCACCCCATCAGTAAGGTGAAAGGCGCCGTGGGCATCGGGGCGGAAGCCCTGGATAAAATCCTCGTAGCTATAGCTGGGGTGAAACTGCACCAGCTCTACCCGGGCGGTATCGGTGGCCCCCAGCTCCAGCCAGGCCAGGCGGCGGGCCAGAAACGTCTTACCCGTGCCGGGCGGCCCCTGCAGAATCAGGTTGCGGCGCCGGTGCAGCGCGGCCCGCGCTTCGTCCAGGGCCTGATCCGGGATAAACAGCTCCTGCCGGGCCCGGGCAAGGGAGTAGGGCTGCGAAGCCGGGGTATAGTTAGCGGCGGGTTCCTGAGCGGCGGGGGCCGGGGCGGGTCGGGTGGCAGTAGCGGCCGCCCCGGGGCGGGCCGGGCTGGTATACAGGTCCTGCATGGCTTCCTGCGCCGCCACGTCGCCGTCGAGCATGGGCGAGCTGGCCAGCGTGGGCCGCTTGGTAGCAATGGTGAAATCGAGGCGCTCCAGCACCTGGTTGGTGGGGGCGCCGGCGGGCAGCGGCCAGGCGGCGTCGGGCTGGTTGGTAGCCAGCCGCCAGGCCTGCTGCGCCACGGCCCGCGGCGGGTAGCGCCGGCCCCGGTATACGAGGTCGTAGACGGTACTGGCGGGAATGGCCAGGGCCGTACGGTCGAGGTGGCGCAGGGCCCGCAGCACCTGTTCGCGGGTGAGCTGGGAAGGGTCGAGGAGGGAGGCCGGCATTCGGTTAAAAGTACACGCAAAACCAGTGCGGCGCGCAATAAAGAGGCCGGAGCTGAAAATAACCGGCTGGAGTGGTGCCACGACTTTTTCCAGTCGTGGTACCACTATCGTTGCTGAGGTGGAAACGACAGTCGTGGTACCACTATCGTTGCTGAGGTGGAAACGGCAGTCGTGGCACCACTATCGTTGCTGAGGTGGAAACGACAGTCGTGCAACGTAGTGGTACCACGGCGGAGTCGTGCAACGATAGTGGTACCACGACTGGAAAAAGTCGTGGCACCACGGCTGGGTTACGCCCCGTTTTCCGGCTCCGGCAACTCTTTCGCCCAAGCGAAGCTCTCCATCATCCGGGTAGTGGACTGTAAAAGAAAAAATAAAATCCTGCAAGTACCTTGCTTTGCATAGTACCGATATATATGTTTGTGACGGTATTCCTGATCCAGCGCTTCCCGCACCGATTTCGCCAGAACATAAAATTCCTGCATCCGCCCGATCCGGACCAAGGGCTGGGAATATCCGCCTACATTTAATCCGTCTTCAGGCAGCTATGGGGGCATTGCCCGCATCTGTTACCCGTGCCGGGCCGGACCCGGCAACCTCCTTTGACTTCCCCACTTCGTTCTCCCATTTCTTCTTTCCCGCATGAACAAACTCCTTACCGCGGCCGTCTGCCTGTTAAGCACGGCCGCCGTGGCCCAGCAGGCCCCGCCCGCTAACCCGGCCCTGAAAATCTACCGGGCCTCGGCTACCAAGGTCAACGACCTGGTCCACACCAAGCTCGACGTGCGCTTCGACTACGCCAGGCGCTACCTCTACGGCAAGGAGTGGGTCACGCTGAAGCCCCACGCCTACGCCACCGATTCGCTGCGCCTCGATGCCAAGGGCATGGACATCAAAGCCGTTTCGTTGGTCAACGGCGAGCAGCTGCAGCCGCTGAAGTATGACTACGCCGACCAGAACAACCTGCGCATCAGCCTGGGCCGGGCCATGAAGCCGGGGGAAGCCTACACCGTCTACATCGAGTATACGGCCAAGCCCGACGAGCTGAAAGTGCAGGGCAGCGCGGCCATTTCCGACGCCAAGGGTCTGTACTTCATCAACCCCGACAGCACTGAGAAAGGCAAGCCGGTACAGATCTGGACCCAGGGCGAGACGGAAGCCTCCTCGGCCTGGTTCCCGACCATCGACCGGCCCAACCAGAAGACGACCTCCGAAATCAGCATGACGGTGCCCAGCAAGTACGTGACGCTGAGCAACGGCCGCCTCGACTCGCAGAAGCCCGCCGGCGCCGGCCTGCGCACCGACACCTGGAAAATGGAAATGCCCCACGCGCCCTACCTGTTCATGATGGCCGTGGGCGACTTCAAAATCCATAAGGAAACCTGGCGCGGCAAAGAGGTAAGCTACTACCTCGAACCCAAGTACGCGCCCTTCGCCAAGCAGATTTTCGGCAACACGCCCGACATGCTGGAGTTCTTCTCCAACCGCCTGGGCGTGGAGTACCCGTGGAATAAGTATTCCCAGATTGTGGTGCGCGACTACGTGAGCGGCGCCATGGAAAACACCTCGGCCACCCTGCACGGCGAATTCGTGCAGATGACCGACAAGCAGCTGGTGGACCGCGAATACCAGAACGAGTCCGTTATTGCCCACGAGCTGTTTCACCAGTGGTTCGGCGACTACGTAACGGCCGAAAGCTGGAGCAACCTGACGGTGAATGAGAGCATGGCCGACTTCTCGGAAGGCCTCTACGCCGAGCACAAGTACGGCGCCGATGCCGGCGACTCGCACAACCACCGCAACCTGCGCAACTACCTGCGCAGCGCCCCCGACGCGCAGAAGAACCTCGTGCGCTTCAACTATGGCGATAAGGAGGAAATGTTCGACCTGGTGAGCTACCAGAAGGGCGGCGCTATCCTGGACATGCTGCGCACCTACCTCGGCGACGACGTATTCTTCGCCGGCCTGCAGAAATACCTGAAGGATAATGCCCTCGGCAACGGCGAAGCCCACCAGCAGCGCCTGGCCATGGAAGCCATATCGGGCAAAGACCTGAACTGGTTCTACAACCAGTGGTACTACGGCACCGGCCACCCGGTGGTGAGCATCGACTACGCCTGGGATGCGGCCAAGAAAGTGCAGTCCGTGACGGTGAAGCAGAACCAGCCGGGCCAGCCCTTCCAGCTGCCCTTCGCCATCGACTACTACGTGAACGGCAAGCCCCAGCGTCAGCGCGTGATGATGACCGAAGCCAGCCAGACCTTCACCATGGCCCTGGCCGCCAAGCCCGACCTGGTGGACGTGGATGCCGAGAAGACGCTGGTATGGCAGGCAACCGACAACAAGTCGATGGCCGAGTTTGCCTACCAGTACAAAAATGCCCCGCTCTACGTGGCCCGGCGCGAGGCCTTGCTGGCCGCCGACGCCAAGCAGAAAACCGACCCCGCCGCCCTCAAGCTGCTGCAAAGCGGCCTGAACGACAAATTCAACAACCTGCGCATGGTGGCCGTTGAGCGGCTCAAGCTCGACGACAAGGCCGTGGCCAAAGCCGCCCTGCCCGCCCTGCGCAAGCTGGCCGCCAGCGAGAAAGACCCGCACGCCCTGGCGATGGTGCTGACGGCCCTGGCCAAGACGGAAGAAAAGCGCGATGAGAAGCTCTTCACCCAGCAGCTGGCCAACAGCCCGTCGTACGTGGTGCAGGCGGCCGCGCTGCAGTCGTTGGCCGCGGTGAACTCCGCCGCCGCGCTGACCAAAGCCAAGGCGCTGGAAACCACCGATCAGCCCGGCCTGAGTGCTGCGGTAGCCGGAGTCTACGGCAAAAACGGGGGCCTGCCCCAGTGGGAGTACGTGCGCAGCCAGTTCGACGCCGCCGGCGGGCAGGGCAAGTTCAACTACTTCGAAGGCATGGGCACCATGCTGGCCCGCCTCGAAGATCCGAAAGCCTTTGCCGAGGACGTTGACCGCCTCAAGGCGCTGGCCATCCAGTACAAGCGCTACGGTGTCGATCAGCCGACCATTGCGATGATGCAGGAAGCGGTGAAAAAGCAGGCCGGTAGCGCCAACGCCGCCGTCAACCAGGCCGTGGCCGACAAGGCCATTGCCGAAATTCAGGCCGCGAAATAAGCGTTCTGCTTTTCACTTCAGCCCACGAAAAAGGCCGTTCTGACGTGAGTCGGAACGGCCTTTTTCGTGGGCGGGCAAGCCGCTTACTTTTTCTGCGTCGTCTTGTTTTTGCCGTCGGGCTTGTCCTTGATGGTTTCCTCGTTCTGCTTCTCCTTGTTCTTGGTAGCAGGGTCGGTGTGTTTGGGCGTGGTGGTGGGCTGAGCCATGGTACAGGGAATTGGAGGTGGATGGATGCCAGTTGTACGCAGGGGTCCGGCCGCGCGTTGACATATCCTCGTCGCACCCTACTTCCTTTTCGCAAACCACTGCGCGAGCAGCATAGCGCCCTGACTTCCGTGGCATCAGGCCTCCGGCCCCACCGTGCGGCGGATACCCAGCTTTTTCCTGCGGGCTTCCAGGGTTTTGGGGTTGATGTCGAGCAGCACGGCGGCGCCGTGGGGGCCGCCTTATCACTCACCAAAAATGGCCCGGCAGAATCCTGCGGGGCCATTTTTCCGTTTGCAGCATACTCCGGAAGCGGAGCTAAAAAGCCCAGCCCAGGTTCAGGCCCGAGGAAATCTTGGCTTTGGTGCCCTTGGGCATGGTCGTTAGGTGGCTGCCGTTCCGGTCGTAGATCCGGGTGTCTTTGTCGCGGCGGTCCAGGCCGGTGAAAACGTCGATTACCAGGTGCCGGCCCAGCACGGTCTGGTAGCCGATGAGCAGGTTGTAATTCGTGTTTTTCTGGGTGATAAGGAAGCTGGTGTTAAAATCCGGGAAGCTGACGCGGTAGTCGGCCTGGGCGTAGGAAACGTTGGGGCCGAGGTATAGCCCTTCCGGCGCCTGCCGCTTGCGGGTGAGGTAATACCGGTACTGTAGCTGGTAGCGGTAGCCCCTGGTGCGCACTTTGGCGTCGGTCCACACTGCGGCCGGGTGGCCCGAGAGCGTGATGGCCGAGCTGATGGCGGTGCTCAGGGCAAAGCTGCCGATAAAGCTGAACGGGTAATTGGTGCCCAGGTAGGAGCCGCTGACGCCGAGGCTGCTGCGCCCGCCCAGTACCTGCTCGTAGCTGATGCGCGACTCGGTGCTGAACGGCAGCTGCCCGTGCACCCAGCCCAGGGGCGCGATTTTGAGCAGGTTTCTGGGCGGAGCCGGCGGGGCTTCTCCCGCGGGCACCTGGGCCAGTAAGGAAGGGGAAAGTAGCAGGCCGGCGGCCAGCAAAGAATAGCGGAGTAGGGGTAGAAGCATAGAATCCGGAAAGGATAGTTTGCACAAAACCAGCCGGAATTTCCCAGCCGAGACAAGGTGTTTTCGGGGATTAAGGGGCATAAAAAAAGGCCTTCAGCACGCTGAAGGCCTTTTGAAAATCAGTGGCAAAGCCTACTGGTACTGGATGTACAGCGGCTTGGGCGTAAGCTGGGTGAGCACCTCGGTGGGCGTCATGATGTGGTGGGGCTTGGGCCGGGCGTCGTACTCGTAGAACAGCTTGAAGCCGGTGTACTGCACGGGCTCGGTCTGGATGTAGTCGTGATACGAATCCTTTTTCAAGGTCGGCTCGCCGTGGCCGTCCATGTGCATCACAATCTGCACCCGCGGGTCGAGCTTGATGTTTTTGTAGTTCGTAACCATCTTCCGGGTGAAGCGGTGGACGGTGAGCACCTTGGGCGGCAGGTTGTTTTCGCTCACGATACGGGCCAGGAAATTCACCGCGAAGTTCACGTCCTTGGCGTCGAAAGTGCCGATTTTCTGGTTGGGGCGCACGCCGGGCATGGTCGCCAGCGAGAACTCGGGGTCGATGCCGAGGTGGATATCGGGCTGCTTGAGGTAGGGTTCGAGCTTGGGCAGCTCGGCCTGGAGGGTGCTGTGGCCCACCTGCACGTCGAGGAAGACGATGCAGTTGTGCTCGCGGCCCCAGCGGATAACTTCCTCGATGGTGGCCTTGGAATTCATCAGCCGCCATTTGCCGTCTTTGCCCGGCGTACCCTGGGCCGTGATGGTCACATTGTGGAGGGCGGCCTGCACCGGAATAGACGGGTCGGCGGCCTGCCACTCGGCCAGCACTTTCTCAAACTTGCGGAACATCTGCTCCTTGGGCTCCCGACCCAGAATGCCCATACCCTTCGAGCGGATATTGCCATAGAAGGCAATAATGCGGTGACCCGGCAGAATGGCGCCCGGCAGCTGCCCGCTTTTCTTCACGATGGAGTCGGCCTTAAGCGAGTCGCGCTGCATGGCCATGGCCCGCAGCTTAACGCTGTCGACGACCACCGGGGCGGCGGGCGTAGTGGCTTCGGCCGTGGTTTTGGTGTCGGCCGTTTCGCCGTCGGTGCGGGTGCCGCAGCCAGCCAGGGAAAGGGAGAAAATCAGGCCCAGCGCCGAAACGAAAGGCGCCGCGAAGCGGGTGGAGGAGGAGGAGGAAAAAGCCACTGAAAAGAGAAAGGGTGAAAGCAAGACCGGTCAGCAAGTTACGCCTTTTTGCCGCGAAAAACCGGCGGGCGCCACGTTTGTAAAAGCTTGAAAAAGGGTTTGCCCGAGTTATTGCGATGCGAAAAAGCCTGATTCAGCCGTCAAAACGGACAAATCAGGCTTTGGCGACTTAGCCGCGCGGCAAGTGGCCGGGCGACCAAACTTACGGAGCCGGCGCGGCGGTGGGAGCGAAGGTCAGGGGAACGATATATCGGACGGATACGGCTTTCCCGTTCTGGCGGCCCGGCTTCCAGGGGGTAGCCGTCAGCTTCGCCACGGCCTGGATGGCTGCTTGGTTGAGCTGTTCGGCCAGCGCCTCCTGTCCCGCCGGGGCACTAACGCGCTTTTTGAAGTCGATAACGCTGATGTTCCCCTCGGCATTGACGACGAACTCGATAAAGACCCTGCCACCCAGATTTGCCGCCCTGGCTTCGGCCGGGTATTTCAGGTTGGCCACAAGGTCGTTGAGCAGCCGGGTCTGGCCCCCGGGGTACACGGGCATCTGGTCTACCTGGTCGTATACCTTCTCCTGACTGAATTTAGTCAGGGCAGGCGGTGGCGGCGGCGGCGGTGGCATCAGCGCGGGT
The DNA here is from genome assembly GCF_039539565.1 of Hymenobacter fastidiosus. Classification (NCBI taxonomy): domain Bacteria; kingdom Pseudomonadati; phylum Bacteroidota; class Cytophagia; order Cytophagales; family Hymenobacteraceae; genus Hymenobacter; species Hymenobacter fastidiosus. The sequence continues at coordinate 355,586 of NZ_BAABDJ010000007.1, read as the reverse complement.
GGTGGGGGGGGCGGCGGGGGTGGTGGGCCGATCTGGTCGAGGTCGGTGCAGGCGGCCAGGGTCAGCAGCAGGGCCGCGGCGGCCGGTAGCGGCAGCCATTGTTTCCAGCGCCGGGCCGGGTGGGAGGGTGTCAGCATGGCAATGCGGTTAAGGGTTTGGGAATAAGTGAAAGAATGAACCAGGGGCAAGTCAAGCGAGAAACGCTGCAGCGTGAGCCGGGCCAGCAGCGCCCCGTAGGCCGAGGCGGCTTCCGGGGCCGGCGCGGTGCCCAGCGCGGCTTCATCGGCCAGATACTCGTGAGTCAGCTCCAGGGCGCGGGGGTAGAGGTGAACGAAGGGGTTCAGCCACAGCACGCTCCGCAGCAGCTCCAGCCCGAGCCGGTCGCGGGAGTGGTGCTGCACCACGTGGGCGGCCTCGTGGGCCAGCACCAGCCGGGCTTCGGCGGCGGTCAGCGGCGCGGTTTCGTCCCAGAACACCCGGTGGCCAAACGAGCTGATGGGCAGCTGCCCGGCCGTGCGCACCAGCTCGTAGCCGGGACCCGCCTCGCCCGGCAGCTGGCGGGTGCGCTGCCACAGGCTGAACAGCTGCCAACTGAGCCGCCCCAGTATCAGCAGGGCGCCCACTGCGTAGAGCCCCAGCAGCCAGGGCAGCGTATCGAAAGAGTTGGTGCCCTCGCCGCCGGCCGTCACGGCTGGTAGCAGCACGCCGGGCCGCAGCAGCGCCGGAGCTGATTCGCGCGCCGGCAGCCAGGCTCGCAGCCAGACTTGCAGCCAGGGCGTGGTAAGCGTGAGCAGGGGCGGCAGCAGCAAAGCCAGCAGCGGCGTGAGGCGCAGAAACTGCCGGTTGTAGCGGAAGTTGGGCTCGGCGCGCAGCGCCAGCTGGTACAGCAGCCAGCCGGTGCCCAGAATCAGGCAGCTTTGCCACCACCAGTTAAGCAGCGTGGGGAGGGTCGGGGTTAGCATCGGCGTCGGGAGTAGGTTTGGGGAGGTCCTGTTGGGCGAGGTGGAGCAGCTTTTCCAGCTGGGCGGCATCCAGGTCTTCTTCCTTGGCGAAAAATGACACGAGCCGGCTGAACGATCCCCCGAAATAGCCGCCCAGCAGCTTGCTGAGCGAGAAGCGGCGGTAGGCATCCTGGGCCACCAGCGGAAAGTAGCGGTGGGTACGCCCGAAGGCCTCGTGGCCCACGAACCCCTTTTGCTCCAGGATGCGGATGATGGTCGAGACGGTGTTGTAGGCGGGCGGCGGGCCGGGCATTTCGGCCAGTACGTCCTTCACGAAAGACGGGCCGCGCTGCCAGAGTACCTGCATCACCTGCTCTTCGGCTTTGGTGAGTTCGGGGAAGGATTCCATAGGGAGGGGTTGATGAATTAAATGTATAACTAAATTTTTAGTTATACAACTGTATTTTTAGGTATTAGGAGAAATCGTAGTTAAGCCGGATTGCTGGTCCCGGATATTTTACATTGGGTGAGCCGCTCAGGAAATCTTTTATCGGGATGGGTGTTGTGAGAGTACTAATCCACTGCCTTCCCTTCAACGTGCTAGTGAACCACCTTAATAAGCGCCTGGCGCGTTTCGTCTTTCTGGTATGGGCCGGCCTGGCTACGGCATCTTTCACCGGCTGCTCCAAGGAGGCTGCTATGCCGCGTCTGGCCGGGGAAGGGGCTACTGCCCCGGATGCCTACCTGGTCAGCAGCACTCTTATCGGGGAGTATCCGGCCAGTGAGCTGGCCGCCCGGATTCCGGAAGTTCCCATTGCCGGGGCGCTGGTGCGCTACCCGATCCGGGTGTACCGGCTCACGTACCGGACCCGCAACACCGACGGCCAATTCATCATGGCGTCCGGGGCGCTGCTGGTGCCAGTGGGTACGGGGCAGGCGCTGCCGGTGCTCAGCTACCAGCACGGCACCATCCGGCCCGACGAGGAAGGGCGGGCGCCCTCGTACTACCGTTCCGGCAGTGAGGTCTGGTCGGTCGTATCGGTGCTGGCTTCGACGGGCTACATGGTATCGGCCCCCGATTATATTGGCTACGGGGCTTCCAAGGCATTTCCGCACCCCTACGAGCAGGCGGCTTCCCTGGCTTCGGCCTCGCTGGACATGCTGCGGGCCGCCCGGGAATTTGCCGGTCAGCAGCAGGTGACGCTCAATCAGAAGCACTTTCTGCTGGGCTATTCCGAAGGCGGCTTCGCTACCATGGCTTTGCACAAGCTGATGGAGGAGCAGTACTCCGCTGAGTTTCCCGTCACGGCCAGTGCGCCGGGCGCGGGGGCCTACCACAAGTCGGCCTTCGCCGACTATATTCTCAAGGTGGATAAGCCGCTCAGCTTTCTGAGCACCTACGTCTGGGTGCTCGACACCTACAACCGGGTATACGGCATCAACCGGCCGTTTGCGTACTACTACAATCAGCCCTGGGCCACGCAGCTGCAGGCTGATCTGTACAGTGCGGTGCCGGACCGCGCCGCGCTGTTGTTCACGCCCGCATTCCAGCAAGGCATCCTGAATCGTACCGACCAGGCGATGCTGGCCGCTTTCCGCGCCAATGATATTCACGACTGGCGGCCCAAAGCGCCCCTGGCCCTGTTCCACGGCACGGCCGATGATTACGTGCCGTTTTTCAACTCCAAGGATGCCTATAATGCCATGCATCTCCGGGGGGCAACCCAGGTAGAGCTGCGGCCGATTGCGGGCGGCAACCACTTCTCTTCGGTCACGGAATACACCCTGCAGGCCTACGCCTTCATCTCGCAGTATCGCTAAGCCTGGGGTTCAGCAAGTCGTAACGATAGTATCGTCTTTTTGAGCCGTGCCTTTGCCTATCCCGGCAAGGGCACGGCTTTTTTGTTGCCCCCGGAATGCCGCTGCCTACGATGCTTAGCGGGGTGCCGGAGCAGCCAGCGGCCGGGCCGCCTGACGCAGCCAGTAGCCCGCCAGGGCCGCCAAGCCACCCACCAGCCCGCCGATAAGCGCCGTAACCAGCACCAGCAGCCAGCCCTGCCCACCCAGGGGCAGCAGCTGCGCTACCCGGTGGCTCAGGCGGCCGGCACCCTGCACCTGCTGCCACGACGCCAGCAACAGCCACCCCAGCCCGATGCCCGCGAAGCCCGCCAGAAAGACGCGTCCGCCCGGACGGCCCAGAGTGGCTCCGGCCAGGAAGGCAACGGGGGTAATACTCCACCAGGGCAGCAAGAGCTGGGCTCCGGCGGCTACCAGCAGAATAACGAGGAAAAGGCGCATATCAGGCTGATTCAGGATTGAGGATGGGGGCGGCGGCAGGGGCCCGCTACTGCTGGGTTTGCAGGATCCAGGCGGCCTGCACCCGAACGTGTTTCTGGTCCGGACTGCGCAGAAACACCAGCTCGTCCAGCTCGCCCGCGCTCCAGGTGTCTATCATGTCGTCGTAGTAAGCCGAGCCGGGGTTGCCGCTTTGCCCGCCGGGAAACACGCCGTAGCCGCGTACCTGCGGCCCCAGCGCCACCACCATCCGCCACGAGGGGCCGTTGCGCTCCGAGGTAGCATTCACGATGCCCGCGCCACCACCCACGTTCAGGTCCATCCGGCCAAAGCCGGGCAGCTGCGCCATGTGCAGAATGTCGGTGCTTTTCTGGTGGGCCCAGCGCCATTCAGGGCCCAGCGCCCCAAACTTGCGCTGCAGGGAGTCGGCCGCAAACTGTAAGGACTGCAGGGCCAGCGTTTCCAGGGTTTCCCGGGCCGGGGTGCGCTTGTCATCAATCCAGGGAGAAGCCGGCTCCGAGAGAATAAGCGTGTTGGTCCGGTCCCGGGGCGGGTGCCGCATTTCGCCGGCCTGGGCCGCGGCGCCGAAGTCATCGTCCCAGAGGCGCTTCACCAGGGTATTGTACCACAGCTCGAAGATGCCGGGCCCGATGGCGTCGGCGGTATACGCGTAGTTCCAGCGTCCCAGCGCCGCGTAGGCCTGGCGCTGAGCTGGGCTGAGGTTCGCCGGACTGACCAGGGCCAGCAGCCGCGGCAACATCAGCTGGGCATTCACGCCGAAGTTGTCGTTCTGCAGCTCCCGCAGGCTGTCGGGCGTAGCGCGGGTCATGCGGGCCAGCCGTTCGTTGATGCGGTGACCCCGCTCCCAGCTGCCGAAGTTCCAGTTCAGGTAATACGGGTAGTCCGGTCCGGTGGAAGACTGGTTGGCGGAGCTGACGAAGCCCCGCGCCGGGTTCTTCACGTGCGGATTCTGGGCGGCCGGAATCCAGCCCTGCCAGTCGTAGGCCGGGTCGGTGCCATCGAGAATAAACTTGCCCTGATTCTTCCACTTCAGCGGGAAATGGCCGTTGGGCCAGATGGCCACGTTTTTTTGCTGATCAGCGAAGATGAAGTTCTGGGCCGGGGCGCCGTAGGTTTCCAGCGCCGCCGTGTAGTCGGCGTAGTTGCGGGCCCGGTTGAGGCGGTAGAAGGTCTGGTACTCGTTGGCCGCGTCGTGGGCCGTCCAGCGCATGGCGTGGCGGATGGGCGTCTGCGGCAAAAACGGCTTCTCGTCGTGGTCGTACACGATGGGGCCGTGGTGGGTGTAGAGCACCGTGTCGAGCCGGTCGGGCTGGCCGCGTACCCCGATGCGCTCCACTACCCGGCGTACCGGCTTCCAGCGGCCGTCGTGCCAGTACTCGCGCATGGCGGCATCTTTGAACTTCAGCTGGTACCAGTCCATCACGTCGGCCGCCACGTTGGTCACGCCCCAGGCTACGTTTTCGTTGAAGCCGATGATGGCAAACGGGGCGCCCGGAATCGAGACGCCGTACACGTTCACGCCGGGCGCGGCCAGCTGCACCTGATACCAGATGCTGGGCAGGTTGAGCTGCAGATGCGGGTCGTTGGCCAGCAGCGGATAGCCCGACGCCGACTTCGCCCCGCTCACGGCGAAGTTGTTGGAGCCCAGCTCCGGATCCGGCTCGCGCTGCGGCACCTGGTCCGACATGGCCGCCAGAAACGCCGGCGGCGCGGCGGGTATCGGTATCGGTACCGGCTGGAAGTCCAGGGCCGTGCCCACGGGCACAATCGGGTCTTCGCGCTGCGGATAGTCGGGAAACAGGTCCTTGATAACGGCCGCGCCGTACTTACCCAGGGCGTTGCTCATCCGCAGGTCGTCGGAGCGGCCGCTGAGGTCGAAGGCCATGTACTTCAGAATAAGGGCGCTTTTGAGCGGCGCCCAGGGCTCGGGGGCGTAGTCGAGCAGCTTGTACTCGAAGGGCAGGGTTTGCGGCGTGAGCGTGCCGATGTAGGCATTCACGCCCTCGGCGTAGGAAGTCAGCACCATCCGCGTCACGGGGTTGGCCATGGCCGTGGCCAGCGACTTTTGGGCTCCGAACCCGAGGCCCATGCGCCGGAAAAACCGGTCGGTTTCCAGCCGCGCCGGCCCCACGATTTCAGCCAGCCGCCCGCCGGCCACGTGGGCCACGAAATCCATCTGCCAGAGCCGGTCCTGGGCCGTGAGGTAGCCCTGGGCGTAATACAGGTCGTGGTCGTTCTGCGCGAAGATGTGCGGTACGTGCCGGTCGTCGTAGCGCACCTGCACCGGGGCCTGCAGGCCCGGCAGCGTGAGGGTGCGGGCGGCGGGAAAATCGTTGGCCGCGTCGTTCTGCCAGAAGCCCCGGAACGGGCTGAGGAACTTGCCAAACGGCGGCAGGTCGCCGTTTTTCGTGTTGAGTACCCAGGTAAGCACCAGGGCCAGGGCCGTGGCCAGAATAGCTTTAATCCACTGCCGCATGAAGCCGAGTTAATCGAGCCGGGAAGATGGGGGAAGTTTCCCGCCCAAGCAACCCTGCTGCAGTTATCAATTATCAATGAGCAATTATCAATGAACAATTACTAACTGATGTTACGCACTCGATTTCTTGTTTCTGGTTGGCCGTTTTTTGGGCGCCCATTCAACCAGAAACGAGCAACCAGCAACGAGAAACAACCTGAAAAGCCAGTTGCCAAAGTTGCCTGCGTAACAGCAGTTACTAATGAACAATTATCAATGAGCAATTACCAATGAGTCGTTGAACCGCATCGATAATTGCTCATTGATAATTGTTCATTGATAATTGCTCATGATTACAGGTTCTCGGCCTGCCGGACCATGCCGGCAATGCCCCACTGCATCAGCCGGCGGCGCACCAATTCGGCCTCGGCGCGGTCGGCGTACTGCCCGACGATGACGCGGGTCAGGGGCTGGCCGTTCAGCTCGCTCTGGGCTACGGTTACGGTCAGACTTTTATCCAGCGCCTGAATCTTGCTTTGAATGGTCTGGGCGTTGAGCGGGTTGCCAAACGTGCCGGCCTGCACCACGAAGGTGGGCGCCGGCGCGGGTACTACCACCACGTCGGCGGCTTCGGTAGCACCGGCTACGATGTCGGTGAGGGTGGCTACGGCCAGGGTGGTTGTGGCGGAGTCGGTGGCCAGGGCCGCCAGATCAGCGGGCGCCGCCGTAGGGCCCAGGGGCGTGGTGGCAGGCACGATTTCGGCCACTACCGATACGGCGCCGCGGCGCACAATGTCCAGCGGGCGGGCCGCTACTTCCGACAAATCCAGAATGCGCTGGTGGCGGAACGGGCCGCGGTCAGACACCCGCACGACGACGGATTTGCCGTTGCCGGGGTTCGTCACGCGCAGCCGGGTGCCGAAGGGCAGGGTCTTGTGGGCGCAGGTGTACTTGAACCGGTCGAACCGCTCGCCGTTGCTGGTCCGCATTCCCTGGTGCTCCCGGCCGTACCACGAGGCCCGTCCGCGCAGCACGGTGGCGCGGGAAGCGGCAGTAGTTTTTTTGCCGTCGTCGCCGGTCCTGGCCCGGGTAGCGGGGGCCGCAAACAGCGGGAAAGACAGAGCCAGCACCAAGCTGAAAACGGGAAGGCGTAGCAGTAAGAATTTCATCCGATTACAAGGGTGGTGAACGGAGTAAATCTAGAAGCACGAAATCAACAACCTGTCGAAAGTCAATACTATACGCAGAAGACAATGGCTGAAAATTGATCTTTTTCGAGAAAACTTGCACTAATTTTATTGGTTTAATTTGGAATAAATAGCTGATTGTGTTTGGTGAAGGCATATTTTGTATTATGGAAAGGGCCTGTTCCGGCGGTCCGGGAAATAAGACTATCCGCCGGATAAAAAATTTTGGCATTCCTGGTCGAGCTATGTCCGGGGAGGGGTTGCAAAAGTTGCGGGATTTAGCTATAGCCGGACTGCAAAATCGGTTGCGGCCCCGCGGGGAAAGACCGACCCCGCAACCCGTTGCGGCCCCTCCGCAAAATCCGGGCAATCCGCAGAATCCAAGCAAATCCGGGGCTAGCTTTACGCCATGGATTTTGGCCGCCTTTCCGATCTGCGCTACGTTGACTTTTGCCTGCCCGCGGACCACCCCGAAACGGCGGCCGTGCTGGCCCGGGCGCCGTCTCTGTCCGGCACCCCGCCCGCTGTCTATATAGGGTGTCCGATCTGGACGAATAAAGCGTGGCTGGGGACTTATTTCCCCGCGGGTATCAGGGATGCCGACTACCTGCACCACTACGCCCGGCAGTTCAACAGCATCGAGCTCAACACCACCCACTACCGGATTCCGGAGGCGCCCACCGTGCGCAAGTGGCGCGACGCGGTGCCGGCGGGTTTCCGCTTCTGCCCCAAGATGCCCCAAAGCATCAGCCATGAGCGGGCCCTCTACAATGCCGATGAGCTGACAACGACCTTCTGCCGGGCCATTAGCGAGCTGGGAGAAAAACTGGGCCCGGCTTTTCTGCAGCTGCCCCCCACGTTCGGGCCGGAGCACCTGCCGCGTCTGGAGCGCTACCTGCTCGACTTCCCCGCTTACGTACCGCTGGCCGTGGAGCTGCGCCACCCGGCCTGGTTTGCGGATGCCGGCCTGCGCGACGCGGTTTTTGCCCTGCTCGAAGCATTGGGCAAAACGCTGGTACTAACCGACGTGGCCGGCCGCCGCGACGTGCTGCACCTACGCCTGACCACGCCCACCGCTTTTCTGCGCTTCAACGGCCACGGCCTCGTCGGCAGCGACTACCGCCGGGCCGATGCCTGGGCCGAGCGGCTGGCGCAGTGGATCAGCGGGGGTTTGCAAACGGCCTACATCTTCATCCACCAGAAGGATATCAGGCATTCCCCGCTCTGGACGCAGTATTTCCTGGAAAAATTACGAGCCTTGACTGGTCTGGACGTGCCGCCGCCCCGCATTATTCCCCAGTCCGTGCAGGGGAGCTTATTTTAGCCGGAGCAGCTTGGGAAGTTCCAGCGTCAGGCCTGCTTCCGGGAAATCTGAATCTGGGAAAGCCGGTTGATACCCCGGCGAATCCTGTATCTTGTCTGGCTGGTATTGCTGGTATTTCCCCACTATGATATTTACTTCTCCTGTCCACCGTTTCACCGCCTTATTGTTGGGGCTACTCAGCCTGACTTTTCGGAGTGAGGCGCAGCAATCTGATGACGCTACGGCAACCCACTGCCTGCTGCTGCCTCTCGACCCGGTCCGGCGTAGCCAGCAGGCTGCCCTCGTGGTGGAAGGGGAGGTGCTCAGTGCGGACGGCTTCTGGGATACTCCCCATCAGCACATCTACACGGCCCACCGCCTGCGGGTGTTTACCGCCTTTAAGGGCGGGGCCAGCTCAGAAATAACGGTGGTGACGGAAGGCGGCAACGTGGGCGAAGACTGGCAGGAGCTGAGCAATACGCTGCGGCTGACCATTGGCGAACAGGGCATATTCTTTCTGCGGCAGGCGGTCTGGCCAGGTCTCCCACCGGCGGCCGCTCCGGCCTGGGCGGTCTACGGTAGCCAGCAGGGATTTATCCGGTTCGATCTGGTTACCCTGACGGCTGCCGAGCCTTTCCGGACTTACCCCGCCATCGACAAAGGTTTCTACGCCACCATCAGCGCCCAAACCGGGCAGGCCCCGCGCAATCTGGCGCCCAACCAGGCCCTGAACGAGGCCCGGCAGCGGAATACGCGGGCCTCCGCCGCCGCCGCGAAAGGTCAGGCCCCCATTATCGGCGCGTTGCTGCCGCTGACTATCACGGCTGGTACCGGCAGCGTGCTGACTATCAGCGGGAGCGGCTTTGGCAGCCCGCAGGGCAACGGTTTCGTGGAATTCCGGAATGCCAACGACGGCGGCAAAACCTTTGTTCGTCCCCAACCCGCCGACTACGTGAGCTGGTCGGATGCGCAGATCCGGGTGCGGGTTCCTTCGTTCGGTACGGCGGGTGAACCGGCGGGGACCGGGGTGGTGCGCGTCAATACCACCGAGCTGCTGCAGGCCACGAGTACGGAGATGGTAACTATTCCTTATGCGCTGGCTAACGTGCAGGAGCGCAACAGCAAACTGGTGGTACGCCCCCGCCACAGCAACCAGGATGCAAGCGGGGGCCTTACTTTTCAGATGGAAGCCGGCTTCGCGGCCAATGCGAATGCCGCCGGGATCCTGCAGCGGGATCTGCTGGATGTCTGGCGCTGCCAGACCGGCGTGAACTGGCGCCTGGGGCCCAACCGTACCGGGCGGGGCGCCGCCGACGATGAAATAAACTCAGTGGGCTTCGATAGCGGGAGCGAATTGCCTGCTAATGTACTGGGCCGGACGACCAGCTACTACCGGGGCTGCTTCGGGCCACGGGGCCAGCTGGAATTTCACGTCAAAGAAATTGATCTGCAGTTCGACGACGGCGTGAATTTCCTGTTTACTGCCGGCATACCCGCACCGGGACAGTTCGATTTTGAGTCGGTGATGATCCATGAGCTGGGCCACGCGCAGCAGCTCGGCCACGTGATTCTGACCCGCGCCGTGATGCACTTTGGCTTAGCTTCCCGGCAGGTGAAGCAGGTGTTGAGCCCCGACGATATCAGCGGCGCCCGCTTCGTCCTGCGCACCCGCAGCTTCGTAGCCGCCGCCTGCGGCCCCGCGGCTATGCTGCCCGCGCCGCTCGCCACCCAGCTGGTCCGCCGTGTTGGGAGCGGGGCCGAAATAGTGTGGACTACCCGGGAGGAGTGTCTGGTGCAGGAGTACGTAGTTGAACGCGGGGCCGACACCAGCCGGTGGCAGCTGGTTGCCGCCCTGCCCGCGGGAAACGGTACGGGCACCTACCGCTTCGTAGACCCCCGGCCGCTGCCCGGCCTGAGCTACTACCGCCTGCGGGTGCGCCGCCCTGATGGTACGCTCGACCCCGCGGTACCCTTGGCCACAACGGACGAGGCGGCCGCTAACGATCAGCTGGTGGTGTTTCCTAACCCGGTGCGGGGGGGGCTGCTCCAGCTGCAATTCCCCGCCTCTGCCACGGGCACCCTGTCGGTATTCCTCTATGATGCGCTGGGGCGCTATTACCGGGGGCAGGGTGTCGAGATAGCCGCCGGCTTAAACATCCGGAGCCTGAATGTAGACGCTCTGCACCCGGGCTGGTACCTGTTGCGCTGGCGCGACCAGGCTGGTAAAACCGGAACGACGCGCTTTATAAAGCTGGCGCCGTGAGCCAGGCCCACCCCAGCGAGGCCGGGCCCCGGTGGTTCCGGCCGTTGCGGAGATATTAGCCCGCTGACGAAAACTGCCGGGCCAGCAGACCGCTGCCGGGAACAACCGGAAAAGCTTACCGCTCCAGCAGCATAGCCCCGTAAGAATAGCCGCCGCCGAACACCGTAAGCACTACCCGGTCGCCGGGCTTGATTTGGTCGAGGTGGTTGGCCAGGGCAATGGCTGCTCCCGCACAGCCCGTATTGCCGAGGTACTCAATATTGGAAACGGCGCGCTCTTCGGGCAAACCCAGATTCTCCAGCACGTTGCGGGTGATGCGCAGATTGGCCTGGTGCGGAATCAGCCAGCTCACATCCAATACATCCAACTGGTTGCGTTCCAGCACCTGTCGCGTTACGCGGGCCATGTACTGGCAGGCGTGAATAAAAACATCCTTGCCATGGGGCATCACAATGCCTTTGGCCACGGGCTTGAGCGTCACGGCGGTATCCGCTTTGCCGATGTTGCCGGCCCCGGCCGTGAGCAGGTCCACCATCCGCAGGTCGGTGGGCGCAAGGCGCTCCTTGCTGATGAGCAGCGCCGCGGCCCCGTCGCCCCAAAGATGGCCGGCAATAGTGTCGTCCTCGTTGTTGTAGGCTGTATTGTGCTCCGAAACCACTACCAGGGCGCGGGTGGCCTTGCCCATGGCGAAGTACCCCTCCACAATCTCAATGGCATTCAACAGCGAGGAGCAGGCGGAGGAAACACTTACTACGGGAATGTCCGCCACGTCCAGTGCCCGCTGCACCGCGTGCGCCACGGTATAAATGGTGTCGTGGGGCGTATAGGTAGCGCCCACAATCAGGTCGATGGAGCCCTGGGGGAATAAAGGAGCCGCCGTCAGTACCCGCCCGGCGGCTTCAATTGCCATCGTATTGGTGTCTTCCTCCGGGCTGGCTTTGCGGCGCTCCTGAATACCGGTGCGCTCAATGATCCACTTGTGAGAGAGGCCATTGAGGCGGGTGAAGTGCTCGTTGGTGACGATGTGGGCGGGCAGATAAGCCGCCACCTGATGAATATACACGGGTGGAAACGGGGCTGAAAGACGCGGGAGGAATGGAGCCGCAAGGTACACGGTTGCCGGGCAATATTGGGCGGTTTGCCAGCCCGGCCCGTACTTTGCTGGGTCCGCTGCGCGTTCAAACGGCGCAACGGCGCCCAGGTTTCCGTACTCCACCCAAGATTATGACGTTTCGTTTCGCTTGCCTCCCTGTTTTTTCTCTTTTCGTTGGAGTCAGTCTGCTGTCGGCGCCCGCCGTCCGGGCTCAGAAATACCGCACGGCCGCGGGGCTGCGGCTCGGCAAGGACAATTACGGCCTCACCATCCAGCAGAAAGTATTCGACAAGACCACTCTGGAAGGTATCGCGCTGGTCTCACCGCGCGAAATAAGCGGCACCGTACTGGTCGAGCGGCACTTCGGCATCCTGGGGCCGAGCCTCAATTATTACTTCGGCGCCGGAGGGCACATCGGCAACCACAAAGACGATGGCGCTTTCGGCGGCTTCGACGGGCTGGCAGGACTGGAATACAAAACGGCCTTTTTTCCCTTTGTACTGTCGTTTGACGTGAAGCCCAGCGTGGAAATCAACTCCGCCGACTGGGCTCGTTTTCCGGCGGCCTTCTCGGTCCGCTACGTGCTGATCAGGGAAAAGAAAACGGGCCTCTTCAACGGTATTTTCGGGAACGACAAGGATAAAGACAAGCCAAAAAAGGAGCGAAAATCCTCCGACGCGCCCCGCCGCGGGCTATTCGACTTCTAGCTGACGGCGCTGGCCTACGCCCGCGCCGCCCCAGGCCCGCGGGGTTCCGGCAGCCCGCTCAGCACGGTGACCATGTTACCCCGGAAACAGCCTGGCAGCCTTGAGTGAGATGCGGTGCCACCCCGGCCTCGCTGGCTTCCCGCAAGCGGGAGCCGCGGCGAGGAGCAGCCGGGTGCCCGCCGACTGGGAAAGGTGCTGAAACAGTCATAGGATCACCAGATCAGCAACTTGTGGGCTACCGGCATGTAATTTTTGAGACAGAAGAAAGCGGGGTATTTCAATTGGAATATCCATATTTATTAATAATACAAAATAAAACTTAAATATTGCAATTTGATTTTGAGCCTGCTATATTTAGATAAGCCAGATCATGGCTCTCTATCTACTTAAAGCTGTAGTCATGAAATCAGATTCTCCTCTCGTTTCATTAAAGCGGATCAGTCTTGCCAGCTTACTGCTCGCTTTCCAATTTGTCGTCAGTCTTCCGCTTCTTGCTCAGCCCACCGGGTGCGGTAGCCCCGATCCGGGCGGTAATCCTGCCGTCAGTGGTCTGTACGCCGAATACTACGCCGGCTATTTCGATGATGCCCCCGCGCATTTTACGGATAATGCGGCTCCGCCCGGCATCCGGAGCGTAGCCGCCCAGGTGAACTTCAGTACCAGTGCCAGCTTCGGCGACCTGACGGCAGTTTCGACCGGGACGGTCACTGACCCCGATTACTTCAGCCTGCGTCTGCGGGGCAGCCTCAACATTCTGACGGCGGGCACCTACACCTTCTACCTGACCGCCGACGATGCGGCCTATCTGTGGCTGGATGGGGCCGCGCGGGCTTTGCCGGCCAGTAATGCCCTGGCTACTATCGACAACGGCAATGCGCACGGGCCGGTAGAAATAGCGGCCACGGTAACTCTGACCGCTGGTCTGCACAGCTTGCTGATTCACTATGGCGACGCCTTAGCCGGCAATATGCTGGTACTGGAGTACGCGGGGCCCGGAATCAGTGGCCGCCAGGTGGTGCCCAACAGTGTGTTGTGCACGTCGCTGTTGCCCGGTGGGCCGCCCCAGGCTATCAGCTACGCGCCGGTGGCCGCCACGGTCCAGGGTAGCCCGCGAAGCTCCCAGCCGCCGGCAGTGCAGGACGGTGGGGCGGCGGTGAGCCAGTACAGCCTGGCGGGCGTGGTTCCGGCGGGCTTTAGCATTGATCCGCTGACGGGAGTAATAACGGCGGGGGCTACCGTGGCACTCGGCGTCCACTTTCTGGATGTGACAGTCGTGAATGCTAATGGCCCGAGTACCTTTCAGAATGTGCTGAGCTTTCAGGTGGTGCCGGCCGGGCCGGTGGGCTGCACGGGCCCCGACCCCGGCGGCAGCCCCGGGGCGGCGGGCTTATACGCCGAGTACTACAGCGGTTACTTTAACGACGTGCTGACGTTTGCCCTGAACCCGGCCGCTATCACGCGCATTGCCCCCCAGATCAACTTCAATACCTCGGCCGACTTCGGCAACCTTACGGGCGTAGCTACGGGCCCGCCCGCCGATCCGGATAACTTCAGTGCCCGCTACCGGGGGAGCCTGCGGGTGGCTACGGCGGGGACGTATACCTTTTATCTGAGTGCCGACGACGCCGCTTACCTATGGCTGGGCAATGCGGCGCTGGACGCGCCCCCAAAGCTGGCCCAGGTGACGATCAACAACGGCGGACTACATGCTCTGCAAACCATTCAGGCCAGCGTATATCTGACCGCCGGGCTGCACAACGTGCTGCTTTACTACGGCGAAAGCGTCAGCAACAACCAGCTGATACTGGAGTACGAAGGGCCGGGCCTGGTACGGCAGATAATTCCTAATTCCGCGTTTTGCACTGCTCCCCAGCGCTTAGTCGGTCCCGCTTCCTCCCTGACGTATTCGCCCCGGTCGGTGACGCTGATAGCGGGCAGCACCGTGGTGCCGGGCGTTTCCTCCCTGCCCGTGGTCGTTACGCCGGCCCCCGTCACGCAGTTTGCGCTGACCAACCCCGCGGCATTGCCCGCCGGCATAAGTGTCGATGCGGCCACCGGCCAGCTGTTCAGCGCTACCAGCGTGCCGGCGGGAACCTACACTATCGCTGTAACGGTGACGAATGCTGATGGTATAGCCGATTTTCCGGCGGCGTTTTCCTTTGTCGTGGCTTTGCCGCCGCCCGACGGCTGTACTGGTCCCGCCGAGGGTGGCGGTCCGGCTACGGCCGGGCTGCACGGCGAGTATTTCGCGGGCTATTTTAACGATGACCAGTCCTTCTTCACCACGAATACGCCCGTGCTGACCCGTACCGAGGCCCAGCTGGAATTTACGGCCGATGACTGGGGCAATATTCTACCGCCTGCCGACGGCACCCAGCTCGATCCGGACCACTACAGCGCCCGGTTCCGCGGGAGTGTTTCCGTTCCCACCGCCGGCGACTACACCTTCTTCCTGACGTCCGACGACGCTTCGTATTTGTGGCTGGATAATGCGGCGCGGGTGCCGACGCCGGTGACGGCGCAGGCGACTATCAACAACGGTGGGCAGCATGGCATCGTTGTGCTAGCCAAAGTGGTTTCCCTCTCGGCCGGGATGCACGATTTGCTGGTGCACTTTGGGGAAGACTTCGGGGCTAACCGCCTCACGCTGGCCTACAGCGGGCCCGGTATCCCGCTCCAGACCATCGCCAATACCAGTATGTGTACGGCCCGCACCGGGGCACCGCTCCCCGTGGAGCTGGTGCGCTTTGAGGCCAAGCTAATCGGCGCCGCCGTACGGGTGAGCTGGGCTACGGCCCAGGAGCTTAACAGTGCTTACTTCGTAGTGGAGCGCTCCGCCAATGGTATTCTGTTTGAGCCCGTCGGGCGGCTGATGGGGGCCGGTACGACCACGCAACGGCATACCTATTCCCTCACCGACCGTACCCCGCTGCCCGGCCTGAGCTACTATCGCCTGCACCAGGTGGATACCGATGGGCAGGAAGCTTACTCCGCGCCCGTAGCCTTAAACGGCAATAGCTTGCAGCATGATCTGGTCGTAGCTGTTTTCCCGAATCCCAGCCGGGGTTCGTTTGTGGTACGGGTGCAGCAGCCCACGGCTCAGCCCGCGCAGCTGGTTTTACTTAACGGGCGGGGGCAAACCGTTTTTCAACAGGCTTTGCCGGCTGCGGCCCAAGCGGAGTATACCGTTGCGCCTCCTCAGCTATCCAGTGGGATCTATTGGCTGCGCCTGACTACCGCGGCCGGTACTACTACCCGGCGAGTAGCCATTCAACGATAACCCGCACAGGAAAGGCCCCGAACAAAGCTGTTCGGGGCCTTTACGGATCTTCGGGCCGGTGAGGTCCTAGCTGCGATGCACGCGGCCGCTGCCCACCACGGAGCTGTTGACTTTGGGGTTGCCGGTTACGTGCACGTCGCCTGAGCCGATGATGCTGGCTTCCAGGGTGCGGGTGGCGTTAAGAAAACAGTCGCCCGAGCCACTGATGCTGACGCGCCCGGTTTCCGCTCGTACGTCGGCCGCTTTCAGGCTGCCCGAACCGCTGATGCTTACCTCGTGCTGCGTGATGGTGCCTTTGCCAATCACAATGGACCCGGAGCCCGCAATGGAAGAATGCAGCGTAGTAGCCTGCACCGTGCCCACCTCCACCCGGCCCGAGCCGCTGAGCGACAAACTCAGCTCCGTGGAGTTCACCCCCGCGGCGGCTTTCAGCGTGCCGGAGCCACTTACGCTCAAGCCAGTGATAACCGGGGCCGTGACGTAAACCGTGATATTACTTTTGAAGCGGTAGCTGGACATGCGGTTGGTTTCACGCACGGTATTGATACGCAGGCGCTGGTCGCGCACCGTCGTTTCCAGGTGAGCCAGGTCTTCGGCGGTGCCTTCCACTTCCACCTTTTGCGGGCTGCCCTGCACCACTACCACCGTCACCGAATTGCCCAGGCTTACCTGGGTGAAGCTGGCGACTTCACGCGTTTCGCGGCCGGCGGCCATCGACTGGAATACGGGAGCCAGCAGCGCCAGCAGCAAAGCGAGAGAAAAGGAGTAGCGGGTTTTCATGGCAGCAAGCGGTTAAGGGTGAAACATCTGCCCCGAAAGATGTTCCGCCGCGCTCATGCGTTGCCTGCTGGTCCGAAGCCGCCGAAAATAAATCGGCCGGCATCAGCCGAACGGCTGTTTGTCGGCCGCCGGTAGGGTAGATGGCACCGGGCAGGCGCTGCCGGCGCGGTGCAGGTAGTCCTGCCCCCACACCAGCAGCGCATCCAGCAGCGGACTCACGCGCCGGCCCTGCTCGGTGAGGGTATACTCCATTTTCGGTGGCACCCGCTGGTATACCGTGCGCTGCACAATGCCGTCCTGCTCCAGCTCGCGCAGCTCCTGAATCAGCATCTTCTCCGTCACCTCGGGCATCAGGCGACGCAGCTCCCCGTAGCGGCGGGTATCCTGAAGCAGGGAGGAAAGGATAAGCAGCTTCCATTTGCCCCCGAGCACGTTCAGGGTGGTGCGCACCGGGCAGAAGTTAAAGGGCATGGGCTCGGTAGCAGTTTGCCAGTACGCTTCCGCGATCTGCTGCTTGGTTTGCTTGTTCATGAAAAGTATTAGGGCCGAAACCAAAGCCGGCTGCACGACTCCGCTTTCCTGACCGATGCCCTGAGCGGCGCCGACGCGGCCTTTCTGATGATTCCGCCCAACGTAGCGGCCCCCGACGTGCTGGACCACATGCGGCAGGTAGGCGAAAGTATTGCCCGGGCCGTGCGCGCCGCCGGCCTGAAACAGGCCGTGCACCTGAGCAGCATCGGGGCCGACCAGCCCGCTGGCACGGGGCCCGTCGTTGGCCTGTTTCACCAGGAAGCCCGGCTCAACGCCATTGCCGGCCTGCAGGTGGCGCATTTGCGGCCGGCCTATTTCATGGAAAACCTGCTGGCGCACATCGGCCTGATTCAGCACCTGGGCATCATGGGCTCGGCTATGCGGCCGGAGCTGGTTTCCCCAATGGTTGCTACTAAGGATATTGCCGCCAAAGCCGCGGAGCTGCTCGACCGGGGCTTTGCGGCCGGCTCGGTACACTACGTACTGGGGCCCCAAAACTACACTCAACAGGAAGTGGCCCAGGCCATCGGCGTCGCCATTGGCCGGCCGGAGCTGGCCTGCGTGCAGTTTCCCTACGCCGATGCCAGGCAGGGCATGATCGGGGCCGGGCTTTCCGAGAGCATGGCCGGCCTCTACGATGAGATGACGCGCAACATGAACTAGGAGAAAGTGATGGTAAAGCAGGAGCGCACCGCCGCCAGCACCACACCCACTACGCTGGCCGGGTTTGCGCAGACCGTCTTTGCCCCGGCTTTCCAGGGCGCCCAGTCCGCGCAAACCGCTTAGGATCAAGGTAATTATTGAAAAAACCACGGACCCCGGATTTCCGGGGCCCGTGGTTTTTCAGGCAGTTTCAGGCCTCCGGCCACGCCCCTGCCCGGTCCCCCGGTTTTCATCCTGATCATGCCGCCCAACGAAGAGCTTCTGCACCGCTGCCACCAGGCTTTCCAGCGCCGCGACCATGCATGACCAGTTCAGCTTCTAACACTGGAGCCGGCAGGTGCCGGGGCCGCTGGGCTGGTCGCCGTTTCTGCGAAACAAAGTGCGCGCCTCCGCCCGGCAGACGCTCGATGCCTTTATGGCCCAGCGGGGCATCAGCGCGTAAGCCGGGTGGTGCCACGACTTTTTGGTCGTGGTACCACTATCGTTGCACGACCGGCAGTCCTACTTCAGCAACGATAGTGGTACCACGACTAAAAAAGTCGTGGCACCACGCCGCTCCTGCTACCAGATTTTCACCCGGGCGCTGTCGGGGCGGTAGAGCTTGTCGCCGGGCTTCACGCCGAAGGCTTCGTAGAATTCGGGCACGTCGGCGAAGGGGCCGTTGACGCGGTAGTTAGCTGGTGAGTGTACGTCGGTGAGAATGCGCTGGGCCAGCACTTCGTCGCGCTGGTGGTTCTGCCAGCCCAGGGCGTAGCCCAGGAAGTAGCGCTGGGTAGGGGTGAGGCCCCCGATTTTTTCGCCCTTCCTGTACTGCTCGGTTTGTTTGAAGGCATCGAGGGCAATGACGATGCCGCCCAGGTCGGCAATGTTTTCACCGGCCGTGGCCTTGCCGTTGATGTGCAGCGAATCGAGCACCTGGTAGCCGTTGAACTGGCGCACGATGCCGTTTACGCGCTGATTAAACCGGGGGCGGTCGGTCTTGGCCCACCAGTTGCGCAGGTTGCCCTTCTCGTCGAACTGGCTGCCTTCGTCGTCGAAGCCGTGGGTGAGCTCGTGGCCGATGGTGGAGGCGCCGGCGTAGCCGTAGATGGTGGCGTCGTCGGCGTCCGCGTCGGCCAGGCCGGGGATGGCGAAGATGGCGGCCGGCAGCACGATTTCGTTGTTCGAAGGATTGTAGTAGGCGTTGTAGGTCTGGGGCGTCATGCCCCATTCGGTGCGGTCGACGGGCTTGCCGAGCTTGCTGAGGTTGTAGCGGTAGGCCCACTGGCGGGCGCGCATCACGTTTTGGGCGTAGGAGCTGCGGTCGATGGTCAGCGCCGAGTAGTCTTTCCACTTGTCGGGGTAGCCGACTTTCTTGGTGATTTTGCCCAGCTTCACCAGCGCCTTTTGCTTGGTCGAGTCGCTCATCCAGTCCAGCTTATTGATGTGCTGGCGGAAGGAAACGACGACGTTGTCGACCAGCTTATCGTAGCGCTGCTTGGCTTCGGGCTTGAAGTACTCCTTCACGAAAAGCTGCCCCAGGATTTCGCCCATGGCGTTTTCCTCCTCATCCAGCACCCGCTTCCAGCGGGCCCGCTGCTCTTTGCGGCCCTGCAGAATGGTGCCGTAGAAGCGGAAGTTTTCCTGGTCGAAGGCGCGGCTGAGCTTGTCGGCGTAGGTGTGCAGCAGCTGCCACTGCAGGTAGGCTTTCCAGGTGTCGAGCGGGGCGGTGCGCAGCTGGCGGCCGGCTTCGCGGTAGAACTCGGGCTGGCCCACAATGACGGTGTCGGCTTTGCCCAGCTCCAGCTGCGTCAGCCAGGGCTGCCAGTCGAGGCCGGGGGTAAGTTTGCTCAGGTCGCGCACGGCCATCTTGTTATAGTTGGCGTAGGGGTCGCGCAGGGCTTCGAGCTTGCGCGACGACTTAGCCAAAGCCGTTTCCAGGGCTACCACCCGGGCGCTGCTGGCCTGGGCGGCTACCGAATCCTGGCCCATGAGCTGGAACATGCGGGCCACGTGGCGGCCGTACTCGCGGCGGATGTTGGCCGTGCGGGAGTCCTTGTTGAAGTAGTAGTCGCGGTTGGGCAGGCCCAGCCCCGCCTGCCACAGCTGCAGGGCCATCTTGTCGCTGTTCTTAGCATCCTGCCCCACGTAGGGACCAATCAGGGCATCTACGCCCAGCGGAATGAGGCGGGCAATGGCGGCCTGCACGTCGGCTACCGATTGGATGGCGGCCAGGCGGTCCAGCTCCGGCTTGAGCGGAGCCAGGCCCTGCTTCTCCACCGTGGCCGAATCGAGCCCGGTGGCGTAGAAGTCCCCGATTTTCTGCTGGTTGGTGCCGGCCGCGGCGTTGGCCTGGGCGGCTTCCTCGTTGAGGCTGCGCAGGCGGGCGTACACCTCGTTCTGCACTTCCTTGCCAATGCCCCAGGAGCTTTCGGAAGCCGGAATGGGGTGCTTTTTCAGCCAGCCGCCGTTGGCGTAGGTGAAAAAGTCGTCGCCGGGGCGCACGGTAGTATCGAGGTTGGCCTGGAGCAGATCGGGCCGGGCCGGCCCGGACGATTTACCGCCGGGCTGGCAGGCGGTGAAAGTCAGGGCCGCCAGGGGCGCGGCCAGCAGCCAGCGGCGCAGAGAAGCAGAGAAGAACATAGGAAAGAACAGGGAAGAAAGAAGGAGGTGGCGAAGCTAGTCGGAACGGAGGAAAGTCAGGCCTTACATTGCGCCGCAACCCGCCGCTGCGCGTAAGCAGGGGGCGGAAAAACAGGGCCGGGCAGTCAAAGAACCCGGAGCATTGTTCAAAGCTGCATCCCGTATCCATCTTAAGGCTTTCCGCCCGAAACTATGCCGCTGAAACTACTGGTCCTGCTGAACTTTGCCTGCGCCGCCTACCTGACCGGTGTGATCTGGACCATCCAGCTGGCGCATTATCCCGGTTTCGCCCAGGCCGCGCGCGACACATTTCCCGCGTTTCACCAGCAACACGCCCGCGGCATCAGCTGGGTGGTGCTGGGGCCCATGGTGCTGGAGCTGGCTTTGGCCAACTGGCTGGCCTGGCAGGGGCGGGCGCTGGGAACCGCGGTGTGGTGGGCGCTGGGGTTGGTGGTGCTGATCTGGGCGGCCACCTTTTTCATCTCTGTGCCCTTTCACAACCGCCTCGCCCAGGGCTACGACTACGTGGCCATCGACGGGCTGGTGCGCACCAACTGGATCCGGACCCTGGCCTGGACGGCGCGCAGCGGCATACTGGGCGGCCTCCTTTATTCGCTGATCCGTTAATGTGGGGTTAATGTGCTAATGTGGGGTTAATGTGCTGATGTGGGGAATGTGTTAATGTGCTGATGGGGGGAATGTGTTGATGGGGTTAATGTGCTAATGTGAGGTTGATGTGCTGATGTGGGGAATGTGTTGATGGGGTTAATGTGCTAATGTGAGGTTAATGTGCTGATGTGGGGAATGTGTTAATGTGCTGATGGGGGGAATGTGTTGATGGGGGGAATGTGTTGATGGGATTAATGTGCTGAGGTGCTAATGTGGTTGAATGTGCTAATGCGGGGAATGGGCTGAGGTGCTGATGGGAAAGTGGAGGGAAGATCTGACCTTTGGGGTTGCCTGTTGCTACAGCGTTAGCAGGCAGCCTTCAAGTGGCAGTGCCGGGGAGCTGCTAAATGCTCAACCCAACGGCTAATATACTTCGGCCAGCAGCTCGCTCCGTACATTCAGGCGACAATTCGGCTTATCCATTGTAAGCCTCCCATCCGCACCTCAGCACATTCAATCACATTAGCACCTCAGCCCATTAACCCCACCTCAGTACATTCAATCACATTAGCACCTCAGCCCATTAACTACACATTAGCACATTCAACCACATTAGCACCTCAGCCCATTAACCCCACCTCAGCACATTAACCTCACCTCAGCCCATTCAACCACATTAGCACCTCAGCCCATTAACCCCACCTCAGCCCATTCAACCACATTAGCACCTCAGCACATTAACCTCACATTAGCACCTCAGCCCATTAACCTCACATTAAAAAAATATGCTTCCGTCCGCCGCCGCCTTTTTGCCCGAGCTTCAGTTTCAGACCAGCCGCAGCAGTGGCCCGGGCGGGCAGAATGTGAATAAGGTGGAGTCGCGGGTGGAGCTGCGCTTCGTGGTGGCCGCCTCCGAGCTGCTGACCGCCGAGCAGAAGCTGACGATTGCCGAAAAGCTGGCTTCCCGCCTCACGGCCGAGGGCGAGCTGCTGGTGGTGGCCCAGGAAGACCGCAGCCAGCTGCGCAACAAGGAAACCGCGCTGCTCAAGTTTCATCAGCTGCTGGTCAAAGCCCTGCACCAGCCCAAAGCCCGCAAAGCCACCAGGCCCAGCAAAGGCGCCGTGCGCAAGCGCCTCGACTCAAAGAAAAAGCACGGGGAGAAAAAAGCCAACCGCAAGTCAACGGACCACTAGCCGTGAGCCGTTGTGCATTGGCCAGCCCCTGGCGGCCGCTGCCAATTCATGGCTCAGTTCAGATCGAGGCCGAACAAAACGCCGAACCAGGGTTTGCGCTGGTAAATCCAGTGGCGGCCATCGGGACCCAGCAGCTGATCGACGCCCACGGCCAGCCCCAGGTTGAAGATGCGGGCATCGTAAATAGTAGCGGCCCCGACGTGAACCACAAAGCCTTCGTAGCCCGACGCAATAGCCGTTTGCTGGTTGGTCACGTCGGGGTTGATAGTCGTGGAGCCCAGGCCCGTGAATAAACCGTAGCCCAGCCCCATCGTGCGGATTTGCGGCGCCGGCCGCCCATTCGGCTGCACGGCGCTGTTCAGATGGTAAAAATCCAGCCGGCGGCCGAAATACAGGGCGGCATTGAAATTGGTATTGAGCTGCACCGGGACTGGGCCCCGCGGCGGGCGGGCCTTGAAGGGAATGGTAAATACGTCGAGGTCAAACTTGCGGTCGACCAGAATCACGTGCTGGCCCGGGCGCAAAGGGTAGCTGAAGCGGCGGGGCGCGGCTTCCGGCGACCGGGGCGGGGCCAGGAATTTCAGCGAATCCTGCCCCTGCTCCACGTAGAAGGAGCGGTCTGGCCCCAGGGTAGCGGCCAGGGCGGGGTCAGTGGTCTGCAGAACCTGATAGTGGCCCGGCGCCAGGCTGGGCACGTGCCCTACGGCGGCGCAGCCGGCCAGCAGCGCGTTCAGGCCGGTGAGCGGCCCAGCCCAGGTTTTTCGGCGCCAGTCAAGATTTCGCATACAAACAGCCGGCTACATGGTACCGCGCCAAGCCGGGGCCAGGCGCGGTGGGTTGGGAAATCTAAATCCAGCCTTTGCGCTTAAACCACACATAGATGCCAACGGATATCAGCACCATAGCCGCCATCGCGCCCGGGTAGCCCAGCTTCCAGGTCAGCTCGGGCATGTAGTCGAAGTTCATGCCGTAGACGCCGGCAATAAACGTCAGGGGCAGGAAGAAGGCCGAGAAAACCGTCAGTACCCGCATGGCCTCGTTGGTGCGCTGCGACGACAACGACAGGTACAGGTTCATCAGGTTGGTGGCCGCGCCATCAAGCTGCTGGTAGAGGGTTTCCACCTTGGTCTGCAAATCCTGGGTGTCCTGCAGCAGCGTATTATCGGCGGCGTCGGTGGCGGTCTGGCGGCGCAGCTTGGTCAGAATGTCGCGGGTGAGCAGCAGCAGCTGTTTGGCGGCGGAGGCTTTGCGCTTGAGGAAATACATGCCCTGCAGGGCGTTGGGCCCTTCGCGCTTCAGAAATATCTCGGCTTCGTAGTCGTCCAGCTCTTTGGTCAGCACGTGGGCGGGCTGCAGGTAGCTGCTGAGGGTGTAGCGGACAAGGTGCAGGGCTACCTCGGCCGGCGTGGTGCACTCCTGGCCGGGTGCCCGGGCCACGTTCTTCAATTCACTTAGCACGGGGTGGGGGCGGCGGTGAACCGTAATGAGGTAGTCGGCGGCGTAGAATACGGCAATCTTGGTACTCAGCTCCTGAATGGTGTCGGCCTGGCTGTTTTCGGGCACCACGAGCACCCGCAGAATCACGAAGTTCAGCCCGTTGGTGGCTTCAAACTTGGGCAGGTGAGTGGGCTCCAAGCAGTCGTGCACCAGCGCATCGGGGAGCCTATACTCGTCGGCCACGGCCTGCAGCTCGGCCACCGTGGGGTTGGTGAGGTCGAGCCAGGTGAAGTGGCACTCCTGCTTGGTGAGAAACTGTTCGGTCATGCGCAAAGGAAAAGCGGCGGGCGGCGGAGGCCAGGGCAGCCCCAGCCCCGTACGGAGCGGCGGGCTACAGCAGCGTGCCCTTCAGAAACAGCAGGGCAAACGAGAAGTAAATTACCAGGCCCGTCACGTCGACCAGCGTGGCTACAAAAGGGGCCGAGGACGTGGCCGGGTCGGCGCCCAGGCGCTTGAGCAGCAGCGGTAGCATGGAGCCGCACAACGAGCCCCAAAGTACGATGCCGACCAGTGAAAAGCCCACCGTGAAGCCAATCAGCCAGTAATGCTCGCCGTATTCGCCCGGATACAGGCGCGACCAGAGCAGAATGCGTACCAGCCCGACCACCCCCAGAATGGCGCCCAGCATCAGGCCCGTGGCCAGCTCGCGCCGCAGTACGCGCCACCACTCGTCCAGCGTCAGCTCGCCCAACGACATGGCCCGGATGATGAGCGAGGTGGCCTGGGAGCCCGCATTGCCGCCGGCGCTGATGATGAGCGGAATAAACAGGGCCAGCACAATGGCCTTGGAAATCTCCTCCTCAAAGAAGCCCATGGCCGTGGCCGTAAACATCTCCCCGATAAGCAGAATCACCAGCCAGCCCGCCCGCTTGCGGATCATGCCCAGCAGCGGAATACTCAGGTAGGGCTCATCCAGGGCCTCCGAGCCCCCGAGCTTCTGAATGTCCTCGGTGTCTTCTTCTTCCCGGATGTCGAGAATGTCGTCGATGGTCACGATGCCGAACAGCACGCCCTCGTCGTTGACGACGGGCAATGCCCCCCGGTCATTTTTGCGAAACACGTCGATGGCCGTTTCCTGGTCCTGCATGGCCCGTAGGCTCACGTAGCGGCGGTCCATAATGTCGCTGACGCGCTTGGACGGGTCGGCCAGCAGAAATTCGCGGATGCGGATGTCGTCGATCAGTACGCCCCGCTCATCCGTCACGTAGAGCACGCTCAGCGTTTCCGACTGCCCGCCGTGGTGGCGGATGTAGTCGAGTACCTGCTGCACGGTCCAGCTTTCCCGAATGGCAATATAGTCGGGCGTCATCAGGCGGCCCACGCTGTACTCGGGGTAGCCCAGCAGCTCCAGGGTCACCTTGCGCTCGGGCTCCGACAGGGTCTGGATCAGCTCCTTCACGAAGTCGTCGGGCAGGAACTCCAGCAGGGCCGTGCGGTCATCGGGCGACATCTCGTTGAGGATGTCGGAAATCTTTTCCTGCGAGAGGTTGGCCAGAAAGTGCTTCTGTACTTCCAGGTCGAGGTATTCGAACACCTGGGTGGCCAGGCGCAGCGGCAGCAGGCGGAAAATAATCAGCTGCTCCCGTTCTTCTTCGGCTTCTATCAGCTCTACCAGCTCCGAAGGCTCAAAGCGCTTGAGCATCTCCTTAAGCTTAAAGAATTCGCCCTCCTGAATCAGGACTGTAATCTGGTCGGTAGTGGGATGCTGATTCATTAAAAAGAAAGGGAGGTTTCTCGCTAGGCAGGAAGGTTTGATCCGAAAACGGGCGCGCAAAAATAGCCCAAAAAAACCGCTCCGGCCAGCAAAGGCATAAATAGCCGTCGCCGCCGAAGCGCAACGCTAACGCGGCTTTTCCCGCCGCGCACATTGGCCCGGCCCTCGTACATTTGGGCCGCTCCTTCCGCCTCCCTTATGCTTCAGTCGTCTACGCCGCCGCTCGGAACGCTCGTTGCCCTCGGGGGCGGCGACGATGACGCCATGCTGGCTTTGCTCAGCGACCTGCTTCCCGCGCTGGATTCGCGGGTTGAAATTCTGGCCATGGCCTCCAGCGACGCTACCCGTACCGGGGCCAACTACGTCCGGGCGCTGCGGGAGCTGGGCTGCACCAACGTGCATCACCTCAAAATTGATGAGCGCCACTCCGCCGACAAGCCCGCCGCGCTGCGTCGTCTGTGCGATGCCAGCCTGCTGTTCTTCACCGGCGGCGACCAGGAAATGATAACGGAAAGCCTGCGGGGAACCGAGTTTCTGCGCCAGCTGCTGCACCGTTACCACACCGATGCGCAGTTCTTCATTGGCGGGACCAGTGCCGGGGCCTCCGTGCTCGGCGACCTGATGCTGGTGGATGGGCACGGCTGGCGGGCCCTGCGCAAAGGCGGCATCCGCACCGTGCCGGGCCTGAATGTGGTGCCGCGGCTGCTTATCGATCAGCACTTCGTGGAGCGGGGCCGCTTTGGGCGCCTGGCCCATGCCGTGCTGGCTCACCCGATGTGTATGGGCATCGGGCTGGCCGAAGAAACCGGCATTATCGTGCGGGCGGGCCAGGAAGCCGAAGTGTTCGGCGATGGCGTGGTGATGGTACTGGATGGCGCCCAGGTGCAGGGCTGCAACCTGGGCCAGGCCGGCCGGGGGGAGCCCATAGCCGGGCAGGACCTGCGGGTGCATCTGCTGGTGGCCGGGCAACGCTTCCTGCTGCGGGCTCCGCGACTGGCCGGGCCGGAGACGGCCCCTTGATTCCAGGACCCTGATGGCTGCCCTAATAATCTATCTGGCGCCGCTCCCAAAAATAGTCGGCACGCCGACTATTCAATTGATTTTCTGCCTACATTTAGCTGCGAAAACCCCTCATTCCCACTTTTCTCTCTTTCATTATGAAGTTAAAATCTCTACTCCTCGTGGGTGGTGCACTGCTTACGGGCCCGGCCGCTTCGGCGGGCGGCTACCAGGTAACGCTGGCCGGACAGAAAAACAACGGCATGGGTGGCGTCGGCGTCGGTCTGTCACTGGATCAGGCGGCCATGTTCTACAATCCCGGGGCGCTGGCTATGGTGCGCGACCGGGGCGTGCAGCTGGGAGTGAATGGCACGCTGGCCCGCAACTCGTTCGTGGCGGAGGGTAGCAGCACGCAGCGCGAGCTGCGCAACAGCGTGGTAACGCCGTTTAACCTCTACGTGGGCTTCGGCCCCGAAGAAGGCAAGTTCCGGGCGGGCATTGCCGTGTATACGCCCTTCGGCAGCAAGCTGCAATATGCCGACGGCTGGGAAGGCCGCACCTCGCTCACGGATATCGACCTGAAGTCCATCTACGTGCAGCCCACCTTCAGCTACGCCATCACCGACCAGCTCAGCGTGGGCGCGGGCCTGATGATTCTGGCCTACGGCGCGGTGAACCTGCAGCGCGATATTGCCCTGCCTGATTCCTACGGCCATATTGAGCTCGACGGCAAAGCCAAGAACAAGCTCGGCTACAATGCCGGGGTGTTCTTCAAGCCCAGCGAAAAGCTGAGCGTGGGCGTGAGCTACCGCTCCAAGATTGACGCGCAGGTTGAGGATGGCGACGTGACCTTCACCAACATTCCGGATAGCTTCAAGCCCCGCTTTGAAGCCACGAAGTTTAGCGCTACCCTGCCGCTGCCCGCTACCACCAGCATTGGTATCGGCGTCATGCCGAACGAGAAGCTCACCATCGGCTTCGACGTGAATTTCGTGGAGTGGAGCGCGTACCGCGCCCTCACCTTCGAATTCGACCGCCAGATCAACGGCCAGACTACCAGCACCTCCAAGCGCGACTACGAAGATGCGCTGACCTTCCGCTTAGGCGGGCAATACCGGCTCACCGACGGCCTGACCGTGCGGGCCGGCGGAGCTTATGATGATTCCCCGGTGCGGGATGGTTTCGTGACGCCCGAAACCCCGGACGCCAACCGCGTGAGCCTGACGGCCGGCGCTTCCTATGCCTTCGGCAAATTCGGCGTGGATGCCTCGGTGCAGTACGTGAAAATCGATAAGCGGACGCAAACGCAGCAGGACCTGTTGAACAACGGCACCACCGACCGTATCGCGGGCACCTACAAGACCAACATCGTCATTCCGGGCATCGGTCTGAACTACAATTTCTAAGCGCCTTTTGCCTGTAATTCCCATGCATACGACCACTGTATTTCGCAAAATCGCGCCGTTTGTGGCGCTTCTGGGCCTGGGGCTCACGGCCTGCCAGCCCGATCTGGAAGCTGACTTCAAACCCAGTGCCGGCTCCGCCGACTTCGCCCGCTACGTTGCCGTGGGCAACTCGCTGACGGCCGGCTTCTCCGACAACGGCCTGTACCTGGAAGGCCAGCAGAACTCCTATCCGGCCCTGTTGGCCCAGCAGTTCAAGCTGGCCGGCGGCGGCGACTTCACCCAGCCCCTGTTCGCCAGCAGCGAAAAGAACGGCTCGGGCTACCTGCGCCTGGAAGGCTTCACCAACCCGCCGGCACCGGCCACGCCTTCACCCATCATTCGTCCCGTAACCACCGAGCTGGCCACGAGCCGGGGCAAAGGTCTGGACGGCCGTACCGAGCTGCTGACCCGCTACACCGGCACCGACAACCAGAACCTGGGCGTGCCCGGCATCCGGGTTGCCGACGTGCTGACCCCCGGCTACGGGCTGAACAACCCGATTGGCTTTAATAACTTCTTTGAGCGGTTGTTGCCCGCCGGCAGCCCGACGTCCTACCTGCAATACGTGCAGGAACGGGTGAGCACGGTAAAGCCGACGTTCTTTACCAACTGGCTCGGTAACAACGACGTGCTGGGCTATGCCAGCTCGGGTGGCACGGCCGCGCCGCTCACGCCGGTGGCTGACTTCACCACCAGGTACAATCAGGTGGTGGATGCCCTGACCGTCAACGGCGCCAAGGGGGTGCTGGTCACCATTCCGAACGTGACGAGCGCACCGTACTTTACCACGGTGCTCACGGCGGCCGTTATTGCCCGGATCAATGCCACGCCCATTCCCGCCGCTCTGGTTCCGGTTATCGTAGCCCAGCTGGGGCTGCCGGCCGGCTCGCCCTTGCCCGCGGGTACCCGCTTTGGCCTCTACATTCGCACCAGTGCCACGGGTGCGGCCGCCGTACGGGAGGCTACCGCCAGTGACCTGCTGCTGCTACCGGCCAGCTCCTTTATTAATACGACCTCGGCCACTAGTCCCTTTCCCAATGGCGTTGGCCTGGTAATCCCCGGCGCGCCGGCTCCAATTCCGGCCGCCCTGGCCGCCAGCGCCAATCCCCTGCCGAATAACCTGGTGCTGGATGCGTCTGAAATCGGCCTGGCCACGGCCCGGACCACCGAATTGAACAACGCCATCCGCGCGGCCGCCGCCCGCAAATCCCTGGCCGTATTCGACGCCAACACGTTCTTCGCGCAGGTGACCACTTCGGGCATCGTTACCAACAACGTGAGCAACACCACGTCCTTTATTTCCGGCAACCTGTTCTCGCTCGACGGCGTGCACCTGACCCCGCGGGGCTACGCCATCGTGACCAATGAGCTAATCAAAGCCACCAACCTGCAGTACGGTGCCCGGGTACCGGCGCTCAATCCGGCTGATTACCGGGGCGTGAAGTTTCCGTAAGGAAACGGAATAGCTACGGTATAAAAAAAGGTCCTTGCTTCAATTGGAGCAAGGACCTTTTTTTAGGTAGGACTTACGCTCCTGCGCCGTTTACCAGCCCCGGCGGGGCGGCCTATCGGTCGTAAAGCAGGGGCTATCCGGAAGAAAGCCCCCGAGGGGCGGCACCCGACTGCCGTGCTGGTAAGTGCCGTTCCTCGGGGGCTTTAGTCTTCTGTTGCAGGCAGTTACTGCCGACAGGCCACCCCGCCGGGGCTTGGTGAACATGGGTTTGCGTAAGTCCTGCTGTGGCCCAGGCGCGGAATGGGCTATGAAATCTTTCCAAACACTTAGCTTTGAGTGCCGGAGTAGCTGATATCTGCCTGTATAGATTTCCTGGCGCGTATTATCCGGCTACTGCATCCACTCGTCTCATCTTTTATCCTTTCTCTTTTTTTATGAAACGCTTTACTCTGAGTGCCCTCCTGCTGACCACCATGGCCAGCTCCCTGGTTTTCACTTCCTGCAAAAAGGACAAAGAGGAACCCAAGCCCAAAACCAGAACGGAACTGCTGACGGCCCGTAACTGGCGTATTTCCGCGGCCACCTATACCGTGGGCCCCGATATTGAAGATGTCTACCGCTCCGTTCCGGGCTGCACCAAAGATGATTTCACGAAGTTTAATACCGACAAGACTACGGTATTCGATGAAGGACCCACCCGCTGCAGCACCTCCGACCCCCAATCATCTAAAGGGGCGTGGGATCTTACTTCCGGCGACAACAAGCTGCTGATTCAGGAGTCCACCACCAGCACTTCGGGTGAGCTGTACGAGATTGTCGAGCTGACGGAGTCGACCCTGAAGATCAAGCAAACCGACAGCTCCACCCCCGCAGAAACGATTGCCATTACGTTTACGGCGTTTTAATTCGCCGGGCTGGTTGCCTGGATACCTCAATAAAGCCCCGCGTCTGAGGTCAGACGCGGGGCTTTATTGGGGATGACGCCGCCCGCTTTTACGCCGACAGTACCACCGCTTGCTGGATTGCCGGCAGCGCCGGGGCCACGGCTCCGGCCAGGTGAGCCGCGATAACCGCGGCGTGGTAACGACCGTTTTCGATAAACCAGCGGCTGGTGTTCAGGCCGCCGCACACGGTGCCGGCCACGTACACCCCGGGCCGATTCGTTTCAAAGGTTTCTTCGTTGTGCCACGGCGTGTGGGCCGCGTCGGGGCGGGTGTCGATGCCCAAGGCCGTGAGCAGGCGGTAATCGGGGTGGTAGCCGGTGAGGGCGTACACAAAGTGGGCGGGCACCGTCAGCGGGCCATCCGGGGTCAGCACCTGCACGGCTTCAGCATCGATACGCTGAATGGTGGTGTTGAACAGCGCCCGGATGCGGCCCTCGGCGATGCGGTTAATCAGGTCGGGCCGGATCCAGTATTTCACCGACTCGGAGATGGCCGCGCCGCGCACCAGCAGCGTGACCCGGGCGCCGGCCCGCACCAGCTGCAGGGCGGCTTTGGCGGCCGAGTTCTTGGCCCCGACGACCACCACGTCCTGCCCCACGTGGGCGTAGGGCTCCTTGTAGTAGTAGCTCACGTGCGGCAGCTCCTCGCCCGGCACATTCAGCCGGTTGGGCACGTCGAAAAAGCCGGTGGCGACAATGACGTAGCGGCAGCCCAGGCGGCCTTTTTCCGTGACCACTTCGTACGCGCCCGGCCCGCCTTCCAGCGCCAGCACCCGCTCGTAGAGCCGCAGCGTCAGGTTTTCGCCCACCGCCACGCGGCGGTAGTAGTCCAGCGCATCTTCGCGCAGGGGCTTGTAGTGGGCGGTGGGAAAGGGGTAGCCGCCGATTTCGAGCAGCTCGGGGGTGGAGAAGAACTCCATGTTGGTGGGGTAGCCTACCAGGGAGTTGACCAGGGCGCCTTTGTCGACGACGCAGACGCGCAGGCCGCGCCGCTGCGCTTCCAGGGCGCAGGCCAGCCCCACGGGACCCGCCCCGATTACTACGGCGTCGAAGGAGGAAATTGCCGGAAAAGTTGATTCAGCCATAATACCGGCTAAACTACCGATGGCGGGGCGGGGTTTCATCCACCGCTGGTAACCAGGGCCGCAACCAGCCCGCCGGATGGGTATGGCAGCAACCAAAAATCGGCGCCTTTATCCCCGGAGCTGCTTTTCCGACCTACCTGATCAGGGTAATCCTGGCCGCCTGACTACGTTATCCGGCGTAATTCTCTTTTCTTTAGGACTTACGCAAAACCCTCCTGGTGCCATTTCACGCAGTGTTTCGCAGTGTTAAACCGCAGTGTTTCGCAGTGTTTAACGTCCTCGCACTGCGAAACACTGCGGTTTAACACTGCGAAACACTGCGTGAAAGCATTTTGCGTAAGTCCTATTCTTATTCCTTCATTCCATAAAGAATTACTCACTACTCCTGTCGGCCCTGTTGCTGACGGGGGCATTCACCGGCTGCAAAAAAGACGACGACAAAGCCCCCGGCAAAACGGAGCAGCTGACGGCCTCCGCCGTTACGGTTACCAATGGCGGCACTACCACCACGGAAGATATGTACGCGGATCCGGAAGAGTGCGGGAAAGACAATTTTCTCAGGTTCGGCAGCACCAGGGCGGGGGACATGAACGAGGGCAAAACCCGGTGCCGCACCTCCGATCCGCAGGTGCAGAACGGTACCTGGGATATCAACTCCGACCAGGCTCTATCTGACCAACGCCGGGGTGGGCGGCAGCCTGGCGGGCCAGCTGAATATCGTCGAGCTGTCGGACGCGAAGATGGTGCTGCAGGGCGTAGTGGTAGAAGACACGGAAACGGCCACCGTCAAGCTGACCTTCGCCGGCCAGTAGCCGCTGCTAACCGTTTGCTGGTAAGCGGGGAGCAGTAAATAAGAAAGCAGGCTGCTGCGCTAATGGGCCTGCAGCCAGTTCTGGCCCGTGCCTACTTCCACTTCCATCGGCACGCTGAGTGGCAACGCGCCAATCATCAGCTCTTTGATGCGCGGAATCACGTAGTCGACTTCGGCCTTGGGCGCGTCGAAGACGAGTTCATCGTGGACCTGCAGGATCATGCGGGTACCGAGGTTTTCCGCGGCCAGCCAGGCGTGAATGCGGATCATGGCAATCTTGATGATGTCGGCGGCCGTGCCCTGGATGGGGGCGTTGATGGCGTTGCGCTCGGCAAAGCCGCGCAGCGTGGCGTTGCGCGAGTTGACGTCGCGCAGGTAGCGGCGGCGGCCCAGCAGGGTTTCGGCGTATTCCTGCTCCCGGGCCTGGTTGATGCTGGCATCCATGAACTTCTTCACGGCCGGAAACTCCTCGAAATAAGCGTCGATAATCTCTGCGGCTTCCTTGCGCGAAATGCTCAGGCGCTGGGCCAGGCCAAAGGCCGAGATACCGTAGATGATGCCGAAGTTGACGGTTTTGGCCTTGCGGCGCATTTCGCTGTCTACCTCGCTCAGCGGCACCTTGAACACCTTGCTGGCCGTGCTGCTGTGGATGTCGATGCCGTTGCGGAAGGCCTCAATCATGGTAGCGTCCTGGCTGAAATCGGCCATGATGCGCAGCTCGATCTGGGAGTAGTCGGCGGCGATGAGCACGTGGCCGGCGTCGCGGGGTACGAAGGCCTTGCGGATTTCGCGGCCCTTCTCGGTCCGGATCGGAATGTTCTGCAGGTTGGGGTTGGTGCTACTCAGGCGGCCCGTGGCCGTCACGGCCTGGTTGAAGGAGGTGTGCACGCGGCCATCGGCTTCGCACACCAGCTGGGGCAGGGCCTCCACGTAGGTGCTGCGCAGCTTGGTGAGCTGGCGGTATTCCAGAATCAGACCGGCAATGGGGTTGTCGGGGGCCAGCACGCTCAGGATTTCCTCGCCCGTGGCGTACTGCCCGGTTTTGGTTTTCCTGATCTTGCCCCCGCCCAGGCCCAGCTTGTCGAAGAGCACCTCGCCCAGCTGCTTGGGGGAGCCGATGTTGAATTCCTGCCCGGCAGCGGCGTAGATCTGCTGCTCCAGCTCCGTGATGTAGCCCTGCAGCTGGGCCGAGTACTCGCCCATTGCCGCCGAGTCGATCCGGATGCCCTCGTACTCCACGTCGGCCAGCACGGGCACCAGCGGGTTTTCCACGTCGTTGAGCAGCTTCAGCAAACCCAGCTCCTGCAGTTTAGGCTCGAAGACGTGCTTGAGCTGCAGCGTGACGTCGGCATCCTCGCAGGCGTAGTCCGACACGTCGGCGGGCGGCAGGTCGGCCATCGTCTTCTGCTTTTTGCCTTTCGGGCCAATCAGCTCGGTGATGGACACGGGCGTGTAGTGCAGGTAGGTTTCGGCCAGCACGTCCATGTTGTGGCGCATGTCGGGCTCCAGCAGGTAGTGGGCCAGCATGGTGTCGAACAGGGGCCCGCCGATGCGGATGCCGTAGTGCTTGAGGATGGTCAGGTCGTACTTCAGGTTCTGCCCGACTTTGGTGATGCCCGCGTGCTCCAAAAACGGCCGGAACTCATCGACCAGGGCCTGGGCCGCGGCGGCATCGTCCTGGGGGACGGGCACGTAGTACGCCTCGCCGGGCCGCCAGCAGAAGCTCAGCCCTACCAGCCGGGCCGTCATGGTATCCAGCCCGGTGGTCTCGGTGTCGAAGCTGACCTCGGTTTGCCGCAGCAGGAACTCGAGCAGCTCCTGACGCAGCCGGGGCGTTTCGATCAGGTGATACTGGTGGGGCACTTCGGCCAGGGTGCGGCGTGGTCCGCCCGGGGCGCCGGGAGCGTCCTCATCTTCCTCCACAAACTCCGTGATGCCGGCCGGGGCGGCAAACAGCGAGGCCTGGTGGCCGGCGCCGGTCGGGACGCTGTTCTTGCGGCCTTTAGCGGGGCTGATGGGCGTGGCGGACGTGCGCACGGGCGCGGTTTTGAGCACCCGGGCCGCCAGCTGCCGGAACTCCAGCTCGTCGAACAGCGCCGTGAGCTTTTCCTCGTCGGGCGCGCTGAGCGTCAGGGCTTCGGGCTCGAAGGGCAGGGGCACGTTCACGTGGATGGTGGCCAGCTCCTTGCTCAGCAGGCCCTGTTCGGCGAAGTTGCGCACGTTTTCCTGCTGCTTGCCTTTCAGCTCATCGACGTGGGCAATCAGGTTCTCGACCGAGCCGTACTTCTGAATCAGGGTTTTGGCCGTTTTCTCGCCGATGCCGGGGATGCCGGGGATGTTGTCGGAGGCGTCGCCCTGCAAACCCAGGATGTCGATAACCTGCCCGGCGCGCTCAATCTCGAAGCGCTTCAGCACGTGGTCCAGGTCCAGGATTTCGGCCGCGTTGCCCATGAAAGCGGGCCGGTAGATCTTGATGCGGTCGGTGACGAGCTGGCAGTAGTCCTTGTCGGGCGTCATCATGTAGATTTCCTCGAAGCCGTGGGCCTCGGCGCGCTGGGCCAGGGTGCCAATCACGTCGTCGGCCTCGAAGCCGTCCAGGATCAGGATCGGGATATCAAACGCCTGAATAATCTGCTTGATGTAGGGCAGGGCCGTGCCGATATCTTCGGGCATGGCCTGGCGCTGGGCCTTGTAGGCGGCAAACTGCTCGTGGCGGAAGGTTTTCTTGGGGCCGTCGAAGGCCACGCCGATGTGGGTGGGCTTTTCCTTCTGCAGCACCTCCACCAGCGTGTTGGTAAAGCCCAGGATGGCCCCCGTGTTCATACCCTTGGAGTTGATGCGCGGGTTTTTGCTGAAGGCAAAGTGGGCGCGGTAAATCAGGGCGAAGGCGTCGAGCAGGAAGAGCTTGCGGGGGGCGGCGGCGGTGTCAGTCATGGTAAGACGAAGGTACGGAAGGCAACGGCACAAGGATAGGGGTTGTTTTCGCCGTCGCAAAAGCAGCCTGAAAGTGCCCTCTGGAACAGAAGCCGACTTATACGACGCAGCAGGCCAGCGCTTTGAAAATACGGAGAGGGGTGAAATGCAGAAATCGACTGAATAAATGCAAGTCGTAATTATCCGAACAGTGGCCTTTATCCCGGCCTGATCCAGCGCTATCCTTGCAGCGGCGTTCAGCCAGCGGCAGGCCTCTTCGGGCTCACGCAGTAGTTTTGCCCACCTGAACGTCCCCTCATGCTTTTTATATTCTATGCTCCGCTTTCTCTCACTGCCCCTGGCCCTGTGCGCCACGGCTACCCTGGCCTCGGCCCAAACGCCGGATTCGACTACCTACAAACACCAGCTGGGCCTGACGGCCAGCCCCGTGCTCGATGGCTTTTTCAAAAACAACCGCAGCCTGCCGCTGGGGCTGATTTACAAGCGGCAGCTGAAGCCCAACCAAGCCCTGCGCCTGCGGCTGGTGGGTCGGTACAGCCACCGCGATACAGCCAATTACCCTGGGTCCTTTCCCGGTTTTTTTCCCGGCCTCCGGGAGGGTACCTACACCCGGTTCATCGGAGTAAACCTCTATGTCGGCTACGAATGGCAACGGGCCATCACCCGGCGCTGGGGCTGGGCCTACGGGGCGGAGTTAGGTGCCGGGCGGAGCCAGAAAAAAGACCAGCTAATCATCGATGAGAATCTGGGCAATGCTGCGGGCAACCTCTTTGTCCGAACCACCTTCATTCAGACGGCCACAATTTGGGAGGGGCAGGCTCGGCCGTTCGTGAGCTTACAGTACCATGTCACGAACCGGATAGCCCTGTTTGCCGAAAGCGCGGTGCTGCTCATTTATCAGAGGCGAAAAGATGAGCAGGACAGCTCCGGTACGGCACCCTATGGCACTTCTTATGTCTACAACAAGAGCAGCTCCTTTTCTCTGCTGTGGCGGCCAGTTCAACTAGTAGGAGCATACTTCAGTTTTTAATTCTTCTAACCTCACTAACTGCCTTTTATGAACCTATTTGTACGAGTCCTACTCCCGTCGCTGCTTTTACTTGGTATGGCAAGCCAGAGCTTCGGTCAAGCAACGAGAATTACTGACCCCAATATTGGCTTACCAGTTTGCCCAGGGGTTTCTTATCTCTACTCACTTCAAACCACTACCCCAAATACCAACCTCAGTGGCTGTACTATTAGCTGGACGATTGAAGGAGGGGTGGTAACGGGCACAAATCAGACCACCTCGATTAGTAACGTGGTTTCGGTTACCTGGAACAATATGCCAACCACTTCGAGTAATATTACCCGGCTAAAGGCTTCGGTTGCCAATTGCTCAAATTCAAGTATAAACGGTTCACCTAATGACTTGAATGTCTTGGTCCGCTCCTTGAGCACCACTACGCCGGGGGCGCTAACCGTGAACGGCAGCACCTCGGGTGCTATTGCTTTTGGCGACATCAGCACGCTCACGCTGACTACGCCGCAGGTAACGTTTCCGGGCGTCTCGCCTACGGCTTATGCGGATGCTTATGAGTGGACGATTCCCGCTGGCTGGGTGTTTCTCACCGATGGCACAGCATCCACGGGCG
The DNA here is from genome assembly GCF_039539565.1 of Hymenobacter fastidiosus. Lineage (NCBI taxonomy): Bacteria > Pseudomonadati > Bacteroidota > Cytophagia > Cytophagales > Hymenobacteraceae > Hymenobacter > Hymenobacter fastidiosus. The sequence goes on along the minus strand of NZ_BAABDJ010000007.1, from coordinate 319,128 downwards.
CGGGAAAGATAATGTATGGCTTCAATGCCAACTCCATTCAGGTAAGAACCACCGCCGACGCGGGTGGACAGGTCAGGGTACGGGCCGTGGATTATGAATGTGGTGAGCGGCGCGGTAATCCGCGTCTGGCCAGCTTGCCGCAAACGTTGCCCATCGTTCGCACGCTGCCCACGCTCACCATCATCAGCAACCGTAGCCCGCAGGGTGGTTCGTTCAGCTTATTTTGCGGCGAACGGCTGGAGCCCCAGCAGGTGCGGGCCAGCAGCGGAGGCGTGCCCAGTGGCGGGGGCTTCAGCAACTACACCTTCACCACCAGCGGTATCGTTCGTTCCTTCTGCTGCCTGAACACGGCTTCGCCGGGTGTGTCCCTAAACGGCACGGGCACCGGCACTGTGGCCCTGAGTGCCCTATACACCCGCAACGGGGCTAGTACCACGGTCACGGCTCCCAGCATTGTGATAACGGCTCGGCCGGAAGTTGCTACGCCGGTTTTTTTGGTAAGCAACTACGACCTGTGCCTGAACTAGACCCGGCGCTTTGAGGTGGCGCCCGTAGCGGGAGCGACCAGCTATCAGTGGACGGTTTCGCCGGCCAACCTGACCCCCAGCGGCACCGTGACCACCAGCGTGCCGTATCTGGACATTACCGCGCCGGGCAACAACTTGTTGCCGAACGGAGAAGTCCGGGTAACGGCTTCTTCCGCCGGCTGCGCTACGTCGGCCCCGGCCATAATGCGGTTTCAGATTGGGGCCGGCACCACTGAGTTTCGCAGCTCCGCTACTCCCTACGGCTACGTCTGCGCCGGTATGCCGGTGGTCTTCGAGGTGACGCGCGTCAATGCCCGGGGCGAGGAGACGTCGGCCTGGTTTATCGATGAGGTATATCAGGGCAGCAATATCGGCCAGTTTCAGGTGCTGGCCCCAGCGGCCGGCCAGGCCACCTACGTGCGCGTAGAAATTATCAACTCCCGCGGGGGGCAGATGGGGTTTGGGTAGATGATATACGGCACCAGCGAAATTGATGGTCTGCCCTGCCAGCTGCCACGGACGGCTCCGGCAGAACCCACGGTGGCGTATCCTAATCCGGCCGACGCGGAGCTGGTACTGGAGCAGGCCCCCGGCGTTTTGCTGACTGTCTACAACAGCCAGGGGCAGATCGTGCATAGCGGTAAAAGCGGCCCGCCCTTCGAGAAGATAGACACGCACCGCTGGCCTGCGGGCTTGTATTACCTGCACACGCAACGCAACCAGGAAATCCGGCGGCAGCAAATCCGCATTGAGCACCGGTAAGTACCGCTGTACTCTGCTACCCGAAGCAGCCACCTCGTCCTGAAGTGGCTGCTTCATTTTCTCTTTATCCCACACCAGGATAGTCAGGTTCTGCAGCCCGCCGAAAGACCTGCCAGGAAAAGGGCGGCCGCGCCCGCGGATTGGGGTAAAGGCAGGCGGTGATATTGAAAGGCATCCTGCCCTACCACTCCCCGCTGGCGCCGCCGCCGCCGGAGCTGCCGCCGCCGAAACCGCCGAAGCCGCCCCCACCGCCGCCGCCACCGCCGCCGAATCCGCCGCCACCGAAGCCGCCGCGGCCACCGAGGAAATCACCGAAGATGATGGGTGGGATCATGGCGCCGCCGAAGCCGCCGCTGCGCCGTCCGCCGCCACCACCCCCGCCGCCGCGGCTGCGCAGGATAATGAACAGCACCAGCGCGCCGATAATCAGCCAGAACTTCCAGCCGCCGCCGCTGTCGTCGCTGCTGCCGCGGGTGGGGGGCGCCTGGTCAGCCTTGTACTCGCCTTTGGCCAGGGCAATCAGCTGGTCGGTGGCGCGGTTCAGCCCTTCGTAGTACTGCTTCTCACGGAAAGCCGGGACGATGGTGCTGGAGATGATGCGCTTGGCCAGGGCATCGGGCACGGCGCCTTCCAGGCCGTAGCCGGTCTGAATACGGGCCCGGTGCTCCTGCTCGGCTATCAGCAGCAGAATGCCGTTGTTGTTGCTCTTCTGGCCGATGCCCCAGCTTTCGTACAGCTTCTGGGCGTAGTCGGCAATTTCGTAGTCGCCGAGCGTGGCCACGGTGACCACGGCAATCTGGGACGACGTGGAATCATTGTAGGCCACCAGCTTCCGCTCGAGGGCCTGAATCTCGTCGGGCCGCAGCATCCCGGCCAGGTCGTTGACGAGGCGCGGCGGGTTGGGGCGCGGCGGCAATTCCTGCGCCCGTCCCGGCACCAGAGCGCCGATGACCAGCAACAAAACCAGCACCAGCCGGCGCCAAAGACCGCGGGGCGGTAAAACGGGGGAGTTGTTCATACGCGCGGCGGCTTGGCGTCGCCAATCGAGATAGAGTCGTCGAGTTCGTTGCGGTCGGTGGCGGCGTTGTAGGGGAAGTGGCGCTGCAATTGCTCGCCCACCATTCTGATGCCGCGCTCCAGACCCAGCACGAATTTGCCGAGGCGAAACTGCTCCAGCACGGTTTCCTTGGTGATTTCCCAGAATTCGTCCGACACGGCGGAGTTGATGCCCGCGTCGCCGATAACGGCAAACTGCCGGGTATCCCAGGCCAGGTAAAACAGCACGCCGTTGCGCCGCGCCGTTTTGTGCATGTTGAGCTCGGCAAACACCTGGGCCGCCCGGTCCAGGGGCTCGGGAGTGGGACAGGAGTCTTCCAGGTGAACCCGGATTTCGCCGGAAGTCGTGATTTCCGCCTGCCGGATGGCCGCGACCAGCGCCGCCTCCTGCTCCGGGGTGAGAGGGTTGTTCATGTGGTTGGTTTTTGGTTATTCGTTTTTGGTTTTTGGCTTCGGCCGACAAAGGCCAAAAACCAAAAACCAAAAACCAAAAACGAACTTAGAACTGGACCGTCGGGGCTTTCTGCGAGGCGGCGTCGGCTTCGAAGTACGGCTTCTCGGCAAAGCCGAACAGGCCGGCAAACAGGTTGTTGGGGAACGACTTCACGTAGGCATTGTAGTCGTTGGTGGTGGCGTTGAACTTGCCGCGCTCCACGTTGATGCGGTTTTCGGTGCCTTCAATCTGGGCCTGCAGCTCCTGGAAGTTGGCGTTGGCCTTCAGCTCCGGATAGTTCTCCGACACGGCCAGCAAACGGCCCAGGCCGGCACTCACCTGACTCTGGGCTTCCTGGAATTTCTTGATGTTCTCGGGCGTCAGCTGGTCGGCGGACAGCTGCACGCTGGTGGCTTTGGCCCGGGCGTTGATGACGTCGGTCAGGGTTGACTTCTCGAAGTTGGCGGCGCCTTTCACGGTATTGACCAGGTTCGGAATCAGGTCGGCGCGGCGCTGGTAGCTGTTCTGCACGTTGGCCCACTGGGCTTTCACGGCCTGGTCTTTAGACACCATCGAGTTGTAGCCGCACGACGATTGGGACAGCAGGACCACCAGCGCGAAGAAGTAGAGAAGAAGACGTTTCATGGGGGAAAGAAATAGGATTTGGGGAAAGGAAGGGAAAGACGGCGGAAGCGCGAAAACCCGCAGGGCCCGCGGCGGGTTACGACCAAGCCACGGCCCGGTGCGCTGCAAAGTACGCATTCAGGTCGTCGCAGTTGTGTTGTGGCGCGCGTTGCTGCGCAATGATTGATTACTTTGCGGACTTACTGCTAGCGTCCCCGTTCATGAAAGCTGTTATTCCCGTTGCTGGTATTGGGTCGCGCCTGCGTCCGCACACGCATACCCAGCCCAAGTCGCTGGTGCCCGTGGCCGGCAACACCATTCTGGGCCACATCATCGACCGGCTGCGGGCGGCCGGCATTGAGGAGTTCGTCTTCATCATCGGCTACCTGGGGGAGAAGATTGAAAATTATGTGCGCCGCCAGTACCCCGAGCTGAAGTCCACGTTCGTGGTGCAGGAGCCGCGCGAAGGCATCGGCCACGCCCTGTGGCTGGCCCGCGAAACGTTCCGCCACGAGAAGGACGGCGTGCTGATTATGCTCGGCGACACCATCGTGGACGTCGACCTGCCGCAGCTGCTGCAACTGCCGGGCAGCGTGCTGGCGGTGAAGGAAGTGAAAACCCCGAGCATGTTTGGCCTGGTCGAAATCGGCGCCAAGGGAAAGGTGACGAAAGTGGTGGAGAAGCCCCGGATTCCGAAGTCGAACTACGCCCTGGTGGGGCTGTATAAGATTGACGACCCGGCGTGGCTGGCCTCGGCCCTGGAGCGCATCGTGGAGCAGGACCAGCGCACCCACCACGAGTTTCAGCTTACCGACGCGCTGATGCTGATGATCAACGACGGGGCCCAGATGACCACGGCCTCGGTAGATAACTGGTTCGACTGCGGCCGCAAAGACACGCTGCTCGAAGCCAACGCCCGCCTGCTCAACCGCCCCGAGTTTCTGGAGCGGCAGTACTCGGAGTTCCCCGATACCATCATCATTCCTCCCGTCAGCATCGGCAAGGACTGCCAGATTTCGCACTCCATCATCGGCCCCAACGTCGCCATCGGCGACCGGACCATCGTGAAGAACACCATCCTGAGCAATTCCATCATCGGCTCCTACAGCGAGCTGGGCCAGGCCGTGATGCACGACTGCATAGTGGGCTCCGACGCCTCGTTCCGGGGCCTGAACCACAGTCTGAACATCGGCGACAACACCGAAATCGACTACAGCTAGGCAGTTTCCTTTCGCCCGATTTCGCTCCGGAGCGCGGGACGTTTCCCAAAGCCCCGCCGCTTTACTGAATCAGTAGGGCGGTGGGGCTTTGGCGTTGTGGCACAGTTTTGTCGGGTGGGCGGGCCCGGCTTCGAAGGGGAAGCAGCGGCTACATGCGGTTTTTGCCATAAAATTTTATAGCCTTACATCCGTTCCCCACAACCTGTCGGGCTTCCCGGCAGTACGCACAGGGCAACATCCGTTGACGGCTCTTACTTTGTTCGAATGCATTTGACCAGCTCTTTCCGCCTGTTTCCTGCTCTGGCCCTCGGGCTGCTGCTGGCGGGCTGCTACTCCCGCTCCGATATGAAGGGCGAAACCAGCGCGGCTGCCCCACCCGCCGAAACGCCGGCCGCGGAAGTGCCGAAAGAAACTGCCGCCGCCGCCGCGGTGGAGCCTCCGGCCGCTCCGGCCATTCCCCCGGCGGCTGGTCCGCTGGCGCAGGTGAATGTGTTTCTGGAAGTGTCGGGCTCGATGGAAGGCTTCATGCCTAAAACCGGCGCGGATGCCTCCAACACCCGCTTTCAGCAGCACGTGGCCCAGTTTCTGTCGGAAGTAAACCGCAGCAGCGCGGCCCGCAAGACCTACTTCCGCATCAAGGAGAAGCCCTACCGCGACTCGTACCAGCTGCTGTCCCAGACCGTGCGCGGCGGTATTCAGCAGCCGGCCAGCAGCACCAACATTCCCACCGTGCTCGATACGCTGGTAAGCGGCTACTACGCCCCCAACACGGTGAACGTGCTGATTTCGGACTTCATCTACTCCCCGAAAAACGCCGGGGCCATTCCCTACATCAGCACCGACGTCACCGACGCCCTGAACCGCACCCAGCGGGCCGACTTAGCCGTGTCGGTCTACGGCTACACCTCGGACTTCCGGGGCGCGTTCTATCCGGCGCTCAAAACCGCGGTGAAGAAAATCAATAGCTGCTGCGACACGGCTATTCCCTACTATTTCTGGGTGATTGGGCCCGCCGACGCGGTGCGGCGCTTCGATGCCGCGCTCATGGAGCGCCAGCCGGGGCAGCAGGCCCACTTCGGGGTGAAGTATCCGGTGCCGGCCTCGTCGCTGCTGAATCGTTTTCAGAACGTGGGCGCCTGGTATTACGGCGAGAAAGATGCCAGCAAGCGCGCGGCGGGGGCGGCCTACCATACCGTGGCCATCAGCAGCGTATCGACTAAGGAGCCGGTGGAGTTCGTGGTGGGGCTGGACCTGAAAACCCTGCCGGGTCTGTACCGCGACGTGAACTACCTGAAAACCAACCTGAAGCTCCGGGCTCAGGATACCGACGCGAAGATCAGCAGCGTGTTTGCCGCCAACGACCAGACGAAAAACAGTAGCGGCGCCGAAAATCAGTACACGCATTTCGTGAAAGTGCGCGTTACGAAGCTCGGCAAGGCCGCCCGCCCCCTCCAGCTTATGCTCAACGACCAACGCCCGGCCTGGATCAGCCAGTGGACCACCAAAAACGACAGCAACATCAACCAGGCCGGGGCCAAAACCTTCGCCCTGAGCAGCCTCGTCGACGGGGTGGCGGCCGTCACCACCACTGAGCAGGGCCAGCAGCCGGTTTTCGTCGTTCCGCTCATCCTGCAGCCCGCCGATTAATTAACGCGGACTGCCGGTTGCCGTATCAACCGCACGGCCGGGCTTTCCTTTCCTGAACCCCTTCCACCACTCGCAAACCCGATTTGCGCCATATTCCGCCCCATGAAAAGCTTCTTCCGCTTTCTGTACGAACTGATCGGTACCCCGCAGCCATCCTCCGAAACGCCCGTGTACCGGGAGGTTATTTTCCCCAACGTGGGCCTGCTTACGCTCGGTCTTTCGCTGGGCATGGTGCTGATTTTCTACTATCTCATCAACCGCGCTATGGGCGTGGCTACCTTCAACAAGCTGCGTCACTGGGTAATATTTCTGGTGCTCAACGCCGTGCTGGCCTTCATCATCGGCATCACGCAGGCCAACTCCCAGGCCGTGGCCTCGCACTCCTACATCTACTGGATGGCGACCTGGAACGCCATCATTGGGCTGGTCTGGTTCTTCCTGTTCTCCGCCCTGCTCAAGCGCGGCTCGACCAACGCCAGCACGACTCCTTTTTAAGTCATTAGTATTGAGTAGGTGGTATTGAGTAGTGAGACAATGGACGCAACCCTCAGTTGCGCGGTTTTGCCTCATTCCCTTATCTAACTACTCACTACTTACTACTCCCTACTAGACATGGCTAAACTGTTCATTTTCGGCATTGGCGGCACCGGCTCCCGCGTCATCCGCTCCCTGACCATGCTGCTGGCCTCGGGCGTGAAGCTCGCCAACTGCGACCGGGTGGTGCCCATCATCATCGACCCCGACGCCCACAACGGCGACATGAACCGCACGGTGGATATGCTCAAGAGCTACCAGCAGATCTACCAGCACCTGGGCCCCCGCGACGACGGCTTCTTCCAGACCGACATCAGCACGCTGAGCAGCATCTCGGCCGATACCAACGGCGGGGTGAAGGACACGTTCGTGTTCGACTTCGGCGGCATCAACCAGAGCTTCCGCCAGTACCTGAGCTACGACCAGCTGTCCGTTGATTCCAAGGGCCTGGTGGAGCTGCTCTTCACCCAGGATAACCTGGAAAGCCCGCTCACCATTGGCTTCCGCGGCTCGCCCAACGTGGGCAGCATCGTGCTGAACAAGGTGGTGGAGTCGCCGGAAATCCGGTTTTTCGCCGATAACTTCCAGGCCGGGGACCGGGTGTTCTTCATCTCCAGCATCTTCGGAGGGACGGGTGCCGCGGGCTTCCCGCTGCTGCTCAAAAACCTGAAGGACCCCAACACCCGCCTCAGCAACTCGGGCTACCTGCGCTCGGCCCTCACCGGCGCCGTGACGGTGATGCCCTACTTCGCGCTCCAGAGTGAGGATAACTCGGTTATCGACTCCAACTCTTTCCTGACCAAGACCAAGGCCGCGCTCAGCTACTACGAGCACAACCTGCCGGGCCTCGACGCGCTGTACTACCTGGCCGACACGCCCGACACGCCCTACGAAAACCAGCCCGGCGGCACGGCCCAGCGCAACAAGGCCCACCTTATCGAGCTGCTGGCCGCCCTGAGCGTGGTAGACTTCATGCAGTACTCCGACGCCGAGCTGCGCAACGGTGCCCCGCACTTCCACGAGTACGGCCTCGGCACCGACACTCAGGATCTGAACTTCAGCCACCTGCCCGACGAAAGCCGGGAGCTGATTGCCAAGCACCTGACCCAGCTGCTCTACTTCTCGCGCTACCACAAGCAGCACCTGCCCACCGACAAGGCGCCCTACCACGACAACCTGAACCTGGCCCACGCCCTGCGCAACGAGCCCATCTTCAAGGAGCTCAACAACTTCCTCCACAGCCCCGAGTACGGCGTGGACGAATGGCTGAAGGAGCTCAGCCAGAACCGCCGCGCCTTCCGCCCCTTCGACCTGACCACCGACGACTTCAACGCCATGATTGCGGGCAAGCCGGTGGAGAAAAAGTGGAACGACTTCTTCAACAAGGGCCTCAGCCAGAACTACTTCCTCAATCAGCTCAACGACGCCGCCAAATCCATCCAGGAGCCCGACAGCTTCCGCAAGCTCGTCGCCCTGTTCGATCAGGTGACCGACAAGGCGTTTGAGGAAAAGGTGAAAGTGGTGTAGCCCCTCCCCAACCCCTCCCCTGTGGGGAGGGGCTCTAGTTGTAGTTTCCTAGTTCAAAATCTAAATACCCCGAATACCTTCGTCAGGCTCTCCCTCTCCCAAAGGGGAGGGGGCCGGGTGGTGGGGCTGATATATGCCCAAAGTCCTTCGTCTTCACAACAACGGTTCCCAGCAGGTGCAGGGCTGGCAGAAAACTGCGCCCATCACCAGCACCGAAATCAACACCGTCACCGACCCCACGGGCGGGCGGGCCAGGAACGTGGCGGTGAGCATTCCGACGCCGTTTGCGCGGATGCACCTCTTTGAAACGGCTTTCGACTTCCTGGCCCGGGAAGGGCAGCGCAACCCCGGCTCGGTGTACCATGAGCTGGTGTCGCACTTCTGGGACCTGTTTGAAATCCTCTACAACTACAACCTCTACACCCAGGCCGGCCGCAAAATCACGCTGCGCCGCTGGAACGTGGAGGCCGAGTTGAAGCGGATGCAGCAGGACGAAGGCACCCGCCTGCTGGGCGAAACCCTGCGCCTGTTCCTGCAGGACGACCGGTTCCGCGACTTCTCGGATATGTACCTCGTGTTCTACGAGTCGCCGAATATGCCCGGCGGGCCCCAACTGCTGGGCGGCACCTCCCCGCTGACGCTACTGTTCACGGCCCCGGCCGTGCGCCAGCTGGATCTGGAGCGCGCCCAGGCCAAGGGACATTACTTCGATAATCAGGTGGTGTTGCTCGAAGACCGTTCGCCGGCCTTCCGGGAGTTTATCTACGAGCTGTTTCTGGCCTACCCGCAGCTCCAGCGCCGGGAGTTTGCCGGCAGTGTGTTTGCCGGACTGGACCGCAACCTCATCAACCAGATGCAGATGCAGGGCGACCATACGGCCCAGCAGTTTGCCACCAAGTACCCCGCCATTGCCGACTTCCAGGGCAACCTGGCCAGCGTGAAGTACGTGCCGCTGCCGAGCCGCGCCGACCAGTCGGCCGTGACCAGCTCCGACCTGTTCATCGCGCCCACGCGGCACACCAACCAGAGCCGGCCCACGCCGCTGGTGCTGCGCCCCAACCTGACCATGCAGGGCGCCAACTACCTCAACGGCCAGCCCTGGGACGACCGCACGCCGGTGCCCTACGCCGACGAGCTGACCCTGGAAAACCGCGTGCTGCCCGGCAAAGGCTTCAAATATCCTTACCTCACCGTCGGCGACTTCCTGGAGGATGCCCTGGTGGAGCTGCCCTACGAGCTGAACGCCCAGCGCTTCCACACCGGCAAGGTCACGTTCCAGTACGGGGCCGACACCCAGGGCCGGGCGCGTTTCCCCTACCTGCTGCCCCTGCGCCAGACGTTCTTCGAGTACTTCACCGACCACGACCTGGCCGAGCTGCTCACCTTCACCATCGACCTGAACCACGTGCGCATCACGCTGCGGATTCCGGTGCAGGGCGGCCGCTTCATCACCTTCGAGCGCAGCTACTACCAGAACCCCCAGAACCCGAAAGATGCGCAGGGCCGGGAGATTCCCGAGAAGGGCCGCATCGTGAAGGCCAACATCGGCCTGGGCGTGTTCCCGTTCTACAAGATGCGGGCCCAGCCCGAATACAACGACTTCTACAAGGTGATGCTCGTGGACGCCGACAACTCGCCCACCATGCTCCAGCGCCGCTACGACCTCACGTTCTTCGTGGGCGGCGAGCGGCTCACCGACCAGGGCGCGGCACGGAAAGCCACCAAGTTTGAGCGCACCCAGAAGAGCGTTTCCACGGCCGGCAGCACCTACTACGAAATCACCGGCACCCACTTCGACCTCGCCGAGCTGACCTGCCCGCCGGCCTTCCACGGCGCACCGCCGGCCCGCGGCCTCATCGTGCCGCGCTGGCGGGAGCTGGACCGCGGCACCCGCCGCTTCACCTTCGCCGTCGACTTCGGCACCAGCAACACCCACGTAGCGTACGCCGATGGCCCGTCGGCGCACCCGCGCCCGTTCACCATCGGCGAGGCTGATTTGCAGATGGAGCTGCTCAACGCCCCACTGCCCGACACGGGCTACTCGGCCTTCCAGCGCTACATGCGCGGCCCCGGCCAGCTGTTCGATATTCCGCTGATTCAGAACCGCGAGTTCGTGCCCAGCATCATCGGCGAGGCCGGATCGGTGTATGAATTCCCAATTCGGACCGCCGTGTGCGAGACGAACTCCTATGCCAATGAGCCGAGCAAGGTGCTCAGCAACATCAACATCGGCTTCAGCATCAACACCGAAACCGGGCAGCCGCCCCAGAACCGCTTCGTAACCAACCTGAAGTGGAGCGCCGAGCTGGACCCGCAGGGCGTGAACCGCATTGCGGCCTTCTTCAAGGAGATTCTGCTGCTGATGAAGCACAAGGCAGCCATGCAGGGCGGCATCCTGGAAGACACCCGCGTGGTGTGGTTTGCCCCGCTGAGCTTTGACATGTTTCTGCGCAACCAGTTCCAGCAGGTCTGGGACGAGGCGTTCCAGCAGATTTTCCGGGCCCGCCGCCCCACCCAGTGCATTTCGGAGTCGGTGGCGCCGTACTACTACCTCACGGCCACCAACCAGGTGGTGCCCAACCGCGACGAAAACGTCATCAACATCGACATCGGCGGCGGCACCACCGACCTGCTGATCTTCGCCGACCAGAAGCCCGCCTTCAGCTCGTCCTTCCGCTTCGCCGGCGACGACCTCTGGGGCGACGGCTACGCCCGGGTGCAGGGCGCGCCCAAGCAGAACGGCCTGCTCCGCCTCGGCGTGCAGTACGTGGAAAGCCTGCCCGACTCGGAGGAAAACCAGGAGTACAAGGGCTACCTGCGGGCCGCCCTGCAAAACCCCGACTTTGGCTCGGCCGACGTGACCAGCCTGCTGTTCACCTACAACGACGCGCTGCGCTTCACTCAGAGCCTTGGCCTGGGCAAGGGGCGGCAGCTGCGGGTGCTGTTTTACCTGCATTACACGGCCATCGTCTACCACGTGGCGCAGCTCGTGCAGCACCTGGGCCTCAAGCCCCCGCGCTACCTGTGCTTCTCGGGCAAGGGCAGCCTGTACCTGCGCATCCTCAGCGGCGGGGCCAGCATGGCCGCCATCGAGAAGATCAGCAAAGCCGTGTTCAAGGCCGCCACGGGCCAGGAAGCCCCCCAGAACTTCCGCGTAATCCTGGCCGACAACCCCAAGGAGGCTACCACCAACGGCGGGGTGCTGTTCGAGGAAAGCGCCACCAGCGCCGCCGACTTCGACCAGATCCGGACCGTGAAGCTCAACGGCGCTCTGGAAGGTCAGGACATCGACACCGCCCGCCTGAAAATGCCGCAGGTGGATGCCGACCTCAAGCAAAGCATCATCGACAACACCAAGCGCTTCCTGGACATCGTGCTCGACGACGACGACGTGGCCCCGCTCATGCGCGAAGTCGGCGTGGACGTGGACCGGCAGCGCATCAAGGAGCTGCTGTTGCGCGAAATCGAGGACAGCCTCAACCTGGGCCTGCACCAGATTGGCCGCAACCTCGGCCAGGGCGAAACCCTGCCCGAAACGCTGTTCTTCTACCCCATGAAACAGGCGTTGTATAACCTGAGCCGGGAGCTGATTTCGAACGGGTAAAGCAAGACTGCTAGAACAAAATCGTCTGTCATGCTGAGCGAAGTCGAAGCATCTCGCGTGCAATGGCATTGTCATGCTGAGCGAAGTCGAAGCATCTCGCGTGCTGACGTCTGATTAGCAATCCAACGACACCACGCGAGATGCTTCGGCTTCGCTCAGCATGACGATCGAAACAAACAACAAAAACCAGCGTCCCTATTCCTTTCCCGCTGCTATGACTCTTCCCCGCCGCGTCCTTGCCCTGCTCATCGGTCTGCTGCTCACCACGGCCAGCTACGCCCAAACGCCCCTGGGCCAGCCCACGCTCGACGAGCAGAAAACCCAGATCTGGTGCGCCACGATGAAGTTCGTGTACGGCGACACCGGCCGGCCCAACCTGCAAAGCACCCTGCGCTGCGGCGGCACCCTGAAGGAGCTGGCCAACAGTATCAAGGCCGACAGTCAGAAGGTATACAGCATGCTCTACCAGCCGCTCGAAGGCCGGGGTACCATGTATAATGGTCTGGGCTCGGATAAGGCGCGGCTGCAGAAGCTGGCCACCGAAATCATCACCAAGCTGAAAGCCTCCCCGGCCCGCCGCAAGGACAACGCCCGCATGCAGGGCGTGCAGAACCTGGAAGCCCAGCTGAAAGGCTACGTCGAAAACGGCACCCCGCCCACCGACGTGGCCTCCAGCCTGACCGACGACCAGACCGACCTCGTTGATACCACCGCCACCGACGAAACCATGGCGGCAGATGCGGGAGCTGGCCTGGGCGGTGAGCAGGACCAGGCCAATGGCGTAGCGCCGCGCCCGGCTGCCGGCGAAAGCCTGATGAGCAAGTTCTTCGCCCCGCTGGCCCTGATTCTGTCGCTGCTGAGCTTGTTTCTCTACGTCATGCTGCGCCGCAGCATCAGCGACCTGGGTAGCCGCGCCGACCGCCACCGCAGTGAGCTGGAATCAGTGAAGGCTTCCGCCGGCGGCGCTATGCCGGCCCGCCCGGTGTCGGCCGCCAAAGGAATGACGCCGGAGCTGCAGCGCGAGATTGAGAAGCTGGTGCAGCAGCGCGTGGCTGAAGAGCTGGGTAAGCGGCCGGCCGGCAATCAGCAGCTCCAGAATCAGAACCAGGGAAAGCAGCAGAATCAGCCGCGTAACCAAGGCAACCAGCCGCAGGGCAACCAGCCGCAAGGCAACCAGCAGCGGCAAGCCCCGCCGGTAGCGGCTCCCGCGCCCCAGACGCAGCCGCAGAATGTAGCCAAGCCTGCGCCAACCCTACCACCTGCTACGCCGGTAGCTGCGCCTGAGTCATTTCAGGAAACAGCCGTTACGCCGCCGATACTGCCCGTTGGCTCCCCCGCCAGCGCCCCCCGCGACGAATTCGACAGCCTGATTCCGCCGGTTCAGCTACCGGCTACGGACTGGTCGGCTGCCACGGCCCCGCTGCCCCCAGTCGCCGCGCCGGCTGCGCCCATGCCGACGCGCTACTACGCCAAGGTGCCCGTCAACGGCAGCTTCAGCGACTACGATCTGCAGGACCAGCCCCAGCACGACAGCATCTACGAAATAACCCCCGACCCCCGGGTGCCCGAGCGCGCCACGTTCCGCGTCACGTCCAACTCCGCCGTGCACGCCTACGCCATTCAGAGCGCCCAGTACTCCCTGCGCGAAGCCTGCCTCTACCAGCAGCCCAACGGCCCCGTGACGCGCATCGTGACGGAAAAGGACGGTACGCTGGTGAAGAGCGGCGGGGCCTGGCAGATTGAGCAGAAGGCGGCTATCCGGTTTGAGTAGGGGTAGGAGAAAACCACAGGGCGGTCATGCTGAGCGAAGCCGAAGCATCTCGCGTGGCGTCGTTGGATTACTATTCATACGTCAGCCCGCAAGATGCTTCGGCTTCGCTCAGCATGACGTTCTTTTTTGCAGATTGATTCGTAGGTCAGCGTATTTGCGCTGACCTTTGTGCTTCGTTTCCGTTGAAGTTTCCATGCTCGAAATAACCCTCGAAGTCGTTGTCGTTGCCATTGTCGTGGGCCTGCAGATTCGCGCGTTTCTGCAAACCCGGGCTCAGGCGCAGCGGCTAAGCCAGCTGTACCCGGCCAAGGACGCCCTGCGGGTGGAGCGGCGGCTGGTAACGCCCACCGGCGAAGACCTGCCCGATTATGCCGCCAACGCCCCGGAAGGCTCCTTTCCGGTGGAAATCATCAAAGCCGAGGCCGTGTCGGAAGGCTTCCACGAAATCATGGCCGACACCAACGGCTACCTGCGCTACAACAAGGGCGCGGCGGACTTCAGCATCCTCAAGGATATTTCGGAGCGCCAGAGTCAGGTAATGGAAAACGCGGTGCAGGCCAACGTCGCCACTCCCCTGTATCTGGGTTTGCTGGGTACGTTTCTGGGCGTGATTCTGGGCCTCGTGGGCATTGCCCGCAACGGCGTATCCGACGACGAGGCGCTGACGCCCTTCCTGACCGGCGTGCTCATCGCCATGGCCGGCTCCTTCGTGGGGCTGCTGCTCACGCTGCTCGGCAACGGCCTCGTGCGCAACGCCCACCAGCGCCTCGACCAGGCCCGGAACCATTACTACACCTTCCTGCAGGCCCGCCTGCTGCCCATCCTGCACTCCGACATGGCCGGCAGCCTGTCGAACCTGAAGGGCGTACTCGACGCGTTCAACCAGGATTTCGTGAGCAAAGTCGTCCTCTTCGAGCCCGTGATTGGAACGCTGACGGAAAACGTGAAAGTGCAGCGCGACTTCCTGCTGCGGCTCAACGAAATCGGGTTCGACAAGATGGCCAACGCCAACGTGGCCGTGTTTGAGAAAGTGAGCCAGTCGGCCGAAATGTTCGGGCAGTTTGTGGGCTACCAGCAGCGGCTGAATGAGATGCTGGAAGACGGCACCGCTACCGCCCAGGCCGTGAGCAGCATCCTCGACCGGCTCGTGGGCTTCGAGCGGGGCATCAACAACGTGGGCCAGTACATCGGCCAGCACGACAACCTGGTGCAGGCCCAGCTCGACTTCTTCCAGCGCCACCAGCAGGAAATGACCAACGTGGCCGCCCGCACCGAGCAGTACTTCGACGAAGCCACCGGCCGCCTCACCGACCTGATGCAGCAGCGCCTGAGCTTCCACGAGCGCGACGCCCAGCAGGCCTACGAAAAGTGGAGCCAGCACTTCCAGGAGCTCAACAAGGACAACGTCTTCGACCGGATCCGCCAGTACCTGGAGCCCTTCCAGAATCTCAACGCCCAGCAGGACGTGCTCGGCCGCGAAGTATCGGCCACCCAGCGGGAACTGCTGCGCAAAATTGAGCTGGACTCCCAGATTCAGGCCAAGCTGCTGCTCGAATTGTCGAACCTGAATACGGTGCTGGTAAAGGCGACTTCCAAGAACCGGTTTCAGCGGTTTATGGACAGCTTATTTGGCGGGGTGAAGCCGGTGTAGTAATTGCCATTTAGCACGTCATGCTGAGCGAAGCCGAAGCATCTCGCGTGCTGACGTTGCCAAAGTAACTGTCATCCTGAGCAGCGCGAAGGACCTTATACCAGTTGAACGACTTTCATTGTGGCGGCTCGTTCTGCCCTGATAAGGTCCTTCGCTTTGCTCAGGATGACAATAGTAATCCAACGACGCCACGCGAGATTCCTCGACTTCGCTCGGAATGACGGCCAGTTAGAACACCAATAAAAACCATGAACGACCCGCAAAACCGCTCTTCCAACGATTTCTTCTGGCCCAGCTACGTGGACCTGATGACGTCCTTGTTCGTGGTGATGCTGGTGCTGTTCGTATATAGCTTCAAGCTGTTCAAGGAGCGGGAAAGTGATTTGAAAAAAGCCAACGGCGAGCTGAAAGCCAAGGCCGAGGAGCTGGAGCAGATAACCAAGATCCGCCGCTCCCTGCAGCGCCTGGAGGGCAAGTACTTTAAATATGACCCCACGCTGGAGCGCCACGAGCTGCTGGTGCCGGTGCAGTTCAAGGCCGGGCGCGACGAAATTCAGGATGCCTACAAACCCGCTCTGCTCCAGGCCGGCCGCACCCTGCGCTCGGTGCTTAAAACCATCAAGACCGAGCAGCCCGTGCGCTACCTCGTGATTGTGGAGGGCATGGCCGCGCGCTATGCCGGCAACAATGCCCGCAACCGGGCCGAGGAGCAGCTCACCTACCAGCTCAGCTACCGCCGGGCCCTGAACCTGCTCAACTTCTGGAAGCAGAACGGCCTCGACTTCAGCCAGGACCGCGGCGTGGAGCTCATCATCGGCGGCAGCGGCTTCTTCGGCACGGGCCGCTACGCCGGGGCCCGCGAAGGCCAGAACAAGCGCTTCCTGATTCAGGTGATTCCCAAGATCGGGCGCATGACGAGCCCCGCTCAACCGTAAAACCGGACTCTGCGCTACTCTGCGTACTCTGCGCGAAACAATGCCCGATTGAGCCGAACGCGCTACATTTACCTCTTCCCCGATCTGTTTTCCCTATTCGCGCTATGCGTACTCCCGCCCTCGCCCTGCTGACTCTCACTGCCCTGGCCGCCTGCCGCTCCTCCCAACCCCCCCAGGACGGTGCCTTGCAAACCACTGCTACCACGAACCCGAACCCGACCGAACGGCGGGGGATGGTAGCGAATTTACCCCGCCTCACTGTGGACTACCCCAAAACCCGCAAAGTCAACCACACCGACGACTACCACGGTACCTCCGTTACGGACCCTTACCGCTGGCTGGAAGACCTCGACTCGCCCGAAACCAAAGCCTGGGTCGAAGCCGAGAACAAGGTGACGTTTGGCTACCTCGACCAGATTCCGTTCCGGGAGCAGATCAAGGCCCGCCTCACCAAAATGTGGAACTACGAGCGCTACGGCGTGCCGCAGGTGGAAGGGGCCAACATGTACTTCTCCAAAAACGACGGCCTGCAAAACCAGGCGGTCCTTTACGTGCAGCAGAACGGCGCCGAAGGTCAGCCCGACGTGCTGCTCGACCCCAACAAGTTTTCGGCCGATGGCACCACGGCCCTGGCCGGCACCTACTTCTCCAACGACCACCGCTACCTGGCCTACGCCACCAGCGGCGGCGGCTCCGACTGGCAGAAGCTCAAGGTGATGGATCTGCAAACCCGCAAAACCCTTCCCGACGAGCTGCAGTGGGTGAAAGTATCGGGCGCGGCCTGGTACAAGGACGGCTTTTTCTACAGCCGCTACGACGCGCCCAAGGCCGGGGAAAACCAGCTGTCGGGCAAAAACGAGTTCCACAAGGTCTACTACCACAAGCTGGGCACGCCCCAGAGTGCCGATAAGGTGGTGTACGAAGACAAGGCCATGGCCCTGGGCTTCCGCACCGTGGGCACCACCGAAGACGAGCGGTTCCTGACCCTCTACACCACCGATGGCAAAGCCGACGGCAACCGTCTGGCCGTGCGCGACCTGACCGACGCCAGACAGGCGGCTAAGTTTACCCCCCTGATTGCCAGCTACGAGCACAACAACTCGGTGATTGGCAACGTGGGCGGCCAGCTGCTGGTGCTCACCAACTACAAGGCTCCCCGTTACCGGATTGTGCTGATTGACCCCAAAAAGCCCCAGGAGGCTAACTGGAAAGAAGTTATCGGGCAGGGCGAAAACAAGCTGGAAAACGTGGAGCACGTCGGTGGCCGCCTCGTGGTAACCTACCTCCGGGATGCCAGCAGCCAGATCAAAGTGTACAGCGAAACCGGCGAGTTTCAAAACGACGTGGAGCTGCCAGCCATCGGCACGGCTTCGGGCTTCGGCGGCCGCCGCGATGCGAAGAGCGTGTACTACGCCTTCACCTCCTTCACCTACCCCACCACCATCTACCGCTACGACTTCGCCACCAACACCAGCACCGTGCTGCGGGCCCCGAAGGTGGCTGTGAACCCGGCCGACTACGTGACCACGCAGGTGTTCTACGCCAGTAAGGACGGCACCAAGATTCCGATGTTCATCACCCACAAGAAAGGGGTGCAGCTCAACGGTCAGAATCCGACTTACCTGTATGCCTACGGGGGATTCAATATTTCCCTCACGCCGAGCTTTTCGGTGGTGCGCATGCTGTGGCTCGAAAACGGCGGCATCCTGGCCATTCCTAACCTGCGCGGGGGAGGCGAATACGGCGAAGCCTGGCACCAGGCCGGCATGACGCCCAACAAGCAGAACGTATTCGACGACTTCATTGCCGCCGCCGAGTATCTCAAAGTTCAGAACTACACCGACACCAAGCACCTGGCTATTGCCGGCGGCTCCAACGGCGGCCTGCTGGTAGGCGCCACCATGACCCAGCGCCCCGACCTGGCCCACGTAGCCCTGCCGGCGGTGGGCGTGATGGACATGCTGCGCTACCAGAAGTTCACCATCGGCTGGAACTGGGCGCCGGAGTACGGCACATCCGACAGCTACGCCCAGTTTCAGAACCTCTACAAGTTCTCGCCCCTGCACAGCCTGAAAGGCGGCACCGCCTATCCGGCCACCATGATTACCACCGCCGACCACGACGACCGGGTGGTCCCCGCGCACTCGTTCAAGTACGCGGCCGCGTTGCAGGAAGCCAACTCCGGCCCCAACCCCCAGCTGATTCGGGTGGATGTGAATGCCGGTCACGGCGCGGGCAAAAGTACGGCCCTCCAGATTCAGGAGTGGGCCGACATCTGGTCGTTTGCCTTCCATAACATGGGGGTGAATCCGTATCCTCTGGGACGCTAACCGCGTAGGCAGGTTTCGCGGCCTGCTTCGTATCTTGCGGCTCCAAAGTCCCAATCGACTGTCCCATTTTGGCTTACCTATGAACAAAAAGCTTCTGCTCGGTCTGCTGGCCAGCGTTTCACTGACCTTTACGGCCTGCGAAAATCCCGACTACACCACCAACGATAACGTAGCCACTCAAGCCCTGCCGCCCATTCCGGCGGCTCCCGACACCACTGGCGGTAAAGTGGCCCCCGAGAATCCGGCAACCCGCGAAATCAACGCGGTCAACGCCACCGAGGACATCAAAAAGATGCAGCCTCAGATGTAATTCCGGCCCGCGGCCCCGGGTAACGTAAACGCCCATCTGCTGATCGTGCAGATGGGCGTTGCTGTGTGGTTTGTTTTTATTTACTCTGTCATCCTGAGCAAAGCGAAGGACCTTCCTCGGATAAGTAGGTGGCGAAAATCGTTTTGCATTAAAAAGAACGTCATGCTGAGCTTGTCGAAGCATCTCTACCGCACACTAAACCAATCGTTTAACGACTAGTTAGAGATGCTTCGACAAGCTCAGCATGACGTTCCAAATAGGTCAAACTAATTCTTGTTGGGTACTTACCCTGGAAGCCTTTTCAATGAGTACCGCCGTTTATGTTGTGCTGGAACAGCTTATTGAACTACGATGAGTATTGATGAGGAGGAAGGTCCTTCGCTTTGCTCAGGATGACAGACGATTTTAATTTCCCCTCCCCATGTCCACCATCACCATCCGCCGCGGTACTGAAGCCGATCTGCCCCGCGTCCACGCGCTTATCGTCGAGCTGGCCATCTACGAACGGGCCCCGGACGAAGTCACCAACACGCTGGCCGACATGCAGCGCGACGGATTCGGACCGGAGCCGATTTTCGGGTTTTTCGTGGCCGAAACGACGGAGCAGGATATTCTGGGCATCGCGCTTTTTTACACCGCCTATTCCACCTGGAAAGGCCGGATGCTGTACCTCGAGGACCTGGTAGTGACGGCAGCGGCGCGGGGCACGGGCCTCGGCCGAAAGCTGTTCGACGCCGTGGTGGCCGAAGCCCGGCGCACCAACGCCTGCCGCCTGAAGTGGCAGGTGCTGGACTGGAACGAGCCGGCCATCGGCTTCTACAAGCGCATCGGCGCCAACCTCGACCCGGAGTGGCTCAACGGTAATATGACGGCCGGGCAGCTTCAGGCGTACGTGTGCGACGCCGCCGTGGAAGCCGCCGTGGCTCCACCTCAGCACACTCCCCCACATTAGCACCTCAGCACATTCCCCCACCTCAGCACATTAGCCCCACATCAGCACATTAATCTTAAAACAGCACTTCCAGCGTGGTGCGGAACGAGGCGTAGCGCCCACCGAAGTGCTTCTCCATTTCCTGGATCAGCGCGGGCGCCGCTACGGTCTGGTACTCTGCCAGCTGCTCCAGGCTCACGCAGTAGTATTGGGAGGCATAGGTTGCGCCGTTGTCTTCCTCGTGGAGCAGGCGGCAGAGCTGGCTTTTGATGAAAAAACCCGTTGCCATTACTTCCGGCATGTGGGTATCGCGCATATAAGCCACCCATTCTTCGGCAATTTCCGGGTCGATGCTGGTGGTGACGTTGTATAGGATCATGGTCTTTGGGGTCTGGGGGACTTGGGAGCCTGGGAGCTTGGCCTTTTGCTTGCGTTCCGGATTGCCTGCGCCGGATCGGGGGAGACGGGTCTTGATAACGCAAAAGTCGGCGGAAAAACCCAGGATCCTGAGCTCCCGAGTCCCCCGGACCCCAGAAAATCACACCCGCAGCGAATCGAACTGAAAATCCTGAATCCGGGCCTGAATGTCTTTGCCGCTGAGCTTTTCCGTGATGGCGGCCTGCACTAAGCCGGGCAGCTCGGCGTCGCCGGCGAAGCGCAGGGACAGAATCTGCTGCATCGTCAGCTGTGCTTCCAGGGGTTGCAGGCGTTGGCCGGTCAGCTCGAAATAGCGCTGACGCACTTCCAGGCGCAGCAGCCGGTCCTGGAGCCTGAGGGCGTAATGCTGGCGCAGCATCACCAGTACGCCCAGGCCCACTATGGCCAGCGCCATTACCGTAAACCACAGGCGCGAAATTTCAGAATCTTCGCCGGCTACATCGAGGTAGCGGCGGATGCCGTAGCCGGCCAGCACCAGGGCTGCGGGTAACAATACGAAGTGATGCCACGGGTATAGCATCGGGGTGTTTTTGGTTGGTTGGTCAGCCATCAGGGGGTGAAAATTGGTTGGGGAAAAGGCAGATAAAAGCAGCGGTGAGCAGGGCAACAAAAAACTCCAGCCGGGGCCGGAGTTTTTTGCTGAGAAGGCGGCGGGTGTTAATTCATGGCCTTAGCCCGCTTCTTTTCGGCCTTCATTTGGGTGCGTGCCGCTTTTTCGCGGGCTTTATTCTCTTTTTCAGTTTTGCGCTGGGCTTTGAGCTGCTGCTGCTGGTCGCGCAGCTGCTTTTTCTGCTCGCGCAGCTGCTGCTTGTTTTCGCTCATGGCGCTGCGCGTGTCGCGGGCGGCCTGGGCACTGACTGCGGTCTGCTGTTTCTGATCCTCGTAGGTGCCGCGAGCCTCAGCGGCCCGCTGCTGCTGCATTTCCGGCGTCGTCGTAACCGGCGGCGCGGGAGTGGTGGGCGTAACCTGGGCTTGCGCCGAAAAGGCCGAAGCCGCAATGATGGCCAGAAGACCGAGTGATTTTTTCATGACTGGGGTTGAAAACCGGTGGTTTGGTCCGTGTACGCCGGGCTTTGAGCAAGGTTGGTAGCTCTAGCCTTTTGCTTCACGTAGCAGCAGCCCGAGGGCACCGGCTTACTCTTCCAGATAGTCGAGGTCCTTGCCGTAGCTTTCCGGCAGGCTGCTCACGGCCCAGAACGCCACCAGCAACGATACCAAGCCGATAACGGCCGCGCTGCCGATAATGCCCAGCGGCCCGGCCAGCCCTTTAAACAGGGGCACCAGCATCACCACCGAGCCCCGGGCGAAGTTGGGGGCCGTGGTAGCTACGGTCGCCCGCAGGTTGGTGCCGAACTGCTCGGCGGCCACCGTTACGAACAGCGCCCAGAACCCCACCGACAGGCCCAGCAGGAAGCACACGGCATAGAATACGGTAGGCGACACGCCCCGGGTGCCGAACAGATACACGCCCACCATCACGCCGCACAGCCCCAGAAATACCTGCAACGCCCGGTTACGGCTGCGCAGCAGCTGGCTCATGGTGCCGCTGGCGAAGTCGCCGAATACGAGGCCGAAGTAGCACCAGAACACGCCCAGACCCGCCGTTACCGGCCCCGTCACGCCCAGCTCCCGGCCAAACTCCGGCGCCAGCGTAATCAGGATGCCGACCACGAACCACAGCGGCACGCCAATGAGCAGGCACTTGACGTAGCGCGCCAGCCGGGGGCCATTGGTGAACAAACTGAAAAAGTCGCCCCGCGGGGCCTCGCTTTTCCGGGTCTGCTCAAACATCCCCGACTCGTATACGCCTACCCGCAGGGCCAGCAGGGCCAGGCCCAGGCCGCCGCCCACGAAATAGGCGTTGCGCCAGCCCAGCGCCTCGCCCACCCAGTAGGCCAGCATCGCGCCCGAAACCCCCACGGTGGCTACAATCATGGTGCCGTAGCCCCGCTTTTCCTTGGGCAGGGTTTCGGCCACCAGCGTGATGCCCGCCCCCAGCTCCCCGGCCAGCCCGATGCCGGCAATCAGCCGCAGCCAGGCGTACTGGTCGATGGTCTGCACGAAGCCATTGGCCAGATTGGCTACCGAATACAGCAGAATGGAGCCGAACAGTACCGACAGCCGCCCGCGCTTGTCGCCCAGAATACCCCACAGAATGCCGCCGATCAGCATTCCCCCCATCTGCATGTTGATCAGGAACAAACCCTGGTTGGTTACCTCGGCGGCGGCCGTGATGCCCAGCTCATTCAGGCTTTTCACCCGCACGATGCTGAACAGAATCAGGTCGTAGATGTCGACAAAGTAACCCAGGGAGGCCACGATGACGATGGCGCTGAACAAGCCGGTGGTTTTGGGGGTGGATTCAGAAAGGGTGGGAGTGGCCATGCAGAAACGCGGGATAAGCGGATTGGAACCGCATATTAGTCAGATTTCGCTGATGTTGAGGTCCGCCCGCCGCACCCGTTCAGGGCTGTTTCTCAGTTGAACGCCAGCGGCACTACCAGCTTCACGCTCACGTTGCGGCCCTGATTGAACACGCCCGAGCGGCCGTTACTCGCGTTGACGGCCGCGTATTTCAGCCGGCTCAAATGGCTTTGGTAGCCGACGTCGAACAGGTTGTTGCCCGCCAGAAATACCGAAAACAGCGTTTTGCCCCGGGCGTTCTGCACGTCCGAGCCCAGGCCTGCGTTCACGAGCGTGTAGCCGGGCGTGCGGGTTTCGGTATCAAAAGCCGAAAAAAAGCGGTTCTGGACGAAAGTATACTCCACCCCGCCGCGGGCGTAGAGGTTGCCGAGCCGTGAGGAGCCCGCCTTACGGAAGTTCACCCGCACCTCCGACTGCAGGCGGTCAGCGGGAATGAAGGGCAGGTTTTTCTGACCGGCTGGTTGGTCCAGCTGGATGGCTCTCACCATCGAAAACGAGTTTTCAAAGTGCAGCCAGTCCAGTGGGTGAGGGTGGATGTCGAGGGTGACTTCACCACCGGCCAGCCGGGCGTCGCCTTGTCCGTAGCGGAACACCGGGTCGCCCTCCGCCGAAATGGAATCATTCAGCCGGCTGGGGAAGATGTAGTTCTGAATCCGGTTGCGGAAGGCATCCACGCTCAGGCTGAGGTGGTCGGTGGTGTAGCTCACGCCGCCGTCGACCTGGAGGCTGGTTTCGGCCTTAAGGTTGGTTTCGCCGATTTCGTAGCGGATGGTGCCCTCGTGCTTGCCGTTAGAAGCCAGCTCCGCAATATTGGGCGCCCGAAATCCGCGCGACACGTTGGCTTTCAGGACCAGCTGCTCAGTGGCGCTGAAGGCTCCCCCCACGCTGCCCGATACATTGCGGAACGTCTCCCGGAAGCCGCCGAACTTTTGCTCCCCGCTGGTAGCGGGCTGTTCGTTGGCATCCAGAAATAAGGCATCACCAGTAATGGTCCGCACATCATAGCGGAGGCCGCCGCTGAGGTCGAGGCGGCCGACGCTCTTTTTGCCCACGGCGAAGAGGCCGTTATCGAACAGCCGGTAGGCCGGAATCAGAAACTCAACGCCCCGGTTCACGTTCTGCTGCTGCATGCCGCTGGTGCCGAGCGTGAGGTTCCAGCCGTTTTTCTCGGGCAGGAAATAGCGCACGGCATAGTCCAGCGTCCGGAGCTGGAAAAACAGGGAGGTTTCCGCCGGGTCGAGGGCGTTGCCGAACTCGCGGCGCAGGTTCTGCTGCCAGCCCACGTTTACCGTCAGCCGGCTCTGGCCCAGGATGAAATTGTTGTCGGTGCCAATCCGGAGGTGGCCGATCTGCTGCCGGGGCACGTCCAGCCGGTAGCCGCGCAGGTCGTCGGCCGTTACCGGCACGCCTGTCACCGAGTTGCCGGCCACGGCCTGTTTCAGAAAGCGGCCCGTGGTTTCGTCCCGTTCGCCCTCAACCAATCCTACCTGCTGATTGAAGGACGACACGGTGAGGTGAGCGTAGCCCCAGCTTTTGTTTACGCCCACGTAGCCGTTGCCATCCAGCTCCCGGAAACCGGAGTTGTACACGCGGCCGTCGTAGCGGTTGCGGTAGTTGCCGGCCAGCTTGCCGCTGCCCCGCGCCAGCCAGTTGAAGCCGTTCAGATTGCCGGCATTCATCACGGAGTAGCCCTGCAGGTG
This sequence comes from Hymenobacter fastidiosus, assembly GCF_039539565.1. Classification (NCBI taxonomy): domain Bacteria; kingdom Pseudomonadati; phylum Bacteroidota; class Cytophagia; order Cytophagales; family Hymenobacteraceae; genus Hymenobacter; species Hymenobacter fastidiosus. The sequence goes on along the minus strand of NZ_BAABDJ010000007.1, from coordinate 294,704 downwards.
GTTGTTGGTCTGGTAGTTGGCCGCTACCGAGCCCAGCACTTTGCCTTCTTCCACCGGTTCGGGGGCCAGAAAGTTGATAACCCCCGCCATGCCGTCGGAGCCGTAGAGCAGGCTGCCGGGGCCCTTGATAATCTCGGCCCGGTCGATGGCATACTCATCTATTTCGATGCCGTGCTCATCGCCCCACTGCTGGCCTTCCTGCTTCGCGCCGTTGTTGAGCGTAATCACCCGGTTAGCGCCCAGCCCCCGGATAACGGGCTTGCTGATGCCCGCGCCGGTCGTAATCTGGCTCAGGCCCGGCGTGTGCGCAATGGCATCCACGGCATTGGTTGAAGCGGTCTGGTTAAGCTCCGTGCGGTCTACTACGGTTGTCGGGATGGGGGAGCGGCGCATCTCGGTAGAAGCGGAGACCCCCGTTACCACCACCTGCCCAATTTCGGTTGCCGCCGTGGTCAGGGCCACGGCCAGCGCCTGCGGGGCACTGGTATCGACGGTACGCACCACGGTGGTGTAGCCCAGAAAGCGCACCTGGATCAAAAACCGGCCGCGGGGCAGGTTACTAAATCGGAACGTGCCGTCGGCTCCGGTGGTGGTGGCCTGCCTGAGGTCGGGAAACAGCACCGTAGCACCCGGCAGCGGTTCTTTGGTAACCTCGTCGGTAACCCGGCCGGTAACCGGCACGGCTACGGGGCGGGGTGGTTTCAGAGGGGTAGTGCTGGTTTGAGCCCCGGCCGCCGGAGCCAACCCAAGAAGCAGTACTGCCAGAAACAAACGGGACATAGCAGGAGGGAGAGAAAGGCAGAAAAGAAAACCGCGGAACCCCCAGCGGTGCCGACGACGAGCAAACAGCAGACAAAGGGCTCATCCTGCCGTCAGGACGGCTGTGGCCGCTTTCGTCGGTTCCGGCCCCAGTTCGGTCGGCTGGTGCGGGTGCAGGGCCAGTACCCAGGCATCGGGCCGCCGCCGCCGCCCGAAGCACAGGAGCAGGACAGCCAGTTGGGAACGAGAAACACGCATTGGCAACGAGGATTCAGCGACTAAGGCAAAGGTAGTGGATTTTCAACCCCAGGGTACCGGTACCATGCTTAGCTGATAACCGACCTGCCCCCTCTTCAGGCAGTTCAGGGTAGGGTTTAGGGTCCTGGCAAACCTTACTTACCAGGGTTTCAATTCCGCCCCCGGGTGGGCTGGTTAACCGCGCTAAGCACCCCGGAAAGAGGCTTGGTAAATGGTAGCCACTCTGGAGATTCTCATATTAATGATGGTAATACTGGAAATATAAAAAATTGTATAAAAGCTATGAAGTGTAGGTCGTGCTGCCAGGATTCAGCTAGTCGCCTGAAAGTCGGTATTCGACGGGGAATATGGGGGAGTTGCCGAAATCAATGCGGTGTAAAGCGTTGTTGTGTAGTATATTTGGGCAATCGCCCCGGATTTACAGCGTTGGTGATAGCCCATGATTAACAGACAGGATTCGCTTTGCTTTCAATATGACGATTTATTGAAATTGCTGCGCTGGCAATGGCGGGGTGGCATGGATTTGGGCAAGTTTCAGAATGCCTTTGAACAGCTCGCCGACTTCTCCCGCCAGCACCGGATAACCAGATGGCTGGCCGACACCTCTGATATGCCGCTGGTTGGCAGCGATGAGCAGAACTGGCTGGGAGAACACTGGCTGCCGCAGTTTCCGCGTCTGGGCGTGAGCAGGATTGGGCTGGTATTGCCCCTCAGTTTGCACAATGTACTGGTGGTAGAACATCTTATGTTCGACGACCAGCATTACATGCCCGCCAACGTGCAGTTCTTCTCCGATACGCCCGCCGCGCTGGACTGGCTTACCGATTCCTCGCCCCGGATTAAGCTGCTGGAGAACGAATGGCTGCTCGGTACCGGAGCCAATGCCCAGATCCGGTAACCAGCGCCAGGACCCGGTACCGGAGCCGTGGGAATAGCTGTCAAACTGACAGCCATCAGCGGCCTGGAACGCCTTTTGAAGCACCAGGCCGAACGATACCAGTCTTGACCAGGCTGGCGTTTCGTCCGGTTTTTTTGGTTTCACCCCTTCAGGCAACGAGCTATGCAAGAGAAAGGTAGCATTTCGATTCATACCGAGAATATCTTCCCCATCATCAAGAAATTCCTCTACTCCGACCACGAAATCTTCCTGCGGGAGCTGGTTTCCAACGCGGTAGACGCCACCCAGAAGCTGCGGAGTCTGGCCCAGCTGGGCGAGTTCCAAGGCGAGCTGGGTGAGCTGAAAGTGCAGGTAAGCGTAGATAAGGACGCCCGCACCATCACCATCGCCGACCGGGGACTGGGGATGACGGCAGAGGAAATCAAGAAGTACATCAACCAGATTGCCTTCTCCGGGGCCTCCGAATTCGTGGAGAAGTACAAGGAGCAGGACGCCGCCACCAAAGACCAGATTATCGGCAAGTTTGGCATGGGGTTCTACTCGGCTTTCATGGTAGCCGATAACGTTGAGATCTTCTCTAAAAGCTATCAGGAAGACACCGAGGCGGCGCATTGGACCTGCGACGGCAGCACGGAGTTCACCCTGGACACCGCCGACAAAGCTGATCGGGGCACTGCTATCGTGCTGCACGTAGCCGCCGACTCCGACGAGTTCCTGGAACCGGCCCGGCTGCGTACTATCCTCAACAAGTACTGCAAGTTCCTGCCTATCGAAATTGAGTTCGAAGGCGAAGTTATCAACCAGACGGCCCCTATCTGGACCAAGCAGCCGGCTGAGCTGACCGATGAGGACTACGTGAAGTTCTACCAGGAGCTGTATCCGTTTTCGGAGCCGCCGCTGTTCTGGATTCACCTCAATGTCGACTACCCGTTCAACCTGACCGGCATTCTCTACTTCCCCAAGGTGAAGGACGAGCTGCAGTTTCAGCGCAACAAGATCCAGCTCTACTCGCGCCAGGTGTTCATCACCGACGAGGTAAAGGATGTGGTGCCCGAGTTTCTGATGCTGCTCCACGGCGTTATCGACTCGCCCGATATTCCGCTGAACGTGTCGCGCAGCTTCCTGCAGGCCGATGCGGCGGTGAAGAAGATCAACACCTACATCACCAAGAAAGTAGGCGACAAGCTGGCGGAGCTGTATCGGAAAGACCGCGCTGGCTTCGAGCAGAAATGGCCTGATATCGGCTTGTTCGTGAAGTACGGGATGCTTTCGGATGATAAGTTTTACGAGAAAGCCAAGGATTTTGTATTGGTGCAGAACGTAGCCGGTAAGCTCTTTACGCTGCCCGAGTACCAGGAATTCGTGCAGGCGAATCAGAAAAGCAAGGACGATCAGACGGTGATGCTCTACACCACCGAAGCCGAGGCCCAGCACGCTTTTGTGCAGGCGGCCCAGGATCGGGGCTATGATGTATTACAGCTTGATGGTCCGCTGGATTCCCACTTCATCGGGCAGCTGGAGCAGAAACTGGAGCAGACCAGCTTCAAGCGGGTAGACGCCGAAACGACCAGCAAGCTGATTGACAAGGAGGAGGCCGCGGAAAGCGTCCTTAGCGACGAGGACAAGACGCGTCTGCAGGAGCTGTTCACAAAAGCCATCAGCAACGAGCACATGCACGTGCAGATTGAGGCACTGTCGCCCCAGGATTCCCCCGTCATCATCACCTTGCCCGAATTTATGCGCCGCATGAAGGATATGCAGCGCACGGGTGGCGGTGGGGGCATGCAGATGTTTGGGAATATGCCCGACAGCTATACCGTAAGCGTGAATGCGAACCACCCCGTGGCTCAGCGCGTGCTGAGTGCTGAGGGCGAAGCCGGCGAAAAGCTGGCCCGCCAGGCCTTCGACTTAGGTCTGCTGGCTCAGGGAATGCTGAAGGGGGAAGCCCTGACCGCTTTCGTAAAGCGCAGCGCCGATTTGCTGGCCGCGGAGTAAGCAGGAATTCATCGCGTCACTCCCCCGATGGCCGGCCGGCTGTCGGGGGTTTGTGTTTTAAGCGGCGCATTAAGCGGCAAAGTGGTGCCGGCTGCCGTTGGCTTTTCTGGCTGCTGCGCTGGTTTCTCCTTCCCCACTTGGGCACCAATTACCTATATCTTTACGTTCGACCTTACGAATTCGCCTTATTTCGTTGATGCGCCTACTTCGCCCGCTTCTTTCGCTGCTTCCGGTGCTATTGCTGCTGGTAGGGGCCTGTTCCAAAAAAACGGTTTCCTTCAACGGTAAGCCCGATCAGAATCTGCTTGGCGTCGTTCGGCGCGATTCCCTGGCTACTGCGCGCGACACCACGAATGGGCCTTCGCTGGATACCAGGAAGGTCGCGCTGACCAAGGAGCAGGAAAGGGCCGCTAAAGAGAAACAGAAAGTTGCGCAACGCACGCCCAAGAAGAAGAAAAACGTTTTCCTGGGTGAGCGGATCAAGAAGAGTTTCACCAAGTCGGGTCCGAAAGGCCGTAACCAGGTAATCGAAACGTTTCATTATCTGCGTACTTTTCAGCAGCCCAACGACTTCGCGCCGTCCCGCTACTACTTTGAGCCTAAGAAGCGGAAGGTTTTCAAAACCACGGAAGAATTAAACCCGGCCAACGATAAGGTCTTGCATGGTCCTTATAAAAAGACGCAGGGGGGCAAAGTAGTCGAAACGGGATTCTTTGCCATGGGCACCCGGCACCTGCGCTGGGAGAAGTTCAACAAGAACAACATCCTGCTCAGCAAGAATCATTATGAAATGGGCTTTCCCCGCGACGCGGCGGTGAGCTACTATGCCAACGACAAAAAGCGCCTGAAAGAAGTTATTCCTTACGCCGATGGCAAAATCGAAGGGGACTACGTGAGTTTTCTCGAAAATGGCAAGCGGGAATGGGAAGGGCAGTTCGAGAATGGCAAGAAAATCGGGGAGTGGACCAGGTTCTGGGGCTTCCGCAACACCAAGGACCGCCGGCACTACGTGTATCAGTACGGTGAGTCGGGTTACGAGCCGGAGGTGAGCGAACCGGTTTTGCTCAAAGAGTATAATCGTAACGGGGTGCTCGTCTATGAGAAAGATAAGTACGACAAGCGCGACGTCGTTACGGATCGCCCCGGAGCTAGGAATTAAGGGGCATGGGCGGCAATCCTGCGCTTGTCTCAGGTGAATGCATCCTCGAAATGCTCGATGCGAAAGCCGCCCGTAACCTGGATCAGCGCCAGAATATCGAACCGGATGTCGCCGGCCCAGTTCACTTCTACCTGGTACTGCTCGGCGGCCAGCCGGAAAAGCTGGCGCTTACGTTCCGTCACAAACTCCTCGGGGTGTCCGAACTGGATTGAGGAGCGGGTCTTAACTTCTGCGAACACCAGCAGCTCCTGCCCGCGTTGCGCGATCAAATCCACTTCGGCCCGGCGGTAGCGGTAGTTTTGTTGAACAATGGCGTAGCCTTGAGCGCGGAGGTAAGCTGCCGCCGCAGCTTCGCCAGCCTGACCAAGCAAGTGGGCGGCAGAAGGTATAGTCAAGGTCTTGAGGGAGAAGGAGGAAGATTGGGGCTAAATCTAGTACCTTTGCCCGTTTTCTGGGCAGTTTCACCAAAGCCGCAGTCCTCCGGTATTTCATTCAAGGCTCTTCAAACCATGCTTATGTCTGTTCTGCCGTCTTGTCCAACGCCGCCTGCCGCTGGTTCTGCTGACCCGTTGGTGCCGTCTGCCCCGCAGGCCGGGCAGAACCGGCAACTGCGGGTAGAACACCTGGGATTGATTGATTACGAGGCGGCCTGGGCTTACCAGGAGCAGTTGCTGGCTGCTACGGTGGCCCGCAAAACGCGCAACCGGTTTGCCGCCGAAGCAGGATCAGTGGCCGAGCCGACGGCTAATGTGCTCCTGCTGTGCCAGCACCCCCACGTCTACACCTTAGGAAAAAGTGGTAAACCCGAGCACCTGTTGCTTAATGCGGCTCAGCTGCTGCAGCACGGGGCTACTTACCACCGCATCAACCGGGGCGGCGACATCACCTACCACGGGCCCGGCCAGCTGGTTGGGTATCCTATTCTCGACCTCGACAACTTCTTCACCGATATTCACCGCTACCTGCGCGTCCTGGAAGAGGCCGTAATTCGGACATTGGCCGAATATGACCTGCCGGCTGGCCGCATTGCCGGCCTGACCGGCGTCTGGCTCGGGTATGAGGATGGGGCCGCAAATCCGCGCAAAATATGCGCTTTAGGGGTGAAATGCAGCCGCTGGGTGACCATGCACGGCTTCGCCTTCAATATCAATACCGACCTCTCGTACTTCGGGCACATCGTCCCTTGTGGTATCCCGGACAAAGCCGTTACCTCCCTGCAACAGGAACTGGGACGGGTGGTACCCCTGCCGGAAGTAGAGGAAAAGTTGCTGCGCCATCTGGCTATACTGCTGGATGCCACCCTGACCAGCTGAACAGGCATGAAAGACGATATTATTTTTGATCCGGTTGAGGGCGTATCGGTGGCCGTAGTGCCCGACGAGAACGCGGCCACCGAAGACGGCAAACAGGGCTGGCAGGTGTACCTGCTCAACAGCAACCCTTTTCCGTTGCGTAACGTCATCGTCAGTTCCAACGGCTACGGTATCCGGACCAACGGAGAAGCTGTTCGGACCTCCACCCTGCGTCACGTCATTCTGGAAGTAGAACCCCAAAGCGCTGTTCCGATCGAGCCTATCGACCCGGATTTGTTTCAGCTCAACAACCAGTATTGGGTGAGCTACTATCGTGGGCCCCAGATTTTTGACAAAAAATACATCTTCGTGCCAGATTCGATTGTGCCCGCCAACCTGATCCACATTGCCCTGCTCGACCGTGAAGGCGTATTGCACAGCTAGAGTTGGTCTCACCATTGACCCGTGGCCTGCAAACCCGGGTAGAGTTGCTTAATTTTGAGTCAATACGTATGAATCCAATCGGAATTCAGTTAGGGTTGTCTTTCCTGTGGGCTTTTTTGGTGGCATTGTTTGCGGTGCCTTCCATCATTTACATTGCTCACCTGAAGAACATGCTCGATACGCCCAATGTGCGTACCGTGCACGAGTCGCTCACGCCGCGCCTGGGGGGCGTAGCCGTGTTTGCCGGCTATATGTCGTCGCTGACCATTTTTGCTAATCTTGGCAATGGTATTCAGGAGTTGCTGGCCGGGTGTATCGTGCTGTTCTTCGTCGGCTTGAAAGACGACTTGGTTAGCATCTCGGTAACCAAAAAATTTGTGGGCCAGCTACTGGCCACCGGTATCGTCATGATTATGGCGGACATCCGGGTGACAAGCTTTCAGGGGATCCTCGGCATTGAGGAGTTACCAATTGGCATCAGCTACGCCTTCACCTTTTTGGCCATCGTCGGAATCACCAACGCTATAAACCTTATTGATGGCCTGGATGGCTTGGCGGGCACCATCGTCCTGATTATAGCCACCACCTATGGCTACTACTTCCTGCGCTATGGCGGAAGTAGCTACGGTAACTACGTCTTTGTGTCAGTCTGTTTGATCGGAGGAATGCTGGGCTTTCTTCGCTACAACTTTCATCGCGCCAGCATCTTTATGGGCGATACCGGTTCCTTGGTGTGTGGGTTCATTGTGTCTATCCTGACCATTCAGTTTATTGAAATGGGGCTGCGGGTGGGCCAGCCGTTTGGCTCCTCATCTCCGGCCGTGGCCATCGGCATTCTGTTCGTCCCGCTCTTCGATACCCTGCGCATTTTTATCGTGCGCATGATTGCTGGCCGCTCCCCTTTTGCTCCTGATAAGAACCATGTTCACCACCGGATTCTGGCTATGGGCTTCCAACAGATTAGTACCGTAATGCTGCTGGGCTTGCTAAATCTGGTTGTAATCTTGTTTGTTATCAACTTCGCGGCCTTGGGCAACACCTGGCTGATTGCTGGAATTGTTGCCTTTTCCCTGGTATTGAGCATATTTCTAGGGGTATACCAAAGTCGAAGCGCTCAGCAGCGCGTAGCATCCTGAATATCGCTACTTCGGGTAATAAGGGGAGAAGCATGAATTTACGCCGCCTCCGCATCTGGGTCTTAGCGCTGGTCCAGTTGGTGCTGGCTGCGCAGACCACACTGGCTGCCGAATATCGGCTGCTCCCGCTGGTGCCGCGCGGCGGTCTTTCGGCCGATTGGCTTATCTACGACGCCGGCCGCAATAGCCTGATCCTGTACCTGCCCGATTATCATACGCCGGCTCAGGCCTATTATCAGTGGATTAATGTGCGCCCTGGCCGGCCGTTGCTGGTCACCTTCGCTGCCCGTCAAGGCTTGAGCCTGTTTTTAGATAACCGATTAGTATTTAGTGCTCCTAAGGCAGCCTCCTACACTTTGGACTTCGCTACTTTACTGCCTGGAGAAGAGCGGACGGGCTCCCACCTGCTATGTGTGTGGCAAGCTGAGGTAGCGCCAAATCTGCCTTCGTTTACGAATGCAGCCGTGGCACCAGTTTCCCGGACCAGCGACACGAAGGCCTCTACTGCCCTGGTGGCTCAACCCCGGCCCCGGGGGCATCAGGGGCAAAATGTGTTTCTCTGTTTCCTGTTGGTTATTGGGCTACTCTATGGCAGTATTCGGGCCACGTATCAGCCAGGATTTGCGCGCATATACCAATTTGAGGGGCTGTGGAGTAAGCAGGCCAATGACCAGGATTTTCTGACCAAGCCTACTGTGACTTGGTTGAACCTGCTTTTGGTGCTGGTCTTCGCGCTGTCTTTTGCCTTGCTGCTGGTAGCCATTCACACCAATGTTCAAACTATCGTAATTCTGCGTCAGCTGTTTGATGTCCCGGAATCTGCGATAGTGCTACGGGTTCTACTCTATGCTGCCTTAGTAGCCGGTTTCGTACTGGGCAAGTACTTATTTCTGGAACTGATGGGCTATATATTCGATGTTGCTCCCTTGGTAATGGTTCAGTACCGGGAGTTTGTGCGCACTATTCTATTTATGGGGCTTTTTCTGCCGCTGGTTATGCTGCTATACCTGGGGCTGAACCAGACGCTGCCCCAAGCGGTGCTGTGGGTTTCCAATGGCGTGGTTTCCTTGATGTTGATTGGTACGGTAATCCGGATTGCCCGAACCCTCCACCAACGGAGTTCCCTGCTAAATCTACATTTGTTTTCTTACCTTTGCGCCACGGAAGTGATTCCGTTGATCATTCTGTTGAAATTGATCATTTTTACCTACTAATGCTCCCAGGGTCACCTAGTTAGCTGGCCCTTTCTCCCAACGATCCACTTATCGACCGAGATTTACTCTCTTTTTAATTTTATGGCCGAGAGCACAGACAAACCGGGAACGGGCCGGCACGCAAAACGCATTGCCACCGTGCTTGTCACCCAGCCCAAGCCGACGAACGACGTCAATCCTTACTTTGCCATCGCGGACAAGTACGGCATCAAAGTTGATTTTCGGGAGTTCATTCAGGTTGATCCGGTTTCCTATAAAGACTTCCGTAAGGAGAAGGTCAACATCTCGGAGCACACGGCGATTATTTTTACGAGCCGCAATGCTGTTGACCACTTCTTCCGCATCTGCCAAGAAGCCAAGCTGGAAATGCCGGCTGAGATGAAGTATTTCTGTATTTCAGAGCAGACCGCTAACTACCTGCAGAAGTATATTGTGCTGCGTAAACGGAAGCTGTTTGTTGGTCAACGAACAGCGGCCGATCTGTTTGAAGTTATCAAAAAGCATAAAACGGAGAAATTCCTTTACCCGTGCTCTGATATCCGCAAAGATGATATCCCGGAGTTCATGCGAGCCAATAATCTCAAGTTCACGGAAGCGGTTATCTATCATACTGTGGCCAGTGATCTGTCGGATCTCACCGATGTGAAATACGACTGCATTGCTTTTTTTAGTCCTTCTGGCATTAGCTCACTATTCATCAATTTTCCTGACTTCCAGCAGAATGGAACGCGGATAGCTGCTTTTGGCCCTACTACGGCTAAGGCAGTCCGGGACGCTGGTTTAGAGCTGGATATCGAGGCTCCTCACCCTAATGCTCCATCCATGACGGGAGCAATTGAGGCTTATATCCGCTATCATCACGGGGCTGATGCCACCCGGGACAAGAAACCCAATGGTAAGCAAAACGCCTGATTGTAGCAATGGGCCCTTCAGCCGCAAAAGGCTGTACATTAGGGCTTAGAGAGAGTGTTTGTTGCAGATGCTTTTTTCCATACATTTGGATACACTTGCGTTTCCCACCCTACCGGGCTGCACACTCTATATCAATCGCTTTTATGAAGGGGACGTTATCTGCCATTCTGTTAGTATTGGTCGCTGCCGGCTCGGCAGCTGCTCAGCAACAGCCCCAGTTCAGTCACTATGGCTTCAATGGAATGTACCTCAACCCCGCTTACGCGGGCATTAAAGGTCAGGGCGATGTTACCCTCATAGGGCGTTATCAGTACGCCGGCTACGGCGCTTCTTTCGATACCGGCGGCTCGCCTAAAACAGTGGTAATATCTGGTTCCGTACCCCTAGCGGCTATTGGCGGGGGACTAGGGTTTCACATTTTTCAGGACGAAATAGCTGTTCTGAAGACGACAAATCTGCAACTCTCTTATTCCAAGCATATTAAAGTTGGTGCCGGTAAGCTAGGCCTGGGAGTACAGGGGGTAATGAATCGTTTTGGTGAGGGCAGCCACCGGGCGCTTGACCCTAACGACCCGAAAGTACCGGTGCCAAGTTCGGACACTAAGTTCGACATTGGCGGAGGAGCATGGTATGAATCAGACAAGCTGTATGCCGGCTTGAGCGTCAACAATCTGCTGCGCTCAGAATACACTTTTAAAAGTGAGTCTATCGGCACCCCTAGTACGGCCCGCATCCTGGCTGAAAACCACGCTTACTTCACTGCGGGCTATAATATTGAGGCCTCTTCTGCACTGATTGTTACGCCCACCGTGATAGCCAAGCTGGTATTGCCCGGCAAATTTGGCGACAGCAATAAGATAAGCTTAAAGAACAACTCCTATGAGGTAGGGGCCCGGGCCACCTTGAACGATAAGTTTTGGGGCGGTGTAGGGTATCGCTACGATGAATCATTTACCGGTATGCTAGGCATGAGTTTTGCAAAAGATAATGCTTTACGGTTTGGTTATGCTTTGGACCTTATTGCATTTAACCAAGCTGCCCGTGCACCTAGCTCGCACGAGATTATGCTCTCCTACCGCTTGCCAAAACCAGGGCTTGCCATTCGTCCAGCTATCCGCACACCCCGGTATAGCTTCTGATTTTACCCTTGGCGCGGAATGTTTCGACGCCCTGATTACGTGCCGGCTGGATTTGTGGGGTTCATGTACTAAGCAGTCGCCTTTCTTCGTTCAACCGGGAACTCGTCTCATTCGTAGACAGTTGGGCGGTATTGAACGATAGGTTTGCGGACGAACGTAAGATTCACTAGATTTGCAGGCCCATCAAATTGTAATCTTCGGGTATCGCCGCCCGAACAGTCTTTTTCTCTTGACATGAACAAGTTACTCGTATTGCCTCTCTTCGCTCTTTCGGCGCTGTTCCTGGGAGGCTGTGGTTTTGGAAAAGGACCTCAGGGCGACCTGGTTGGGGCGCAGGACCGCCCCGAGTTTAATCCGCAGGAAGTTCCTTATGGAATGGTTCCCTGCCCAGGCGGGACCTTCCACATGGGCCAGACGGATCAGGATATTTCGGCCTCAATGGTCAACATGAACAAGCAGGTGACCATCGCCGGCTTCTACATGGACGAAACCGAAATCACCAACAATGAATACCGCCAGTTTATGAATGCCATCCGGCAGGATTCGATTGATGTCCTCGGCGAAGAGTACGTCATGACGGAGCTGTATCCGGATACCACGGTGTGGGTTAGAGACTTTACTTATCATATGGGCGACCCGCTGATGGAGTATTACTACACCCATCCGGCTTTCGATGACTATCCAGTGGTTGGCGTGGATTGGTTTGCGGCCAAGTATTTCTGCAACTGGCGCACCAAAAACAAGAATGGCGCCAATGAGGAAGCCGGCTTGGCGCCCACCCCAAACTTCCGCTTGCCTTCCGAGGCAGAGTGGGAATATGCTGCCCGCGGTGGTCGAAATCTGGCTACTTATCCTTGGGGCGGCCCTTACCTGCGTAACTCAAAAGGCTGCATGCTGGCGAACTTCAAGCCGGGCCGGGGCGACTACGCCAGTGATGGCTACGCATATACCGCTCCGGTTGGCGCATTCTTCCCCAACGACTTTGGCCTGTATGACATGTCCGGTAACGTATCGGAATGGTGCGATGATGCTTACATGGAGGCTTCGGTGCCGGTAGTGTGGGACATGAACCCAACCAACCCAGATGATAACGAGCCACGCAAAGTAGTACGCGGTGGTTCGTGGAAAGATATTTCCTACTTTCTGGAAACCGGTTCCCGCAATTTTGAATACCAGGATTCCGCCCGGTCCTACATCGGCTTCCGTACGGCTATGATCCAAATTGGCGAGGGTACCAATACCGCCCTTAATTAGGGGAGCCTAGCTTCAGTTTCCTTATTAATTCCTTGCTTCTTCCTCTTCCAATTCAATTCTTTCAATTCAAGTAAAATGGCAGCAAAAGGCGGTAGCTTCCTGTATGACGTGCTTATGCCCAAGGTCTATGGCATGGGTGCAGCAGTCGTAATCGTAGGGGCATTGTTCAAGATTCAGCACTGGGATTATGCTAGTGAGATGCTTATCGTCGGTCTTGGTACCGAAGCTATCATCTTTTTTCTAAGCGCGTTTCAGCCAAGTCCTAAAGAAACAGATTGGTCTCTGGTTTATCCGGAATTGAATGAAGGCTACGACCCTTCACTGGGCAACAATAGCTTAGCCGCCAACAACAGCCAGGGCCTGACCCGTAAGCTGGACGACATGCTGAAGGATGCCAACGTGACTCCGGAAGCAATTGCTTCGTTGGGCCAGGGCCTGAACCGCCTGACCACTACCACCCAGCAGCTTTCGTCGCTGGGCGATGCTACCAACGCTACGGAGGAGTACACCACCAAAGTTCGTTCGGCTGCTCAGTCGCTGGAGCGGATTAACGAAGCATACGCGCAGACCGCCCAGGCTATCGGGGCCATGTCTGATGCTACGGCTGATGCCCGCGAGTACCATCTGCAGGTGCAGAACGTGACCAAAAACTTGGGTGCGCTGAATGCAGTGTACGAAATGGAATTGCAGGATGCCAACACGCACCTGAAGTCCATGAACAAGTTCTACGGTACGCTGAGCCAGGCTATGGAAAACCTGACCGAAGCAGGCAAGGAAACCGACCAGTTCAAGCAGGAGGTAACGCAGCTGACCAGCAACTTAGGTTCGCTCAACCGCGTGTACGGCAATATGCTGAACGCCATGCGCGCTACCAGCTAGAGCTGGGGGCAAGTGCACGGAACGTTTCTGTCCAATAATTTTATCGACTAGGAAAGAATACCATGGCGGGAGGAAAAGAGACTCCACGGCAAAAAATGATCGGCATGATGTACCTGGTACTGACGGCCCTTCTTGCCCTACAAGTAAATTCAGCGATTCTGCTCAAATTCAAGTTCCTCGACGACAGCCTTTCCTCTATCAACGATAAGGTTTCAAAGTCGAATGATGGAACAGTAAAGGGCATTCAGGCGCAGGTTGAGAAAAATCGCAACCAGGCCTCTGATCTTGTCGTGCTGAAGCAAAGCGAGGAAATCCGCAAGACCACCCAGGAGGTGATTGCTTATCTGGGCACGGTGCGCGAAAAACTTATGGTTGCCACGGAGAACAAAGGCAAGAACGAGTTTAAAAACATGAGTGCCGAAGATAAGGTAGCAACTACCATGTTGGGCGGTAAGCGTGATGGGGCAGCTTATGAGATGAAGAATAAGCTGAACACTTATTCAACCTACATCCAAAAGTTCGTTCCGGGAGCCGCTCCTTTAGCGCTTGACGCCAAGGAAGACCCCATGGTAGTAGATAAGGAGCAACGCAACAAGAATTTTGCGGAGCTTAACTTTGAAAACACTCCGGTAGTAGCTGCTTTGGCTACTTTGGCCCAGAAGGAAGCCGAAGTGCTCAAGTACGAGGCTGATGCTTTGGCCGCGCAGTCGGCTAAAGTGGGCGGTAACATCATTGTCTTCGATAAAGTAGGCGCTTTCGCCAGTGCGGAGTCGAATACAGTAGCCGCTGGCACAAAGTATAAAGCCGAGCTGTTCCTGACGGCCTCCGCTACCGGGTTGAAGCCGACCATGACGTTGAATGGTGGTCCTTTATCAGTAGGTCCGGATGGCAAAGGCAAAGTAGAATTCACGGCCCGCCCGGGTTCTTTCGATGCTGCCGGCAACGCCAAGGCGCAGTGGACCGGCACCATCCGCTTCAAGCAGAACGGCCGCGATACCACCTTCAAAGTAACTACGCCTTACACGGTGACTAAACCAGTGATGCAGATTCAGTCGGCATCGGTGCAGGCGCTTTACTTCAAGTGCGGCAACAAGCTCAGCGTACAGGTCCCGGCTTTGGGGGCCCAGTACAAGCCTAGCTTTGGGGCTTCCGGGGCTTCAGTTATCCAGGGTTCCAAGCTGGGTGACGTAACCCTGGTGCCGAATTCGCGGGAGGTTACGCTGAACGTAAGCAGTGGTGGTAACGCCATCGGCTCGCAGACTTTCCAGGTTCGTCCGATTCCCAAGCCCGAGATTCAGTGCTGGGTTGGGGGCCGTCCGGCCAACGAAAAGCAGGGTACGCCGATTACGGCCGTGCGGAACATGAGCCTGAAGGCTATTCCGGATGCGGGCTTCGCGACCTTCCTGCCCGACGATGCCCGCTACCGCGTTACGCGTTACGAAATCACGCTGGTCCGCGGCAAGCGTCCGGCTATGCCAACGAGAACCATCAACGGTCCGGAGGCCAACTTGAGCGACGTTGTAAACTCGGGCCGTGAAGGTGACCGGCTGTACATTGAAGTGAAAGAAGTAAAGCGTCTGAACTTCCAGGATCAGCAGGAAGAAGTAAAAGTGTCGAAGCAGTTCAATATTCCGCTTATCTAAGCGTTACGCTGCTGAACTAACCGGTGCGCCTTTTTGATTACTAGGGTATGAAAAATTTCCTTTCCTTCGCCGCCTTCACGGCTGGTCTGCTGCTGTCGGTGTCGGCTTCAGCTCAGGAACAAGCTACTACCGCGAGCAGCAACGGCTCGTACCGTCCGATTCCAAATTCGGACATTATGTTCCGCAAGACCATCTGGCGGGCAGTGGATCTGCGCGAGAAGCAGAACAAGCCGATGTTCTCCGAAGGCAAGGAAATCAGCCGGGTAATTCTTGATGCGGTAAAGCGCGGGGAGCTGCAGGCCTACAAAAATGACTCGCTTACTACGACTTACACGCCAAGTGAAGTATCGGCTAATATGTCGTATGCCGAAGCCAGCGCGGGTCTGAGCGAAGAGGAAAAGGCTGCGGGCTTTAGTGATGATGCCGCTGGTGACGACTGGGGGGCTCCTAAAAAGACCGTCAAAGGCAAGAAGGTAGCGGCGGCGCCTAAAAAGCCGGTCGCGCCCCCAAGCTATGAGTATCGTCCCAAAGACATCTATCAGATGGAGTTGAAGGAAGATATGATCTTCGACAAGAAACGGTCGAGAATGTATCATGACATCAAAGCCGTTACGCTGCTGGTTCCTTCGACGCTGGGTGCAAACACCGCCGGCATTGAAAAGACCATCGGGTGCTTCAAGTACAGCGACCTGGTGCGGGTGTTCCGGGCCAATCCGGATAAAGCCATCTGGTTCAACTCCCAGAATGACGCCCAGCACAAGAACCTCGCTGATGCTTTCGAGCTGTGGCTGTTCAATTCGTATATCGTAAAGGTTTCCAACCCGAACGACTCCCGTCTGGACGAAATCTACGGTGGTCAGCAGCAGGGTATTCTGGCTTCGCAGCAGGCCGCTTCCGACCTGATTGAGTACGAGTATAACCTCTGGAGCTTCTAAACCACGGATTCGCCCGGATTTTTCGGATTACGCGGATGTTGTAGTTGCCTGCCAAGTACCTAAAAAGCCCCTGCCATTGCGGTAGGGGCTTTTTGCTGGCCTGTAAATTCCCGGCTTACTCGACGGACGGGCTGGCTGTCGTTTCTTGCTGGCTGAAGTAATCGAGCAGGATACGCGCTTTGGCCTTGCCCACTTCTCCGATAAGCTGGGCCTCAGTAAGCTCCCTTATCTTTTTCACGGATTTGAACTTGGAAAGCAGCTTGTCGGCCGTAACGGGGCCGAGGCCTTTGACGTCGGTCAGCTCGGTTTTGAGCGTGGCCGCGTCGCGGCGGCTGCGGTGGAAGGTGATGCCGAAGCGGTGAACCTCGTCGCGCATGCGCTGGAACAGGCGGAGTGATTCACTCTTCTTGTCGATGTAGAGCGGCAACGGGTCGTTGGGCACGTAGATTTCTTCCAGCCGCTTGGCAATGCCGATGATGGCCATCTGGCCCCACAGGTTCAGATCCTTGATAGCCTTAACCGCCATGCTCAGCTGACCTTTGCCACCGTCGACAATAATGAGCTGGGGCAACGACGCGCCTTCGTCTACCAGCCGCCGGTAGCGGCGCGTGACCACCTCGTACATCGAGTCGAAGTCGTTGGGGCCGACCACGGTTTTGATGTGGTAGTGGCGGTAGTCCCGCTTGCTGGGCTTGGCGTTGCGGAAGCACACCATGGCGGCCACGGGGTTGTCGCCCTGGAAGTTGGAGTTGTCGAAGCACTCGATATGCTTAGGCAGCTCCGTCAGGCGCAAATCACGCTTGATGCCTTCCATGATGCGCACCTCGTTCACATCTTTGGACCGGTCGTTCATGCTTTCCTTTTCCTTGCGCAGGTACAGCACGTTTTTGATGGAAAGCTCCAGCAGCTTGCGCTTATCGCCAATCTGCGGCACCACGACCGTGACGCCCGGCAGCGGCAGCTCTAACCCTTCGGTGTTCACCAGGATTTCCCGGGACTGACTCTCGAACTCCGTCCGCATCTGCATAATCATCGGCGTCAGAATCTCAACGTCGGTTTCGTCGAGCTTCTTCTGGACCTCGATGGACTGCGTGAGAATGATGGAGCCGCTCATCACCTTCAGGTAGGTGATGAAGGCGCTTTTCTCATTGGAGGCAATGCTGAATACGTCGATGTTAGACAGCGTGGCATTCACCACCGTGGACTTGGCCTGGAAATCGTCGAGCCGGTCGAGCTTCTGCTTGAGGCTGTGGGCCAGCTCATACTGCTGATCCTGGGCCGCGGCCATCATCCGTTCCCGGAAGTAGGCTTTGGGTACGGTGAGGTTGCCGCTGAGAATGTTGCGGATCTGCAGGATGTACTGATTGTAGGTTTCCTCCTCCTGGTGCCCTTCGCAGGGCCCTTTGCAGTTGCCCAGGTGATACTCCAGGCACACCTTGAACTTACCGGCCGCCACATTCTCGGGGGTGAGGTTGTAGGTGCAGGTGCGGAGCGGATACAGGGCCCGGATCAGCTCGAGCACGATGTTCATGGCCGTCAGGTTGGCGTAGGGGCCGTAGTAGCGCGAGCCGTCGTTGAGCTTGTTGCGCGTGGGCAGCAGGCGCGGAAACCGCTCGTTGGTGATGCACAGGTACGGGTAGGTCTTGCCGTCTTTCAGCAGGATATTGTACTTGGGCTGGTGCTGCTTGATGAGGTTATTCTCGAGCAGGAACGCATCAGACTCACTGTCGACAATGGTGAATTCGATGCGCCGGATGTTCCTGACCAGCTGCTGGGTTTTCTTGTTGTGGTCCTGCTTGGTGAAGTAGCTGCTCACCCGCTTGCGGATATCAATAGCCTTCCCGACGTAGATAATGCCTTCGTCGTCGAAGAACTTATAGATGCCAGGCTGGTGGGGCAGCTGGCGGATTTGCTCTTGTAGCTGGGCATTGGCTGCCATAAATCGCTGATTTACGCTGATTGAAGTGATTCCGCTGATTGGATTTAGGCCACAAAACAGCCCGAAAGCAGGTCATTGGTAGAAGCCTGCGGAAATACGCAGAAAGAAAGCGCGCAGGTACGCGGAGGGTAAAGTACGACGCTTAAGACAACAAAAAACGTGGCCGGTTAGTCCCGGCCACGTCCTTCAAAAATCAGTGAAATCAATCTGATCAGCGGAAATCAGCGATTCAGAAATGCGGCCGGCTAGTCCCGGCCCCGTCCTTCAAAAATCAGTGACATCACCCTAATCAGCGGAAATCAGCGATTTAGATATCCTGATCATCCAGATCCGGCAGCTCTGCCTGGTTCAGCTTCTGGTCGTAGGGAATCGTGTCGCGCTGACCGCCGTAGTAGCGGCTGCAGTCGACTTCTATGCTCAGTGGCTGAGTTGGTTTGGGGAAGGGCGCGGTACTGATGCCGATGCTTTTGTCGGCGTACACTTTGCGCATGAAGACGCCGTAGATGGGCAAGGCCATGCGGGCGCCCTGGCCGTAAGCCCCGGTGCGGAAGTGAATGCTGCGGTCTTCGCCGCCCACCCACATGCCGCACACCAGATCGGGGGTGATGCCCATGAACCAGGCGTCGGAGTAGTTGCTGGTGGTGCCGGTTTTGGCGCCGATTTCATACGGAAACTTGAAGCCGGTTTTCAGGATCACCGACGTGCCGCCGGGTTCGGTGGTAGACGCCTGCAGCATATAGGTCATGAGGTAGGCGGTTTCTTCGCTCAGGGCCTCGCGGGTCTGGGGCACGAATTCCCGGAGCACGTTGCCGTTCTTATCCTCGATGCGCGTCACCATCATCGGGGCCGTCCAGACGCCCTTGTTCACGAAAGTGCCGTAGGCTCCGCACAACTCGTACATGCTCACGTCGCTGGAGCCAAAGCCGACGGCCGGTACGGCTTCGATAGGGGAGGTGATGCCGAGGCGCTTGGCGTAGGAAACCACGGTTTCGGGGCCAATCTTCTGCACCACCCACGCCGTGATGGAGTTCATGGAGCGGGCCAGGGCCTGGCGCAGCGTGAAGGTGCGGCCGGTGAAGCTCCCTTCGAAGTTGCGGGGGGTGTACGACGCCCGGCCCGCTACCGCCGGGAAGGTCGTGGCCACGTCGGGGCGCTGGTAGCAGGGCGAATAGCCCTGGTCGATGGCGGCCGTGTAGACGATAGGCTTGAAGGTGGAGCCGGGCTGACGCTTACCCTGCTTCACGTGGTCGTACTTGAAGTACTTGTAGTTGGTGCCGCCCACCCAGGCCTTAATCTGGCCGTTGAGCGGATTCATGGCCATGAAGCCCGCCTGCAGGTAGCGCTTGTAGTAAGCCAGTGAATCGAGGGGCGACATCAGTACTTCCTTCTCGCCTTTCCACGAGAAAACCGTCATCTTATACTTCTTGCGCAGATAGAAGTTGATGGAGTCCTTATTGCCGTCGAAGCGGTTATTCAGCGACTTGTAGCGTTCCGTGCGCCGGATGGAGGTGGCAATGAAATTGGGAATGACTTTGCCGTTCTCGTCGCGCCAGGGCTGCTGCCCTTTCCAATGAGCATCGAACCACTTCTGCTGGAGCTTCATGTGCTCAGCCACGGCCGATTCAGCGTATTTCTGCATCCGCGAGTCAATCGTGGTGTAGATTTTCAGGCCGTCGGCGTAGAGGTCGTGGTCGGTTTCCCGGGCCCATTCCTTCAGCATCTTGCTCACCTCGACCCGGAAGTAGGGGGCAATGCCTTCGTTCTGATTCTCCACGCTGTAGTCGAGCTTAATCGGCTTGATCGTATCGGCCCGCAGAGCCGCCTCATCGAGGTAGCCGTACTTGTTCATCTGCAGCAGCACCCAGTTGCGGCGCAGGCGGGAGCGGGCCGGGTTGAAGCGGGGGCTGAACCGCGAAGGCGCGTTGAGGACGCCCACCAGCGTGGCGGCTTCAGCCACGGTCAGCTGCTTCGGCTTCTTGTTGAAGAAGGTTTTGGAAGCCGTGTTGATACCGAAGGCGTTGGAGCCGTAGTCGTTGGTGTTGAGATACATGCGCAGGATTTCGCGCTTGGTGTAGTTGCGCTCCAGCCGCACGGCCAGAATCCACTCCTTGGTTTTCGTGACGAGCATCCGTACGCCGGGCACGTCGTTCAGGGTGCCGTCGTTCAGGTCGCCGCGGGTGCGGAACAGCACTTTGGCCAGCTGCTGGGTGAGCGTGGAGCCACCACCACTGCTGCCCCCCGTGAGCAGTCCGGCGGCTACCCGGCCCGTGGCCTTGGCGTCGATGCCGGAATGCTGCTCGAACCGGGAATCCTCGGTGGCAATCAGGGCATCAACCAAATGCTGGGGCAGGTCTTCGTACTCGGCCGGGGTACGGTTTTCGTGGAAGTACTTGCCCATGAGCGCTCCATCGGTGGAATAGATTTCCGAGGCCAGCTCACTCTTGGGGTTTTCGAGGGTTTTGAGGTTGGGCATCCGCCCGAAAAGCCCCAGGAAGTTGACACTAACGGCCAGCACGTACAGCACGAAGCCCAGTACTCCGGCGCCGAAAAGCACCCACAGCGTGCGGATGAAAGCCGTGAAGCGGCCCGGTCGCTGAGGTTTACGGGACGATACTTTGTTCTTGGTGGCAGGGTAAGCCATGGATTCAATTCTGAATTCTGAATTCTGAACTCTGAATTATGGCTTGAACTGAGCCCGCAGCACAGAACAATTCATAATTCAGAATTCACAATTCAGAATTATTTAGAGTAGGTCTTTTGGTAGAAGCGCTGATACTCCTCCACATCCTTGCTTTGAAGCAACAGGGGGAGGTTGTCAATACCAATTATCAGCGTTTGGTAACCCGCGCCCCGCAGACGACTGAGCGGCGACTGGGGGCCGCGCAGCTTCAGAGCATAGCTCTGCGCCACCTTCGCGCCCGGCAAAGACTGCACCACGACCAGCTCCAGGCTGTCGGTCAGCCCGGACTGCTGAACCTGCAGATTGCTGGCCTTGAAGAACCGACCGTTGTAAGCAGTCAGCAAGGCGGGCAGATCCTTGAGGGGCGCTGCTCCTTTGGGGAAGGCAAGTACCACGGCGTGCCCGGCAGTCAGATTGGTGGAGTACGCGGTACCCCGCTTAACCGGCTCCAGGGGCACCGGATCCGGTACTGCCGGGCTTGTCCCGGTTGCCGGGGTGGGGGCGGGAGGCGTTGGAGCTGCTGGCGCAGGCGGGACCACGGTTTTACCCGCCCCGGGGCCGGCCCCGGCAGCTTTAGGAGCCAGCGTAGCCCCCCGCCGCACCGGCGTAGCCGGAACGGGAGCCGCCGGGAGCTGGGCGGCCGGCGTTAAAGCCAGGGGTGCCGGGGCTACCAGGCTGGCCGGCGACTCGTGCTCACCGTAGAAAATGCGCATCCGGTTGTCAACCTCACCAGGGCGAAAAATGGACACCACGGGCTTATCGGTCGACGCCAGCGCCCCGGTAATCTGGCCTTCCTCGTAGCGCTTATAGCTGCCCAGCAAAGCCTGGGCCTGACTCCGCAGCGGGCTTTCGGGGTAGTCCTGCTGGAATTTGTCTACCGCCGCCCGCGCCGCCACGGGTGGCTGGGTGCGGATGATAAGCAAGGTGCTCAGAAACGAAGTCCGGTCGGTCAAATCATTCACCGGGTACTGCTGCCTGGCCCGGGCCAGCACCGCCCGGGCTTTGGTGAATTCCTGCTTCTTGTAGAACGTGAAAGCCGAATCCAGCCGGATGCTCACCTGGGCGTTGGCCACTGAGGTGCGCCGGAGGTATTCCGGGTCGGCCACCAGCCGCGCATACGATGAGTTCGGGTATTCCTGGCGCAGCTTCCGGGCGTAGGCTTCTCCTTTCGGGTCGTTTTGCTCCTTGTAGAGCAGGTACAGGCTGTAGTAGGTTTCGGGGGAATAAACCCCGGCCGGGAAGCGCGCCACGAGCTTCTCGTACGTTTCGGTGGCCCGCGCCGACTCCCGCAGCTGCTGGTTATAAATGGCGCCCAAGGCAAACAGTGCCTCTTCTACCTGCTTCTCCGACGCCTTCAGCTGGGGCTCGGTCAGCGGCAGATTCCGGCGGTAGCCGGCAACCAGGCCCCGTACCTGAGCCGCCGGATCAGCCGCGGCCGCGCCGGCCCCGGCACTACCACCGGGCGGGTTGACGCTGGTGCTGCCCGCGCCGGCAATGGAAACCGGGACGTTGCCCCCCTGGCTTGTAACGGCGGAAGCACTGGCCTGGCTCGTGATGCGCCAGTTGTCCTGCAGCTGCCGGTCGCCCCATTTCCGGATAAAGTCGCCCCGGGCCGCGGCCAGCGACGTCGGGTTGTCGAAATACCAGAGCGCCCCGGTGCTGCTGTTGGCAGCCGCCAGCGGATCGAAGTTAGCCGTGCCAAAAGCGGAAGTAGCGTTGTTGCTGGCCGTTTCCAGCTGCTGGGCCTGCCGGGCCGCGAGGGTAGCCTGCCGCTCAACTTCCTTCCGGCGGGCTACCAGCTCCGCCGTAGCATATTCGGTCAGGCGGCTGCGCAGCGCCACCGTATCCAGCCGGACCAGGGCCTGGAGGCTATCCTGAGTATCGATGGTGGTAAGCTGCTTGGCGAAATCCTTCAGCACCAGGCTGCGCTCCGCAGTAGCGGCGTACTCCGGGGCTTCCCGGGGCATATTCTGCACGGTGCTGTCGTAGTAAGCCGCGGCCAGCCGGTATTTCTGCAGGTTCTCGTAGTAGATGCGGCCGGCCAGCAGGTAGGTGTACGACTTCTGCGCCTTGTTGGTAGTCGTAACCCGGGCCGACTGCCGCAGCAGCGCCAGTGAGTTGTCGTAGCGCTGCTGCCGATAGGCGAGCCGCGCCATCTCGTAGTAGATCTTGTCGCGGTACTCTTTGTTTTTGGTGTCTTTCAGCAGCTTGGCAAAATACTTATCCAGCCGGGCTTTGTCGGTAGTGTTCAGGTCCGAAACCTGGCCCAGCATCAGCTTGGCGAAGAAATCCAGCTCGTAAGGCGGGTTATGCTTCAGAATCTGGTTGAGCTGGGCATAGGCTTCCTTATCCTGATTGGTAGCCTGATACAGCTGCGCCAGAATGTAGCGGGTGCGCGACAGCTCGTTCTTGGGCGTGATATAAGGCAGGGCCCGGGTCAGATTCTCGATGGCCTTGGGCTGGTCACCGGTTTGGAGGTAATACTCCGCGCGGGTCAGGAAAAGCTCGCGGGCATTCTGCCCGGTGCCCTGCTCCTTGTCGAGCAGATCCGACACGGCGGCCGCGTTTTCCAGCTCTTTGGTGGCCAGAAACGTGCGCATCAGCCAGATGAGGGCCTCGTGCTTGGCGTTCGGGTCTTTGCTGGTGGTGTTTACGTACTTAAACGTCTTGCCCGCATCCTCAAACTCCTTCTTATAGTAGCGCGCCTGACCGATGAGCAGGTAGCTGTTGTCGGTCCATTCACTACCCGGGCGGTGCTGAATCGGCAGCGAAGCCTTCTTGATGATGTCGTCGAGGTCGGCCGTTACGCGGGCCACGGTGGCATCGTCCAGGGTGGGGAAGAGGGGCAGCACGCGGTTGTAGTCGTTCACGCGGGCCGCATACAGGGTAGCTTCGGTGGCCGCCAGCTTCTCGCGGGCCAGAAAGAAGCCATTGTCGCGGGCGACTATATTCTCGTAGCCATGCCCGATGATGGACTTTCGCTCCGAAGAGCAGGCCCCGACCACAACTGCCAGGAGCAGCCCGGCCGGTAGGGAAAGCAGGCGGAAAAGCGGATACTTCGTCAAGGCAGAATAATAGTCAGGCTCCCAAGTTGCAAACTTCAAACGCGGGCGTACCGTGGTTTCGTTCGTTCCGGCGGCGCGGGCGTTCTACAACGTAGCACGTTGGGTAAAATTACAGTTTTTCCCCGCCCCGTCCGGCGCAGGCGGTAAGCGGCCCGGTAAACGGTGCCCGTTACCAGGCCGGTTTTCCCCGGGCCCAACCGGCTTCTTTCCCCGAAAGCGGAGGGCAAGCGTAGGCTACTGCGCCGAAAATCAATACTTTCGCACCCCCAAACTGCCCAATGCCATGTCTGCCGACGTTCCGCCACCCAATAAGTCCGACGATGCCGACCGGATGCGGGCCTTTGCCAGGTACTCCGGGCTGGGCTTTCAGATGCTGGCCATCATTGGCCTCTGCACCTGGGGCGGGCTGAAGCTGGACGAGTATTTCCAGACCGAAAACCCCTGGTACACCATCGGGCTGATGGTGTCTGGGCTGGTGGCCGCCACGTATCAGGTCATTCGGTCACTTTCCCGTAACGAATAATAACAGCGCAGTGCTTTTCCTTCGCAACTTCTTTTTCTTCTGTCTGCTCGTCTGGGCGGTGATGTACGGTCTGCAGCAGCAGTTTGGCGCAGCCGTTATCCACCCGCTGGCGTACTCCGTGCTGGGCTTCTTCGCCGGGCTCACCGCCATTACCTATTGGCTGACCGCCCGGCTGTTGAAAGCCAACCCCGATGGGTTCATGGTCGCCTTTTTCGGGGGCATGGTCGTGCGGCTGCTGTTGTCGGTAGGGTTGGTGCTGGTCTACCTGTATAAAGGCGGCGCGAAGGAAGGCCCCGGCACCTGGACCTTCCTGGGAAGCTTCTTCCTGTTGTATTTCTTATTTGCCGGGTTTGAAATCTGGAGCATCCTGAGTAACTTGCGCCCGTTTTCAAAACCGGGTGAAAGCCCCGAATAAGGGTTTTGCGGGCAAAATTCTAATCCCCACTGAATGAAGCGTTTACTGATAGCTCTCTTTTGCATTCTTTCGCTTCCTGCGTTTGCCGCCGAGCCGACGGCCACGCAGGCCGAAGCAACCGACAAGGAAGCCTTCAGCCCCGGAGAGATGATCCTCCACCACATCAGCGACTCGCACGAATGGCACTTCGCCACCTTCGGCGACGAAGAGCACGGCAGCCACCTCACCATTCCGCTGCCCGTTATTGCCTACCAGCCGGCCCAGGGCCTGAGCGTTTTCTCGTCTTCTAACCTGGCCCACGGCCAGGCTTACAATGGCCTGAAGCTGGAGCATGAGCACCTGATGGCCGAAGACGGCGGCAAGGTATACGACTTCTCGATTACCAAGAACGTGGCTTCGCTGCTGCTGAGCGCCGCGATTCTGCTGCTCGTGTTTACGGCCGTAGCCCGCGGCTACCGCACCAACCACGGCCGGGCTCCCCGCGGCATCCAGTCGTTCTTCGAGCCGATCATCACGTTCATCCGCGATGAAGTAGCCAAGAAGTCCATCGGGCCGAAGTACGAGCGCTACATGCCGTACCTGCTCACCGTCTTCTTCTTTATCTGGTTCAACAACCTGCTGGGTCTGATGCCGGGTGCGGCCAACCTCACCGGCAACATTGCCGTGACGATGACGCTGGCCCTGCTGACGTTGATCATCACCCTGGCCAGCTCCAATAAGAACTACTGGGCCCACATCTTCGCTACGCCCGGCGTGCCCAAGCCGCTGCTGATCATCATGATTCCGGTAGAGCTGATCGGCGTGGTGGTGAAGCCCTTCTCGCTTATGATCCGACTGTTTGCCAACATCACGGCCGGTCACATCGTAGTGCTGAGCTTTATCAGCCTGATCTTCATCTTCAAAAGTATCTTCATCAGCCCCGTGACGCTGGCCTTCGGCCTGTTCATCAACGTGCTGGAACTGCTGGTGGCCATTCTGCAGGCTTACATCTTCACCCTGCTCACCGCCATGTACATCGGCGGCGCGGTAGAAGACCACCACGATGCCGACTACCAGATGGGCGGCGGCGACGGAGCCGACGATGCCCACGTAGCCCGCGCTGCTCACTAAGCTTTTCTTCCCCCGATTTTTTCGTTTTTCACTTCCCTCTAATTTTTGTTGTATGCTTCTTTCTCTGTTGTTGCAGGTTGCGAATTCTGTTGGTCTGGCTGTAATGGGTGCCGGTATTGGTGCTGGTCTGGTGGCTTTGGGCGTTGGCCTGGGCATCGGCCGTATCGGTGGTAGCGCTATGGAGGCCATCGGCCGCCAGCCAGAAGCTTCCGGCAAAATTCAAACCGCTATGCTGATCGTAGCGGCTCTGATCGAAGGTCTGGGCTTGTTCGCGGTCGTAGTCTGCCTGCTGATTTCGTTTAACCTCTAGAGCTAGGGGCACTGCCTGAGCAGCCCGCTGCGCGTCGCTTCGGCGCACGGCGCGGCGGGCTGACTTGGCTTTTTTGGGTTGCTGGAGGGGCGCGTACGCCGCCTTTCTTTCTCCTCGATATCCACCCTCCTACCTGAGTATATGGAACTGATAACCCCCAATATTGGCCTGATCTTCTGGCAGCTGGTGATTTTCCTCATCGTGCTGTTCCTGCTGGCCAAGTTTGCCTGGAAACCTATTCTCAGCTCCCTCAAAGAGCGTGAGGATTCCATCGAAAGCGCCCTGCGCATGGCCGACCAGGCTAAGCTGGACATGCAGGAGCTGAAAGCCGGCAACGAAAAGCTGCTGACCGAAGCCCGCATAGAGCGCGACAAGATGATGCAGGAAGCTTCCCAGATGGCCAACCAGCTTATTGAGATGGCCAAAAATAAAGCCACCGAAGAAGGCAGCCGCCTGATCATGCAGGCCCGCGAAGCCATTCAGAACGAAAAGAATGCCGCGCTGACCGAGGTGAAAAACACGGCCGCCAAGCTTTCCATCGACATTGCCGAGCGCATCCTGCGCCGGGAGCTGGCTGATACCAACTCCCAACAGCAGCTCGTCGATTCGTATCTGAAGGAAGTAAAATTGAACTAGTTGTTATCAGTTGCCAGTTGCCGGTTGCCAGTTGCCAGTTGATTTGTAATCAGCAGTTACTTGGAGTCTGGCAACTGGCAACTGGCAACTCGCAACTGAAAACCAATGTCTGAACAACGAGTTGCCTCCCGCTATGCCAAGTCCCTGCTGGATCTGGCCGAGGAGCGTGGGACGCTGGAGCAAGTGAAGGAAGACATGGACCTGTTCCGCAAAACGCTGGACCAGAACCGTGACCTGCGCCTGCTGTTGCGCAACCCCATCGTGAAGCACGATAAAAAGCTGGCTATTCTCAAGGCAATCTTTAGTGGTAAAGTGTCGGAGCTGACGGAGAAGTTTTTCTCCATCGTGACCCAGCACAACCGCGAAAATACCCTGGAATGGGTAGCTACCGAGTTTCAGAGCCAGTACGATTTACGGCGGGGCATGCAGGTCGCCCAGGTGACTACCGCCACCCCGCTCGCTCCCGAGCTGCGCGAAGAACTCAACAAAGTGGTGCGCCGCCAGTCGGGCCTCGAGAACGTAACCCTGCACGAATCGGTTGATGAGTCGCTCATCGGCGGCTTCATCCTGCGCGTGGGCGACCGTCAGCTCGACGAATCGGTGCGCAACAGCTTGCGCAAGCTGCGCAACACCTTCAAAGAGAACCCCTACCAACCCCATCTATAAACAATACCATGGCAGACGTACGTCCGGATGAAGTATCCGCCATCCTGCGGGAGCAGCTGTCCAACTTTAAGACCGAAGCCGAACTCGAAGAGGTTGGTACGGTACTTCAGGTTGGCGACGGTGTAGCCCGCATCTACGGTCTGGGCAATGCCCAGGCGGGGGAGCTGATTGAATTTGAAAATGGCCTGCAGGCCCTGGTGCTGAACCTGGAGGAAGACAACGTAGGGGCCGTAATGCTCGGTGACTACAGCGAAATCCGCGAGGGCGCCACGGTGAAGCGGACCAACAAGATTGCTTCCATCAAAGTCGGCGAAGGCATTATTGGCCGCGTGGTCAACACGCTCGGTCAGCCCATCGACGGCCGCGGCCCGATTGCCGGCGACACCTACGAGATGCCCCTGGAGCGCAAAGCCCCCGGTGTAATCTTCCGCCAGCCGGTAACCGAGCCCATGCAGACCGGTATCAAGGCTATCGACGCCATGATTCCAATCGGCCGGGGCCAGCGTGAGCTGATCATCGGCGACCGTCAGACGGGTAAGTCGACGGTAGCGCTTGACGCTATTCTGAACCAGCGCGAGTTCTTCGAGCGCGGCGAGCCGGTTTTCTGCATCTACGTAGCCGTAGGCCAGAAAGCCTCCACCGTAGCCCAGATCGTGCAGTCGCTGACCAAGGGCGGCGCCATGGATTACACGGTAGTTGTGGCCGCCACCGCCGGCGACCCGGCTCCGATGCAGTTCTTTGCTCCCTTCACCGGTGCCGCCATCGGCGAATTCTTCCGCGATACGGGTCGTCCCGCTCTCGTCGTCTACGACGACTTGTCGAAGCAGGCCGTGGCCTACCGCGAGGTGTCGCTGCTGCTGCGTCGTCCTCCCGGACGTGAGGCTTACCCTGGCGACGTTTTCTACCTGCACAGCCGTCTGTTGGAGCGGGCCGCGAAGATCAACGCGTCCGATACGATTGCGGCCGACATGAACGATTTGCCCGACAGCATTCGGCACATGGTGAAAGGCGGTGGCTCGCTGACGGCGCTGCCGATTATCGAAACCCAGGCCGGGGACGTTTCGGCGTACATCCCAACCAACGTAATTTCGATTACCGACGGGCAGATCTTCCTTGAAACCAACCTCTTTAACTCCGGTGTGCGTCCCGCTATCAACGTGGGTATCTCGGTATCGCGCGTGGGGGGCAACGCCCAGATCAAGTCGATGAAGAAAGTGGCCGGTACGCTGAAGCTCGACCAGGCCCAGTTCCGCGAGCTGGAAGCCTTCGCCAAGTTCGGCTCCGACCTCGACGCCTCGACCAAGCTCACCATTGAGCGCGGCCGTCGCAACCTCGAAATCCTGAAGCAGCCCCAGTTCTCGCCCGTGAAGGTGGAAGACCAGGTCGCCATCATCTACGCCTCCACCAACGGTCTGCTCGACCTGGTGCCGGTGAACAAGGTGCGGGAGTTCGAAACCGAGTTCCGCCAGGTGATGCAGTCGCGCCACCCCGAGGTGCTCAAGTCGCTGAAAGCCGGTAAGCTCGACGACGAGATTACGGGTGCCATCCGTCAGGTCGCCAAAGATCTGTCGGCGGTATACGCCAACAAGTAATTAATAATTAAGAATTAGTAATTAAGAATTGAGGGTTGCGGTCCGGCTGGTTTTCGTCCGACGGCAATTTTTAATTCTTAATTATTAATTACTAATTCCCAACGGAATGGCAAGCTTAAAAGAAGTCCGCAACCGCATTGTATCGGTGCAGAGTACGCAGCAGATCACCAAGGCCATGAAGATGGTGGCGGCGGCCAAGCTGCGGCGCGCCCAGGACAACATCATGCGCATGCGTCCCTACGCCCAGCGGCTCAACAGCATTCTGAGCAACCTGACCGCGCAGGTAGGGGAGGAGATGGAGAGTGATTACACCGCTCAGCGCGAAGTGCGCCGCGTGCTGATCATTGCCATTACTTCCGACCGCGGCCTGGCGGGGGCTTTCAACAGCAACATCTTCAAGGCGGTGAATGCTTTGATTGCCCAGCGCTACGCCGCTCAGGCAGCCGCCGGCAACCTTACGGTGCTGGCTATCGGTAAGCGTGCCCACGAGTATTTCTCGAAGCGCGGTCCGATTCTGGGCAACTACACCCACGTATTCGGGCAGCTGTCGTTTGAAACCGTGCGCGAAGCGGCGGAGCAGGCGATGGAAGGTTTCCGGACCGGCCAGTACGACGAGGTGACCATGGTCTACAACGAGTTCAAGAACGTGGCCACCCAGGTGGTGCAAACCGAGCAGCTGTTGCCCTTGGTACCCGCCGCCGCGCCCGCGACGAGTACGGCTACGTCGAATGTGGACTATATCTTTGAGCCCTCGAAAGAGGAAATCGTGCAGACCCTGATTCCGCAGTCGCTGAAGGTGCAGCTTTACAAGGCCGTACTGGAAAGCAACGCTTCGGAGCACGGGGCCCGCATGACGGCCATGGACAAAGCCACCGAAAATGCCGGGGAGCTGCTCAAGTCGCTCAAGCTAACCTACAACCGCACGCGTCAGGCGGCCATCACCACCGAGATTCTCGAAATCGTGGGTGGGGCCGAGGCCCTGGCCGCCAGCCGGTAGAGGAAGTTTTAGAAGTATGAGAAGGCCCGTCTCCGCCAGGAGGCGGGCCTTTTTTAATGAGCCTTCGGGACCACTGAGTATTATGCCGTGCTTTGCATCATGGGCTGCTTTCCTCTATTCGCTGCCCTGCAGCTCTACTTATCAAACTCCTTACCTCTTATGATGATCCATTCTGTACTCCTGAATTATTGGCCTGGCCGTAAGCCGTGCGCCCGGCGTCTGGGGCCGCTGCTGCTCCTGTGGCTGCTCGGGGCCGCCGCCCACGCCCAGGCACCGACCTGGCAGGCGGCCGTGAGCATGAGCCAGAGCGGCCTTGACTACTCCGCCGTTAAGGCCACGGCTACCGATGCCGGCGGCAATGTGTACCTGGCCGGGCATTTCACGGGTACTGTCAGCTTCGGCACCCTGGCGCTGACCAGCGTCGGCAGCGAAGACATTTTCGTAGCCAAATGGAACCCGGTTGCCAACATCTTCGTGTGGGCGCAGCGGGCCGGCGGGTCGGGCTACGATGCAGTGGGGGCGCTGGTCGTAAGCGGCACGAGCGTGTACGTGGCGGGCAGATTTAGTGGGGCCACCGCCGAATTTGGCGCCAGCACCCTTACCAACACCAGCCCCAACAGCTCCGATGCCTTTGTGGTGAAGCTGGAGGATCAGGGCTTCCGCAGCAGCTTTGTGTGGGCCCAAAGCGCCGGGGGCGCCAACAGCGAATCCGTGACGGCCATGGCCGTGAGTGGAAGTAACCTGTACGTGACAGGGAGCTTCGACAGCACTGGCGCCAAGTTTGGCACCACCTCCCTGTCGCCCGTCGGTGGCGTCTATTCGGACCTGTTCGTGGCCAAGCTGACCGATGCGGGCAGCAGCGGCCGCTTCGCGTGGGCTGAGCGGGCCGGCGGCATCGGGCAGGAGTTGGCCCGGTCCGTGGCCGTGCACGGCACCAGCGTATTCGTGGCCGGGGAATACCGCAGCCCGACGGCGGCCTTTGGCAGCACTACCCTGATCAACAGCAGCGCCAACAACAACGATACCGACGTGTTTGTGACCAAGCTTACCGATGCCGGCAGCAGCGCCGGCTTCACGTGGACCCGGAGTGCCGGCGGCCGGGGCCAGGACGGGGCCACTGCCATTGCCGTAGACGGTACGAGCGTGTACGTAGCCGGCTCCTTCAATAGCGCCCAGGCGGGCTTTGGCGGCCTTACGCTGACCAACGCCGGTTTCGGCTACAATGCCTTTGTGGTCAAGCTTACGGATGCCGGCTCCGCCGCCGGCTTTACCTGGGCGCAGCCCGTGGGCAATGGCCAGCACCCCGCAGTGGCCCAGGCCCTGGCCGTTACCGGCACGGGACTGTACGTGGCCGGCAACTTCTGGGGGTCCACCAGGTTCGGCCCGACTACGCTGCCCGGGCTGGGCAGCGCCGACGTGTTCGTCGCCAAGCTGCTCGACGCCGGCAGCACGGGGAGCTTCGCCTGGGCCCGGCAGGGCGGGGGCTGGGACCACGACTACGCCTACACCCTGACGGTGAGTGGATCAAACGTGTACGTGGGCGGGGAGTACTACAGCCCCACGGCGGATTTCGGCACGCAGACCATTGCCAATCCGACGCGCCACACCGCCTTTTTAGCCTACCTGGATGAGTTGAGCCCGCTCGCCGCCGGCCCGCCGGCAGGGTGGCAAGGAGTGAGCCTGTTTCCCAACCCGGCCCGAGGCCGCACCACCCTGCGGCTGCCGCCTGTAGCAGGTGAACTCACCGCCACGCTCACGGTGCTGGACAACCTGGGCCGCTTGGTACGCACCCAGCCGGTAAGCTGGCCCGCCGCGGGCACTACGGCGGCCGTGGAGCTGACGGGGCTCCCGCCGGGGCTGTATCAGCTACGGGTGTACGCCGGCAGCCGGCAGGTGAGCCGTCGGCTGGTCGTGGAGTAGAAGGGTGAAATTCACATAGGCCCGCTTCCACAAGGAGGCGGGCCTTTTTTGGGTAGAGAGGCGACCCTTCGCGTCTCGGCTTTAAACGATGACAGCCGGGCATAAAGACGCGTATTCGCGTCTCCATCGTTGGACGACAATCGTCCGGACGGCGCGGCCAAGTGAGACGCGAATCCGCGTCTCAACAATCGTTCAGCCGGGGTGCTACCGAAGCTTGCTGTAGGCCCGCCGGGCCAGCTCTTTGCTCGGCTGCGGAATTTCGGGCGCCTGCGCCAGCAACTCCCGCAGTCGCTCGGGCGTCAGGTCGGTGAAATCCTTGATGACCAGCAGCGGGGCCTGGAAGTCGGCGGGCTTGAGCGAGGAGGCCACGGCTACTACGCGCATACCGGCCCGGTAGGCGGCCTGCTCCCCCAGCACGGCATCCTCAAACACGAGGCAGTGCTCGGGCGGCACGCCCAGCTTCCGGGCGGCGGCGGCGAAGGTGTCGCCGTGCGGCTTGCCCTGGGCCACGTCGTCTTTGCCGATGATGACGTCGAAGTACTGCCGCAGCCCGAGGTGGTCGAGGATGTAGGAGATGGTTTCCGCGCCGGAGCCGGTGCCCAGGGCCAGGCGGAACCCGGCCGCCCGGGCGGCTTGCAGAAACGCGGTGAGGCCGGCGGTTTCGCGGCGGTGCTTCCAGTAGAGCGTGCGGTACAGGAATTCGCGCTGGGTGGCGTACTCCTCCAGCTTCTTCTTCGGGACGGGGCTCGTGAAAACGGTTTTGAGAATGTTCGAGGCCGGCATCCCGTTCAGGCGCCGGAGCAGCCGGGCCGCGTTGGTGGTCAGGCCCAGGTCGCGGAACAGCAGCTGAAAGGCCCGGGCCTGGTAGCGGGTATTGTCGATGACGACGCCGTCAAGGTCGAAGATCAGGGCGTGGGGGAAGGGCGGTGTGGACATAGGAGGGAAGAATTAAACAGCCCGTCATGCCGAGCATGTGGCGCATCGAGCCAGGGGCCGAGGCATCTCGCGTGCTGATGGTGAGTCGCCAACCCTATTACGTCTGTCATCCTGAGCAAAGCGAAGGACCTTCCTCTTCCGGCCCTGTAAAGCTTTTTTCAACGAGTCAACCCAATGCCGTTGCAGGGTGGGACGCCGCTCAATTAACAGGGTTGTGAGCTAAAGCAGGAAGGTCCTTCGTTTTACTCAGGATGACAGACGATTTTAAAGGAGTAGCCTCAAAATGGCAGTCCGCGAGATGATTCGGCGGTGCCTCTGCATGACGTGCTGTAAGCGTCAGGGTTGCCGCCCCGGCTATTTTAGCTGCCGGCACCCTAATTCCGGACGCGGGCTGTTACCTTTGCAGTCGCCCTGGGAAGTATTGCTTTTGCAAGCAGAGAACCAAGGGTAGAAAGCCAGTTCTCCTCAGCTGAGGAGGAAAACTGGTTTTTTAGCTTTGGTGAGGCAGTATCCTGTCTGTTCCTGACCTTAATGTCGCTACTGATTTGAAGAAGAGCCTGTTCCTGCTGCTGGCCGCCGCGCTGGCCGCGCCCGTTTTTGGGCAGAAGAAAGCCGCGCCGCTGAGCCGCCCCAGGCTGGTGGTGGGCATCGTGGTAGACCAGATGCGCTACGACTACCTCTACCGCTACTGGAATAAGTATGGCACCGGTGGTTTCCGGCGGCTGCTGGGCGAAGGCTTCAGCTACGAAAACACCCACTACAACTTCGTGCCCACCTACACCGGGCCGGGCCACGCCAGCATTTACACCGGCACCACTCCGTCGATGCACGGCATCGTAGGCAACAACTGGTTTGTGCGCGAAGAAGGTAAGGGCACCTACGTGACGGAGGACAAAACCGTGCAGGCCGTGGGCGGTACGGCCGCGGCGGGGCAGATGTCGCCGCGCCATATGCTCACCACTACCATCACCGACGAGCTGCGGCTGGCCTCAAACTTCCAGAGCAAGGTAATCGGGGTGTGCATCAAGGACCGGGGCTCTATTCTGCCCGCCGGCCACGCCGCCAACGCCGCCTACTGGTACGACGGCTCCAACGGCGCCTTCATCAGCAGCACCTACTACCAGCCCGCCCTGCCCGAGTGGGTGACGCGCTTCAACGGCGAGCAGCGCGCCGCCCGCTACCTCGACCAGCCCTGGGAAACGCTGCTGCCCATCGGCCAGTACACCGAAAGCACGGCCGACGACGTGCCCTGGGAAGCTACGTTCAAGGGCGAGGCCCAGCCGGTATTCCCCCACAACCTGCCCGCCCTGAGCGCCGGGGCCCCGGCGGCCGTGCAGGGCGCGCTGAAAGCCGAGGGCGAAAAGGCTCCCGTGGCCACGCCCCGCAACCTGGACCTGATCCGGTCCACGCCCTTCGGCAACTCCCTCACCCTCGACTTTGCCCTCGAAGCCGTGCGGGCCGAGCAGCTGGGCCAGCGCGGCCAGACCGACTTCCTGGCCCTGAGCTTTTCCTCCACCGACTACATAGGCCACCAGTTCGGCACCACGGCCATCGAAACCGAGGACACTTACCTGCGCCTCGACCAGGATATTGCCCGCCTGCTGACTTACCTCGACAAAACCGTGGGCAAGGGCCAGACGCTGGTGTTCCTGTCGGCCGACCACGGCGCGGCCAGCTCCCCGAACTTTATGCGCGAGCACAAGCTGCCCGCCGGCTCGGTGGGCCCGGCCCTGATGCGCGACTCTATTCAGCAGGCGCTGACGAAGCGGCACGGTCCCGGCCAGTGGGTGCTGGCCTACGAGAATCAGCAGGTATACCTCAACCGCCCCCTCATTGCCCGGCAGAAGCTGAATCTGCGCACGGTGCAGGATGAGGTGGTGGACATTGCCGTGGCCCTCAGCGGCGTGAACCGCGCCATCGCGGCCGACGATCTGCAGAAGTCGCACTGGGAAAGCGGGATGCTGATGTACCTGGAAAACGGCTTCTTCCCCAACCGCAGCGGCGACGTGATGGTGGTGCTGCAGCCCGGCTGGCTCGAATCGTACACGTATCCGGTGAGTAAGGGCACCACCCACGGCTCTTTGAACAACTACGACACCCACGTGCCCCTCCTTTTCTGGGGTTGGCACGTAAAGCACGGCGAATCCAGCGTGGTGGCCAAAATTACGGATGTGGCCGCCACCCTGGCGCGCCTGCTCCACCTGCAGGAACCCAACGGCTGCACCGGCACGCCGCTGCTGGAAGTGCTCAAATAGCTGGTTTTTGGGTATTGGTTTTTTGTTTTTGGAGCAGACGCGACAGTGTCTGGCCTCTGATTCCCAAAAAACCAATACCCAAAAACCAAAAACCAAAAACCAACTCAAATAACGAATAATGGCTCATTTTAACCCCTGGCACGATGTAGAGCGCGGCGAAAACGCTCCGGCCATCGTCAATGGCATCATCGAAATTCCCAAAGGCAGCAAAGGCAAGTACGAGCTGGATAAGGACAGCGGCATGCTCAAGCTGGACCGCGTGCTGTTCTCGGCCGTGCACTACCCGGCCGCCTACGGCTTCATCCCCCAGACCTACTGCGACGACAAAGATCCACTCGATATTCTCGTTATCTGCTCCGTCGACATCGTGCCCATGTGCCTGGTCGATGCCAAGGTAATCGGGGTGATGCAGATGATTGACGGCGACGAGGAAGACGATAAAATCATTGCCGTGGCCGCCAACGACATTTCGGTGAACCACTACAACGACATCTCCGACCTGCCCCCGCACACGCTGCTGGAAATGCGCCGCTTTTTCGAAGACTACAAAGCCCTGGAGCACAAGCAGGTGACCGTGGAGCAGTTCCTGGGCCGCGAAGATGCCTACCGGATCATCGAGGACAGCATCACGCTCTATCACGAGACGTTCGCGAAGGATGCCGACGGCGCTACCGTGACCGTGGAAAGCCTGAAAGCGTAAGTGAACGATGTCGAGACGCGACACTTCGCATCCCGGCGTTGAACGGTGCCGGGGGAACGGCGCGAACGAGGAGACGCGAAGTAGCACGTCTCTACCTCGTTATGATAACCTTAAAACCCTGAAACCAGCTTGGTTTCGGGGTTTTTTCGTCAGGCCGAACCGGCCGGGTCGGATACAACCACGACCCCGGAGAAATGGAGCTGCCGGCGCTGATGCTGGGCCGGTACCTGACCTCGGGGCATTTTGGGGAAGCCACCTTTGAGAACTGGTAAAGCAAGTTCCTGTCCATCGTGACCATAGTGGGGCTGTCCGTTTTCCTGCGGCAGCAGGGCTCGCCCCAGTCCAAGCCCGTGAATGCGCCCCACGCCGAAACCGGCAAATAGGCCCGGGGCCTTACCTTCGTCCACCGGCGCTCCTCGTCCTCGTGGCCCGCTGCCTGCCGTTCGGAACCATGCGCGAGTTTAGCGACCAGCCGCCGTTGGCTACTTCTTTTCTGCCTCCCGTGTTTCGGCGCGGGCTCGATGCCGTGCTCTACAGCAGCCTGCTGGTAGCGGCGGCGGCCACGGGCCTGACCTGGGCGACCTTTCTGTTCTGGCAGGACCAGATTCCGGTCCGTCTCGGCGCTTTGGTGTTCACGGCTACGCTGTTTCTCTACAACATCGACAGCGTGCTGCCCTACAAACACCGGCAGCAGGCCGTGCTGTCGGCGCGTAAGCGGTGGATGCTGCGGCACCGGCGGGCCTTATTGCTGCTGGCCCTGAGTAGCCTGGCCGGGGCGCTGGGGCTGTTCTGGGCGGATGGCTGGCAGCCGCTGACGTTGTTTCTCGCGCACCTGACCGCCATATCCCTGCTCTATTCCACTCCGGTAGTGCGCCGGCACGGCCGCTGGTGGGCGCTGCGCGACCTGCCCCTGCTCAAGATTTTCCTGATTGCCTACGTCTGGTCGGCCGTCACGGTGTGGGTGCCGGCGCTGCACCTGGGCAAAGCACTCCGCGAGCCGGCAGTAGGGGTACTGTTTGCCCGGCGGTTTTTCTTTATCCTGAACCTGGCGCTGATCTTCGACATCCGCGACTTTACCAAGGACCGACTCAGTGGTACCCGCACGTTTCCGGGCCTGTTCGGACTGCGGGCCACGAAGTGGCTGGGGCTGGCTTTTCTCGTGGTTTCGGCCCTGCTGCTGCCGCCGGGCGTGTCGGCACCCCACGTGCTGGTGCTCACGGTGCCCACGCTGCTGGCGGGCGTCATCATCTGGTTCGCCGAGGAAACCCGGCCCGACTACTACTTCGCCCTGCTGGCCGACGGGCTGATGCTGGTGCAGTTCCTGGTGGCGTATTGGGTTGCGTAAGCCAGCGGCTAGCAGAAGCACGGCTGGCAGAAGTCTGAAGCCGCCACCGGCGGCGCGACTTCCCGCCCCAGGCCCGCGGCAAGTCTCCAGACTTGCGGAACCGGGGCTGTTGCGTCAGCTGTCAAAAGTCGCGCCGCCGGTGGCGGCTTCAGACCCCAGGCCCGCGGCAAGTCTCCCGACTGGCGGAATATCCCCCGCAATTTCTTATCCGGCATCCAGTAGTCGGCAGCTAGACCGGCTTCTGTTCAGCTGCGCTTCAGCGGCCGTCAGTCTGGAGACTGACCTCGTGTTCGAGGCGGGAAGTCGCGCCGCCGGTGGCGGCTTCAGACTTCTGCCAGTGCGCTACCTGTCAGCCGCTGTAGCTGCCGCTAGAATGTTTCGGGCGCGGTCAGCTCCTGAAAAGCGGGGCCCAGGTAATCAATAAGGTCGCCGGCCACCAGACTGGCTTCCCCGGTTTTCTGGGCGGCCAGGTCGCCGGCGCGGCCGTGGGCGTACATGCCCAGCAGGGCCGCATCGAGGGGCGACAGGTGCTGGGCCCGCAGGGCGGTGAGGACGCCGGTGAGCACGTCGCCGCTGCCGCCGGTGGCCATGCCGGGGTTGCCGGTGGGGTTGAAGTAAAGCGCCCCGACCGGCGTGCCCAGGCAGGAGTAGGCTCCTTTCAGAATCACGTAGCACCTATGTTTTTGGCAGAAGGCGCGCAGCAGCTCCAGGCGATGGTAGTCGTCGCGGGCGGGGCCGGCGAGGCGCTCGAACTCTTTGGGGTGGGGCGTCAGCAGCGAGTCGGGGGGGAGCAGGGCCAGCAACCCGGGGTTGGCGCCCAGCAGGTTCAGCGCGTCGGCGTCCAGCACCAGCGGCACCTTTGCTTCGCGCAACAGCTTTGCCAGCATCTGCTTCGTTGCTGCTTCCTGGCCCAGGCCGGGGCCGATGCCAATAGCGGAATAAGACTTCAAATCGGGCAGCTCCGTCACGAAATCGGCGGTCGGGTCGGCGAGGACCATGGCCTCCGGCGCGGCGGTTTGCAAAATGGCGTAGCCTATGGCCGGCCCGCGCACCGTGAGCAGGCCCACTCCGCTGCGCAGGCAGGCGCGGGCCGCCAGCACGGCCGCGCCTGTTTTTCCGACGCTACCGGCCAGCAGCAGCGCATGGCCATAGGTACCCTTATGGGCGAAGGTGGCCCGGCGCGGCAGCTTACCGGCCAGCAGCGGGGCGTCTACGAGGTGCATTTCGCTGGCCACCTGCGCCATGAAATGCGGACTGAGCCCAATGGGCAGCACGTGCCAGCGGCCCACGAAGCCGACGTTCTGCGGCAGCAGAAAAGCCAGCTTGGGCCGCTCAAAGCTAACCGTGTGCCGGGCCCGCACCACCGGGCTGCCCGCCGGCTGGGACGCATCGGCCAGCAATCCGGAAGGAATATCCAGCGCAATGACCCGCGCCCGGGCCTGATTGAGGTGCTGCACTACCGCCGCGGCGGCGTCCGTCAGCGGGCGGGTCAGGCCCGTGCCAAACAGGGCATCGACTACCAGGGCCCCGGGCACAATAACGGGTAGCGCCGCCGGGTCTAATTCCGTCACCGGCAAGAGGGGCAAACGCTGGCGGTTCAGGCTGAAATCAGCGGAGTATTTGGCGGCGACCAGGCTATATACGCGCACCAGGTAGCCGCGCTGGTGCAGCAACCGGGCGGCCGCCAGCCCGTCGCCGCCATTGTTGCCGGGGCCGCAGAACACCAGGATTCCGCCGGCTTCGGTCGGGGTCTGGCGGGCCGTAAGCCAGTCGGTGAAGGCGGTGGCGGCGCGCTCCATCAGCGCGGCCGAGGTGATGCCCTG
This sequence comes from Hymenobacter fastidiosus, assembly GCF_039539565.1. Taxonomy (NCBI): domain Bacteria; kingdom Pseudomonadati; phylum Bacteroidota; class Cytophagia; order Cytophagales; family Hymenobacteraceae; genus Hymenobacter; species Hymenobacter fastidiosus. The sequence goes on along the minus strand of NZ_BAABDJ010000007.1, from coordinate 255,875 downwards.
TTCCTGGAGGGTGGCCAGGTCGGCCTGGCGGGTCTGGGCGGCGGTGAGAAGCTTCATAGCGGAAGGATACTGGGACAGGCAGGAATACCTGGTTTGGCCGCACTTCCAACGGGAGGGGCAGGTGGGAGACAATAAAAATTGGGTTTTTGGGGTCCCGTTAGGCGCTCTTTGTTCTTACCACTTGCGCTTACTGATGTCCGGAAAGATACTTTTTCTACCCGGCTCCTTGTGCTGGGTACCAACCCAAAGCCCGAACCGGCAGCCCTGGTCAGCAACGACGTGTCGGTGGATGCGATGGTGTACCACCCGCGCACCACGTACCGGGGCGGCCGCCCGGACTGGGTGTTCAGCCCCGGCCGCCGACCCGTAGCCGTGGCCAGGCCGGCATCCGTGGGCTACCCGTGCCTGATTCTGGCCTATGCCGCCGCGGAGGACCTGACCCGGGCCGTGCCCGTGGATGTAGTGGAGCTACAAAGCCCGCAGGACCAGAAGGCGCTGGCGCTGCCCAGGGGCAACTATACCGTGGTGGCGAAAGACCACACCGGCAATACCCGGACGTGGACGGTGAAAAACTAGCCCGCCGCGGGGAGCGGACCGGCAGTTCCTAAAACTTCCCGTCGGGCCCCCGCGTTTGCAAGGGAACCCCTGACTTTAAACCCCAACTATATGCAAACCTGGAACGACGTAATCCGGCTGGCTAACCACGGCAGCCCGGCCCCCGAGCGGCGGGTGGAAAAAACCGATGCCGAGTGGAAAGCCCAGCTCACGGCCGAGCAGTACCACGTTACGCGGCAGCACGGTACCGAGCGGGCCTTCACGGGCGAGTACTGCGAGGCGCACGAAGCCGGCCTCTACGCCTGCGTGTGCTGCGGCACCCCGCTTTACGACTCGCGCACCAAGTTCGAGAGTGGTACGGGCTGGCCCAGCTTCACCCAGCCGGTGCAGGACAACGCCATCCGGTACAAGAAAGACGTCAGCTTCGGCATGACCCGGGTGGAAGCGCTGTGCAACACCTGCGACGCCCACCAGGGCCACGTCTTCCCCGACGGTCCGGCCCCAAGCGGGCTGCGGCTGTGCATCAACTCGGCCGCCGTGAAGCTGGTGGCGGAAGCCAAGGAAACCGTTTATTAGACTGGCCGGGGCAGGTAGCTGCTTGTCCCGATAAGTATTTGAGCGGCGGCCGGACCTGTTCCGGCCGCCGTTTTTATGCCCGGATTACCCACCCGTTTCGTGGCGTCCTGGGTTAAGCGCGGCTAAGCCGCTCCCTTCGACCCGGCGGCCGGCTCTTCGGATCTGAGAATTCTCGCTTACCTGCTTTTATGAAACACTTTACCCTGAAATACTTTACGCTATTGGCTTGCTGGTTCAGCTTGCTGACGCTCCCGGTTCAGGCCCAAACCAATATGCAAACCCCGCAGCCCCTCAGCTCGCTGGAAACTGTTGGCATCCCGCGGCCGGAAACGCTGGTGCCGATGGGCCGGCGCGCGGCTACCGTGGCCCAGCTGCAGCAGCGTCTGCGGCAACGCTACATAGCCGGTACTAACAGCTGGCAGAATGAAACCCGCCATGTATACTCCCAGTACGGCACCTTCAACCTGTATGGCTTCCTAAGGAGCGAACTGTGGATTGATGCCGCGTGGCGGGGGTTCAGTGAAAATCTTCGGCACTACAACGCCAGCGCGCAACTCGTGTCCGATACGCTTTTGGTGCTTGCCCGGCCACCGGCCGAGCAGCGTGTTTGGGCGTACGGCTATACGTATACCAATAGTCGGTTGACCCAAGTCAACGGGTTCTTTAATCAAGGTAATCCAACCTGGCACCTAAGCCAACGGACAACCCTGAGCTATAACGCTGCCGGGCAGTTGACACAATTCCTGGCGGTAAGCATTTCGCAGAGCGGGGTATCTGAACTGTATGAACAGGCTTTCTACACCTATAACAGCCAGGGGCAGCTGGAAATCTTCGATTATCAGCGGGTAGATGCCACTGGTGCCTGGCAGCCCGGCAGCAAAATATTTTACACCTACAATCCGCAGGGCAACGTTCAGCAAACCCGCAGTCAGCATATTGCCACTAGCAGCGGCCTGCTTCAGAATTTCCAACGGGAGACCTACCAGTACGCCGCGGCCGGGAAGCTGGCTACAAAGCAGATTGAGGAATGGAACGGCAGCGCCTGGCGTACCTGGGGGCAGAACCTGTACACCTATGACGCGCAGGGCAACGTGCTGTCAGACTACGGGCAGGACTGGACCGGCACCAGCTTCCAGGATGGCTACCGCGACCTGTATACCTACGCCCAGATAACCAGTGTGCGGCCAACGGCCACTCCCCGGGTTGCTTTGACGGTGTCGCCCAATCCGGTGCAGGGCCAGGCCGTGCTGCACTATGAGCTGCCGGCCTCGGCTACCGCGGGAACAGTTGATATCCTGGATGCTACCGGGCGCTGGGTAGCTACAGCGAAATTGCTGGCTGGTCGCGCCCCGGAAATACGCTTGCCTACCACCGCGTTGCCGCCCGGACTTTAGATGGTGCGCCTGCGGGCCGGTAAGCTGACGGGGCAGACCCGCCTGGTGATTCCGTAAGCCGGTAAACGCTAAAGCAGCTTTCGAGTCAGTGTACAGAAAGATTGTAGGGGCGGGGCTGGCCCCCGCCCGCCTTTCGCGCCGCGGCAACGATGGTCGGGCAACGACGGCCGGGGGCCAGCCCCGCCCCTACCTGTTTAAACCGGTACACCGGCTTGTAAACAGCTACTAATCCGGTCAAACCGCCGTCGACCCTGGGCCGGCGGCAGTTTTTGCTGGGGCGGTTGCCGAAAAACTGCCGACTTTCGCACCCCCGCCCGCGGCGGTGCGTTTTAGGCTTTGAGCCTGCCGCCTGGTTCTGCCCCGGCCGGCCTTTTCGTAAATTTGCTGGCTTTCCTGTTCCACCCTTACTTCCCACCCGTCATGTCTTTGCTCTTCACTGATTTTGCTTCGTGGCAGGCCCACTGCGCCGCCACCGGCGAGCCGCTTTACCAGCCCGTGCTGGACTACGAAATCGAGCAGAAAGGCCGCACCGAAGCCGAAATCTGGACCGGCCTGCAGCGCGCCTACGACGTGATGCGCGACGCCGTGCACACCGGCCTGACCGAGGACATGACCTCCCGCTCGGGCATGATAAACAACGGGGCCAAGAAGATTGCGGCCTCGCCCATCACGGTTTTGTCGCCGGAGTTCAAAAGCCTGATTGTGCGGGCGCTGGGCGCCAAGGAGGTCAACTCGTGCATGGGCCGGGTGGTGGCCGCGCCCACGGCCGGGGCCTCGGGCATCCTGCCCGGCGTGCTGGTCACGCTCCAGGACTTACATAAGCTCGACGACCACAAGATTCTGGAAGGGCTGTTGGTAGCGGCCGGTATTGCCCTCATCATCGAGCAGAATGCTTCCCTGGCCGGGGCCGTAGGCGGCTGCCAGGCCGAAACCGGCAGCGCGGCCGCCATGGGCTCGGGCGCCATCGTGTACTGCCTGGGCGGCGACGTGGACCTGACCTTCGCGGCGGTGGCCATTACCATTCAGTGCATGCTGGGCCTGATCTGCGACCCGGTGGCGGGACTGGTGGAAGTGCCCTGCGTGGTGCGCAACGCTTCGGCCGCCGCTATTGCCTTCAGCTCGGCCCAGATTGCCATTGCCGGCGTCAACCCCGTCATTCCCGTGGATCAGTGCGTGGCGGCGCTGGGCGAAGTAGGGCAAAGCATGGAAACCCGCTACAAGGAAACCGCCCTCGGTGGCCTGGCCAACACCACCCGCGGCCGCGAAATCGAGAAGATGGTGCTGGTGCAGGACGTGAACATCCTGCCCGACGAAGACTAGCGGCTGCGCCTTCCGTTTATAGGTCACTTGTAACGCGCAGCTGCACTTCGCAGCGCATTGCTGACGGTGGCTTCGCAATCGGGCAGCCAGTCGCGAAGTACAACTTCGCGTTACCCCGGGCTACTGGGTCCGGCGGTTGTTGCCGATGGCCTTCAGATCCGGCGACATGGTGAGCTTGGCCAGGTACTGAATGGCATTGGCATAGCGGGCGCGCAACGCCTGATACTCGTCCCAGGCGGCTGCCCGCTCCTCTTTCAGGAGTACGCCGGCCTGCTCCAGCTGGTCGTGGGTCTGAAAAAAGTCCCGGCGCGTGGGGTCCTCCACCGGGTCCGCCTCAGTTATCAGATTGTTAGGCTCCGCGTGGGCGCGGTCCTCAAAATAGCGGCTGATACGGTTGATGGCAATGCAGCCGGCTTTAAAGCACAGCTCCATCTGCTGGTCGCGCGGCTGCTCCACGGAGCTGATGACGACGGCGGCGGCGTCGAGGATGATGCTGGCGGCCGTAACCCAGGAGCGCCCCGGCTGCGGGGAGCGAAAAAACGACAGGATCGGCAGGGAGGTGTGCGTTTCCTCAATTTCCACGAACCACTCTTCCCACTGTTCCCACTGGGGGCCGTCGTCGGCCAGGGAGCCGGTGCGGTTCAGCCAGATGATAAGCTCGGTGGCGGTGTGGTTGGTGCCGCAGCGCAGCTCCAGCCGGGCCACCACCAGCTCGCGCCGGGTGAAGGCCTGGTACATGGTAGGCAGGTAGGAAATCAGCAGCGTAATCAGCAGCAGCCCAAACGTGGCTTCCGAATAGGAGGCAATGCTCCCGGGCAAAGTAGCCGCCTTCACCGACCCCAGCGTGAGCACCGAGTTGCTGCTCAGAACGTAGCTGGTGACCAGGCTGCCCTCGCCCAGGGCCCACAGAATGCCGGTGTAGCCAATGGACAACAGGATAAGCCACACTACGGGCAGCATAACGAGCCCTATCGGCGCGTACATCGACATGACCCGGTCGCGCTGAGCGTAGGTTTTTTTGGAAGCGGCCAGCGCGCTGAACAGGTGCCGGATGCCCATAAACACCCAGTTATTGATCAGCACCGACTCGTTGCGGGGGAGCACGAACGAGCGGATGGCGGCCAGAACGGTGCTGAACACCAGAAATACGCCGACCCCAAAGGCCAGCACGCGCAATAATACGTCGAGCATAGGGGCAAGCTGATTCGCTGGCAGAATGCCCGGCGTCGTCTTTTAACTGCAATCCGACGGAATGGTTGGCATGCCGGCCACCGGCCACCTCCCTCAAATCACCCCTGCTGGCGGTCGTTGGCCGGGCTATCGGCCGCCAGCGAGTAGTGCAGCCGTTGCCGGCGGTCGGCCACTACGGCGGTGTAACGGGCCTGTAGCGCCGGGGGCAAAAACGACCGGTCAATCAGGCCCTGGATTTTAGCCTCGTGCTGCCCGATGTCGGCCAGCAGCTTTTTCACCCGGGAAAGGGGCAGCCCCAGGCGGCGGCCCAGTTCCCGGAAGTCGTCGTAAGCCAGAAAGGCGTTGGCCGCGAAGCTGGGGGTTTCGTGGTCATCTGCGAATAAGTCCAGCGCCAAGCCGTTGCCGTCATTCACATGCAAGGCCGTATTGAGCAGGTCGTAAGCAGGGGTGAGCTGGTATTCTCCGTTGGGTAACCGGTAGCGCGAAAAATTCTTCATGTGCGCATCGCCGTTTGAGATAAGGTAATTGAACAGCGTTAGCCGGAAAAACTCATCCAAAGCTAAGGGTACAGTTGTAACGGCGCGTTTGATTATATCACTTATATACTCGTGGCTGGTTTCATACTTGAAATTTACTCCATGAGTAGCTTTGCTACGATTATCGGCTTGGGCAAAGTCTTCCTGGGCAAGCCGCCCGGCTGCCGTTACATCAAACCGGCGCGTAATGTAAGCGCCGGTTTGGGTGTCGGCGAAGTGCAGATAGGCATTGGCTGCTGTGCGCAGCCCGAAAATCTGATGGGCAATCTGCATAGTCAGATGCTCGTTGGCGGGCACGGCTTCTGGGTGCTTGATGTCGAAACCACGCGGCGGCGGCTTCAGAATAAATTCCAGCGGCCCACGCGCGCCACTAATTTCCAGCTGGTTATTGCTCAGCAGCAACGAGACTTTGAACTGCACGCCGGAAATCGAAATGCGCTTAATTGTTTCGACCGTGGCCTGCTCGGGCTGATGGGGAACATCATTCAGGGAGAACGATAAAACCGGCGCTACTTTGCCGCCCTCAAACAGCAACACCCGGCACTTGGCGCAAAACTGCGGTTTGGTGGATTTCGTTTCCCGCAGACATCCCGGGCACTTACTCATGATTTGGCAATTCTCGCACCGTTACAGCCCCTATCGTCTGGGTATGGGCCGTGAGCAGCAGGCGGGAAAAATCGTCTTCTGCATCCAACCGGAGCTGCCGGGTCTGCAATGATTTATTGCTGCCTTCAGCTAGCAAACCAGCGAAGAAGGGAAACAGAAAGTTAGCAACGTAGGTCTGGCGCGTTTTAGGTAGACTCAGGCTAATAGCCGGTGCGGTGGACCGGAAATAATTGTCGTCGTAACGAAACGTGTATTTCGTGGCCTCTTGGGTTAGCAGGCCGATGCGCTGCCCGTTATCCAGCACTTCAGCTCGTCTTGTTTTCATATAGTGGTACGCGTGCCGATGGTGAATTCCAGTCCCAACACATACAGCACCCGCAATACCGCCTGAATTCCGGCATTAGTCTGGCCAGCTTCCAGCTGTTTCAGACTACGTATTGATACTTCAGCTAACTCAGCAACCTGGGTTTGGGTCATGCCAAGCTCATAGCGCCGAATAGCGAGAGTTGCCCCAAGCACTTCGGAAGATCTGATAGTCAACGGTAGTGAGTCTGTTTTGCTCATGTATAAAGTGCGATATAATGCACTAATAGGATCTTTGGCGTCTTTAACATGAAGTAAATATACCTATTGTATTGTAAGGGGCAGTATAGTGCCCCTCAATACTTGCGCCCATAAAGTAGCTACTCCCGCGCCTTCCACAGCTGCCGGAACGACTTTGAGGCCGTTTGCAGCGCGTCGCGGCGTTTGCTCCAGCCCACTTCGCCCAGCAGGCGGCTGAGCACCCAGTTTTTGCCCGCCACCGGCGCTGCATCCCACATCCAGCGGTGCTTCATGCTATACTGCCACACCCCCACCGCCAGGCGCTCCTCCTTCTCTGTGAAACCTTCCTGCACGGCCTGCTGACGGTTTTTGAGCAGCAGGTTGTGAATGTTGATCTTCACCGGGCACACCGACGTGCAGGCTCCGCACAACGACGACGCGTAGCTCAGATGCTTGTTGTCGGCCATGCCGCTCAGGTGGGGCGAAATCACCGAGCCGATGGGGCCCGAGTACGTCGTTTCATAAGTGTGGCCCCCGATGTTCTTGTACACCGGGCACACGTTCAGGCAGGCCCCGCAACGGATGCAGTGCAGGGCTTCGCGCTTGTCGGGCTGGGCCAGCAGGGTAGTGCGGCCGTTGTCGAGCAGCACCACGTACATTTCGTCGGGACCGTCTTTTTCCAGGGGCTGGCGCGGGCCGGTGTAGATGGTGTTGTAGACCGTGACCTGCTGGCCGGTGCCGCTGGTGCTGAGCAAAGGCCAGAACAGATCCAGGTCCTGGACGCTGGGAATCACCTTTTCGATGCCCACGATGGCAATGTGGGTTTGGGGGAACGTAGCCGACAGGCGGGCGTTGCCCTCGTTTTCGGTCACGGCTACCCCGCCGATGTCGGCCAGCAGGAAGTTGCCGCCCGTGATGCCGACTTCCGCCGTCGTGTACTTGCCGCGCAGCAGGTGGCGGGCTGTGAGCACCAGCTCCTGGGCGTCGTCGGTGGGCTTGATGTGGAGGTGCTTGACGAAGATGGCGCTAATGTCCTGCTTGCTCAGGTGCATGGCCGGCGTCACGATATGGTAGGGCCGCTCGCCGTTGAGCTGCACGATGAACTCGCCCAGGTCCGTCTCCACCGATTCGATGCCGTTTTTGCCGAGGTATTCGTTCAGGTGGATTTCCTCGGTGGTCATGCTCTTGGCCTTCACCACGGTGCGGGCGTGCTTGCGCTGCATGATTTTGCCGATTTCCGCCAGGGCCTCCTGGGTGTCGCGGGCCCAGATCACCTTGCCGCCGCGGGCCGTGAAGTTGCGCTCAAACTCCAGCAGGTACTTGTCCAGCTCGTTGACGGCTTTGGCCTTCAAGTAGGAGGCCCGCTCCCGCGCCAGCTCGTGGTCGTGGTACCAGCCCAGGCCGGTCTGCACGGCCACGTTGTACTTACCGATGTTGAAGCGAATCTTGCGCCGATGCTCCAGGTCAAAGGCTTTGGAATCGGAATCGGTCAGGAACTGGGCGGCTTTGGTCGTCATGGCAGTAGGAGGTTAGCGGCGCGAAAGAACAACAAAAATAAAGGCGGGAAGGCCGGCCGCAGGTTAACTTACTTTGCCGGCCTTCCCGCCCTGGTTGTTTTCGCCTGGCGTATCGCTAGGGCTTGGTCGCGTCCAGCGCCACGCGGTTATCGCGGTTCGCCAGTTCCCAGGCGGTGTGGAAAATCAGCCGGGTACGCTTTTCCAGGGGCTCAAACTCAATCTTGTCCACGTCGTCGGTGGCCTTATGGTAGTCGGCGTGCAAGCCGCTGGTGAAAAAGGCGACCGGGATTTTGTGCTTGGCAAAGTTGTAGTGGTCGGAGCGGTAGTAGAGCTGCTCGGGGTCGTCGTCGGCGTTGTAGGCGTAGTCGAGGGTGAGGTGCCCATACTTGGTGTTGGCGGCTTCGTTGATGGTGTGCAGCTCCCAGGAAAGCTTGTCAGAGCCCACCACGTACACGAAATCAGGCTTGCCGGCGTGGGTTTTGTCGGTGCGGCCCACCATGTCGATGTTCAGATTAGCCACGGTCGTGGCCAGCGGCAGCACCGGATGGCCGGTGTAGTACTGCGAGCCAAACAGGCCTTCCTCTTCGCCCGTCGTCAGCAGAAACAGGATGCTGCGGCGGGGGCCGTGGCCGTCTTTTTTGGCCTGGGAAAATGCCTGGGCAATTTCCAGCACGGCCGTCGTGCCCGAGCCATCGTCATCGGCTCCGTTGTAGATCGTGTCGTGCTTCACGCCCAGGTGGTCGTAGTGGGCCGACACGACCAGTACTTCGGCCTTCCTGTCGGTGCCTTCCAGGAAGCCCAGCACGTTCTCAGTGGTGAGCTTTTCCTGGCGCTGGGGGAGAAAAACGGTAAAAGCGGGGGGGTGAAAGGTTACCGGCACCGGCCCTTTCTTCTTGCCAATCGCGCCCACGTAGCCCCGCAGGTTCGCCTCCGTCGTGCCCGCCAGCTGCTGCCCCAGCTCCGGCGAAACCAGGTACACGCCAATGCCCGAGGGCGCTTCTTCCCGTTCCGGGTCGGCGACTTCCGCGCCGGGGTCGGAGAGGGCAAAAGCGGGCTCACTCAGGGCCGGGGCCAGCCGGGCGGCCTGAGCCTGAAAATCGGGCGTGGAGCCGAAGGTGAGGAAGAAAATGCTGCGCGCCCCTTTCTGTTTGGCCGTCATGATTTTCTTCACGCCCGATTCCCACTCGCCGCCTTCTTTGGTCCCCGTCAGCAGGTTGCGGCCCCGGGCGTCCTGGGGTTCGCCCATCAGCACCAGCACATCCTTGCCTTGCACGTCCAGCCCCGTGTAGTCGGAGTAGTTGGCCTGATCGATACCAAACCCGGCGAAGACGGGCTGGCCGACGGTTGCGGCCGGGAAAGGCGACAGGAGGGGGCCGTAGCTGAAGAAATCGTGCAGCCAGGTGTACTTCTGCCCGTTCACCTGCAGATAGCCGCCTGCCACGGCCGTGCCCCGCTCCACCTGGAAGGGCTGCTGGTAGGGGTTGTCGCTGCCCCGTACCGGACCCTGTAATCCCAGCGCGGCCATTTGCTTGGTCAGGTAGTCGGCGGCCAACTTCTGCCCGGCCTGCCCCGTTTCACGACCCTGAAATTCGTCCGAAGCCAGGGTAGTAAGATGCCGCCGCAGATCGGCTTGCTGAATGGTTGCCGCGTAGGTAGCGGCCGGGTCGGCGGGGGCTGCTGGCGCCGGGGCCCGGGAAGCCGTGCTGGCTTTGGCGGCCACTCTGACCGATGCCTGCTGGGCCTGGACTGCAATAGAGCCGAACAAAGCCAGCAGGCTACCCAGAATACGATGTTTCATAGCGGAAGGCAGGAGCTGATGGAAACGGGCTAAAACGCTGACGCCCGGCATGGAGGTAATCTAACGGAACGCAGCCGAAAAGGGGGGTACATCCGGTGGGCAAGCAAAAGGCGCGAAGCCCGGCCGGGAGTATTCCCGGCGGACTTCGCGCCTCAAGGGCTGGGGTTTTTTTCCTCCGTAGCGAGTCCGGAGACTTGCCGCGGGCGTTCGGCGGCAAGTCACGCCTGCGGCTTCAGACTTCCGCCAGCAACTTTCCGCCTTCCGCCAGCAAACGCCCGCGACCAGCTGACTACTTTTTGTTGGAATCCACCACGATGCGGTTGTCGCGGTTGGCCAGCTCCCAGGCGGTGTAGAACACCAGCCGGGCCCGCTTTTCCATCTGCGGAAACTCGATTTTCGACACTTCATCACCCGCGCCGTGGTAGTCGTCGTGCACGCCGTTGAAGTAGAAGGCCACCGGAATGTTGTGCTTGGCGAAGTTGTAGTGGTCGGAGCGGTAGTAGAAGCGGTTCGGGTCCTCGGGGTCGTTGAAGCGGTAGTCGAGGCCGATGTTGGTGTACTTCGTGTTGGCCGCTTCGTTGATGCCGTGCAGCTCCGACGAGAGCTTGTCCGAGCCGATAACGTAGATGTAGTCGCCCTTGCCTTCGTGGTCCTTGTCGGTGCGGCCCACCATGTCGATGTTGAGGTCGGCGATGGTGGCTTCGAGGGGAAACACCGGATGATCGGTGTAGTACTCCGAGCCCAGCAGGCCCTTTTCCTCGCCCGTCACGGTCAGAAACAGGATGCTGCGGCGCGGACCGTGGCCCTCCTTCTTGGCCTGGGCAAACGCCTGCGCCAGCTCCAGAACCGATACCGTACCCGAGCCGTCGTCGTCGGCGCCGTTGTTGACCTCGCCGTCGATGATGCCGATGTGGTCGTAGTGGGCCGACACGACCAGCACCTCGGCCTTTTTGTCGGAGCCTTCCAGAAAGCCCATCACGTTTTCGGTGGTGAAGCTCTCCTTTTTCTTGGGGGCCTTAATGGCTACGGCGGCGGGCTTGAAGGCCGCGGCGGGCTTTGAGGTTTTGCCTACGGTCTCCTTGTACTTGGTCAGACCAGCGGCGGTGGTGCCCAGCATGCGGGCCCCCAGTGCCGGCGATACGTAGAAAGCCAGCCGGCTGGGCTCCTTGCTGTCGGCAAAGCGCATGCTGGGCCGGCCGATGTAGGGAGCCATACGGGCGCTGGTCTTCTCGAAGTTAGCGGCGTCGGGGCTCACGAAGAACACGGTGCGGGCGCCCTGCTCGGCCGCCTTGGCTGTTTTGGCGCGCACGTCGGTGCCCCATTTGGTAGGCTTGCCGTCCTTGCTGAGCAGGGGTTTCCCGGCAGCGTCGGTCGGCTCGCCGAGCAGGATGATAATGTCTTTACCCTTCACGTCCTGGCCGGCGTAATCGGAGTAGCCGTCCTGCTCGATACCGTAGCCCACGAACACGGGCTTGATGGTGGTTTCGGTCTGGAAAGGGGACGTGCCGCTACCGTAGAAGTCGGTGAGCCACTGGTAGGTCTGGCCACCTGCTTTTATCGTGGCATCGCCGGCCCAGGTGCTGCGCTCCATGGTGAAGTGCTGCACGTAGGGGTTGTCGGAGTTCGGCACCGGCCCGGTCAGGCCTAGGTCAGCAAACTGCTTGGCCAGGTAGTCGGCGGCCATTTTCTGGCCCTTTTCACCGGTTTCGCGGCCCTCGTAGGCGTCCGACGCCAGGATGGTGAGGTGCTTCCGCAGATCGTCCTGGGTGATGGTGCTGCCGTAGTTGGCAGCCCAGTCCAGCTCGATAGGCGCTTGTTTGGTTGGCTGGGGCGCAGACTCAGTAGCCGCAGGGGCGGCGCTCGACTTCTCCGTCCTGCCGCGCTTGACTTTGATTTTGGTTTTCTCGGGCGCCTGCTGGGCCACTGCTGAAGTAGCGCAGGTAGCGGCCAGCAACAGCGCGTAAAACGTGTTTTTCTGCATGAGGTAAAAGTAGGTGGGGGGAGGAATGCCGATAAAGACGCGCGTCGCGCCAAAAGCTGCACGCACCAATTTCCTGGCGCGCAGAGCTGCCGTCAGGATTGGATAATCAATACGGTGGCGTAGGCGGCCACGCCTTCCTTCCGCCCCACGAAGCCCAGCTTTTCGGTAGTGGTGGCCTTGATGGAAATATCGTCGGCCGGAATGCCCATCACCCCGGCCAGCACGCGCTGCATCTCGGCAATGTGGGGGTTTACTTTAGGGGCTTCCAGGCAGATGGTCGAGTCGATGTTGGCGATGGTGTAGTTCCGCTCGCGGAGCAGGCCCATCACCTCGGCCAGCAGGCGCTTGCTGTCGATGCCCTTGTACTGCGGGTCGGTATCGGGGAAGTGGAAGCCGATGTCGCGCAGGTTGGCCGCGCCCAGCAGCGCGTCGCAGATAACGTGAATGAGCACATCAGCATCGGAATGGCCGAGGGCGCCGTGGGTGTGCGGCAGTTGGATGCCGCCGAGCCAGAAGGGGAGGCCCTCGCGGAGCTGATGCACGTCGTAGCCGAAGCCAACGCGGATTTTCATACGATCAGGAAGAAATGGTAGCAGACAGGAATGGCCGCCAAGGTACAACGAAGCGCCGGCACTGGACTCTGATGAGAGTTGGCAGCACTGCAGCACTGGCGGAAGTCTGAAGCCGGACGCAGTCCGGCGTGACTTCCCGCCCCGAGCCCGCAGTCAGTCTCCAGACTGACGAAAGCGCACAGCCCCTGCAGGAAAGAGCCGCGGCGGTTTCCGCAAGTCTGGAGACTTGCCCCGTTTGTTCGACGGCAAGTCACGCCTGCGGCTTCAGACTGGCGTCAGACTGGCGTCAGGGCGGCCGCCTGCGGCTTCAGACTGGCGTCAGGGCCACGCCAGTTCCGATCCGCAAAAAATAGTGGTTCGCTAATAAAGTAACGGGCGGAGTTGCGCGTCAACCCAGGCAGGCCGCCAACCGATCCGGGAATACTCAGCAAAAAGTTAATGGAAACTTTGGAGTCGTTAAAAGTTTCCGTTGTATCTTTGGCCCGCAATCATGGAAATAAAGGATCGGATTTTACTGGCGGCCATCGGGCTATTCACGCGCAACGGCATCCGGAGCGTGTCGATGGACGACATTGCCACGCAGCTGGGCATCTCCAAAAAGACGCTCTACAAATGGTTCGAGAACAAGGACCAGATTGTACACGGCGTGATGCAGCAGCACCTGAGCCAGACCCAGGGCGAGTGCGACGCCCTGGTGGGGCAGTCCGATTCGGCGGTGGGCGAGCTGTTCAGAATGGTGGACTGGACGAAAAGCCAGTTTGCCGACATGCACCCCAGCATCTTTCACGACCTGCAGAAGTACCACCCCGTTTCCTGGCAGCTCTGGCTCGGGCACAAAAACCAGTACATCCTGGCCCAGATCGTGGACAACCTGCGCCGGGGCATGGCGGAAGGCCTCTACCGCGCCGACCTCGACGTGGACGTGCTGGCCCGCCTGCGCCTGGCCGAGATTGAGCTGGCCTTCGACCCGCAGGTTTTCCCGCCCAAGCAGTTCGACCCCCAGCGGGTGGCCGTGGTGACGCTGGAGCACTTCATGCTGGGCGTGGCCACCCTCAAAGGCCACAAGCTGATCAATAAATACCGCCACGTGACGGAAGAGGAATAACTGCTTCGATACCCCAAGACGACACTCTGCTTTGTTACTTATGAAGAACACTCTCCGCGTTTTGCTGCTGGCCGCCGGGCCGGGCCTGCTGGCCCCCGCCGGGGCCGTGCTGGCGCAGATGCCCGCCCCGCGCCCGGTTCTGGCCAGCCCCTCCGCCAACGGCCCGCTGGCGCTGTCGTTGTCGCAGGCCATCGACTACGCCGTGAAGAACAAGCCCACGCTGCTGGCCACGCGCCTGGGTGAGCAGACGGCCAAGGCCAAGGTGGGCGAAATCCGCTCCGCGGGCCTGCCCCAGGTGAACGTCGCCGCCAACCTGGCCAACAACTTCAAGCTGCAGCAAAGCCTGGTGAGCTTCCCGGTGCAGCAAACAGTGCTCACCTCGTCCGACGTGAATGCGGCGACTTCCGGGGAGCGGCAGGTGCTGACCACGCAGTCGTTGGCGCTGCCGCCCCAGCCTTTCGCGTTCGGGCTGCAGCACGTGGGCAATGCCAGTGCTTCGGTTTCGCAGCTGCTGTTCGACGGCTCGTACCTGATCGGGCTGAAGGCGGCCAAGGTGTACGAGGCGCTGGCCACGAAGCAAACCCAGCAGGCCGAAATCGAGGTGGTGGAACAGGTGAGCAAGGCGTACTACAGTACGCTGGTGGCCCGCGCCCGTCTGAGTCTGCTGGCCCGCAACGTGCAGCGCCTCGACACCGTGCTCTACCAGACCAACGCCGTGTTCAAGGCCGGTTTTGCCGAGAAGATCGACGTGGACCGCCTGCGCGTGCAGCTCAACAACCTGAAGGTAGAGCAGCAGAAAGCGCAGCGCCTGACCGAGCTGAGCGTGGCGCTGCTGAAGTTTCAGATGGGAATTCCGCAGCAGCAATACGTGCAGCTGACCGACTCGCTCGGCGCGGCCGTGGTCGATGCCGGCGCGTTGCGGCTCCGCCTGGGCGGGGCCAATCAGGCTACCGGCGGCGGCGTCACCGGCCTGGGGGCCGTGCCGACAGCTCCCGTTCCGGTGGGTACTACGCCCGACCAGAGCCGGCAGGACCAGCAGACGGCCCTGGCCGGGGCCCGCCCGGGCCAGGCCGCCGCGACGTTCAACTACAACAACCGCATTGAGTTTTCGGCTTTGGAAAGCCAGCAGGCCCTGGCGGGCCTCGACCTGGCCAACCGCCGCGCCGGCGCTTATCCGCGGCTGCTGGCTACGGCGGCCTATGGTTTTTTGGGCTCCAGCAACCGGTTTGGGGAGCTGTTTGCCTTCCGCGGGCCTGACTCGCGCAGCAGCGGCGGCTTTCCCGATCAGAACTGGTTTGGCTTCGGCAACGTGGGCCTGAGCCTGCAGGTGCCGGTATTCGACGGCTTCCGCCGCCGCTACCAGGTGCAGCAGGCCCGCCTGGCCCAGCAAACCGTAGAGCGGGGTTTTGAAACCCTGCGCCAGAGCATTGACCTGCAGGATGCGCAAAGCCGGGCCAGCCTCGTCAACGCCCTCGACGTGCTCGACAACCAGAAAGCCAACCTCGACCTGGCCGCCGACGTGGCCCGCGTGTCGCGCATCAAGTTTCAGGAAGGTGTAGGCTCAAACCTGGAAGTGGTATCGGCCGAAACCGATCTGCGCGAAGCCCAGACCAACTACTACGCCGCCATCTACGACGTGCTGGTCGCTAAAGTCGACCGCGACAAAGCCACGGGTGAACTCTATAGCCAAGTCAAAAAATGAGGAGCTAGGAGTTAGGAGCGAGAAGTCAGGAGCCACCAAAGCGCTTTCCCGACTTCCGGCTCCGGCTCCGGCCTTCTGAATCCCAGCTTCTAACTCCTTCCAATGAAATACGCTACTTCCACTTCCACCGCAATTCTGGCCCTGGCGCTGCTGGCGGCCTGCGGGCAGAAAGACCCCAAGGCCGAGTTGGCCGAGCTGAAAGCGGAACAAGCCGCCAGTCAGGCCCGCATTGCCGAGCTGGAAACCCAGTCCGGGGCTAAAACCGGCGCAGCTAAGGCCGCCGAAGCTGCCGCCAAGGCCGTGGCCGTGTCGGTGATTAACGTAGCGCCCGAAAGCTTTAAGAGCTACCTCGAGGTGCAGGGCCGCGTCGACTTCGACCAGAACGCCACCGTAGCCGCCCGCTCCGCGGGTACCATTACCTCGATCCGGGTGCAGCGCGGCGACCGGGTGCGCAAAGGGCAGGTCCTGGCGACCATCGATGGCAGCATCCTCGACGCCGGCATTGCCGAGCTGCGCACCCGCATGGATCTGGCGCGGGTGATTTACGAAAAGCAGGACCGGCTCTGGAAGCAGGAAATCGGCACCGAGATTCAGTACCTGCAGGCGAAGAACAACTACCAGGCTCTGCAGCGCAACCTGACCACCCTGAACCGTCAGCGCGAGCTCTACAGCGTGGTGTCGCCTTTCAGTGGTACCGTAGACGAGGTGCTGCCCAAGCAGGGCGAGGTAACGGCTCCCGGGGCGCCCATCGTGCGCCTGACGGGCGGCTCGGGCGGCAAGATTCTGGCCGACATCTCCGAAGCCTACGCCAGCCGCATCAAAGCCGGCGACCGGGCACTGGTGAGTTTGCCGGACCTGGGCCAGGAGGAAATTCCGGCTACCGTGCGCACCGTGAGCCGCACCATCAACCAGACCAGCCGCACCTTTATTGCCGAGGTGCGCCTGAGTGGCAGCAAAAGCGTGCAGCTCAGCCCCAACATGGTGGCTACGGTCCGCATTCAGAACTACGACCGCCCGAACGCCACGGTGCTGCCCGTAGACCTGGTGCAGAAGGACGAACAGAACTCCTACGTGCTGGTTGTGGAGCAGAAAGGGGGCCAGAAGGTCGCCGCGAAGCGCATCATCCAAACCGGCAATACCTACAACGGCCGGGTGGAAATCACCCAGGGCCTGAAGACCAACGACCAGGTGATTTCGGCCGGCTATCAGAATCTGAACGAGGGCCAGGTGGTTAGTCTGTAGTCGCCTCACCCCCTAGCCCCCTCTCCGAATAGGAGAGGGGGGACTAGTTCTAGCTCTAGTCTGCTACAAAAGCCTGTCCACTGCTTTTCACTATCAGCCAAGCCTCCTAACAGCCCTAAACTCATATTAGCTCTATGCCAGAGCTGGAACTGGTTCCCCCTCTCCTTTTTGGAGAGGGGGCTAGGGGGTGAGGCGAACGGCAGGCAAACCGCACTACATCATGCAGGACGTCGAAAAAGAATTTAAACCGACCAGCTGGTCCATCGACAACAAGACCAGCATCTACATCCTTACGCTCATCATCGCCATTGCCGGCACGTTCACCTACCTGAAGCTGCAGAAGGAGAACTTCCCCGACATCGTGGTGCCGCGCATTATTGTGGCCACCATCTACCCGGGTATTTCGCCGGCCGATATGGAGAACCTCGTCACGCGTCAGATCGAGAAAGAGCTGAAAAGCGTGAACGGGGTGAAGAAAATCAACTCCACTTCCAACCAGGACTACTCGGTGATTGATGTCGAGTTCAACACCAACGTGGAGGTGCAGTACGCCAAGCAGCTGGTGAAGGACGCCGTGGATAAGGCCCGCAATGAGCTGCCCAATGACCTGCCTTCGCCGCCCAGCGTGCAGGAAGTGAGCTTCTCGGAGTTCCCCATCATGACTATCAACCTGTCGGGCAACCTGTCGACCACCCAGCTCAAGAAGTTCGCCGACGATTTCCAGGACAAGATTGAGGCCCTGCCCGAAATCAGCCGGGTCGATATCGTGGGTGCGCTCGATCAGCAGGTGAACGTGGATGTGGACCTGTATAAGCTGCAGGCCGCGCGCCTGAGCTTCAACGACGTGAGCCGGGCCATTCAGAGCGAGAACCTCACCATTTCGGGGGGCTCGGTGGAAGTAGGCAGCCAGAAGCGCGCCGTGCGCGTGGCCGGGCAGTACGCCAAGGCCACCGACATTGCCGACATCCAGCTCAAGAACATGAACGGGGCCGCCATTCGCCTCGGCGACATTGCCGCGGTGACCGACGGCTTCAAGGACCGCGAATCCTATGCCCGCCTCGACGGCAAGCCTTCCATTGCGCTGAACGTGATTAAGCGCTCGGGCGAAAACCTGATCGACGCGTCCGACAAGATTCAGGAAATCGTGAAGACCACCCAGCCCACGCTGCCCGGCGAGCTGAAAATCACCCTCACCGGCGATACGTCCAACGACACCCGCGTCACGCTGCACGACCTGATCAACACCATCGTCATCGGCTTTATTCTGGTGACGCTGATTCTGATGTTCTTCATGGGGACTACCAACGCGCTGTTCGTGGCCCTGTCGGTACCGCTGTCGATGTTCCTGGCCTTCCTGTTTATGCCCACGCTGGGCTTTTCGCTGAACATGATCGTGCTCTTCAGCTTCCTGCTGGCTTTGGGTATTGTGGTCGACGACGCCATTGTGGTGATTGAAAACACCCACCGCATCCTGCACGACCACCCCGAGCTGAGCACGGCCCAGGCCGCCAAGTTCGCGGCCGGCGAGGTATTCGTGCCCGTGCTGGCCGGTACGCTCACCACGGTGGCGCCGTTTATTCCGCTGGCCTTCTGGCCCGGCATCATCGGCGAGTTTATGTTCTACCTGCCCATCACGCTCATCGTCACGCTGCTCTCGTCGCTGGTAATTGCCTTCATCATCAACCCGGTGTTTGCGGTGAGCTTTATGGACCGGGAAGAGCACAACAGCCCCGAGGAGCTGCGCAAGCCGCGCTGGACGCCGGGCTTCCGCCGCGTGCTGTTCATTCTGCTCGGCATTGCCGCCGCGGGCTACGCCTTTGGCTCACTGTTCGTCGGCAACCTGTTTCTGTTCCTGGCGTTGTTCGCTACGCTCGACCAGTTCGTGCTCTACCGCCTGATTGCCGGCTTCCAGACCAAGGTGCTGCCGCGCTTCCAGAATGCGTATGCCAATGTGGTAAGCTGGGCCGTGCACGGTACCAAGTGGCGGCAGGTCGGCATCATGACCGGCATGTTTGCCCTGCTCATCTTCGGCTTCGTGGCCGTAGCCATTCGCAAGCCGCAGGTGGAGTTCTTCCCCCAGGGCGACCCTAAGTTTATCTACACCTACCTGCGCATGCCGGTCGGCACCAAGGTCGCCATCACCGACTCTATCACCCGCGTGCTGGAGCAGCGCATCAACACCGTTATCGGCCGCAACAACCCCGACGTGGAATCCATTATCGCCAACGTCGGCATCGGGGCCGATGATCCGCAGGACGCGGCCCGCACGGCCCAGTCGCACCTGGGTAAGGTGTCGGTGGCCTTCAAGGAGTTCAGCGAGCGGACCGGCCCGTTGACGAACACCTACAAGGACAAGATCCGCGAGGCCGTAAAAGGCATTCCCGGGGCGGAGGTAGCCGTAGATCAGGAGCAGAACGGCCCGCCCCAGGGCAAGGCTGTGGCCATTGAGGTGAGCGGCGACGATTACCAGCAGCTGGCCAGGCTCTCGAAGAAAGTGGAGCGCTACGTCGATTCGCTGCAAATCGCGGGCATCGAAGACCTGCGGACCGACCTGGTGGACCGCAACCCCGAAATTGCCGTCAACATCGACCGGGCCCGGGCCAACCGCGAAGGGCTGAGCACGGCCCAGATCGGGCTGGAAGTGCGGACGGCCATCTTCGGCTCGGAAGCCAGTAAGTTTAAAACCCCCGACGACGAGTACCCGATTCAGGTGCGCTACGCCCAGCCTTACCGCGACGACGTGGACGCCATCATGAACTCGCGGCTCACCTTCCGCGATGGGTCGGGGCAGATGCGGCAGGTACCCATCTCGTCGGTGGCCAGCGTGGAGTACGGCAACACCTTCGGCGGCATCAAGCGCCAGGACCTGAAAAAGGTTATCACCGTGTCCTCGAACGTGCTCAGCGGCTTCACGGCGCCTGATGTAGTCGCCCAGATCGACCAGGCGCTGAAGGCCTATCCGACGCCGCCCGGCTACTCCATCAAGATGGGGGGTGCTTCGGAAGACCAGCAGGAAACCCAGGACTTTCTCGGCGTGGCCGGCCTGCTCAGCATCGGCCTGATCTTCATGATCCTGGTCACGCAGTTCAACTCCGTGAGCAAGACCATCATCATCCTCACCGAAATCCTCTTCTCCGTGACGGGCGTGTGCCTCGGCCTGGCCGCTACGGGCATGAAGATAAGTATTGTGATGACCGGCGTAGGGGTAGTGGCGCTGGCGGGTATCGTCGTTAAAAATGGTATCCTGCTCGTGGAATTCACCGACATGCTGCGCTCTCAGGGCGTGCCGTTGCGCGAGGCCCTCGTGCAGGCCGGCCGCACCCGCCTCAATCCCGTGATTCTGACGGCTACGGCCGCCATCCTGGGCCTGATTCCGCTGGCCATCGGCCTCAACATCGACTTCTACACCCTGTTTGAGAGCTTCGATGCCAACTTCTTCGTCGGGGGCGAGTCGGTGGTATTCTGGGGGCCGCTGGCCTGGACCATCATCTTCGGCCTGGCCTTCGCTACGCTTATCACCTTGGTGGTGGTGCCGGTAATGTACCTGATCAACGAGCTGGTCCGCGAAAAAATCACCGGCCGCCCGGCCGATCAACCCTTATCGACGAACCACGTGCCCGCTGACGCGGAGGAAAAACGGGCTGCCATGCCACCGGTGCTGGCCGAGTTCTGATTTTTTCCCGGCGGCTTGCAACCATCCGGCCCGACAATAGCCTCATCTGCCCGAACGGGCACAGGAGCGAGTCAGGACCCGGGTACGCGCCACAATTTCTTTTTCATTTCTGTCGTTTCCTTGTATGATTTCCTCAACGACTTCCGCCCCTAAATCCATTGCGCAGCAAGTTGTGCGTATTATCAGCAAGCGCAAGGCCATCAAGCCGGCCCGCCTGCGTGCCGGTAGCAGCCTGAGCCGCGAGTTCGGCTTCGATACCCTCGACGTGGTAGACATCATTCTGGAGCTGGAGCGCAGCTTCCATATCACTATTCCCGACGAAGTGCCGTTGAGCACGGTAGGGGATTTTGTAAACTATGTTTCTACGCATACCCCCGAGGCGGTTCACATTCAGGCCGCGTAGTACCACCATCCTGATCTGAAAACACCAAAAGGCCCGCAACGAAAGTTGCGGGCCTTTTTATATGCGTCTGAAGCGGAAGCTTAGCGAACGTTGCCGCCGGTATCGGCCGCGCCGTCGTGGCGGGCGCGGCTGCTGTCGGTGGTGTTGGCGGCCACATCAGCGTGGGGCTTCACGTCGGTGTTAGGGGCCGGATCGGTGCTGCTGGTGCGGCTGGGGTTCGGGTTGCTGCTGTTGGGCGAAACAATACCCGAATCGGTGTCCGACAATGGTTTCGCCGTCGCGGGCAGGTCGGTGGTGCTTGCGTGCTTGGCCGACTCCGTGGTTTCGGTGGCTTCGGGCCTGGCTATGGGGTTGGCCGCGGCCGGGGCCGTGGTTTTGGCGCTGCTGCCTGGGCTGCTGCCGGCCGGGGAAGCTGCCGGGGCATCGGCCGGGTCAGGGCTGCTGACTACCGTGACGTGCGTCTTTTCCCACTCCGCGAATTTTTCCAGCTCATCTTTTACCGTAGAGGAGAACCAGGCGACCAGCGCAATATCGTCGAGCAGGCCCAGCACCGGAATGAAGTCCGAAATCAGGTCGATGGGGCTCAGGAAATAGAGTACGACGGCAATGGCCGCCAGAATAGTGGGGGTTGGCAGCCCGGTGTACTCGCCCGCCACCGACGAGCGAATCAGGCGGAACAGCGTCTGCATGGTCTCCCAGGCTTCGTGCGCCAGACTGCCGACGTCCTTCTTGTCGCTGGCTTTCTGGTAAGCGTCCGTCAGCAGCTGCTTGAGGCGGGTCGGCTTCTTGATGTACTCTTCCGCGCGGCCGAGAAATTTTTTGAATATAACCGAGGCGGCTATATTCTCACCTTTAGGGTTTTGGGTATCCATAGGTAGGAAAGGAATTGAAATGGTAAGCCCGGACGCCCGGACGATAAGGCCGCGGGCTGCCTGTGCTATACTGTTTCGGCGTAAAATGGTTTTACCCTATACTTCTACGGCCCGGACGCAAAAAAGCCCCATCCGCTGGAATGAGGCTTCCCGTAAATAAAGGTCGGCGGCCGGTTAGTTGGCTTCAACGCGCCCGGCGGCGTAGAAGTTGCGGTGATAGTAGGGTTGGTTCAGCGAGCTGACCATCACGCCCCCGTTGCAGGCCGAATGAGCAAACTTGCCATCCTGCAGATAGATGCCAACGTGGTAGATGGGCTGGCCCGGACCACGGCGGAAGAATACCAGGTCGCCGCTGTGCATTTCGGTTTTGGCTACGTGCTTCACGTTCTGGAACATGGAGCGGGAGCTGCGCTGCAGCGTGATACCATACACTTCCTTGAACACGCGGGTTACGAAGCCGGAGCAGTCGGTGCCTTTTTTGGAATTGTTGCCGTAGCTGTAGGGAGTGCCGATCCAGTCGGTCACGGTACGAAGCAGGTTCTGATCCTCGGTGAAGGCGAGCTTGAGGCCGAGGGTCTGCGAGTAGTAGTGGTAAGCCAGCGAATCGCGGGTCGTGGGCATGGTGGCGGGCTTGTCTTCGTCACCGCTGAAGGCGGCGAGGAACGAAGCCTCAGCGACTACGGGAGTCGCGGTTTGGAAAGCAGGGAAAGCGGCAGGAGTATGCTCAAAGAAAAAAGAGAGGGCCAGCGAGGAAGCGGTGAGGCAATACAGAAGGCTGTTTTTCATTGTCCGTCGTAGGGTGGCAGAATCGGTTTCCGGGGTCGGCCGGAGGGCCGGAGCGTACTGAATTAGTCGATAGGTTGACGTTACCCTGGGTGCAAAAAAAGACTGCGTACCAGCAGTGAATCAGGCTGAAAAAAGATGGATTCTTCCCCGGCCGTTGATCAAAGCTAAGTCCGGTAGCGCGAAGAGTCCTAATTTTACCCCCCAAAGAGGCTAAAATTCTTTCTATAAGTCAAAACAATGGTAGAAAATTTACGGTCAAGCTTGCAACCACTCCCGGATCAGTGTCGTATATGGCCAGCTTGTTTCCCGCGCTTATGAAGCCGCCCCGGATCATCGAAAATTCTCCTCTGGCCCGCCTGGCCCGGCTTAAGCTGCAGGCCGGCAGCGTAGCTATGGTGCTGGGCAACAGCATTCACCTGAGCGGGGCTACCCGGGAGCAGTTTCTGCGCGACCCGCACTGGGTGGCCCACGAGATGGAACACATCCGCCAGTTTGAGCAGCATGGTTACCTGGGCTTCCTGACCCGGTACCTGCTGGGCTGGGTCCGGCACGGCTATTATAACATTCCGTTTGAGGTAGCCGCCCGCGAAGCCGCGGAGCGGGACGCCCTGCTTTACGCTCCCGATGGCGTGCTGCCCGACCCCGGCCTGCGCCATCCTACGCCCAAGGCGAAGTAGCAGCGCTACCGGTCACTATAAGCCAAGCATGGCAGTCTGTCCGGAGGGTTGCCCGAATTATGGGCACCCCGGAGCGTATGCCATTGCAATGGCCGGAGTGGCGCGGCCGGAAGCGCGGAATGGCTCCCGGCCGCGCTTCCGGCCGGCGGGCTTACAGCGCCGCCAGCCGCCCGCCATCTACGGCGAGGGTAGAGCCGTTGATGAAATTGGCTTCGGCCGAGGCCAGAAAGCAGATGGCTGCCGCCAGGTCCTCAGGGGTGCCCACCTGGCCGGTGATTTTTTCCTTGCCGCTCTTCACGTTCGGGTTGCCCCAGAGCATGGGGGTATCCACGGCCCCGGGCGCGACGGCATTGATGCGGGCCTGGGTGTAGGGAATTTCAAGGCTCAGCCCGCGTACGAAGGCTTCCATCGCGCCTTTACTGGCGGCGTAGGAAACCACGTTGGGCGTGGTCTGGTGGGCGTGGACCGAGCTGACCGTGACGATGGCCCCGCCTTTCATATGCGGCAGGCACAACTGGCAGAGCCGGAAAAATGCCCGCACGTTCACCGTCATCAGCAAGTCCCACTCCTTGGGGTCGAGCTTGAGAATGGGCTCATACGTCATCATGGCCGCGTTGTTGATGAGCACGTCGAGACGCTGCCACTTTTCCAGCGTGCGGGCTACGGCCTGCCGCAGCTGGGCATCCTTGCCCACGTCGGTCCGGATAAACAGCGCTTCGCCGCCCGCGGCCTTTATCTCCCGCACCACTTCGCGCCCTTTCTTTATATTGCGACCCATCACCACCACGCGGCCCCCTTCGCGGCCCAGGCGCACGGCTACTGCCCGGCCAATACCCGACGTAGCCCCCGTGACGAGGCACACTTTATCCTGAAAACGCTGGCTCATAGCTGCATAGAAATGGCGAAAAAAACAGTTGCCGCTTCCCGGTTCCGGAAGCGGCAACTGCAGTGGGTCTACAACAACGCACCCCGGCTTTAGTTAGGCGACTCGAACAGCTTGCGCATCCCGGCCGCTACCACCCCATCGGGAATTACGTTGCTCAGCATCGCCTGTACTTTGTTGGTAACGCCCGAAATGACCCGCATCTCGCCCTTCATCAGGGCTTCGTAGCCATCCCGGGCCACGTCTTTGGGGTCGGCCAGGTCGCCCTGAGCGGCGCGGGTGTCCTCGGCTCCGGCCCGCTCGAAGAAGTTGGTATCAGTGGCGCCGGGGCAGAGCGTGGTAACGGTGACGCCGAAATCCTGCAGCTCGTTGTACAGCGCCTCGGAAAAGCTCAGCACAAACGACTTGGTAGCCGAGTACACGGCCATATTCGGCGACGGCGTGTAGGCGGCCGTGGAGCCCAGCTGCAGAATCCGGCCTTTGCCGCGCTGCACCATATCCCGGCCAAACAAGGCCGTCATCTCCACTAAGGCCAGAATGTTGGTCTGAATCACGGCTACGTTGCGGGCCACGTCGGAATCGAGAAAGGGGCCATACTCGCCGAATCCGGCGTCGTTGACCAGAATATCGACCTGCATTCCCTTCGCTTTTACTGCTTCGTAAACGTGCCGGGCCCCGTCGGGCTGGCTCAGGTCCTGGGTAATCAGCGTGGCGTCGAGATGATGCACGGTGCGCAGATGGTCAGCGAACTTACGCAGACCATCGGCATCCTGATCTACCAGAATCAGCTGGTAGTGGTCTTTGGCAAACAGATGAGCCAGCTCCTGGCCGATACCGCTGGCGGCCCCCGTAATCAGGGCAACAGAAAGATTTGGATCCTGGGACATAGCGAGGGTTGGGGAAGGATGATGAACGTGAGGTCTGCTCTATCGTACTAGCCCGCCGCCGTAAATGTTGCGCCGGGGTTTACGTAAAAAATCATACTCATTCGTAACCCCAGCCTATTGCTTTACGAATAGGGGAGACACCCGGCAGATTTGCCGTGGTCTTTCTCTTTGTCTTACTAACCACGTATTTGCCATGGAAAACAAGCCAAACCAGCCCACTTCGGGGGCCAGCTCTTCGCAATCTACTGGTCCCAATAAAACCTCGTCGGCTTCCAATCCCCAGGCTGGCAGCACCGCTCAGCCAAGCCAGACCGACCGCACCAAATCGCCTTCTTCCGCCTCGGCTAATCCTCAGGCCGCTACCGATACTTCCGCTGATTCCGCAACCCGCACCAGTGGTTCAACCCAACGCAATCCGGACCAGTCGCAGGACCGCACGGCCCAGGGCTCGAAGGATGCAAGCGGCAACCAGCTCCAGTCCTGGATGAACGTGTCGTCGTGGCTTGATGGAGCCAACCAGATTCCCCAGTCGGTAAAAGAGCTCGGCACCAAGGCTACGGACCAGTTCAATAAGCTGAGCCCAACGCAAAAAGTAATTGGTGGGGCCCTGCTGGTCAGCGGCCTGAGCTGGCTGGCTCTGCGGTCGAAAAACCAACCCAAGAGCAGTAAGCCCGAGTATCGCGCCAAAACGGACTACCGCAGCAGCCGCCCGTACGGAGCCGGCGTAACCAGCGACCAGCAATTCCAGGGCCCATACGGCGATGCCCCCACGCGGGGCATTTCCGACAGCTCGGCCAGGTCGTCGGCCGATTCCCGCAACGCCAGCTCCGACCCGGGCTCCCGCAGTGGGAGCAGCCGTACCGATTCAGCGGGCATTTCCGGCTACGGGGAAGATGACTACAGCGGCAGCCTGTAAGGCTTGCCTTTGGTAAACGAAAAGACCGACTGCTGACAGCAGTCGGTCTTTTCGTTTACCAAAGGCAAGCCGCTGATCTGCCCTGGCCCGGGAAGCGCGGCGGGTACGACTTTTGATCGGAGGTCACGCTTTGCCGGTCGGGGTCAGCTTATGCCCGCTCTTATTTGGTGGGCTGCCAGGTGAAGCTCAGCCCCATGCCGCCCGCGGCTCCGGGCTGCCACATGGGCGAGAAGCTGGTCCCCTCCGGCAGGCGGGGCTTGCGGCCCCAGCGGTTGCGGTGCGACAGGTAAGCCAGGTGGGCCGACAGAATACCAATACCCGCGCCGGCAAATACATCCGACTGCCAGTGCTTGGTATTGATCATGCGCAGTGCCGCCACACTCGTAGCAATAGTATAGGCCCCGACTCCGTACCATTGGCTTTTATCCCGGAACTCGGTGTGTACGATGCTGGCGGCCAGAAAGGCCTGGGCCGTGTGACCCGAGGGAAACGAAAGGTTATCGGAGCCGTCAGGACGGGTTTCGCGGGTCAGGTGTTTTACGGCATACACCGTAGAGAGCATCAGAAGCTCGCTTTTTAGAATTACCAGGCCCATATTGAGCCGGTCGTCGCGCGACTCAACGCCCGCCAGTGCCACGGCCCCCAGCTCGAGGTAGGGAGCAATAATCAGGAAGTTGTCGATTTTGGTGCGGTAGGTTGGAAACAGGCGGTGGATGTCGCGGTTGGCGTTCTGATTGGTGTAGAACCCGCCGCCATCAAACGTATAAGCGCCATACCCGATCAATAGGGCCGGCACGATGCTGGCCCGCACCAGCTTGCCTTTGTACCAGGGTTTGGACGCTGCCGGCGCAAGCTGAACGGGTTTCTCAAACTTGTGCAGCGTGTCGGCGGGAGCTACCACCTGGGCCGTAGCCGGGGAGAAAGAGGTGGTCCAAAGCGTCACCGCCGCCAGAAAAGAAAGAAAAGAAGTACGCATCGGAAAAGAAGGTAAAGGGCCGTGCTGGTAGACGAGCGGTAAGAATACGCTGTGATTCTGGGGATAACCTGAAGTTGATTTAGAAAAGTGCCGTGCCCAGGGGACCACCAAGCTGTCCAGTAGTTCAATTTTTTGTCGATTGTCATCCTTCATCGGGCGTACGCTTACGAAGGACCTCCCTTACTCTACCCCAAAAAAAACTGAGGGCCTAAAAACGGGGTAGTCCGACCTTTGGGGTTTCAACACTCCCAAACCCATTCCGCCCCGTGAAGCATTACTTCGGTACCAAAATTACCACTCTTTTGCGGCACCTAAAGCGGTTTGGCGAATGGAGTGGCTGCCGGTCCGGCGGCTACCCGCCGTCGGGCCGGTCGTCGCTTGCGCAATGCCGCCTAACCGCTCTACCCGTAGTCCGCAACCTGGCGCGTCAAAAGTTTGTCGCTCAGTTTAGTAGTGTCCTGCGCAAGAGCCGCCACGTGCAGTTTGGCGAAATGGCCCACCACCTGAACGATGTCGTTAAATGGGCGTCCAACGAGACGCGGATGCAGAATTTCTTCCGCGAAACCGACCTCAGCTATTTGATTGGGCAGTGGTCTACTTTAAGATGATATTGCGGTTATGGTTGTCGGTGACAATTTTAATTCGGTCCGCGGGCGTTTTCAGGTCCTTACTGAACGAACAACTTTTGCGCACCAGTACCCCAGTGCAGTGTCCCCCCGATCATCGAGCCCACGTACAGCCAGTGGAGTAAGGGTTGAGTAGCCATTTCAAGCGGGGTAGTTGAATGAAAAAAGCAAATAGTTACCGTACCCTCACTGCGGGTTGGGGCTTTGAGTTATAGCTGCATAGCCTCCAGCGGCTGCGGGCGGCGGCCCATGACGGCAATGTCGTGCACGCCGCGCTGCCCTAGCCCGGCCACGAGGGCTTTGCCAATGCCGACGCTGCCCCCGGTAAGGAGTACCCTCTTCTCCTGCAGGTCCATGGTGTCCTTTTTGCCGTTCTGACCTAACCCCCGGGGCCCGGAGCAAGCAACGGCCCCTGCGCCATACCGAAGCCTACCTTGGCAACTTTTGACGAACCGCCGGACCACTCCACCCCCTCATTCCTTCCTTATATGACTCCCACGCCCATTACCCTGACCGACAAGTTCGCCCAGTTTCAGGACCTCTGGAACCCTCGCATCATCGGCGAGTTGAACGACCAGCACATCAAGATTGCCAAGGTGAACGGCGAATTCATCTGGCACAGCCACGCCGGGGAGGACGAGCTGTTTATGGTGGTGCAGGGCAAGCTGCTGATGGATTTTCGGGACCGCACGGAAGAAGTGCACCCGGGGCAGCTGCTGGTGGTGCCGCGCGGCACCGAGCACCGGCCCCGCACCGAAGCCGAAACCTGGATTCTGATGATAGAGCCCAAAACCACGGTCAACACCGGCAACGTGGCGAGTGAGCGTACGCGCCGGGACCTGGAAGTGCTGTAAGGACCCAGGCGGAGCTGCCCAACGCTTGCTTCCCGTCTGGTCCTGGGCCCGGCTTTTCCTGCCGTATCGCCCGCCCGCCGAACGTTATGGGTCGGGCGAACCGGGCGGCCTGCCATCGCACCACAGAATCCGGCCGGTGCTGGTCGACCGGAACCCGACTCGGCCAGGGGCGTATGCTGCGGGATATCCCGACTTGCAGCCCCACGCCCTATGCCCCACCCGAACCCCGAAAAGCAGCAGCTCCAGCACGAGCGCTACCAGCTGCTGCAGCAGCTCACCGACTGGCTGGAAACGCCCATGCTGGTGCTGGGCTTTGGCTGGCTGCTGCTGCTGGGCGTGGAGCTCCTCTGGGGCCTTACCCCGGCGCTGGAGCTGCTGGGGACCTGCATCTGGGTGATTTTCATCCTGGATTTCCTGGTCAAGTTAATCCTGGCCCCGCGCAAGCTCTCGTTTCTCCAGCAGAATATCATCACGCTGATTTCGCTGCTGGTGCCGGCCCTGCGCCTGTTTCGGCTGGCGCGCGTGTTTCGCGCCGCCCGGGCCGTGCGCGGCCTGCGGCTGGTGAAAGTAGTAGGCTCGCTGAACCGGGGCATGAAGGCGCTGGCCGCCAGCTTCGGGCGGCGCGGCGTGGGCTACGTGCTGGGCCTAACGGGCGTGGTGATGCTGCTGGGGGCGGCCGGCATGTATGCCTTCGAGAAAGACGTGCCCAACGGCCTGCGCACCTACCCCGAAGCCCTGTGGTGGACGGCCATGCTACTCACCAGTCTGGGCAGCGAGTATTGGCCCCGCACCATCGAAGGCCGGGCCCTGTGCTTTCTGCTGGCGCTCTACGGCTTTGCCGTATTTGGTTATTTTACGGCCACGCTGGCCACATTCTTCATGGGCCGCGACGCCGAAAACCCGCAGGCCGAAGTGGCCGGGGCCGCGGCCGTAGCGGCCCTGCACGAGGAAGTGCGCCAACTGCGTGCCGAGCTCCGGCCAACGCCCTGGCCCGCCGACCCCGCGGCCCCGCCCAAGCCGGACTAGCCAGGTTTCACAACGGGCGTAGCTTAACCTTTGCCGGTAGCCGGGGGTATAAACGGCGTTACTCTTTCCGCCTGCCGCCTGCCGCCAGGGCACGGCCGCGTAAACTGGCCTCGGCCGGGCTGCTCCTGCGCCGGGGGGGGGCCGGCGAAGCTCTTCTTTTGTTCCCGCTTACCCCCCCGCTATGGATTTTTCCCTTGCCTGGCAGAAGCTCAACCAGATTGGCCGCGACCTGATGCTGGCCCTGCCCAACATCGTCTTCGGCCTGGTGGTGCTGGTGGGATTTATGCTGCTGGCCCGCGGCGTCCGCGCGCTGGTGCAGCGCGTCACGCGCAGCAAAAAGAACAATCATAATCTCTCCGTGCTCCTGAGCCGCCTGGCCTACGTGGCCATGCTCGTCCTGGGCGTGCTGGTGACGGTCACCATCGTCCTGCCGGGCTTTACGCCCGCGAGTCTGGTCAGCGCGTTGGGCGTGGGCGGCATCGCCATTGGGTTTGCCTTCAAGGATATCTTTCAGAACTTCCTGGCCGGCATCCTGCTCCTGCTCACGGAGCCCTTTAAGATTGGCGACCAGATCAGGTATAAGGACTTCGAGGGTACCGTGGAAGACATCCAGACCCGGGCCACGGCCATCAAAACCTACGACGGCCGGCGCGTCATCATCCCCAACGCCGAGCTGTTCACCAACGCCGTGACCGTGAACACGGCCTACGACAAGCGCCGCCTGCAGTACGACGTGGGCATCGGCTACGGCGACGACATTGCCCGGGCCCGGGAGCTGATGCTCGAAGCCATGCGGGAGGTGGAGGGGGTGCTCAGCGACCCGGCCCCGGAAGCGCTGGTGATGGACCTGGCCGAAAGCTCGGTCAACATCCGGGCCCGGTGGTGGGTCGACCCGCCCCGGCAGGCCGACGTGCTCGACGCCCAGGACAAGGTGCTCGAAGCCATCAAGAACAAGCTTAGCGTGAATGGCATCGACCTACCCTTCCCCACCCGGCAGATCCTGTTTCACGACCAGACCGAAGCCTCCGACGGCAACCGGCGGCAGCAGCGCGAAGGCTGGCCCGCCGGCCCGGGTGACGTGCCCCCGGCCCGGGCGGAGGTGGTTCGTTCCTCATCCTCTCAGCAAGGGGAACCAAGCGCCTAGCCCCCACGCCCCCAGGCCGGCAGCCCCGTTCAGCTCCCGGCTCCCCGCACGTGGCGCCCCTCCAAAGCGGTTTCCAAGTTGGTGTATGCTGTTTTTAGGGGAATTAAAAATGAAGAATTAAAAGTCTGACGGTAGTATTTTTAATTCTAGTCATTCAGCCCCGGCAGCAGCTCCTCCAGCCGCTGGCGCACTTGTTCCCGCTCATAGTCCGTGGGCAGAGTCCGCCGGGCGGCTTCGGCAATCAGGTCGGCTTGCTGACGTAGGGCCTGGCGGCGCTCCGCCGCGTGGGTACGCTGGCCGATGGTAGCCAGGGCGGTGAGCAGGCGCAGGTACACGGCCGCGTTGCCGTCGGCGCTGAGGCGAATCTGGTCAAAGGCGGTGGCCACGTATTTCTCAAACGTCGGACGCACGGCAATGATGCGCACCCGGTCCGGGTCGGCGCGTAAGGGCCCTTCGAAGCGGCGGTCGGCCAGCTGCGCGAGCAAGGCGCCCAGGTGGTCGATGCCGATGATGGCCGTGGTGGTGTCGTTGATGCCCGGCGAGAGAGCCTTCAGGGCAATGTCTACCAGCTGGCGCAGGCCAAAGCCCGCGTCCTGCTCGATGGTGCGCTGGCTGCCCAGGCGAAAGCAGTCGTTGACCTGCGCCGTGAGCTCCTCGCTTAGCGCCCCGGCGGTTCCCTCGTAGCGGGCCACGCTCACCAGCGCCGCGCCGCGGGCTACGAAGCTGCCAATGCCGTGCTCCATGCGCACCACGCCCGCCAGCTGCCGGGCCAGCCGGAGCAGTGCTTCCTCGTCCAGGCTTTGCACGTAGCCGGTGGCCCGGGCCGGCACCGGTCGCCAGCGGAATTCCCCGGCCTGGGTAAGCAGGTCCTGCGCCTGTTCTGGGTCGGCTTCCTCCCCCAGCTGGTTGGGAAACAGCCGGCCGATGGCCGCCTGCGTTTCCTCGGTGGCGTGGCGGATGATGCTGGACGCCTGAATGGCGGTGGCCATGTGGTGGATAAAGAATATCAGCACCCCGATGCTGACCAGGGCCAGCACCAGCCCCATGAGCACGGCCAGGGAAGGAATAAAACGCCCCTCGTCGCCGCCGCGGATGGTGCGCAGCACAATCAGGCAATACACAAAAATGCTGACGAAAAAGCCCAGCACCACCTGGTTGGCCCGGTCGCGCATGAAGTTGCGCAGCACCCGCGAGGTATACTGGCTCGATACCTGCGCCAGCGTGCTCAGGGTCAGGGAGAAAATCAGGGCGGCTACCGTGACCATGGAGCTGCCAATGGCCGTGAGCATGCCCCGGGCGCCGTCCGCGCCCGCGCCGAACAGCAGCGGGTATTCCGCTAGCCAATCGTGGCTCATTCCGGCGTCGAGAAACACCAGGGCGAAGGCCAGCGCAATGGCCCCGGCCACCATTAGCGTGGGTACAAACCACAGGCTGGCGTTGACGTTCTGCCATAGGGCGCGGAGTTGGTTCATGTCTTGGTAGGTACTGCCGGGCTCGGCGTAAAGTTGTGTTTTCTCCGGGCCGGGCCGCGGCGGGTCGGCCTGGGTTGGAACTGTCCGTTCGTCGGCGCGTACGCTGCTTATGCCCGATACTCCTTTGTTTGCTTCCCGGAAATGTTCCTATTGCCAGCAGTGGTCGACGTGGCAGCAGCGCTCCGACGACCGCTGCGAACACTGCGGCGAGCTGCTGGACCCGCAGGCCCACCGAAGCGCCCTGGCCCGCGAAGAAGTCGAGAAACAGCAGACCCCGTCGGTCATACTCATCGGGATCAAGCCGGATGACGGAGCCGTGGTCCGCTTTTTTAAAACCATTATTCGGGGTGGTTAGCTTGCTTTCGCGGCCATTCTGGCGTTTATCGTTTGGGTGGTAACGGTGCTGGTTGGCTGATGCGGGGCTGGCCTGAGTTTCGCCGGCCCTTGTTCGTGGGCGCAGTCCTGCTTTTTGGCGGGCAGCAGTTCCTGCGCTATGTCCTTGCCGTGCCCGGGCCGGCGCTGCTCACGGCCTACCTGGGGGATTTGACCAGTATGCCCATTATCCTGACTCTGGCCCTCTTTGCCCAGCGGCGCCTGGTGGCGCATTCGCGCACCTTCGTCTTCCCCGATTCCTGGCTGCTGCTGGCGTGGCTCTCCGTGGCGGCGTGGTTTGAAGTCCTGCTGTCCGTTTTCTCGGCCCGGGCCGTCGCCGACCCCTTCGACGTAGGGGCGTACGCGCTGGGCACCCTGGCGTTTCGCCACTGGCTCAACCGGGCGGGCGAAGAAACGGGACGGCAATAAGACGGCGAAGCGCGACTAGTGCTCCGCATCGTCCGGGGCCTCACCGGTGCTCAGGCCCAGCTTTTTGACCAGTGGCCCGATGCTCAACCCCTGCACGATGATGCTGAAGATGACTACCACGTAGGTGACGCCCACAATCAGGTCGCGGGGCATGGACTCGGGCAACGACAAGGCCAGGGCCACGGAGATGCCGCCCCGCAGCCCGCCCCAGGTCAGCACCCGCAGCGTCTGCCGGTCGAAGGGATAAAAGCGCCTGAGTAGCACCAGCGGTACCCCCACCGACACCCAGCGGGCCACCAGCGTCAGCACAATGGCCACCAACCCCACCAGCAGGGTGGTGCGGCTGATGTCGAGCACGAGCATCTCCAGGCCGATGAGCACGAAGAGTACCGCGTTGAGAATCTCATCCAGGATTTCCCAGAACTTGTCGAGGTACTCGCGCGTGACGTCCGACATGCCCAGCTGCCGGCCCTTGCTGCCCACAATCAGGCCCGCCACCACAATGGCCAACGGCCCCGAGGTGTGCAGGGTGGTGGCCAGCGCCGTGCCGCCCATCACCAGGGCCAGAGTTATCATCACTTCTACCTGGTAGTTATCGATGGTGCGCAGGGCCCGGTACGCCACGTAGCCCAGCACCGCGCCCAGCCCGATGCCGCCCACCGCTTCTACCAGAAACAGGCGTCCGATAACCGCGGGCGTGGCCTGCCCGGCCCCAAACTGCGCAATCTGAAACAGGCTGATGAACACCACCACGGCAATGCCGTCGTTGAAGAGCGACTCGCCCACAATGCGGATTTCCAATGACTTATCGATGCGGGCCGCCTTGAGAATGCCCAGCACGGCAATCGGGTCGGTGGGGGAGATGAGCACGCCAAACAGCAGGCAATAGATGTAGTCGATGGGCTGCCCGAACAGGGGCAGCAGGTAGTAGAACGCGGTGCCAATCAGGAAGGTAGAGAGCAGAATGCCGACCGTGGCCATGGTCCCGATGGCCAGTCCCTGCCGGCCCAGGGCGCCCACATCCACGTGTAGAGCGCCGGCAAAGAGCAGAAAGCTCAGCATCACCTCCATGAGCACGGCGTGGAAATCGATGCCCCGTACCAGCTGCCCGGCTTTCAGCACCCAGTCCACGCCCAGCTTGCCCAACCCGATGGCCGCCAGCGACGAAACAAGCGCCAGGACCATCAGCCCGATGACGCCCGGCAGCTTCAGCAGCCGGTGGTTGACGTAGCCAAATACGGCGGCTATGACGATGAGCAGGGCCAGGGTGTTGTACAATTCCATCAAGAGGCGGGTAGGGGTGAAATCTGGTAGACGCAAATTCGACGGGCTTGGTTGGAGCTGCGGGGAATGACCTTGCCAGCCTGCCTGGATAAGGCGAACCGGCTTATTTCCCCGCTTATGGGGTCCATCGTGGGCATCGGCTTCGGGGCGGCCACAGTGGAGGTGGACCTGGTGCGGCGGGACCCGAAAAACCTGCTCATCGCGGCCGGCATCAGCCTAGTGGTGTCGACCCTGTACTTCCGGCGCCGCTCACCGACGCGGGCTCCGAGCTGCTGGCCCGCACCCGGCCCACCGCCTGAGACGTGCTCGTTGCCCTGCTAGGCGGGGCGGCCGGCGCCGTGGGCCTCACCCGCCACTCGCGCGGCAACACTATTCCCGGCGTGGCCACGGCCCTGATGCCGCCGCTGTGCACGGCCGGCTACGGGCTGCCCACGGCCCCCATGCTCCTGCGAAAAGTACGGGTTGAGCACCCCTCCATACGCCAGTTAGGTCTGGGCCGTCTGGTTCGACCGGCGGCTGATTCGCTCCGAGCCGATACCACGGTGGTCGTATCCATGCGAACCAGCCGTCCGCTGCCGGCCCAGGAGCGGCAGTGCCTGCGCCAGTGGCTCCCCCTCCGGGCCGGAGGTAAGCGCGCCGTGGAGCTGTTGCTCAATCCGGCACCCGGGAAGTAAACGAGTCCGAACGCAAAAAACCCGGAAAACCCTTTCTGCTACAGGAGAAAGGACTTTCCGGGTTTTTCGGTAGTGTATACGTGAGCCTCTTATTGAGACCCAACCACTACCGCTGGAAACGACGGAAAGAATCTGTTTATCAGTTGTTTAGCCTGTTTGAAGCAGCGGCAAAATTTTCAGAGGGGGCGTAAAAGGGGGCGTCAGCATCTAAAACCCACTTCTGCAGCAGCAGTAAACTACCGGAGTAGAAAACTACGAAGAATTACGCATACCGGGCAACAGCGTGCTTAAAGTGCGCTTTTCTCCGCACCAGCTACGGCTGTTACCCTACGAAACCTCAATCATCGGCCCGCGCAGCTCCACCGAGCCCCGCGCACTGTTATCCAGAAACCGCATGACTTCCTGGTAATTGTGGCCCAGCGCTTCAATGGCTTCCCGCAGCTTCTCATTGGCTGTATCGGGCCGCCCCGGCGCGTTGGTGGAGATAAAGCCCCGTACCATCCACAGTTCCAGCAAATCCGCCACGGGCAGCGCATACACGCCGTACTGTCCCCCATTATCCGAGTGCAGCTCAATGGTGCCGCGCCGGTCAGTGATGGGTGCTACCAGCCGCTTGAGCAGCACGTTTTCAGCCGTTACCAGCACGTAGCTTTCGTGCGGCTTGAGCAGGTCCCAGCGTTCCACGAAGGAGCACACTACCAGGTCATGGTGCTTGTAAGTGGGGGCCATACTGTCCCCCGACACCTCAAAGGCCCGGTAGGTAGAGCCCGTGAAGCCCGGCAGGGCGTAGGGCGTCATGTCCTTCAAAAACCTGGGCTCATTGAATTGCCGCTGGTAGCCCGCCTGGGCCTGCACGGAAACGAGGAGCGTGTTTTCCTTGCCCACCTGGTCCACCGTCACCGCCAGCACCTGACCGCTGGTAACGGCCCGTTGGGGCACCGTGGGCAGCATTGCCGTGATGGCCCCCGGGCCCGGCCCCTCCAGGCCCATGCGCAGCATCGGCCCGCGCCCCATCAGAAGCCAGTCGCCGGAAATCTCCGGGAAGGTGCTCAGCACTTCGACCATCGATTCAAAGCCCGGCTTGATACCACCTGACAAAAACTTATAAAATTTTGAAGCGCTGGAATGCCCTAGTTTCTGGCTTGCCTGATTTACATTCAGCTGATAATGAGTGATAACCTGTTTGAGACGGTCACCCACCTGGTTTGCACTCTCCATGTGTTTCGGAATTTGTGGTAGGTTTTTGACTGGTTTATTCGTTTGTTTATACGAACAGTGTCCGCCTTTACAAGCAAATGTAACAAAATACGAACGAAATGCAAGACAGTACGAAAGCCATTCCCCAGGGTGCCGACTCAGTCCCCACTTTGCGTGACCTCTACGCCCGCCTGGGGCCCCGCAACGGTATTGCGGCCCGCGTAGTCGCCCACCTGGCCGCTGCCGGTACCAGCGTAGCACTGAGCACCGTGTTCAACGTCATCTACGGCCGCTCCAATCACGCTGCCGTTACCGACGCTTTCCTGACGGTCGTAGCTGCTGAGAAGGAGCGCCGGGCCGATGTAGCTGCCCGCACCAGGGCTTTAGCCGCCTGATGCCATGCAGGTAGCTATTCTCGTCCCCGAAACCGAGTGGCGGGCTTTGCTCGACACCGTGAGCCGGCTCGAAGCCGCCCACGCGGCCACCGCCGTTCCCGCACCTCCGCCCGACGACATTCTGACGGTTCCCCAGGCTGCCGCGCTGCTCGGACTCTCCGCCGAGTCCATCCGCCGCGCCCGCCGGGCCGGCCGGCTCAAAGGCGTCCGCCGCAACGAAAAGGAGTGGGGCTTCCCCCGCTCCGCAGTCGAACAGTACCCTCTGCGCTACCACCGGCCCGCGGCCTGAGCTGATGCCCGCCACACTTACGCACGGAGCCCTTTGCAACCGAAGGACAGCGAAGCTAACGGCATCGGCGGCTTCGCCCTGGCTGCCCGTCAGGCAGGCATCGTCACCGCCTGGGCGGTCGAAAAAGACCCGTTCTGTAACGCTGTCTGCCGGCGGCACTTCCCTTATGCCCAACAAACAGTTCCTCGATGTCTACGATGCCCACGACCTCCCACGAGGTGACATTATTTCCGCCGGCTACCCCTGCCAGCCCGAGAGCTGCGCCGGGAAGCGGCACAGCCCGGCGGATGACCGCTGGCTCTGGCCTGAAATACTTCGGATTCTTGCCCAATGCCGGCTCGGCTGGTTCCTTGGTGAGAACGTTGCTGGCCACGTCACGTTGGGCCTCGACGGCGTGCTTCCTGACCTGGAAGCGGCAGGTTATGAGGTCTGGCCGCTTGTGCTTCCGGCTGGTGCCCTCGGTGCCCCGCACCGCCGCGACCGGGTCTGCATTATTGCTCACACCCACCACCGACAGCCGGCACAACCGGAGCAAGCCCTACGCCCAGGGCGGGATACCGCTGGCCCTGGCCGTGCAGCTGCTCCCGACGCCGATAGCCAACGACGCGGCCAACCCCGCGGCCAGCCCCTCGCGGCTGCGCCAGGCCAGGGCCCCCGGCCTGACGGCCGAGATTACGAACCGGCTACAACCGGACAAGCCAGCGGCCCCGACCGCGGAATGGGGTGGGTATTTACTTAGAGCAGTTTTCGAGTCAGTGTACAGCACGATTGTAGGGGCGGGGCTTGCCCCCGCCCCTACACGGTCAACCCTGTCTACCGGCTTGGAAACAGCTGTAGTACCCGACATACCTCAGCTCTTTTTTCAGTTCATCGCCGACTACGAAGCCGGCCGCGTCACCAGCACCACGGAAGCCGGGCACCCATGAATTTCATCCAGCACACCCGCGCCGCCCACGACCAGCTGACCCGGCAGCCGGCTGCCACGCCGATTCACGTCAGCTTGTATTGGGCGCTGTTTTTCGAGTGGAACGCTCACCGCTTCCCCGTGTCGCTGGCTCTGGACCACGAGCAGCTGATGACCGCCGCCCACATCGGCAACCGCAAGACGTACCGCGCCACCCTCTACGACCTCGAAAATTGGGGCCTGCTCACCTACCAGCCCAGCCAGTCGCGCCACCAGCCCAGCCGCTGTTT
This sequence comes from Hymenobacter fastidiosus, assembly GCF_039539565.1. Classification (NCBI taxonomy): domain Bacteria; kingdom Pseudomonadati; phylum Bacteroidota; class Cytophagia; order Cytophagales; family Hymenobacteraceae; genus Hymenobacter; species Hymenobacter fastidiosus. The sequence goes on along the minus strand of NZ_BAABDJ010000007.1, from coordinate 218,208 downwards.
TCTCGCCGATTTACCGGGGGCAGAACTGCCCCCGGTAACCCCGCCTGCCGAGGGCACAAGTGCCCCACATAAAAACGGGTTTACCGGGACCACAACTGCCCCCGGTAACCACGGCCTACCGGGGCCAGTTGTGCCCCAGGTAAAAGTTTTATCGGGGGCAGAAGTGCCCCAACCACTCCTTATAGGTAATAAACCTTCCACTAAGAGTAAACCTCCTGTAGTAGTAAACGGCGCCGCCGCCACTGCAAAAAAAAAGAAGGGGCCTGCGGCGCTTCCCAACGAAGGGCTTTCAGAGGCGGAAGTTTTCAACCCCGACTTACCCGCCGACGCCCCAGGCGCAGCCCCACAAAAGACGCCGCGAATCAAGCGGGGCGCGCCCAAAAAAAAAGGGGTACACGCCGCGGCAATCCGCGCAGCTGACACCGCCGGCCCCAACGAGCCCCGCCGGCGCGGCCCGCTGCCTGAGCTGCCGTTCAGCCAGTCGGCCATCGCCACGCCGGAGGCCTTCACCGCCGCTTTCGAAGGCACCGATTACGCCCTGGCCGACCTACGCCACTACCACCAGCTGGTCGCCACCTGGCGCGACAAGAAAACCGGCCTGCCGCCCACCCGCAAAGACTGGATAGCCACCGCCCAACGCTTCATGCTCAACGATGCCGCCGACAACCGCCTCAAACTCGCTCCCAACGTCCACCGCCCCGGCACCGATGGCACCGGCCAATCAAACGCCGGAATCCCATCTACTGGCTACCGCAGCAGCCGCTACGACTAGCGCCCTGGCCGCCGAATCCACCGCCGAAACCCGCGCCATGCTGGCCGACATCGGCATCGGCCTCACCAAAGCCCAGGCCCAGGCCGCCCCCAAAATCTTCCAGCTCAACCACCGCATCGGCGAGCGCGAGGTAGTGAAGCTGCTCGTCGTCATCCTCCGTGCTTTCGTCGACTCGCTCCGGGTGAAAGACAAGCCCGAGGCCGGCGACCTCATTGCCCTGGCCGACGACCTGGCCCGCACCTACACCCACGACAGCATCAAGGACATCATCCTGGCCCTGAAAGAAGCCCGCACCAGCGGCCACAACTTCTTCCAGGCCCTCGACGTGAGCACGCTCTACAAGCTGATTGCGGACTACTTCGAGCAGAAGGCCCGCTTCCTGGAAAACCGCCACCTCGACCAGAAAGCCAACGGGGCCAGCCAGCAGGCCACCGACGTGAAGCTGTTGGGCAACGCCGCCCCCAAGATGCTCGAGAACGTGGCCCAGCAGATTCCCGACGACCACCCCAACGCCGAAGGCATCCGCCAGAAGCTCTCTATCACCAACGCCAGGGTCCGCCGCGGCCTCATCACCCCCGAGCAGGCCGAGCAGCAGCGCGCCGAGGCCCGCAAAGCCACCCAACGCAAGGACCGCCCCGATTGGAAGCCTGGCGCCGAGGCCCAGAAAGCCATTGACCAGCGCCACCGCGCCGAAGATGCCCGCCTGTTTGAAAAGTACCGCCCCGCCGCCCTGACATGATTTCACCTAAACACCAGCAACCGAAGGTCAGAACAAGTTTCAATCCGTGTGTTGACCGGATGGCCTCAGGAGGGAACGTGCAAGACCTGTTGCAGAACTGCCTATTAGAGTTTCAATCCGTGTGTTGACCGGATAGCCTCAGGAGGAGATGGCCGCCGTGATGGCCGACTTGGATGCCATTACGTTTCAATCCGTGTGTTGACCGGATAGCCTCAGGAGGGAAACTTCGAAATGAGGCATATCGACCGGATTTTTCGTTTCAATCCGTGTGTTGACCGGATAGCCTCAGGAGGGGCACCAGACGCAATCTTGTACACCGCCGTGTTTTTGTTTCAATCCGTGTGTTGACCGGATAGCCTCAGGAGGCATTTCTCGCCCCGCCCGCCGCATAAGAATATTATGGTTTCAATCCGTGTGTTGACCGGATAGCCTCAGGAGGCGCACCACGGCCGCCGAGGGTGGGGGCTACCTGCTGTTTCAATCCGTGTGTTGACCGGATAGCCTCAGGAGGATGTCCACTTATACCAGTATGCAGCTGCTCTACCTGCCGTTTCAATCCGTGTGTTGACCGGATAGCCTCAGGAGGTGGCTGACTTAACCACCACCACCACCCGCTAATAACAGTTTCAATCCGTGTGTTGACCGGATAGCCTCAGGAGGCTTGAAGCGCATGGCGGTTACGTGTTGCGGATGAGGTGTTTCAATCCGTGTGTTGACCGGATAGCCTCAGGAGGTCGCCACGGCTGGAGCGGGTGCGCAGCTCACGACGGGTTTCAATCCGTGTGTTGACCGGATAGCCTCAGGAGGACGACTGGCTGAAAAGCATCGGGGCCTTCAGCTGCTTGTTTCAATCCGTGTGTTGACCGGATAGCCTCAGGAGGCCTGCAACTCGCGCTGTTTGAGTTGCACCTGCAGTGGTTTCAATCCGTGTGTTGACCGGATAGCCTCAGGAGGTTGAAACGCATCCGGTCAACGTTCAGGCTGCGGCCAGGTTTCAATCCGTGTGTTGACCGGATAGCCTCAGGAGGGCTGAACAGCCGCCGGAACTGCCCGTTGGATTGCGTGTTTCAATCCGTGTGTTGACCGGATAGCCTCAGGAGGCTGGAAAGCCTACGCACAAGTGTAATTCCCCCAATCTGTTTCAATCCGTGTGTTGACCGGATAGCCTCAGGAGGCGGGCTGAAATTTCGGTGCTCTACATTACTGAGAAGGTTTCAATCCGTGTGTTGACCGGATAGCCTCAGGAGGGGGTGGAACTCGACCGCGGCCCGCATCCCGAGGCAGTTTCAATCCGTGTGTTGACCGGATAGCCTCAGGAGGCCTTCCTTTCACAGGCGCATGTGCATAACTGAACCCGTTTCAATCCGTGTGTTGACCGGATAGCCTCAGGAGGGTTGACCTCGACCTACTGGCCGCTATCCCCTACGAGTTTCAATCCGTGTGTTGACCGGATAGCCTCAGGAGGTGAGCGTACGCCAGCTGCGGGCGCACCTTATCCGCGTTTCAATCCGTGTGTTGACCGGATAGCCTCAGGAGGACAACCGGAAAGCCGGGATTGTGGCCCCTGCTAACGGTTTCAATCCGTGTGTTGACCGGATAGCCTCAGGAGGCCACACGCAAAAACCCTGACCAATTCCGGCTAGAGCTAGTTTCAATCCGTGTGTTGACCGGATAGCCTCAGGAGGCAGCATCTGTCCGGCATCACCTACCGCTTGGTGGAGTTTCAATCCGTGTGTTGACCGGATAGCCTCAGGAGGCTATTACCAGGCCAACGGCCAATCGTTGTGCAGCTACGTTTCAATCCGTGTGTTGACCGGATAGCCTCAGGAGGCTTTGTCGGCGGCAGCCTGGCCAGCCTGCTTTGGCGTTTCAATCCGTGTGTTGACCGGATAGCCTCAGGAGGTCTGCGGAGTCAACCACACCAACCGGTCCGTGATGGTCGGTTTCAATCCGTGTGTTGACCGGATAGCCTCAGGAGGAGGCGAGTGATTAGGCTTCCTCGCCCATCGTTGGCGCGTTTCAATCCGTGTGTTGACCGGATAGCCTCAGGAGGGCTTTCCACCGGCACCCACTTGGCCGGCAGCGTGTCGCGTTTCAATCCGTGTGTTGACCGGATAGCCTCAGGAGGAGAAGTGCTGGCGGAATGCGGACCTGTCGGATGCAGGGTGTTTCAATCCGTGTGTTGACCGGATAGCCTCAGGAGGTGTCCGCTTTCCGGCTGATATACCACCATCCCGGAAAAAGTTTCAATCCGTGTGTTGACCGGATAGCCTCAGGAGGCATGGGGTGCTAACAGGACAGATTACACTGTAAACGGTTTCAATCCGTGTGTTGACCGGATAGCCTCAGGAGGGTGGCCACGCTGGGAGAATTGAACGTAATCATTGGCGGTTTCAATCCGTGTGTTGACCGGATAGCCTCAGGAGGCCTATGTTGCCCAACGCTGGGAACTCTCACCACTAGGGTTTCAATCCGTGTGTTGACCGGATAGCCTCAGGAGGGTATAGCCGAAGGCTGCGACTTCGTTAGGGGCAGGCAGGGTTTCAATCCGTGTGTTGACCGGATAGCCTCAGGAGGACTTGCCTACGCTCAGGCTGCCCAGCTCGCGGATATGTTTCAATCCGTGTGTTGACCGGATAGCCTCAGGAGGGTACCAGAACCAGGGGCCTCCCGGCGTGCTCTACGAGTTTCAATCCGTGTGTTGACCGGATAGCCTCAGGAGGCTTCGATGTGCAGCTGCAGCGCCCGGACGGCTCAATGTTTCAATCCGTGTGTTGACCGGATAGCCTCAGGAGGTCCTGTTTCCAGCCATCGAACGCTATCGGCTGCCCTTGTTTCAATCCGTGTGTTGACCGGATAGCCTCAGGAGGGAAAGGCCGGGCAGGTGACGGACACGGGCCTGCTCAGTTTCAATCCGTGTGTTGACCGGATAGCCTCAGGAGGCTACGACCCGGCCACGCGCACGGCCATCATGATCCGGTTTCAATCCGTGTGTTGACCGGATAGCCTCAGGAGGTCCGGCTCGCTCTTCTCCAGCTCGTCGAGCTGCACCAGTTTCAATCCGTGTGTTGACCGGATAGCCTCAGGAGGTCTTGAATATTTCCATGGTCCGGCTGCCTGAGCTACGTTTCAATCCGTGTGTTGACCGGATAGCCTCAGGAGGCTGGAATGCCGAAACCCAGACCCTGCACTTTTACTTGTTTCAATCCGTGTGTTGACCGGATAGCCTCAGGAGGTCGGCACCCTACCTTTTCCCAGCACGCTACCCTCCTCGTTTCAATCCGTGTGTTGACCGGATAGCCTCAGGAGGTTTGCGCCCCTCCAGGGCGGCACGGCGCATAAACTCGGGTTTCAATCCGTGTGTTGACCGGATAGCCTCAGGAGGCCATGAAGCCGCTGCTGGATGCCCACGAGCAGGCCATGTTTCAATCCGTGTGTTGACCGGATAGCCTCAGGAGGAATGGCCCCGGCCGGGTAGGCCGGGGCTGGTTTCAGTTTCAATCCGTGTGTTGACCGGATAGCCTCAGGAGGCGAACCGGCCCGCTACCCAGCGGGCCGGTTTCGGCAGGTTTCAATCCGTGTGTTGACCGGATAGCCTCAGGAGGAGTGTGTCCCGCATGCACGAGAACACTCTGTGGTAGGTTTCAATCCGTGTGTTGACCGGATAGCCTCAGGAGGGCCAGCAGCGCCCCCCGCTTCGCCGAAGGCGACGTGTAGTTTCAATCCGTGTGTTGACCGGATAGCCTCAGGAGGGGTCGTAGTGCTCTTCCCAGAGCAGGCGTAGTACGGGTTTCAATCCGTGTGTTGACCGGATAGCCTCAGGAGGGGGGTTCTTCACGCCGTCCCAAACGGTGTTGTTGTTGTTTCAATCCGTGTGTTGACCGGATAGCCTCAGGAGGCGTGCATGGCCCATTGTCCCCGGCGTAGGGCGGCTAGTTTCAATCCGTGTGTTGACCGGATAGCCTCAGGAGGAATGCCTCGCCATCGCCGGTCAGCAGCCAGTTAACGCGTTTCAATCCGTGTGTTGACCGGATAGCCTCAGGAGGCACCGCATTTTTTGGCATGGAAAAGTATCCGATCTAGTTTCAATCCGTGTGTTGACCGGATAGCCTCAGGAGGCGTAATGGAAACGTATTCAGCCCTCAATAACTACTAGTTTCAATCCGTGTGTTGACCGGATAGCCTCAGGAGGTGCGCACCCCGGCTTCGAGGTGGTAGGCCCCTTCGGTTTCAATCCGTGTGTTGACCGGATAGCCTCAGGAGGATGACACCAGCCGAATACAAGGCCCTCACGACCCGGTTTCAATCCGTGTGTTGACCGGATAGCCTCAGGAGGCGTCGGGCGCGGGCTTCCGCTGGTGCACAGGCTTAATGTTTCAATCCGTGTGTTGACCGGATAGCCTCAGGAGGTTGCGCTGGTCGTGGTGCTGCTGCTGGCCTTGCTGACGGTTTCAATCCGTGTGTTGACCGGATAGCCTCAGGAGGCGTTGGTAGTGGGACGGGGGCGGGGGAGAATAGAAGGTTTCAATCCGTGTGTTGACCGGATAGCCTCAGGAGGCCCGCACAAAACCGGGGGTCTATGCCCAATGTTACAGTTTCAATCCGTGTGTTGACCGGATAGCCTCAGGAGGCATCGCCGGCGACTACGACCAGAAGGCGCTGTACCTGTTTCAATCCGTGTGTTGACCGGATAGCCTCAGGAGGGGCGCCGCCAAAGCACTTGCCCCTGGTGGCGGCAGGTTTCAATCCGTGTGTTGACCGGATAGCCTCAGGAGGGCTGAAACAGGAGGCCCAGGTACGCAGCGAGATTTTGTTTCAATCCGTGTGTTGACCGGATAGCCTCAGGAGGTTCCCACCCGAGCAGGCCGCCGCCCCCACCCTGGAGTTTCAATCCGTGTGTTGACCGGATAGCCTCAGGAGGCGATTACGGCCGGGTCGTTTAGTAGCCGGTTCGGCAGTTTCAATCCGTGTGTTGACCGGATAGCCTCAGGAGGATTGGACTCTGCTCGATATTATCCTGCTGTGTCTGAGGTTTCAATCCGTGTGTTGACCGGATAGCCTCAGGAGGGATTCTTTTGCGTTGTAGAGCGCCTTCTTGGGCTGGTTTCAATCCGTGTGTTGACCGGATAGCCTCAGGAGGAATCTTTTCGTAGGGTATCGTTTCGCCGGTTCCCAGTTTCAATCCGTGTGTTGACCGGATAGCCTCAGGAGGGTGCATGGCCCACTGGCCACGACGTAGGGCGGCTAGTTTCAATCCGTGTGTTGACCGGATAGCCTCAGGAGGCTTTCAGGTGTCCGACCTGGTTGACCCGGCCAGGATAGTTTCAATCCGTGTGTTGACCGGATAGCCTCAGGAGGCTGGATTGCCAACAACCAGGCAGGGGCTGCGAAGCTTTTGTTTCAATCCGTGTGTTGACCGGATAGCCTCAGGAGGCGGAAACGCGGAACTAAGGCTAGTGCCGTGAATAGGTTTCAATCCGTGTGTTGACCGGATAGCCTCAGGAGGAAGATGAAGCCGCTGCGCATCATTGCCGGTGACCTGGTTTCAATCCGTGTGTTGACCGGATAGCCTCAGGAGGGTAGCGCCGTGGCAGGGGTGCCGGTGGGAGTGCATGTTTCAATCCGTGTGTTGACCGGATAGCCTCAGGAGGTTCGAGGCCCTGGGAGAGGCCAGCGATGCCGGCGAGTTTCAATCCGTGTGTTGACCGGATAGCCTCAGGAGGGATTGCTGAGGAGGTGCTGAAAACGCAGGGCGTGAGGTTTCAATCCGTGTGTTGACCGGATAGCCTCAGGAGGATTCGCTACAAGGAAGGTAACGGAATCAACCGCTTCAAGTTTCAATCCGTGTGTTGACCGGATAGCCTCAGGAGGGTTGTCAAGATTATCGAGATTATCAAGATGGTCTTGATGTTTCAATCCGTGTGTTGACCGGATAGCCTCAGGAGGCGTGACGCTCTTAGCGGTATGGATGCTACGCGTTTGGTTTCAATCCGTGTGTTGACCGGATAGCCTCAGGAGGATTGCGACAAGTAGAGTTCAGCAGCGAGCTTGTTATGTTTCAATCCGTGTGTTGACCGGATAGCCTCAGGAGGAACGAACGTATTTGCCCGTTCGGCTTGCTATCTGAATGTTTCAATCCGTGTGTTGACCGGATAGCCTCAGGAGGCAGTGTTGTCAGAACACCCACTAGCAGGCCATGTCATGTTTCAATCCGTGTGTTGACCGGATAGCCTCAGGAGGTTCGCGGGAGTAATACCCCATTGCTACGCCGTCAGGTTTCAATCCGTGTGTTGACCGGATAGCCTCAGGAGGCTGGCCTTGCTGCTGCGGGGGTCGTACTTGCCCTGCATGTTTCAATCCGTGTGTTGACCGGATAGCCTCAGGAGGCCCGGCTGCTCCAGCGCCGCCTGGAGCGCGAGCTGGGTTTCAATCCGTGTGTTGACCGGATAGCCTCAGGAGGTAATGTAGCGTGAATCCAGCATTAGGTGAGCGGCTGTTTCAATCCGTGTGTTGACCGGATAGCCTCAGGAGGCAGTCAGGCGCACCCCGTTCAGGTACACATTGCAGAGTTTCAATCCGTGTGTTGACCGGATAGCCTCAGGAGGGTCGGATGGACAGCGGGGCTTTCGGAAGCTGCGGATGTTTCAATCCGTGTGTTGACCGGATAGCCTCAGGAGGGATTTTCGGGCATAGGCTGCGGGTTATTTATCTGCTGTTTCAATCCGTGTGTTGACCGGATAGCCTCAGGAGGTCCCTGTGCTCATGGCGTACCCGGCGCGATTCAGCAGTTTCAATCCGTGTGTTGACCGGATAGCCTCAGGAGGGTTAGGCGGCCGTCCACGTCGTCAGCAGCCAGGCGGGTTTCAATCCGTGTGTTGACCGGATAGCCTCAGGAGGCTTTTCCATCGTGACGCCGCCCCGGGGTAACTCCAGTTTCAATCCGTGTGTTGACCGGATAGCCTCAGGAGGGTCCGCTGCCTCATTAAGCATGGCAATGGCGGCCACCAGTTTCAATCCGTGTGTTGACCGGATAGCCTCAGGAGGGCTGGCTGATATCATGGGCGACTTAAAGCGATAACGAGTTTCAATCCGTGTGTTGACCGGATAGCCTCAGGAGGCGTAGGCTCTAAGCCAATATTCTCGCAGTAGTCTAGTTTCAATCCGTGTGTTGACCGGATAGCCTCAGGAGGCATTCAGGACGAGGGCACCAGCCTGGGCACGGCTGCGTTTCAATCCGTGTGTTGACCGGATAGCCTCAGGAGGCCCCGACCAAGACCGCGCCCACGCCCGCTCCAAGTTTCAATCCGTGTGTTGACCGGATAGCCTCAGGAGGGCGCAGGAAGGTTTTCCCGCCGGAGAGCGATACTAGTTTCAATCCGTGTGTTGACCGGATAGCCTCAGGAGGCCAGGATAAAGGAGGAGCAGCCGCCGGGGCGGTTCTCGAGTTTCAATCCGTGTGTTGACCGGATAGCCTCAGGAGGATTGCAGCGACTGATTTACAGTAATCGGATTATAGTGGTTTCAATCCGTGTGTTGACCGGATAGCCTCAGGAGGCCACTTGGACGGCGTAATGAAGCACCCCGGCAAGTTGTTTCAATCCGTGTGTTGACCGGATAGCCTCAGGAGGGAAGCTGGTCGATACGAGTAAGGCATTTAATGTCGGGTTTCAATCCGTGTGTTGACCGGATAGCCTCAGGAGGAATCTACCGTCTGCTTGCTGGATGCGCCGGTATAGTGGTTTCAATCCGTGTGTTGACCGGATAGCCTCAGGAGGCCTCCCCGGTCGCGCTGATCATTTTTAGCATGGCGTGTTTCAATCCGTGTGTTGACCGGATAGCCTCAGGAGGTGCCCTGCCGTTGTGGTGCCTTCCCGTCCGTTGGGAGTTTCAATCCGTGTGTTGACCGGATAGCCTCAGGAGGATAGGCATGGGCAGGGCGTTTCTACAAGGTAACGAGTTTCAATCCGTGTGTTGACCGGATAGCCTCAGGAGGCCGTATTTTTAGGCAAATAACTCAAATACAGATATATAAGCTGTATTTGAGCAAAGGTAAAAGTATTAGAAATGTACGTCAAAGAGCTAAAAGGAAGGGGGTTTTATGAATTTTCCGGATAAGCAAAAGTCTGAAGAAGAGTAGATTACCCCCTTTTTCGGTCATGTAGAAAATAAATTCCCAACCGGACCAACTCGGGCAGCCCTACCGGATGCACATTTTCCGGTACGTGCAAGTTACGCAGCGGCTCTTATAGCGCGTGGCTTTTGGGAATACATTTCCCTCAATTACTTCCAGCACCGCGTCCGCGACCCGTTTTACATCCTCCACATTAGCTGGGCCGATGGGCACTTCCACCACCTTATTCTGGCTGCGGGTGTATACCAGGTATCCCCGCGTCACTCGCTCCCCATAATTCTCCTCAATCAGCCAGGCGTAGCAATAGAGCTGGGTCTGGTACGTCTGGTACACCGCATCCTTCCACTCCGCAAACTTGTAGTCGAGCGGTGCCAGTGTGCCATCTGCTAAGCGCAGAATCTCATCTACCCGGCCGCGTAGCACCTCATTGGTCAGGTACTGGTCCAGGTACTTCTCCCGCACCCCCAGCCGCCGCCGCAGGTAGTCTTTGTTCTGTTCAAGCTTCTGGTCGTGCAGATGCCGCCCCCGCATCACTTTGTAATCCTTCTGCTCATACTGCGGCACTCGCAGCACATACTCAAAGTAGGTGAAGCGGGGACAATATAGGTGTTCGATCAGGTGGGAAGGTGTCAGTGACATAGCAGATATAGCCGCTCCGAAAGCTGCCGGCAGGTAACCGGACGTTTAAAAAAACAATGACCGTACTTCATCCGATACCAGGTCTTTATTGAACGCCTGGCCCAGCAGCACCGTCTGTTGCAGCTCACTCTTGTTCATAGGGAACACATACACTTTATCCCGCTCCTCATCTATCAGCTCGGCCAGCTGCAGCTGGAGCGTGTCTTTCTGCGCCGACGTGAGCGTACCCAGAAAACATGAAAACTGCACCCGATACAGCCCCGCCAGCTTGCAGAGCTTGGCCGCTTTGGTGCGGGCCCGGTCATTCTCAACATCATACAACACCCAGATAATCATGGCAGGTCTACACTAAGTATATCAGTAGGCGCGATAGTCCGTCCCAGCAGCGCATTGGCAAAGTGGTGAGCATCATACTGCAGCGCCACGCCCCGCAGCAGATTGCGGCCCCGGTGCCGGACACTCTCGCCATCCAGAAACCGGCCGAAAGCCTCGATCAACAGAGCCTTGCCTTCGGCATTCAGCGTCACGCCACCCGTCAGCGGATCGGCGTGGGCCTTGTTCACCTTTTTAGCCGAAAACAGCCGAAATACCGTCTCGTCGGCCCAGGCCCGATAGGGCTCAATGAAGTCAAATACCATGCTCAGCTGGTTGTAGTCGTCACGGTGCATAAAACCCAGGTACGGGTCCACTCCCGCTACAATCAGCGCCTTCTCCACCCGGCTGTACAAGATGCCGTAGGCGTAGTTCAGAAAGGCATTGAAGGCGTCCGCCGCCGGCCGCCGGCTGCGCCCGCTGAACTGGTAGTCGCGGGGCAGCACGTAGCTCAGCGTCTCAAAGTACAGCCGGCCCGCGGTGCCCTCCAGCCCGCGCAACGTGTCCGCCACCTCCGCCACCGTGGGTGCCTCCAGCGTCTGCACCGTTAAGCTCAGGGCTTCCAGTCGGGTGATCTTGTCGTTCAGGAAATCAGCATGCTGCGTCCGGTGCTTTTTCAGGTCCTTCACCAGGGCAAGCTGATTGCCCAGCTTGGTCAGCAGCCAGGCTTTCACCCAGCGCAGCCCCTCGGCTCCCATACTGGCCGTCAGCTGGGCCTTTCGAATCTTGGTGGTGCTGCCCAGCTTGCTGTGCCACACCCGCCCGATGGGGCTCCCATCGTGCTCCACAAACAGCAGGTCCACGCTGTGCATCATCGCCAGCCGGATGGCATCCGTGCTCAGCGCCGACCCGGTCGCCAGCACGATACCCGTCAGCTTATGGGCCGCGTAGTGGTGGCGCTCCACCTCGCCCTGCTCGTTCTTCTTCCGAATCTCAAACAGCTCGTCCTTCACGTGCACGTACGTGCCGTAGGTATTGATGTGCAGATGCATGACAGTGAGGTAAAAGCGTTAATCCACCCGCCGCACGGCGCCGAACCCCCGCGCCACCGACTTACCCAGGCCCACCCCATCCGGCAGCGCTATGTTGGCCACAAACTCCCCCATAAAGCCCAGCATTGATTGATTTTTAAACTGCGTCACCACTGGCTCCCCCGGCAGCAGGTGCACCAGCAGCAGCGGCATGTCCGAGGCATACGCCCCTACCGCTTTTAGTAGCGCCAGCATATTGTTCGTCAGGATGCGCGTCAGCTGGGCCTGCTGCTCCGCCGCACTCTGCGTCTGGTACTGCCGGTGGTTGTCCTGGTTCAGCGGCATCCACAGCGTCTCAAACCGGTAGCGCCGCAGCCCCGCCACCGGCCCAATGGCCTCCGTCCGGTGCTCGATGTGCTTGGCCTGCACCGGGTAGTGCCGCCCATCAATATCCAGCTCCCGGATGCGCAGAAACAGCTCCACCAGCAGTGCGGCCCCTTCGCCCAATCCCACCAGCGTGGGCGTACCGTCCAGCACCTTGTACTGCACCAGCGGATACTGCTGCCGGAAAGTGCCGTCCTCGTAGTGGTTGTGCAGCAGGGGAGAGTGCTCCCGGAACAACTCCCCAAAGTAGCCGCGCAGCTTGTGCGCGTCGCGCACCCGCAGCCGGATTTCGGGCAGGGTGATGGTGGTCAGGGCAGCGGTGTCAGAGCGCAATATGCTGGTTTTCGGGCTCGGCGTCGCGGCGGAAACCGGTAACGGGGTGGTAGTAGTCGGATAGCTCATCGTGATTTACTAGGTAGAGCCCTTCGCAGAGCTGGTTATGGTTGCCGCCTTGTTCCAGGGCCTGCATGCGAGGCAGGTAGGAGGGTACTGAGATGATGCGCTGGTTGAAGTCACGCTTGAAACGCTCAAATTCCCCTTGGCTGATTCGGTTGCGTAGCAGCAGTTGAAACTGGGCCTTCACTTCGGTGGCTCGCTCATCTAATTCAATGAATACGCTGCGGCTCATGCCGTTGTCCTCAATGATGCGAAAGGCCGAAATGGGCTTCTGATCGTCATCCCGGTTATCGTAGTTCAGCGCCTTAATGCTGGCGAAAATTTTCTTCGCCTCCTCAAAGCCACTCACTTCCGCCGTCGCCGCGAAGTAGCGGCCTACCAGATCCAGGTATTCCGGCTCCGGAATCGGCCGCTGGCCCTGTTCCGACAACTCATCCAGCGCCCGCCGGGCCTGCTGGGTAGTGATGGCATCATAGATTTTGTGGCAGTCCCCGAAGTCCATCACATAGAGCGGGGAAAGAGCCCGCTTCGGGTCGTTTTCGCGGTTGATGCGGCCCGCAACCTGCACCAGCGAGTCCACCGGCCCCAGGTCCCGAAAGCCCATGTCAAAGTCTAGGTCTACGCCGGCTTCCACCACCTGCGTAGCCACCAGCACGGGCTTGCGCCCTGCCCGCAAATCGGCCTTGATCTGCTGAATGACCTGCAAACGGCTGACCGGTACTACGTTCGTCGACAGGTAATAGAGGGGCGTATCCAACTGCTCATCCGCCACATAATCCCGAATCACCTCAAACACCCGCACCGAACGCCGCACGAGGTTGCATACGACCAGTCCCGAGCGTTCCGGCTGCCAGTAGCGGCTGAACACCGATTCCAGAAACTCCTGCTCATCGGCCAGGGGCGTGTGCAGCAACGACACCAGTTGGGTGCGCCGGAACGTGGCAAACACCTGCGTGTATTCGGGCAGTAGCTCCTGCACGGCCGGCTCCGGCTCGCCTTCCTTCTTGAGAATAATGCGGTAGGCCAGCTCAAAAGTCAGGGGGCGAGTGGCCGTCATCAGCAGCACCCGGCTGTTGAGGTATTTAGCCAGAAAATGCAATACGGCCCCCACCAGTGGCAGCTGGCCCAGCCGCAGGGTCTGCACCTCATCCAGAATAATGATGCTGCCGGCGAAATGATGAAACTTGAGCAGAAGCTTGTTGCGGTGACCAATCAGGGTCTGCAGCAGCTGCACGAAGGAGGTAATCACCACGTCGCCCTGCCAGGTATCCACCAGCATCCGCTTCTGGTTGTACGCTTCGTTTTCTTCCTGCCCATCCGCGCCCCGCCGGTGCTTAAGCTGCTCCAGCGCATCGGCATACTGATAGTGCGCCAGCACTTTCGTGCCCAGCGTAGCTTCGTACTCGGCTACGGCCTGCTCAATGATGTTGATGAAAGGCAGGCTGTAGATGATCTGCGGCTGGTGGCCTTCCTTCTCCTGAATCTTTTCTCGCAGCCGCAGGGCAAAGTCCAGCGCCGTGAGCGTCTTGCCGATGCCGGTAGGCGCGGTGAGCGTAAACAGCCGCTGAGCGTGAATGGCTGGATCGTCGAGCGCACTCAGCACCCGCCCCCGCACCCAGCTCCGCAGCTCGTTCTGGGTCAGATGGCTCAGGTCGGCGGCCGGCTCCCAGCGGGCCACGCCCAGCCGCTGCTCCACGGCCAGCGCCGGCAGCGGCTTCCGCACGTAAGGCACCGTGTTGGAGGCGTCCAGCTTATCGGCCTCAATCAGCAGCGAAAAAGTATAGTTCAGCAGGAAATACCACTTCGGGCTTTGTGGCCCACTGGTTTCCCGCAGATACTGGCTGATGAGCCGCTGAAATGGCTTCTTCTCCGGAAACCGCACGAATTCCTCCAGTTGACCCATGCCGCCATCCTGCAGGGCAGTCGCCAGCTCCGGGCGCAGGCTTTCCAGCTGCTGCGCGAAAACCGAGTCATTGCCGGCTTCTTCCGTTACCAGCTGCTTAAATTCCGCAAAGTCACTCAGACTTTTGTGGTGATGCACCACCACATAGCACGCCAGCAGCCCCAGCCACTCCCGGCCCTCGCTCCGGTACCAGTCATACAGGGCGTAAGCCCCGAATTTGGCGTGTTGCTTAAGCAGCTGCTCGAAAGGGCCGTTGTCGAGCAGGTAGTGCTGAAAGTGGGGCGTATACTTGCCCAGATCGTGGAGCTGGCACACCCGCTCCACCAACTCGGCCAGGGCCTCGGCTTCTGGAAATCCGTGGTGACGGAAATACGCCTGCCGGGCCTTATCCGTCACACCGTCTACGTGTCGTCGGAGCAGCTTACTGCCTACCCGCTGGCCCTGCTGCTGCTCACTGTGCGAATAGTAACTCATTCCAGAAACAGCAGGCGCTGCGTTTCATTGCCGTCCCCAATTTCCACGTACTCGCCCCGCAGCCGGGCCCGCAGGGGCTGGCCATCGGTGCTGAACAGCACCCGGTTCATGGCGCGCAGCTCCCGCTGCCCGTCGCCCACGAAGTCGGCCGGCAGCAGCTCTTCCTCCAGCGACAGACTGCCGCCATCCTCCCGCGTAACGGGTAGGGTCACTACCCGCTCCGTAGGCACCGTAGAATGGAAGTCCTGTACTTCGTCGCTACTGCCGGTCCGGGCCTGCTCGTGTAGCTGCCCGTCCAGGAGGCTGGCCGTGAAGTTGGCCGTACCCAGCGAGAGGGCGAAGTGCGGGCCGCTACCGCCCAGCACGCGCTCCACCAGCTGCCCAAATACCACTTCTCCGGTGGCAGTGGGCGTCACGTACACGCGGTAGCGCACTGTATCCCGGGCTAGGTCGTAACCGCTTATCACCTCAAAAGGCAGCTGAATGTGACCCTTGGAGCCATCCAGGTCCCGGGAGCTTTCAACCTTCAGGAAGTTCAGGCGGTGAAAGCTTTTCTTGATAGGCGTGCATAGCCCCACGCCTAGGCGTAGGTGCTCACTGGCCAGGGCTTCATAGTAACTGTCGCGCGGGAAGCCCAGAATAGCCGCCAGCACCCCCATGAGCGTCGTCCGGGGCGGGACGCTAAAGCTCATGGCGGTGTTGTTGGCGTAATACTTCCGAAAGTGGGCCATTTTCCCGACGAGGTCAAACGTCAGGACCTGCATTAGCGACGGGGTTTGGGATTGGTGAAAGTCACGCCCGGTCCCGTGCGCACGATAACGTAGTCCACGGCTTCGCTGGCCTCAATGGCCTGCGTCAGGGCAGTCGTATCCAGCGTCAGGTCTTCCAGCCGACGTACGGCTTTCTCATCGGCTGTGATGGCCGTGGCCCGCACGTAGCTGCGCAGGTCCCCCAGCTGCCCGTTAGACGAGCCGTCTTTGTACACTACCTCCACGTACAGCTTCGGATACTGGTTGAGCTTGGAGCGGGTAGGCAGCGCCGGGATGCTTTCCCACAAGGCCTTGCGAAATAGCTCCATGTCCTCTTCCGTCAGCCCCGACGTTTGGGCGGCGTAGCGGTTGGCACTGCCGTTGAACGCCAGTAGGCTGTAATGCACCCGGTAGTCCTTACCAAACGTGCCATTGTCGTCGTTCATGGTGGAGGCAATAGTGCTCGAATCCATCAGCTTCACCCGGTTCAGCGAGTAGCCCCAGTTCAGTTGCACCGGCCCGGTATAGGCCCGGTTGAAACCTTTCACTGCGAAGGCGCTGCCAAATAGTCGAATATCCACGAACTGCTGCTTTACCATCTGCGCCAGCAGGTACAAATTGAGAGGCCTGTATTCAGCCTCTTTCTTCTTGTTCTGGAGCTCTTCAAACACCTTTTCTGGCGTTTTCTCAGCATCTATTACCTGCTGCAGTTGCGCCCGCAGTTCAGGTTTTTCAGCAAATGTGCTATCCAGTTTAGAGCTATCAGCTATTAACCTAGTAATCACAGCTGCTAGCTTAGAATCGGGGCTCACTTTCGCGCCTTCCTCTCCATCCACGAAAATCTCGTGGCCCATCATTTTAAGGTAATCCCGCACGTAGCGTTTCACCCGTGTATCGGTTACCAGATTGGTATCAGTGTCATAGTCCATCCGGGGCTTGTTCTCCTGGTCCGGGTCGCCGTTGGGGTTGCACTGGGTGGCTTCGTAGAGAAACAGAAAGTCGGAATTGCGTTGCAGTAAAGACATAGGAAAGAAGGGAGAAGTTGAGAATGGTGATGAGATTGTTATTTCGTGGAAAAAGTATAACCTGACAGGATAAAGAATAATGATTCTTCTGGCGTCATTTTCCAATCGTTTACTTCTTCAAAGTATCGGTGAAAATCAGCAAAAAGAGGTTCCATAAAACGATGTAGATTAAACTGACGAGACTTGTCAGCCAAGTCGTTGCGTAACCGAATAATTGCAGGTTTGTCCATGCCAGAGTAATTGAGCTTATTGAGTACTGGCTTAGATTCGTATTTTTTCTTTAGCTGCTCATAAGCCACCACGGCCAGGGCTCGTCCCAAATAAAAAAGAGCTTTTTGAGCAGGGGTGTAGCGCGTACGCTGAAAGAAACTCTCGACTTTTTGTTTGTACTCCGAGATTTCTTGTAGCGGCTCCGACGCTTCGGTTTCGGATGGCACTGTTTGGGTTTCGTCCATAGGTGATAAAAGCTGAAATTGAGTGAGAATCTGGAAAAGGGCGAGGTACTGGTACACGGCGTTCCGGGCCGCGTAGTCGAAGGCCTGCGCCCCCGACAGCGTATCGTTCTGGTTGTTGTCGTACACGTTGCCGTAAGCCGGGTAGCGCCGGTAGCGGTGGCACAGAATCAACTCCCGGAAATGCTCAAACAGGCGCCGCCGAACTACCGGCCGCCGCTCCAGAATCTGCTTAAACAAGAGCAGGGCGGCATTACGTTTTTCCTTGTCTTTGCGCACGGGTACCAGCCCGTACACCGAGTACAGGTTGAAATACATCTGTCCCATCACCTTTCCCCAAGGCAGCTCCGGCGCTTGTCTCCAAGTTGTATCCAGCCGCTGGAAGGCCAGTGCCAATTCCGAGAAGTAGGTCTGGCTGACATCTTCAATCAGGTTAATGGTCTTGAAGAAATTGCCATCTGACTCGAAGCCTAGAAAGGTAATCCAATAGAGGTCGGTGTCTTCTTCCAACTCATCGGTCAGCGCATCTACCTTCTTGTATTGAAATAGCAGGTCGGCTTTCCTGCTCAGGCGCGGTAGCTTACTCTCTATGGCTGCTGGGTCGGTGCTGAGTAACTTTGGTAACAGACAGTGGTCAATACCGGCAATGCGGACCTTATAGCGTTCCAGCAGCATCTTTGAGCCTCGCTCCAATAGCTGCTGCGCCGCGCCGCTGACCTGATAGTTACCGGCAAAGTCGCTTTTAGCAAAATTGGGCGCATAGTGCAGCGTAGTCGTTACGAACATCTTGTTCAGGCTGTACCGCTCCCGAATGTCCAGCTCGCCTACATCTTCTTGGTGCATGCCGGTAGCATAGCATAGCTGGGAACCACCCACCCCCGCGGCAGCTTCCGGCTGAAAACGTGCCGCCACAAACTCCGCGTAGCCCGGCACCGCGTCCATCTCGCCGTCGCGCACCCGTACGAAGGGCCTGAACTCCGGCCAGCCCAGCTCCGCACACTTCACGGTAGCATACACCAGTACCACTCGGTCCATAGTCCGTAGTGTGCACCCGCTGCTAAGCTTTTTCAGGCTGACATCTCCCTTCTCATCCATTGCCAAGGCTTCAAAGGCCGTTCGTAACGGCAGGATGCGGCGTAGGGCTTCGGCTAGCGCACTGGTTTCGGGTTGCCGCGCTTTGGCTAGCTCTCCCAGCAGTTCGCCTTTCTGCGCCGCCGCGTTTTTGCCGAAGAATGTCTTGGTGAACTGCCCCATATTCTTGCGGCCATCCACGCACACGTACACGGAGGGGTTGTTGCCGCCACCTACCGCTAGGTTGAACCACTCCCGTGGACTGTCTTCGTGATGCTCCCGCAGGTCGCCCACGCTCACCGTGCCCGCATCCAGGTCAAACTGCACCGGCAAACAGTAGTTGGTGATTTGGGTAACGACCTCTTTTTTTTGAATGCTGGTTTCCACCGCCGGAAACTTGAGCAGGTCGTCCCAGGCCCCCCGGTTCTGGCTGCCCTGTTGGCCGAGCTTTAATAAGGTCTGAAGCATTGGTATCGTGTAGAGGTTAAAACAAATCTAGGTTGGGTGCTGTGACAGGTTGTGTCCCTGTCTATGATTACCACCGCGCCTGCCCCACCTTCTCCCGCAGAAACGCCCGAAACGCCGCCGGCTCCACCACCTGCACCTCCGTCGGCAGCCCCAGCACAAACCGCCCGATGCCCAGGTAGCTGCGCACTTCGCCCCGGAATGCGTAGCGCAGATCCGTCGGGCCCGCTCCTGCCACGGGCAGCACGAAGGAGCGCGCCGCCGGATACTCTTCCACCAGCAGGCGATAAGCCCGTGCCGTCAGGCGCAGCTCCACCAGCTCCGGCACCGTGCCCGAGAGCCCGAACACGTCCAGCTGTTCCTCGGTAACGGCGTGGGAGCAGGGCGTGGCCAGTAGCTCCACATCCTCTATCCGGCGGGTCTTGTAGGTGCGGGTCTGGCCGGTGGCCACATCCACGGCGTTCAGCTGCGCATAGCTGTCGGTGAAGCCCAGCGGCTCCACCTCCCGGTCGCGCACCGTGCCCGAGTGCGACGACTGATAGCGCAGCAGCCGCACCCGGCACCGCTGTCGTAGCGCCTCCGCCAGCCGCTGCACCACCCGCGCCTGGTGCATATCCAGCAGCTCATCCGCCAGCGGCACCAGCTCGGATGTCTGGTAGAGCTTACGGCTCAGACTCTCTCGCAGGGGCGTATGCTCGTCTAGGCCCGTCAGCGCCTGCCGTAGTACGTGGGTTTCCTCCGCCGAAAAGTAGGCTGGGGCATCGGGTTCCGACTCAAACAGATACCGGCGTCCGTGTTCGTCCTCGTCAATATGGTAGCCTACCTCCTCCAGCAGCTCCAGGTAGCGGCGGATGGTGCGCGGATGGCAGTCCAGCAGCTGGGCCAGCTGCGCCAGCGTGTGCTGCCGTTGTTTCAATAACCGGATCAGGGTGAATACCCGCAACAATTTTGCTTGCTCTATCATAATGGCAGGTAGCGGAATAAAGTAGCATAACGAGTTTCAAATCTAGCTGTCTGTTCGCAGCTTATAGCTACGCGGTATCATAATTGTACCCGTCTTACGCCCCGGCCCCCTCAGCGCCGCCGTCACCGCCTCCGGCCTTCGCACCAGCTCCTCATTACTCGGAAAAAACGGCCGCAGCTCACTCGGCAGCGTATCGGCATACGTGTACGTAGCCACCCCAATCGGCTTATTCACGTCGCGCAGGGCAAACTCCACCACCGTGCGCTGCTTGCTCTGGCAAATGATGATGCCAATGCTCGGCTGCTCGTGCGGCTTGCGCACCGTCTGGTTAAGCAGCGAAAGGTAGAAGTTCATCTTGCCCGCGTACTCCGGCCAAAACTCATCAATCTTCAGCTCCACCGCCACCAGACATTGCAGCTCGCGGTGAAAGAGCAGCAAATCCACGAAATACTCGTTGCCTTCCAGCTCCTGCCGGTACTGGTTGCCAGTGAATGTGAAGTCGCCGCCCATCTCGCTCAGAAAGCGCCGCACGTTGCCCAGCAAGGCCTGCTCCAGCTCGTATTCCGAGTGCGCCGCCCCGAGTTCCAGAAAATCAAACAGGTACTCGTCCTTCATCGCCAGCGCCCCCGGTACCTGGTGCGCCGCCGGCAGCGTATCGGCAAAGTTGCGCTGCGCCGTCATCGTTTTCTGGTACGCCTGCGCCTTGAGCTGATGCAGCAACACGGCCTTGGTCCAGGTGTGGCGGCGGGTCTGCACCGTGTAAAACAGTCGCTCGTGCGGGTCTTTGCACTTGCTTAAATCAGCAGGTGCTTGGCCCCGCTGGTTTCTCCAACCAGTGGTTGGAGAACTTCACTCGCGCTGTATTCCAGGTGAAACTGCCGCATATACCACAGGTTCTGCACCGAAAACCCACTCATCCCCACAAACTCCGTTTGCAGGTCGCGAGCTAGAGTTTCGACAATGCTTTTGCCCCAGCCGTACTGCTGCTGGCGCTCGGCAATCAACTGGCCCAGGTCCCAGTACAGCTGCATCTGCTCCCGGTTCACCTGCTGCAAGGCCCGGTACTGCGCCGCCCGCACCCGCTGCATAACATCAATTAGAGCAGTTCTCAAGTTGATGTACCAGTCGGTCGGCTCTCTATTTTGGAGCGGGGCTGGGGGTAAAGTTGCCAATTGCGCCGTGTACACAAATCTGTGCCCGCTCAACACATAAGCAGCAGCAGCAGCTTCATAATCGAATCTTTCGTTAAAGGTAGACGGGACGCAGCCTCGCATAAAAAGCACTGTTAAGAGCTATTCTGTCTACTTTTACTATCTTGTCTACATATAACAGACACATGGAAAAAGATAGACAGCCCACCGCCGCGCGGGTTCTGCTCACCCGGGTAAAAACCGCCCTCAAAGCCGTGCTGGGAAAACGGCTGGCTATCCAAATAGCCGCTGATGAGCAAAAGCAGCCCACGCTGACGGTAGGCAGGCAGGCCGTCTTTACCGTGGAGGTGAAAGAGACAGTTCTCAAAACCGTCACGCCGTTGTTGGCCTTGTGGCCCCACCCGGCCGCGCACCCCTGGGTGCTGGTCACCACCTACGTATCCGACGAGATGGGGCGACAGCTGCGCCAGCACGGCCTGTGCTACGCCGATGCCGCCGGCAACGCCTGGCTCCAGCACCCGGAAGCCGACTTATACATCCTGGTGCAGGGCCAGCCCCGCCCCCGCAAAGCGGCCACCGCTACCACGGCCGGCCGGGCGTTCCGCAAAAGCGGCCTGCGCGTGCTCTTCCACCTGCTCACCCAGCCCGACCTGGTCCGGCAGCCCTACCGCACCATTGCCACCCGCACCGACACGCCCGTGGCCACCGTGGGCCAGGTTATGCTCGACCTCATCCAGCAGGGCTTCCTGCTCGACGAAGAGCCGCGCCAGCTGCTGCGCCGCCCGGAGCTGACCCAGCGCTGGGTAGCCGGCTACGGCGACACCCTCCGGCCTCACCTCCCCACCCAGCGCTACCGCTGGCTCGCTGCCGACCAAGCTGCCGGCGGCTGGCAAAACCAGCCCCTGGGGGCCGCTACCCACTGGGGTGGGGAGCCCGCCGCCGCCCTGCTGCTCGACGGCTTCCTGCGGCCCGAGTTCTTCACCCTCTACAGCACCGCCACCCGCCCGGCCCTCATGCGCCAGCTGCGGCTGGTGCCCGACCCCACCGGCAGCGTGGAAGTCCTCGAACCCTTCGACCAGCGCCTGAATTTCCACCACCCCACCAGCCCGTGCGTGCCCCCGCTGCTGGTGTATGCCGACCTGCTCCTGAGCGGCGACGCCCGCAACCGCGAAGTCGCCCAAAAACTCTATGCTCGATATCTCCAGCATCCCGCCTGAGCGGCGCTTCCCCTCGGGCCTCGACCGGGTCCTGCCCGCCCTCACCCGGGGCCTGCACCACCTCGGCCTCGACTTCTTCCTGGTCGGGGCCGTCGCCCGCGACCTGTGGCTGGATGCGGCCCTCGGGTCCGCCCCGCGCCGCCGTACTACCGACGTGGACCTGGCCGTGCTCATTGCCCACGAAGCCGAGTACGACCAGCTACGTGCCTGGCTGGTCGCGCACGAGCAATTCACCGTCCCCGCCAGCAGCGCCTTCTGCCTGATTCACGAACCCACCGGCATCCAGGTAGACCTGATGCCTTTCGGCGGCATCGCCGATGCGGACGGGCGTGTCCAGGTCGCCGGCCAGGGTCTGAGCCGCATTTCGGTCGTCGGCCTGGCCGAAGTGCTGGCTTCCGCCGAACCCGTCAGAGTAAATGAGCAGATTACCTGGCAGGCCGTAACTCTGCCGGGGCTGGTAGCCCTGAAGCTACTGGCCTGGGACGACCGCCCGGAGCAGCGCGGTAAAGACGGTACCGACCTGCGCCTCATTCTGCAGCACTATCACGCCCTTATCGAAGCCGACATCATCGAGCGCCACTACGAGCTGCTGGTTGCCCTGGAAGCCACGGAAGATGAGGTCATGCGCATGGTCGGTATCCGCGTGCTGGGGCAGGAGCTGCAAACCCTCGTCGTCGTGTCGCCCCCGCTACGAAACCGCCTGCACGCCATTCTCACCCAGGAAATCCAGCTGGCCACCGCCAGCCGTCTGGCCCTGGCCATGTCCCAGCGCATCAGCCCCGCCGACCAGACCGCCCCCACCGTCACCCGAAGCCAAAAGTGGCTCCAAGCGCTGGTAACCGGCCTGGAAGATGCGCCGCCGCAATAAAACGCGTTGAGTAAAACCAAAACAGATAGGCTGTCATGCGGACGAAGGAAGCCTCTTGCTGCTCATGTTGAGTATGCCAAAAGCGCCACTATTGTCGGGCGTATGGCAGCCACCTACCACACCAAACCAAGCGGGCCCCACGGTCCGCTTTTTTTTATGCCCTGTCCATTTCTCCCAAACCCCCAGCCAGATACCCATAAGTACCCAAGTACCCAACAAGAATTAGTTTGACCTATTTGGAACGTCATGCTGAGCTTGTCGAAGCATCTCTAGCGAGTCGTTAAACGATTGGTTTAGTGTGCGGTAGAGATGCTTCGACAAGCTCAGTATGACGTGCTTTTTAATGCAAAACGATTTTCGCCACCTACTTAACCGTCATCATCGATAGCTAATAAAATTGGCTATTAGCAGAAGTCAAATCAAATAACTAACATTATTAGTAAATCTGTGGTTACTTGCACCTCCATCACCCATACTCCCTCTACTATGGCCACCGTCGAAATCCTGCAAATTATCCAGGAGCCCATCTGGATAATTGAGTGCGAAACGCCCATCCCCGCCGGCTTTCCCAGCCCCGCCGACGACTACCGCGGCCCCCGCGTCGACCTCAGCGCCTTGCTGCTGCCGCACCCCGACTGCACCTACATGGCCCGCGTCAAAGGCTCCAGCATGGACGGGGCCCCCTCTCATATTGTCGACGGCGCCCTCATCACCGTCGACTGCTCCATCAAGCCCGAACCCGGCCACATCGTCGTAGCCGCCATTCACGGCGAATTCACCGTCAAGCGCCTCGAAAAACGCGGCTCCACCTTCTGGCTGGTCCCCGACAACCCCGCCTACCAGTCCACCGACATCAGCCTGCTCGGCGACGGCTTCGAGGTGTGGGGCGTCGTAACCCACGCCGTGACCGAATTCATCAACGGTAAGCTTAAGGAGCATGTTCGCACTCGTCGACTGCAATAATTTCTACGTCAGCTGCGAGCGGGCCTTCCAGCCCGCCCTCATCGGCGTGCCCGTAGTAATCCTCAGCAACAACGACGCCTGCATCATCTCCCGCTCCGCCGAGGCCAAAGCCCTCGGCATCAGAATGGGCGAACCATTCTTCCAGGCCCGCTCCCTCATCGACCAGCACCAGGTGCGGGTGTTCAGCAGCAACTACGCCCTCTACGGCGACATGAGCAGCCGCGTGATGAACTACCTGACCGACGTGGCCCCCGAAGTCGAAGTGTATTCCATTGATGAGGCCTTTCTGGGCTTGCATGGTATGGAGCGCTACCACGGCCCCCTTGAGGCCTATGCCCGGGAAGTTCGCGCCCAGGTGCGCCAACGTACCCACATTCCTACCTGCGTAGGTATTGCGCCTACCAAGACTTTAGCCAAGCTTGCCAACCGGGTTGCCAAAAAAGACCCTGCGCTGGATGGTGTATTAGCCCTCGACACCCCCGAACGCCGCCAGTGGGCCCTTAATCAGGTAGCCGTTGAAGACGTGTGGGGCATCGGCCGCCAGTACGCCACCAGGCTGCACGCCCTGGGTCTCACCACCGCCGCCAGCCTGGCCAGCTGCTCTGAGGCCTGGGCCCGCCGCCACCTCGGCGGCGTAGTCGGGGCCCGCCTGGTGCGCGAGCTGCAAGGCTTTCCCTGCCACCAGTTGGCTCCTGGCGAAGATGGCCGCCTGAGCCGAAAAAGCATCGCCTGTACCCGCACCTTCGGCCGGCCCTTGTCCGCTTTTCCCGATCTGCTCGGGGCTGTCACGGCCTTTGCTTCCCGCGCCGCCGAGAAGCTGCGCCGGCAGGGTTCCGTGGCCCACGTGCTCACCGTTTTCATCAGTCAGAGCCGCTTTGGCTCCGGGCCGCCCCCGCACACCCGTTCCGCCCAGATTACCCTGCCCACCGCCACCAGCAACACTCTGGAGCTGGTCCGTCATGCCCACGCCATCCTCGACCGCCTCTGGCAGCCCGGCACCATCTATCAAAAAGCCGGCGTCGTCCTCGATGGCTTCGAGGGGACCGGCCAGCCCCAGCTAAGCCTGTTTGAAAAGGCTCCCGCAGTCACCCGCCCGCAGTCCGCGGCCCTCATGCAGCGCCTCGACCAGCTCAACGCCCGCTATGGCCGCGCCACCGTCCAGGTAGCCACCGCCCTCACCTCCACTCCCAACCAACCCGCCCCCTGGCAAGGCCAGCAGCAACGCCGCACCCCCGCCTTCACTACCTCATGGGACGAGCTATGGGAGATAGGGTAGAGGGCAGCGAAACTTAGTCGCAGAACTTATTTCTAGTATAATGTCCAAATTTGCAATTCCTGATTGATTGACAAATTGGGCTACTTCTTAACCGTGTAACAAAAATAATATGAGCAACCCCAAAAATGATTCGAGCGACCTGAGAGTGAACAATGTTAAAATGTTCTTGGATGGATACCTCTCTAAAATTGCCGAAAAATTTAATGTTAGCAGGTCTGAAGCTTTTGAAATATTCTCGATAGCTTCAGTTCTTGATAAGCCATTTGGTGAAGTTAGAGACTGCGTAATCGTAAAGAGGAAACAGGATGGAGGAATAGACGGAGTCTATTTTGAGGATTATAACGGGGAGTATACAATGCATCTGTTTCAATGCAAGGATTCACCATCATTGAAGCAGAACGATATAGAAAAATTCAAGTCAGATTGCAGTTCAATATTTGTCAGTGGCAGCAAACTTGATAAGCCAAATTTGTTGGATTTAAAAGAGAAGATACTTGAATACAAAAATTTACTTAACAAGGGAAAGATTGTTGATATAAAGCAATATTTTCTTTATAATGGTCATAACAAAGATTCGAAATACATGGCAAATGAGAGTACTTTCAATGCATTTAATATCAAGGGTGAATTTGAAGTAATTGATGCAGATGATTTGTATGCAAGAGTAAGTTCCTTGATAAAATCTCAAAATAGACGCAATAAGGTCGAGTACGTTTTTAATCCCCAAAACTCAAATATTACATCTCAAAAAGACAATCAAGGTCTGATTAGCTTCTCTAAATACGAAGTTAAAGCAGCTATTTTTAGACTAGATGCTATAGAGCTATGCGAAATGCTTGAAAAAGAAAAACAAGTCAATGGAACAATTGAAAAAATGTTTTCTGAAAACATACGGTGGTTTCTTGGAAAAAAGAACTTAACCAATGAAAAAATTGCAGAAACTCTTCGTGGAGATAAAAGCTATTATTTCCCTTTTTTAAATAATGGTATCACCATTATTTGCGATGAGTTTAGGCTTCCACAAAATGCGCAGATGGGGAAATATATTATTCCTGTGGTAAATCCTGTTATTGTTAATGGTCTACAAACTTCATATATAATATATCAGCAATATCTTGATGATAAGGATAGCTTAGCTGATGTTTCCGTTACTATAAGATTATATCAAACGGGTGACCCTGATTTGGTTGAGCAAATTACAGATGCTACAAATACGCAGAGTGCTATTAGTTTTAAAGATAAAATAAGTAATAAGCATTTTAATGTTTATGCTAAAGAGGTATTTGATCATAAATCCATAGGATACATCTCGAAAAGGGGGGAGGTATTTACAAATTTAGTAAGTATTAACGCTGGTAAAACGGTTAGAAGTGACTTTGTTCTCAAGTTGTGGTATGCTTCGTTCTATGAGGAGCCATACATTGCTTGCTTTCAAGAGCAAGTTGCTTTTAAAGATATTTATCAAGCATCGGTAGATAGTAAGAATTATTTAAATTCCGTATTTAATGGTGATATAAACTCTCCATTGTATAGTCAGATGTTTTTTGCATACAGTATATACGATGTGTACCAAAATGAATATAGAAAGACAATTGGAGCAGGTGATAAAGAGGATAGGGTTGATAATTTTAGGATATTATCGACGATAGAAGATGGCTTTATAGTCTATATGGTATATAAGTTGCTAGCGGAATACTTGGAAGACGTCAGTATTGATGATATTGTGCAGGCACTTGACGACGTAGCTGATATCGTGAAAAGCGGTGATGATTCTTTTGTAAAAGACAAGGAATCGTACTTGAACGCATATATACATGCCGATTATGAGGACGATATATACCGACGTATGATTTCTGAAATTATGAGTTTTAAGAATAGAAAGAAAAAGCTTGAAGCTATTTATTCTATAAAGGTTAACCTTGATAAGATAGTGCTCTAGGAACCTTAGTGCAATCTTATGTTTGCTGCGTAATTGCGCTGGAGTGGCACCAAGACGGAGTTTGCCATTCTGTTAGTTTCGACCGCAATTCAATTAGATAATTGCCAGTGACTGCCAGTTTGCAGGTAGCCTCAGCCTCTATGCTGCCTGCCCCCAGAGCAAAAAAATGAAACCTACTACCATCCATTGTCGCACTGCAATCTAGAAGCAGCCTATCGACCAGATTTTGCTAATGTCCAAAGTCTTTTCTAAGAGGGGTATTAGACAGCAATCTGCCATGACTAAACGAAACGAGCGGACCATATGGCCCGCTCGTTTTGGTTTACACCCTACTACACCTCAAAATGCGGCCGGTCCTTAAACCCCGGCCAGTCCCCGCCCCAATGCACCCGCGCATCGGCCGCCTTCATCAGCCGCGCAAACTTGCTCAGCAGCAGCCCCGACCACGATACCGACCCATCCGCCAGCAGAAACGCCACGTCCAGGGCCCGGCTCGGAGAAAAGTTGTGCTTCGACTCCCCGCCCCGCTTATAGGTTACAATTGGGCCTGGCTTGCTGCGTCCCTGCTGATACAGATCCTCCTGCCGCTCCGGCGACCGGTAGCACTCCGTAATAACCGGCAACCCCAGCAGCCGTAGCACCGGGTCACCCTGCCACCGGGCCAGGGCCTGCGCATACGCCGCGCCCAGACTCGAAACCGCCTGCGCCAGCCGGTCCGCCTGACCGAGCTGGCCCAACTCCTCGCCACCACCGCCCCGCTGGCCGACCTGCGCGACCTCGTGCCCGCCGTGCGCCAGCTCTTCCCCGAACCGGCCTATGAAGTCGGCTGCGGCGGCGCCCACATTTGGCTGCACCGCGCCGACGAGCCCCAGCGCTTTGCCTGCGTCCTCGACCGCCATCAGTAAATCCTTTTGCCGCCATCAAACGCCCCGCCTCATGTTTACCAACGTCCAGCACCACCCCGACCTGACCCAGGCCCAGCACCGCGCCCTGCCCCAGGTTTCCAATACTGACCTGAGCAACCTCAAAAACGAGCTGTTGGGCCTCACCCGCCAGCTCAACCCCGTGGCCCTGGCCTATGGCTCCCATTTCCATACCGCCGTGCTGGAGTCCCCGCACTACGCCCGCACCGACGAGCGCGGCATCAAGTGGGCCGACCTGGAGCAGCTGGCCCGCCAGGTGCGCCGACAGCGGTATTGCCGCGACCTGCTCTATCGGGGCCAGGCCGAACAATCCTACACCGCTACCCACACCGCCACCGGGGCAGGGGTGAAGCTGCGCCCCGACCTGTTGGTGCGCAGCCGCGCCGGCCGCCAGCTCACGCTCATCGACTTCAAAACCACCAGCAGCCCTGACCTTGTCCACTTCCTGACTACCATCGAGAAGTACGACTACGACCGCCAAGCTGCTCTATACCTGGACGTACTCGGGGCCACGCGCTTCCTCATCATTGGCGTACAAAAGAAGGCCCCGCACGAAGTATGGCGCGTCGAGCTAACGGCCACGCCCGGCCTCATCGAGCAGGGCCGCAAGAAGTACGGCACCCTTCTCCGGCATTTCGCTGCCCGCGCCGCCGTGGCCGCTGCCAGCCGCCCAGCCCCGCAAACCTGTTCTGCCCTCGCCACGTGAAATTCCCCGCGCACCTCGACGCGGCCACCCGTAAGCGCATCCGGGCCGAGGTGCGGGGCATCGGCCAGCCTATTCAGTTGGTGCGCGACCATCCCAAGCCCCCGAAAGTCCCCGTCCAACCCAAACCCCAGCGCACCAACGGCCCGAAACCAGTGGCCCCGCCGCCCACGCCCGCCCAGAACCAATAGCCTCTTCCATGCAAAAAAGGCCGGCCCCTCAACAGTAGGGGCCGGCCTTTCCGGTTCGTAGTACCAGCCGAATGTAAGTCCGCGCCCCGGCCGCGAAGGTGCGGGGTGGGCAAGGCTGCCAGGTGGCAAACGGGCCAGCAGCAATTCCAGCCCTCGTTGTAGGCAGTGCTTTTCGTGGTGGGCCACGCCGCCGGCCTTCCCTCAGCGGTTCACGAAGCGCACTTCCCAGCGTCCGTGCTGGTGGCGCAGCCCCGATACCGACGCGAAGTCGATGACCAGCTGAAAGGCCTGCGCCAGCGGCAGCCCCAGCGCGTGGCACAGCAGGCTGCGCACCGCCCCGGCGTGCGTCACCAGCGCCACCGGCCCGGCCGCGGGCGTGGCCAGCAGCTCGGCCAGCAGCGCGCCCGTGCGCTCGTGCAGGTGTGCAAACGTCTCCCCGCCGGGTGGGGCCTGCGCCACGAAATCCGCCATCCAGGGGTCCAGCTCGGCTGCGGGCAGCTCCGCCCACGGACGGTTTTCCCAGGTGCCGAAATGCAGCTCGCGGAGCCGGGCATCTTCCTCCACGGCCGTTGCCGGCCAGAGTGTTTCGGCCAGGCGGCGGCAGCGGGCCGCGGGGCTGCTGAGCACGCGCCAGGCGGATGCATCGGGTGGGAGAGCTACGGGCAGCTTGGCCCGCAGCCGCGTGGCTTCGGCCGCGAAGGTATCGGCCAGCGGCACGTCGGAGTGGCCGTAGCACAGGCCAGTGGCGGCGACGGCCGTGTGGCGGATTAAATAAAGCTCCATGCTGACAAGACTAGAATGAACAAGTACACCGCTACTTCGGCCACCTGCTGAATGGCCCCCAGGCAGTCGCCGGTGTAGCCCCCAATCCAGCGCTGGAAGTAGCGGGCCAGGTACCATTTCACGGCCGCCAGGGGCAACACCACTGCCAGCAGGGCCGGCCGCCGCATCCAGGCGGCGTATAGCAGCAGCGGCAGCGCCCCCAGCAGCAGCCCGGTGGCCAGCTCCGCCCGGCCCAGCTTCTTGGCCACGGGCTTGGCTTTGCTGTCCTCGTTGTCGCGGGCGTAGTCGTGGCTGAAAATGCACGTCAGGGCCGTGGTCCGGCTCAGCGGGTGGGCCAGCAGCAGCGCCGGCCCCACCAGGGTTGGCGGCAGCCCGCGCAAGGCCAGAAACTTGAGGGCCAGCAGCAGCCCCAGCCCGGCCGCCCCGTAGGTGCCCAGGCGGCTGTCTTTCATGATGTCCAGGATTTTCGACTTGGTCCAGCCGCCGCCGAACCCGTCGCACACGTCGGCAAAGCCGTCTTCGTGAAACGCTCCGGTCAACAGCACGCTGGCGACCATGCTCAGCAGCAGGGCCACGTCGTCGTTGCGAAACAGCAGCTGCGCCCCCGCGTACACGGCCGCCGCCACCGCGCCCGCCAGCCAGCCGATGACCGGGAAATACACCGTTGCCTTGTTGAGCAATTCCTCCGAATGGTCGACCCAGGCCGGGCAGGGCAGGCGGGTGTAGAACATGACGGCCGTCAGGAAAATATGTATTTGGCGGCGCATTTGGTTAATGAGCAATGAAGAATGAAGAATGAGGAATTGGGTTGGTTACTGGTCGGCTTCGGCCGGCGAGACGCCGGCGCTTTCAAACGAAGCCATTTCAGTGAAAAAGGCCACGGCCGCCTGCACCAGCGGGTAGACCAGGGCGCTGCCCGTGCCCTCGCCCAGGCGCAGGTCCAGGCGCAGCAATGGCTGCACGCCCAGCACCCGCAGCAGGTGCGGGTGCCCCCCCTCGGCCGACTCGTGGCTGAACACGCAGTACGGCAGCACGGCCGGGGCCAGCCGCCAGGCCACCAGCAGCGCCGCCGAGCCAATGAAGCCGTCGATGAGCAGCACCATGCCCAGTTCGGCGGCCCGGAGCAGGGCCCCGCACAGCTGCGCGATTTCAAAGCCGCCGAACGTGGCCAGCACCGTCAGCGCATCGGTGCCATCCACGGTGGCCACGGTGGGGTGGGCGGCTACGGCGGCGGCCAGCACCGCCTGCTTGCGGGCCAGCCCGGCTTCGTCGAGGCCGGTGCCCCGGCCCACGCAGCTGGCCAGCGGCACGCCGCCGAGCAGGTGCAGCAGCACGGCCGCGCTGCTGG
The DNA here is from genome assembly GCF_039539565.1 of Hymenobacter fastidiosus. Lineage (NCBI taxonomy): Bacteria > Pseudomonadati > Bacteroidota > Cytophagia > Cytophagales > Hymenobacteraceae > Hymenobacter > Hymenobacter fastidiosus. The sequence goes on along the minus strand of NZ_BAABDJ010000007.1, from coordinate 187,339 downwards.
TGTTGCCGATGCCCATTTCACCGAAGCCAACGACGTTGCAGCCGGCGCGGTGGATGTCGTCCACGAGGGCCGCGCCGAGCGCCAGCGCCTGCCGGCACTCGGCCGCCGTCATGGCCGGCGCGTGGCGGAAGTTGCGGGTGCCCTCAGCTATTTTCTGGTTGAGCACGGCCGGCACGTCGGCGAAGGAGCCGCGTACGCCGGCATCCACCACGCGCAGCGTGAGGCCGTGCAGGCGGCAGAATACGTTGATGGCTGCCCCGCCCGCCGCGAAGTTGCGCACCATCTGGTGGGTCACGTCGGCGGGGTAGGCACTCACGCCCTCGGCCGCGATGCCGTGGTCGGCGGCAAACACCAGCACGTGGGGCTGGCGCAGGGTCGGCGTCAGGGTTTGCTGGATGAGCGCCACCTGCCGGGCCAGGGCTTCGAGCTGGCCCAGCGCGCCCAGCGGCTTGGTCTTGGCGTCGATTTTGGCCTGAATGGCCCCGGCCAGCGCCTCATCGGGCGGGCGCGGCGTCGGAATCCGGAACCCGCTCATCTAGGCGCGGACCAGGCGCGGCCGGGCCAGTACCGCCGGAAAGCGCCACTGCGCCAGCTCCAGCCCGCCAAACAGCACGGTGCAGTAGAAGAAGTTGCTCAGCAGCGAATGAGTGAAAAACGGCAGGCCGGCCGCGTAGCAGGCCGCCAGTCCCGTTCCCGTCTGCGGGTACGTGGCCGAGCCCAGCCACACGCCGAAGTTGGTAATCAGAAAGAACAGCACCGCCGCGCCCAGGCCGGCCCCGGCCACCCGCAGCCCCGACACGCGCCCGTGCAGCCCCGCGTGGGCCAGCAGCGCCAGCAGCGCGTAGGTACCGTACTGCCAGTAGAAGCCCGAATAAAACAGTTGCACGTGGCCCAGGTACTGGTAGTTCAGCACCAGGTCGCTCAGCCACACGCCCAGCAGGGGCACCGCCACGGCCCAGCGCCGCCGCGCGAAGTAAGCGCCCCCAAACAGGGCCAGCGAATCGAGGGGAGCAAAGTTGGGCAGATGGGGCCAGTGGGGCAACGCCACCCGGCCCAGCACGGCCAGCAGCACAAACAACAATAGCACCCAGGGGCGCGGCGTCAACAGGTTTTTCATGAAACGACAAAAAAAGTGAAGTGGTCAGTAATAAAGTGGGGGAGTAGCTCAGGCGGTTGGTTCGGGGGCGGCGGGCCCCGCGGCTACCGGCCGGATGGGCACCGGCCAGCGGTGCTCATCGACGGCCACGAGGGTGAACAGGCCCGTGACGGCCAGTTGCCGGTCCTCGGAGTATGTCTGCTCCACAAACAACTCGACGCGCACCTGCAGGCTGGTGGTGCCCACCCGCACCACGTTGCCAATCAGCTCGACCAACGTGCCGCCGGGAAGGGGATGGGTGAAATCCACTTTGTCAGACGACACTGTCACCATTTTCAGCCGCGAAAAGCGCGTGGCCGTGATGAAGGCCACCTCGTCCATCATATGCAGCGTAGTGCCCCCAAACAGGGTGTCGTAGTGGTTGGTGGTGTTAGGAAAGCCGGCTTTGAAAATGCGCGTTTCGGCGCGGGCAAGCTGGGGGGCGGGCGTTATCATCGGGTGGCGGGCACGGGCAAACGGACAAGGCAATACACTGCCGGGCGGCGCTCATGCCGTCCGGGCCACGCCCGCTGTCCCCCTGCTGGTTGCTCTCGTTGGTCAGCCCACTCCCACCTCGGCCACGCGGCGGCAGCCACGGGCGGAGCACGAAGGGGCCACACCTGATAAGAGCCCCAAAGCGCGGGGGGCAGCATCAGCCAGCGGAAGGCAGGTCTCCTGACTTGTAACCGGGGTTCCGCCTTCTCGCCCAAGTCGGGCAATGGCTGCGTGGAACTCCGCTGCCGACCCCGGAGGGCGGGCGGTTATTTACAGTAGCGCGTCTGTCCGGGAGTTGCACCCGGTTCCCTTTTCATCCCGGCCGGAGCCGGAAACCTTCCGTTGTTGGAAACGGGCAAATGGCCCGTCCCGCGTAACGGCAGCCAATGTACGGGTTTTCCACCCGCCATTACGGCCCTCCGGCTCCTGGTCCGTCGTATGCGCCAGGCCGTTTCAGCCCGCGTAAGTGCAGCCCACGCCGCTGCCCGCGCCCGCGCCGCCGGGATTCAGCGGCTGTGTCGTCCACGAGGGCACGAAACTGCTCCACGTACTGAATGCTATGCAGTCCTACACCGCCATCCATACCGCCACCGGGGCAGGGGTCAAGCTGCGCCCTGATTTATTGGTGCGCAGCCACGCCGGCCGCCAGCTCACGCTCATCGACTTTAAAACCACCAGCAGCCCCGACCGCGCCCACTTCCTGACCACCATCGAAAAGTGCGATTACGACCGCCAGGCCGCCCTTTACCTTGACGTGCTTGGGGCCACCCGCTTCCTCATCGTAGGCGTACAGAAGAGGGCACCTTACGAAGTGTGGCGGGTTGAGCTGACGGCCACGCCCGGCCTCATTGAGCAGGGCCGTAAGAAGTACCAGCGCCTACTACGCGCCCACGCTACAACCCCATCGGCTGGCTGCTTCGCTCCATTAGAAACGGGCACTACAAAGAATCATATCGTACCCACCGCCACCTACCGGGTGTAGGTCATGCGGTGCGCCACGCGGCCTTGCTTATCGTAGTAGACCCACTCGCCAATAGGCCGTTTCCAGTGCAGGTATTGTCCTTTGGACTTCACGCGGCCATTTTCATAGAAAAACGTAACCGGACCTTCTACCCGATTTGCCCGATAAGTGCCCTGGCATTCCTTGTGGCCTTCGGGGTCGAAGTCTATCCAATACCCGTTGCCCAGGCCGTCCTGATACTGCTGAATGGTCTGGTACTGGCCGTTGGCGTAGCGGCCGTAGAGCAAACCAGAGTAGGGGCGGGTGGTGCCCCGCTCGAAGTACCGGTTGCCTTCGGGGGCCGGGCGCTGGTACGTCTGGCTCATGGCCACCAGTTTCTGGCGGGTGGTATCAGGTGGCGTCTGCCGGGTGGCGAGGCCGGGCAGCGTGGCCAGCCCGGTCAGTAGGAGGAAGGATTTCATGGTTGGAGGAGTAAGTAGGCCGTTTCCAGGTAGTAAATGCTGTACACCCGTTCCCCCGCCGGGTCCAGTTCGCCCCCCCGGTCGCTGCTGAAGAAGAAGTGCTTGCCGTCGGGCGAAAAGCGCGGGCAGATGTCGTTGTGCTCGGAGTTGATGACCGGCCCCAGGTTCCGGGCGCTGCCCCACTGCCCGTTCACTTTGCGGCAGTAATAGATGTCCTCCCGGCCCAGGCCGTCGGCGCGGTCGTAGGAGGCAAAAAACAGCAGGTTGCCATCGGGCGACAGGCAGGGGCTGCTGTCGGTGCCCCGGTGATTGGGAGGCGCGGGCAGTTCCTGGGGCGGGCCAAAACGGCCATCCGGTTGCCGCGGGGCCACGTACAGATTGGCATCGGCGCCCGTGCGGCTGCCCGACCAGTAGTAGAGGTTGCCGGCGGCGTCGGTGACCGGGCCCGCTTCGTAGTGCTTCGGCCAGGCCTCGCCGGGCCGCTGGACGAAGTTGACGGGGCCGGATACGGGCCGCGGCGCCCCCCAGCGGCCCGCCTTTTTGTCCATCACCCACAAGTTCATGTCGGTGGAGCCCGGGCGTTTGGCCTGGCCCGGGAGCGGGCGCATGGAGGCAAAGTAGAACCGCTGGCCATCCGGCGTGATGAAGGCCCCCTCGTCGGGACCGGTAGAAAACGCCGCGGGCCGGGGCTCACTCCAGCCGGTGGGCGTCCGCACCGCCCGGTAGATGCGCTGGGCCGTGGTACCCGCCAGCCGCCGGGTGAAGTAGAGCGTGTTGCCGTCCGGCTCGAAGGTGATGTCCCATTCCTGGTGCGCGGCGGTGGCAACAAGTCCGGGCTCGAACAGCACGGGCTCGTTGAGCACCCGTTGGTCGCGCTGATAGTAGAGCGCGGCAAGCGGCGTCCCGTCCGGGGCAAAGGTGCGGACGTAGCCGTGCCGCTGCCCGCGCACGTAGGGGCTTTCCGTGGCCACCTGCCCGTTCGGGTGGTAGCGGAGAGCCAAGCCCACCAGCACGTCCTGCTCATACACTTCCGCCGACTTGCGCCCGCCCGTCGGGTAGAAGTATTCCCACGTCCCGTGCCCCTTGCCCTGTAGCCAGGCGGCCCGGTAGCGGAGGGCACCCGTCGGGTACCATTCCAGCCACGTCCCGGAGGCTTGCCCGTTCACCAGCTCTTTCCAGACGCGGAGCTTCCCATCCGGGTAGGTCGCTTGCTCAACGCCCGTAAACGTGCGCAGCGAATCCTGGCCGGGCACGTAGCGGCGGGGGGCGGGCCGCAGCTGCGCGCTGGCCACGTGCGCGCCGCACACCAGGGCGGCACAGAAAACGGTTGAAGGAATCATCGGGGGCGGAGCGAGTGCAGCCCCAATACTAGTCCCTCCGGGCAGCTATTCCCGATAAAATCCGACGAAGCCGCCGGACAGCCGACGAAACCGTTCGGCGGGCTTGCCCGACGCCCGAACGGCGCGCTCAGCGGCTCCCGCTACAGCACCAGCCGCTGCAGCTGGCTTTGGTACGAGTCGCTCACTTTCACTTGGGCTTGGTTGTCGAGCACTACGTAGCCGCGGCGGCCGACCCGCACCAGCTCCCGCGCGTGGGCCAGGTTGACCAGGTAGGAGCGGTGCACCCGGCAGAACAGCGCCGGGTCCAGCTTCTGGGCCAGCTCCGAGATGCCACTGAGGGCCAGCAGCTGCTCGGCCTGCAGGTAGACTTTGCAATAATCCCCGTACGCTTCCACGTAGCGGATGGCGTGCGCGTCCACCACCACGCGCCGGGTGCCCTTGTGCAGAATCACGCGCGGGGCGTAGGGCGCGCCGGCCTGTAGCAGGCGCTGGGCCAGCGCTTCCACGCGGGCATCGTCGTGGGCCACGCGGGCCAGGGCCTGCTGAAACCGGGCGCGGCCGTAGGGCTTCAGCAAATAATCCAGGGCGTGAAACTCGAAGGCCTGGATGGCGTGCGCGTCGTAGGCCGTCGAGAACACCACTTGCGGCAGCTGCTCCAGCCGGGCCAGCACCTCGAAGCCCGAACAGCCCGGCAGCTGAATGTCCAGGAACACCAGGTCAGGTCGCAGGGCGTGAATGGCCCGGACGGCCTCGGGGCCGTCGCGGGCTTCCCCCACCAGCTCGTAGCCGGGCTCCTGGCCCACGTACTGGCGCAGCAGCTGCCGGGCGTCCGGCTCATCATCCACCAGCAGGACCCGTTTCATAAGCTTACAAGCTGAAGTGGGCCCGGACCCCTCGGGGCTCGTTCGGGGTGAGGTGCAGCGTCGCATTGCAGAGTTTTTCCAGCCGCAGCTGCGTGTTGCGCAAGCCCAGGCCCGGGCGGAATCCCTCTTCCGACAACCCCACGCCCGTATCGGCGACGGTGAACAGCAGCCGGCCCGCCACCAGCTGCACCGACAAGTGAATGGCGCAGGCGCCCACGTGGGGCGTCACGCCGTGTTGCACGGCGTTTTCCACTAACGGCTGCAGCAGCATGGGCGGCATCTGGCGCGTCAGCACGGCCTCGTCCACGGCAAATGACACGCGCAGCCGGTCCTGAAACCGGCGCTGCACCAGCCCCAGGTACTTGGTCAGGAAGCTGATTTCTTCCGCCACGGTCACCCACTCCTGCTGGGCCACGGCGTTCTGGTAGCGAAACAGGTCCGATAAATCAATAATCAACTCCCGGGCCCGCTCGTTGGCCGGCTCGATGGCCGCGTTGATGCTGTTGAAGGTGTTGTGAATAAAGTGCGGATTAAGCTGTGCCTTCAGCGCCGCCAGCTGGCTGCGCGTGAGGGCGTCGCGCAGCTCCGCTTGCGCCTGCAGGGCCTGCTTGTACTTGCGCACGTGCACCAGCAGCAGAATAAGTCCCAGCTGCACCCCGTAGAAGAGCGCCGAGACGTAGTAGGCGTAGGCCCCCAGCTTGCCCCCAAACAGCACACTCCAGCCCAGCCGCGCTTTAAGCTGCGCGCTCCCCAGCCCGGTAACGGCCACAAATACCACCCCCAGGAGTCCATAGGCCAGCAGCTGCCGGCCCAGGCCGAGGGCGTGCAGCCGGGTCCCGACCAGGTAGCCGATGGGAAGCGCGCACAGAAACCGCAGCAGAAAGTCGAGGCCGGAGCTGGCCATCAACTCGCGGGGGTCCAGGTAGGCCGGTTGGCCGGTCCCCGACGTTTCCCAGCCTCCCCACAGCAGCCATACCGTGGTGCGGTCCAGCAAGGCCGCCAGCAGGTAGAACAGGCCCAGCCACGCCACATCCCGGCGGGTAAAGGAAATGGAGGCGTCGGTCGTTAGGCGAAGCATAGCAACTTAAAATACGGAAATCACCCAGCAGTAGCAGGGTTTGGCTCGCCACTCAAGTACCGCCCCACCGCCCCGATAAGAGGGCAGCCTAATGATAGACGCCAAATTGCTGTCTGCAAGATAGCAGGGTTAACCCGCTGTCTTAAAGAAAAGTGTATTGCAAAAAAAGCCGGCTCCTAAGTGGAGCCGGCTTCTTATCTAGCCAAGTGGGCGTAGATTATTCGTTCACAGCGGCGGCCGCTGGCACGTTTTCCAGTACCTGCGGCACCGATTCCACGACAGTTGCTGCTAGTGGCGGCTGAACCACAATTGGCGTCCCCGCCACCAACTCCCCAAACAGCGGGTTAGCCGGCAACTCCCGCCCGCCGTTCCCATCCGGCACCTGGTTGAAGAGCACCACTTCCTCGCCGGGCGTACTCTGCGCCAGATGGTCTTCCAGCACTTCCTGCCCGCTATTGGCATGCAGCGCCTGCGTGAGCAGCGTGTAGGTGCTCACGTCCACATTGTAAATCTGGTTGAGCGCGTTCATCTGCATGGCCGCGTCCTCGGCCGCGCCGATGGCATCCGACAGGAGCTTGGTATAGCGCCGGGCCTTCTGGTCGGCTTTCGCCCGCAGGCGGATGGCGCGCTTCATGCGCCGCTTAAATTGGGTCTGATAAGCAGTAAGTGCCATGATGTTGCGGAATGAAAGATGAGAAATGAAGAATGAGGAATCAGTAATGGTTGCCCCGGCCACGCCAGCAGCAATTCTTCATTCTTAATTCCTCATTCTCAATTGCCGCCAGGCCTAGGCCACGTACTCAATGGCCAGCGGGTTAGTGCTGTTGTTATTGAGGGCGTAGAACTTACCGTTAATCTGCTGGTAGAAGTTGATGCCCACCACACCCACCACCAGCGAAGCGGCAGCCGGAGCCGCCGGGAAGCTGGCCACCACCGCCTGGTTGACCAGCGGCGCACTGTTGAGGGGCAGAATACCCAGCGGAGCGGCCACCACGGCGTTGGTGTAGGTCAGCGTCTCCATATCCAGCTCCGAGGCGGCAAACACCACCTCAAAGTGTGTAGCGCCCTGCGGAGCGGCAATACCATTGCCGGGATTCAGGGCCGGAATGCTCATCGTCACGTCCGCCCCGGCCCCCGTCACCTCGTAGGGGAAGTACATCGTCTGGCCGATGCCCGAAGCCTCGTTGAAGTCGAAACCCAACAGGGGAGCCGAGTTAGAAGCATCAAACACCCGCTGGCCCCGGTCGTTCGTATCGTCGAGGCCACGCGGCTGTCACTGGCCGCGGCAATGGCCACGCGTAGCGAGTCGCGGAGCAGTTTGCCGTACTTGGCCGACAAGCCGAATTCAGCCGCGTTTTCGCGGGTTCGGGCCAGGCTCGGGGCGCTGGCAAAAGCCGCTTTGTTGCTTTGCGGCTTCTGCGAAATGGTGCCGTTCTTGTTGAACACCAGGCCACCTACGGTGCCCTGAATGCCGATAATACCAGTCTGACGTGCCATCGTAAAAGGTCGTTGTTAGAGGCTGTGAATTCGTTTTCGTCGTTGGCTGCTTGCGCTTACGCGACCTTGCTACCAGGTGCAGCCCACCCCGTAACGCCGCTGGTTTTTGTAGTTGAGTTTGTGCCGTTGGCTTACCGGCGGGCATCACCGCCCGCTCTCTGGCCGGCAGCTCCTGCGCCCGCCCCGTGCAGCCCCGCGGGGCCAGTTGGGCCACGCCGACCACTGGCGCGTCGCCACCCGTAAGCAGGAGCCGCACCCGCGGAGTCATTCGGGTAAACCGTAAAAGTTTCATGCCCCGAACCTAATCCCCCTTGGAGCAGGTTGTATATTTGCCTAGCCAACTATACCCCAGAAGTACCCACTATGTCCCAGGTTTGCATCTACCCCAAGGAAGCGGCAGCCATCACCGGCAACGGGTACCAGGCCGGCAAGCGCCTGTTGCAGCGCATCCGGGTGCAGCTCGGCAAGCCCGCCCGCGCCCTGGTTTCCATCCAGGAATTTTGCGCCTACACCCACCTGCCCGAGCAGGAAGTACGCGCCGCCCTCAACGCCAGGTAAGCCGTCGCTAGACCATAGCGAGACCGTAGCGGAAGCCTATCGGGAGCCTATCCGCTATTGTCTCGTCCTTGTCTCGTCTTGTCTCGTCCGGCTATAGCTATGCAGGTGGAAGGAATAATCCGGTTAGCTAGTGCAGCCATATCCTAGGCCACCCAGCCAAAAGCGTAGGAGAATAGGCAGCTTGGTTCCGCCCTTTGCGCACACGGATGGCTTATGTCGTCGGGCCTAGCCTCCGAGACCACCCGTGTCACCACGAGGCTGGTGGTCAATCGTACTGGCGGGCTTGTTAGTGCCCAGGAACCAGATAAATCCTAAGTAGCCCACGCGGGTTTCGTACTTGGTTCGAAAGTCGGCCGTCAGGTCGGTGGCCTTGAGCTGGGTGTACTGCCGGCGGGTATTAAAAAGGTCGCTCACGCGCAGGGTGAGGGCCGCCCGGTCGTGGAGCAGGCGCTGGCGCAAGGCCACATCAACCCCGTACACGGCCAGCAAGCGCCCCTGCGGCACCACCAGTGGGGCGCGGTAGTCGCCGCTGAGTTGCACAGCCAGCGTTTTGGTCGGGCTTAAGATGTTGAGTAAATAGGCCGTGCCGGTGAAGTTGGCACGGGTCCCGTCGTTGGTGTAGCTGGCCACCTGGTTGCGGTAGAACGAGCCGTTGGCAATGAGTTTCCACCACGGGGTCACGGGCTGCGTCAGCGAGAGTTCCAGCCCGTAGCCGGCCGTACGGCCAACGTTGGCGTAGCTGGTACGGGCAATGAAATCGGGCTGGCCGCTGCGGCGGGTCGCCAGGGTATCAATCGTGCGCAGGCTCTGAATGGACTGGCTGGCGAAGCGTCCGAACAGGGTCGCGCTGAGCGTCGTGGCTTGCCACGCTACCTGGTGCCCCAGCTCTGCAGCGTGAACATACTCGGGGCGCAGAGCGGGGCTGCCCACCACGTAGTTGCGGGCATCAGAGTAGATGGGCAAGGCAATGATTTGCAGAAAATTGGGCCGGTTCAGGCGGCGCGAATAGCTGAGTTGGAGGCGCTGGTCATGGGGCAGCGTGCGCGCTACTGTGGCCGAAGGAAACAAATTGAAAAGGCGTTGGCGGGCCGAGCCGCTAGGCAGTACCAGGGCCTGGAGCCCTGTAAATTCAGCCCGCAGACCCGCCTGGTAGTCCCACGGGCCGGCTTTCTGCTGATACGTGCCGTAGGCTTGCGGAATCACCTGTTGGTAGTGGTAGCGGTACGAGCCGGCTTCCTGTCGAATGAATTCTGCGCCGGCCACCGGCTGCACCGAGTAGGCGGCCGTGCCGGGCGTCACCATCAGGTCGGTTTTCACGCCCGCTCCCCAGCGGCGCTTCTCGTTCAACGGATGCACATAATCCACCTGCGTCGAGGGCATCTGAATGGTTACGTCGAGCAGCTGCTGGCGGGCGTTCCGCGGGTAGCTGCCCGGCCCATCCAGCACGCGCTGCTGGGTCGTCACCGTGCCACCATCCAAGATGTAAGTGGCGCTGGCTGTCAGCTCACGGCCTGGGTGGGCGGCCCAGGTGCGCCGGTAACTGCCCGAAATACGCGCATTGTAGAGGTTTTCTGCCTGCGTAGTCTGATTTTGGAGGTTGATGACGGGGTCGGAGCCGTGGGTGAGCAGGGTCGTGAAATCCTGGGTGGTGCGGTAGTCGTTTTTGTAAAATTCGGTCGTCAGCGTCAGGCGCTGCTGGTCGCCGGGAGCGTAGTCAACGCCCAAACGTATTCCCTCGTTGGCTTGGTGGCGCGTGTTGCGGCCAGTCTGGTGGGTGCCGGCAGTGCGGCCGCCCACGGTGGCAACCTGCCGCAAGGCCGTGCTGCCGCAGAACTGATTATTCAGCCCGTCGGCATTGCCAAAGAAGGTAAATTTGCCGGCCCGGCGGCTGAGGCTGAGAGAGGCGCTGTACTTGTCGCGGGTACCCCCGGTGGCCATCGCCTCCCCGTTCCAGCTGTCCGGGCGTTGCTTTTTCTGCACCAGGTTGATGATGCCGCCCGCGCCCTGGGCCGAATACTGAGCCCCCGGGTTGGTGATGACCTCAATGGTTTCGAGGCGGCTGGCGGGCAGCTGGTCGAGGCGCAGGCTGCTGGGCGCGGGCTGGCCGTCGAGGTAAAGCGTGACGCCCGAACTGCCCCGCAGGCTAACTTGCCCGTTCTCGTCCACGGCCACGGAGGGTATTTTCTGGAGTACATCTGCGGCCGTACCGCCCGCGCTGTTCAAGTCCTGGCCCACATTGATGACCTTCTTGTCCAGGTCGTTGACCATAACCGCCCTTTCGCCCTGCACCACTACGCTGCCGAGTTGCACGGCCGCCGGGGCCACCAGCCACGCGCCCAGGCGGGCCGCTGGGGTGGCCCCGCTCAGCGTGGCGAGCCGGCGGGCGGGACGGTAGCCCAGGGCCTCCGTCCGCAGCCGGTAATTGCCCAGCGCGACGTTAGCCAGCGTAAAGGTGCCATTTTCGGCCGTCTGGGTATTTCCTGCCAGGGTCGAATCCGGCAGCCGCAGCAGCAAGACGTTGGCAAAGGGGAGCGGTTGGCGCGTGCTTTGGTCCAGCAGTGTGCCGGATACTTCTCCTGGGGTCTGGGCAGACAGCGTACCGGGCACCAAGCCAACGGCTATCAGCACGAGCCACCGAAGCCAAAAGCCCCCGATGCTCGCAGCCGTTAAGAGTCTGTGCATCTGACACCGCAATTTAGATACGCATTTCCTGGTTTTATGTGTAAGTAATTGATTTGCAAAGTTAATTGCAATGTAAGGTACCAGGCAATGCCTGGTAAATAGAGCTGAGAATACCGGCTGATTCATAAGATTTGGAGTTAAAATGACAGAAAAAGAAGGTGCGGCGGGGGCAATAGGGGCCTGTGTCCAGCCGCTACGGTTGCGGTTGGAGGCGATGAGAAGAGTCGCTGGAAACGGCGTTGCGCGGGCTTACTTCGTTTGGCGGCGCAGGAAAAGGTAGTAGGCCAGAAACCCCAGGGCAATGCTGAAAATCAAAATGATAACGGAGTGAAGACCCCAGGGGAGGTACCAACTGCTTATCGTGAGTCCCCCGCCAATGCTGAGAAGCAGCGCGACCCACTTCACAACCTTGTTTTGCTCATCCTGCGGGCCGGGCAGCAGGCGTTCCACAATGCTTTCCGAAGTGGCAGCTACCACTATCTGCTTTTTCAGCAGGTAGTTTAATACCAGCTTTATGGCTGCTAATACAAAGTTGCAAAGAAGGAACAGGCCGAATACGGGCAGAAAAACACTTTTTGCGATATACTGAAAGGTGCTGTAGTCAGGGGTCAGTACCGGGGTACTTTGAGCCTGGGCTCCCCAGGCTGTCAGGCAGAAAAGTAGTAGCAAGAAACCTTTCATAAGTCAGGCAGTGGGGGCGGTACCGGATGAGACCGGCCACCGTCGTTCGTGTTGCAAAAAAGAATTACAAAAGGGAGAGGTGCCTCATTTGCTGGCGATGCCGGGCCAGCAGCTCCAGGCATTGCCCGGCCATAATAAAGCCAGCCACTGCCCCGAGCCCGGTCCCCAGTTCGGTAGACAAGCCCTGGAAAATCTGCATCAGTACGCCTCCGAATAGGGTTAAGAACGCGGTAACGACCCCCAGCACCAGGACGGCCACCGCGCTCAGGGCCCAGGGAAAAGAAGGTTTGGCCCTGGGCAGCTGCGCCAGGACGGTGGCTGCCAGGTCGAAGTCAAAAGCTGGCTTCGGCAGGCGGGCCGCCGCCGTAAATAGTTGCTGGTAAGTGGCGACTCGGCCCTGGCACAGGCGGCAGCTGTGCAGATGAGCCGCCTGGGGGGCTGGCAGCAGGGGAGCGAATTCCGCGGCCTGTTGGAGGTTGCGTTCGGAGAGATGGAGCCTGGTCATAAGTCGTCGCGTTGGTAGGTAGCCAGTAGGAGTTGCTTCAACAGTTTCCGCGCCCGAAAGAGGTAGTTTTTTACGGTTCCGTCCGGCAAGGAGGTTATCTGGGCAATTTCCTCGTAGCTCAATTCCTGCTGGTGGTACAAGGAAATCAGGGTGCGGTAGAGCGGGGGCAACTGCTCGATGGCCGTGTCCAGTATGCCGGCCAGGTCTTGGCCAAAAAGGGCCGTTTCGGGGTCGTAGTCCGCACCGGCCCCCGGCGCAGGCGGGGCCCGGCGGCCCTCTTCCGATGGGGCATCCGGCCCGCGTTCCGAGGGGTCCAGCAACACCAATTGTTTCTTCTCCAGGTAATGCAGGCACGTGTTATAGGTGATTTGGCCGACCCACGTGGAGAATTTTGCCTGAAACTTAAACCCGGTTAAATTCTTAAAAACCTTCAGGTACACGTCCTGCGCGATATCCGGTCGGTCGGCGGGATGCCGAATCATTTTGAATACCATCTGTGTCACCAGCCCTTCCGTGCGTTGCACGAGGTGCCCGAAAGCCGCGGTATTTCCCCCCAGCACCTGCGCCACAAGCTGCTGGTCGGTCGGGGGGGAGGTGGGCAGGTTGCTCATCTAGGCATGAGACCGGTCAGCCGGAATGATGTTGCACCAGGGCATTTATCGGCCGCGGTCTGAAAGGACAGTTCAGCCGAAAGGTACCCAGCCGATTGATTATAGGCACCGGATTTCCTGACGTACTATATTCTCCGTTTTCTAGAGCGTGTGGACACTTAGCCAAAAGGGCCTTTGAAGCCATCGAAACAGTCATGCTGAGCTTGTCGAAGCATCTCTACCGGACGTTTTGCCGCAAAAAAGCGGTAGAGATGCTTCGACAAGCTCAGCATGACCGCCTTTTTCGTTAAGTGTCCACACGCTCTAAGAGGGTTCCCCATAGAATCTGGGCATCTGGATTTATTATCAGGCCGCCAGCGGCTCCACCGCGCAGATAGTACCCGGCAGCACCGGCGTAGCGACATCCGCGGCTTGCCCGGCGGCCGGCGCGTCCCAGATCCGCTGCATGGTATGGTGCTGAAAGTCCTCGATAATCTTGGCGTAAATCAGCGTGGTCTGAATCTTCTTGTGTCCCAGAATTTTCTGCAGCACCTCCACCGGCATTCCGCGCAGCAGGCTCTGCGTGGCAAAGGTGTGCCGGGCCGTATGCACGGTCACCAGCTCGCATTGCGGCACGGCGGAGCGCACCAGCCCGCCGCCCTCGGTGCTCACCAAATCCACGGCCCGCGTCAGCCCGGCCAGCTTCGCTATCCGCTTCAGGTAGCGGTTCATCACCTGGTTGGCCGTCACCGGCAGCAGCCGCGTCCGCTGCCCGGCGTATTTGTCGATGATGGTGGAGGCCGCTGCCGTCAGGAAGATGCTGACCCCCGCCCGCGTCTTGCTTTGCACCAGCCGCAGCACCCGCCCGCCGTTCCACTCGTGCAGATTTCCCGGATGCAGCGCCGCCACGTCCGAATACCGCAGCCCGGTATAGCAGCAGAACAGGAACACGTCCCGCACCGGTATCAGCGAGGCAGGCAGCATCACCGTGGCCAGGGCCTCCAGGTCCACCGCCGACAAATACAGCTTGGGCGAGTCCGAAGGCTTGGCCACCAGCTTGCGCAGCTCAATACTGACCGGCACACCCCGCTCATCCCGCAGAAAGCGCAGAAACGATTTCAGATCCTTGATAGCCGTATAAATCGAATTGGGGGCCAGCTTCCGCACCGTGCGCAGGTACATCAGCAGCCGGTCGTGGGTTTCCAGGTCATAAGTCGCCGGATTTAGCACGGCCCCGCGGTGCTCCTCAAACCCCCTGAACAGGTTACGGGCTACGATGTGCTGCCGCAACGTCTCCCGGGCGTAGCCCCGCGCCCGCAGAGCGTCCCGGTACTGCTCGTAGACCACCGCCACCGACTGTGCGGCGGCCACCGCGGGCACAACTCCGGCCGGTACCGGCCGCAGCGCTGCCTGCAGTCCGGCAACCGTGGGCGTTTCCCCCGCTGCCCGCACCTTCCGCCACCAGTCACCAACCTGCTGCGCCCGCAAGGCCAAAAAATCATTGGCGGCCTCAGCCCCCTCAAATCCCCTGCGAAACCGTTGCCGGTCTGCGTTCCATTCGGCGGGCCTGCACTTTTCTCCCGTTGCGCATTTGAGCCGTAGCCCATCGAAATAAGCCACCAGATGGACCGGGCAGCGGCCTTTGCCGTCTTGCTTGTCGGTGCGGAGCACGAATTGAGTAGTCATACCAGAGGGGGCGTAAAAGGGGGCGTTACTCGTGTAGTAAATCGCCTTTCTCGTGCATTAAAACCCGACTGGCCCTAACGCAAAAAACCCGGAAAACCCTTTCTGCTACAGGAGAAAGGACTTTCCGGGTTTTTCGGTAGTGTATACGTGAGCCTCTTATTGGACTCGAACCAACGACCTGCTCATTACGAATGAGCTGCTCTACCAGCTGAGCTAAAGAGGCATTTCCGCGGCGGCGTATCCGACAGGGGCAGCAAAGATAGGCAGATGAGGAAACAACGCGCAACCTCGCCCGGATTTTTTTTGAGAGCCCCCGGTAAAAGTGGGCCGGACCCAAACTTTTATGGGCCGCCTTTCGGTCGGTTCGTCTGCTTTCCGGCATCTTTGCGACCAGATATGATGAAACAGCTCCGCAAACTTCTGGTCCGCACGCTCGGCTTCGAGCGCTACATCCGCTTCGTGAGCCGCGTGTACCTGCGGCTGGTGGGGGCGGGCTGGGGCCGGGAAAAGTATCCGGAGCTGTTTTTCCTGCAGCGCATCATCAAGCCCGGCTTTATCTGCCTCGATATCGGGGCCAACCTGGGCTACTACTCGGTGGCGTTGTCGCGGCTGGCCGGGCCCAGCGGCAAGGTGCTGGCCGTGGAGCCGATTCCGCAGTTTCAGGCCATCTGGCAGGACAACGTAAAGCTCAGCGGCGTCAGCAACCTGACCCTGCTGCCCTACGCCCTGGGCAGTAAGAACCAGCTGGTGCAGATGGGCACCCCGGAGCGCGACGGCCTGCTGCACCACGGCATGACCAAGGTAGCCGCCAGCAGCACCACCGAAACCTACGCCCGCACCTACGAGGTGCCCATGCGGGTGCCCGACGAGCTGCTGGCCGAGCTGCCCCGTCTCGATTTCGTGAAGTGCGACGTGGAAGGCTTCGAGTCGGTCGTGTTCGCAAACATGCAGGCCACGCTGCGCCGCTTCCGGCCGCTGATTCAGACCGAGCTCAACGGCCTCGACAACCGCCGGGCGGTGGTAGCTTTGCTGGCTGGCCTGGGCTACAAACCATTTGTCCTGTCGGCGCGTTTCGAGTTAGAGTCCTGCACCCCGGCCCAGCTGGAAAGCCACGTCACGGCTGACTTTTACTTTCAACCCACCAACCCGGCTGCTTAAGCGGCTTCCCAATGGTCACGTTTGTTATCACCCTCCTCCTCATCGCTTTCGTCGTGCGCTACGTGCTGCCGGCGGTACTGCGCTTTTTCGTAGCCAGCTTCGTGCAAAAGCAGGCCCGCAAGTATACCGAGCAGTTCGGGGGCACTCCATTTGAAGCGCCTTTCAACGCGCCGACGGCCTCCCGGCAGCCGGAGGGAGAGGTGCACGTCGACTTTATTCCGCCGAAAGAAAAGCCCCGTAAGCCCCGGGAATTTAAGGGTGGCGAGTATGTGGATTTTGAAGAAGTGAAATAGAGTAGTGTAAAAACTAAAAAGGTCTTCCGCGAGCAGCGGAAGACCTTTTTTTATGCCAGCCCAAGCACCAAAGTTGATGCGGGGGAGCCTCACAGCCCGATGCCAATCCGCACGCCGGTGCCCGGCTTTTGTCCTGCCTGCAGGGCGGTGTACACGTCGGCCCGGAGTACGCCGAAGATGTGCTCGATGCCCGCGCCCAGCTCCACGTAATGACCCGCCCGGGGCGTGTAGAGGTAGTTGAACGAGGCTACTTCCTGCCACTTCAGCCGGCGCAGCAGCGGGACTTTATTCAGCAGAAAGCCGTTGAAATGCTGGTTGTAGTGCGCTTCCACGTAGCGGCTGCGGGTACTGAAACGGTAGTAGTCCAGGAGCTGAAACTGAGCGAAGTTGCCGGTCAGCAGGGTGCGGTTGCCGGAAAAATGCCGGTAGTCCATAAACGACAGCGTCGGGCGGCCCAGGAAGCGGCCCGTAGCCACGTTGTAGGTGCCCGTGCCCAGCAGGCCCATCGTAATAGTCTGGTTGATGCCCACCGCTACCAGCGAATAGCGCACGTCGGAGCCCAACAGGTCGGGCACGCCCTGGCGGTAAGCGGCGCGGAACGTGGGATTTTTAGAGCTCAGGTTGAACTTGCCGTCGGGACGGGTGATGTAGCGCTGGCCGGGGCGGAACGAGGCATTCAGCTCGAACGTAAGCGCCTGATTGCGGCCGAAGCCAGGGTCGGGGGTTTCGTCGTTGCGCGGCGTATTGGGCGTGAAGACGCGGCCCGGCACGTCGCGCAGCAGCTTGCGGGTGGCGTTTTGCAGCTCCCGCCGGTCGTCGTAGCCCAGCCCGCCGCGCAGGGTGAGCCCGTTGAGAACTTCGCGCTGGTAGCCCACGTCGGCGCCGGTGCGGCGGTAGTATTTGGCCAGGTTGCGGTTGTCGAGCAGCGTGTAGACCGAGTTGATGAAGGGCGTCAGCTGGGTGTTGCGGTCGAAGTTCTCGATGGTCTGGCCCACGTTCAGAGTCACCCGGGCCAGGCGCACCGGGTCGTGCTGCCAGACTGCGGCCAGGTGAGGGCTGAGCAGCTGGTTGGCAAAGCCGTAGCGCAGGGTGGGCGTGAGGCTGTAGAAGCGCCGGTCGTCGGTTTCCTGGGTGTAGGTAGTAAAGGCATTCACCACCGTGCCTTCCACCGTGTTGTACTGCAGGATGTTGAACACCGGGGCCACGTACAGGCGCCGCTGCCGGAAGGTGTTGGAATGCGTGTAGCCCAGCAGCAGCATCTCCTTGGGGTCGGGCTGGTTGCGCACCCGGTCCAGCGAATCCTGGTAGGGCCGCGACTTGCGGATGACCTCGGTGCTGTCTTTCACCTGGTAATCCTTTTGCTCCTCGTCGGTGAGCGGAATCGGCCGCACTTCGGCCCAGTAGCTGGAATCCCGCTCATTGGCGCTTTTATCGACCAGCTGCACTTCGCCCCTGGGCACCCGCTCGACGGGCTGCCCGGTCAGTGAATCTACCGTGGCCCGCTTCACCCGCTGGCGCACCTGCCTGGCCAGGCCGCTGAAGGCCGGCTTCTGCCGCCGGACTTCGGCCACGGTTTCGCGCCCCACCGGCGCGGGCGTGGCCACCGAAGCGGCCGGCACCGGGGCCGTGGCCACCGGCCGGTTGGGGTAGGTCGGCGTCACTTGGTAGTTCGACAGAATGGCCGTGATGTAGCCGTTGCCCTTGAAGCCGAACTTCTCGAAGCCCAGCGTAATCTTCTGGGACTGCATCACCCACACGTCCGACGGGCCGGGGGCCGGAGCAAACTGCTGCTCAATGTGAATACGGTCCACGAACTTGAGCTGGGCATCGGCCGTGAGGTCCAGCGACACGGAGTGCAGGCGCCAGGTGCCGTCGACGAGGTAGATGTGGCCGGAGGAGAATACCGGGTCGTTGCGGCGGCGGGCCGTCACCCGGATTTTATGAATCGTGAGGCTGCCCTGGCGGGTGCTGCCTTCGAGCGCATACTTATAAAACAGCAGGGCGTTGGCGGCAATCGGCGACACGAAGCCGCGCTCCGAGAAGCCGTTTTTGAGCAGGTTATTGTAGAAGTTCAGCCCCTTGCCCGAGTTGGCCGAGTTGAAGCTGATGCCTTTGGCGTCGCCGCTGATGCGGGAGGAAATCATCCGCTCCCGAATCACGTCGGGCTGGCGGAAGGTCATTTCCGATACCGACTCGGAGAGGTAGAAGATGCCCGGCTTCACGTCGGGCCCGATTTTTATGATGCCCAGCACCCGGCCCGGCACGTCGATCAGGCGGCCCAGCGCCTTGATGTAGCTGCGGGCTTTGAAGGTGGCTACTTCCCGCTGGTGGTAGGGCCGCCAGTTGATGGCCTGCTGCACGAGGGCGTAAGCCGGGTCGCGGTCGGAGCCCCGCACGATGACCTCGCCCAGCTTGTAGTTCTCCGGGGTCAGCGTCACGTCGAGCACGGTGGCCGAGTCGCCGCCCGCGATGCGCACGGCCTCCATGCGCGGCCGGTAGCCCACGTACTGGAACACCAGCTCGTAGCGGCCGGGGGCGAGGCGCAGCTGATAGTCGCCCTGCTCGTTGGAGGCCGTGCTGGTCGCCGAGCCGCGCACGGCAATGTTGGCAAAGGGCAGGGCCGCGCCCTGCGGATCGGTAATATGGCCGCGGACGATGCCCGCGTGGGTTTCGGTGCCAAGCAGGAAGAGGAAGCAGAGTAGCAGATAACGCAGCATAGAACGACAGGTCACGGACGTTGTGAAGGTAGATAGAATCCGGAGGGAAAGGTTGCCTGGCGTCCCTATATCTATGACTTCAGCCTTCAGGCTACCACTTCTTCGGTGGGCGCTACGGGTACGGCCCGGGCCTGCCGCGAAGTATACCAGGTGTTGAGCACCACGCCCACCAGCACCAGGACCATCCCCAGGTAGGAGCCGGGCCGGAAGGTTTCGCCGAAAAATACCAGCCCCAGGCCCAGTGCGTACACGATGCCGATGTAGTTGAGGTTGGCCACGCTGGACAGCTTCTCGGCTTGGTAGGCCTTGGTCATGCACACCTGCGCCCCTTGCGTAAGCAGGCCCGTCAGAAGGAGCCAGAGCCAGTCGAGACCCTGGGGCGGTACCCAGTGGAACAGGCAGTAGACGCCGGCAATGGGCAGGGCCACCATGGGGAAGTAGAACACGACCACCAAGGGATCTTCCTTGCCCCTAAGCCGACGAATGGAGTTGTAGGAGAAGCCCGAAAAAACCGCCGAAACCACCCCGATGGCCAGATACAGCGGATCCACGCGGGTATCTACCCCTTCTACCACCAGCACCCCGGCGAAGGACAGCAGGAAGAACACCCACTGCCAGGGCTGCACTTTCTCCCGCACGATAAAAATACCCAGCACGGCCGTGAAGATGGGCGCCAGGTACTGGATGGTAACGGCCGTAGCCAGCGGCATTTTTTGCAGGGTGAAGAAATACAGAATCAGGGCCAGCGCCCCGGTCGTGCCCCGGGCAATCAGGAAAAAGTGGTTGGTGCCCCAGGGCCGGATGTTCAGGGCCCGCAGCGTGACGTAGCTGATAACCACCGACAGCACGGAGCGGAACAGAATAATTTCCAAAGCCGGCAGGTGGGGCAGCAGCTTCACGCACACGTTCATCAGGGCGAAGAACAAGGTGCTCAACAGCATGTAGCGGGCGCCGCGGGTCAGGGACATCAGAACGGGAGCAGGAGGGAAGGAAAGCGTAAAGGTCGGCCGCGGGGCACCCTGCATCCTAACCAGAATGCCGGGTGGTGGTTTTGTCCGGGAGGCCGTAGCTTGCCGAACGTCGGGCGGTTGCCGGGTGTTAGCCGAAAACAGCCTTTTACCTGCCGTCAGCCTTATCTTGTTTATGGACCAGCCCAAGCGAAAATTCTACACCCCTTCGGAAGCCTTACCCAAAATTGCTGCCTTCTGCGCTTATCAGGAGCGGAATCAGAAGGAAGTCGAATCCAAGCTGCGCGAGTACGGGCTCAATGAGGATGAGGCCGGCGAAATCATCATCCGGCTGAGCCGGGAAAAAATGCTCGATGAGGAGCGCTACGCCCAGGCCTTCGTGCGGGGTAAGGTTCGCATCAAGAAGTGGGGCCGCCGCCGTATCACCCAGGAGCTGAAGCAGAAGGGTATTTCCGACTACTGCATCAAAGCCGGGATGAAGGAAATCGACGGCGACGAGTACTACCAGAACCTGGTCGACGTGCTGGAGAAGCGCGACCGGGTGGAAAAGGAGCGCAACCAGCGCCTGCGCCGTCAGAAGCTGATTATGTTTATGACCGTGAAAGGCTACGAAAACGACCTGATCCGCATGGCCCTGGATGACCTGGGCAAGGAAGCGGAAGAAAGCGAGGATTAGCGCCGGCCGGGTAGCTGGGGCGGAGCCATCTGCTGGGTGAGCACCACGCGGCGGCCGGTCATGGTTTCGAGCATGGGGCGCAGGATCTTCTCGGCGTTCTGCTCGGTCTGGGCCAGAATGCCCGATTGCAGGGCCGCCGTGCGCACGTTCCTCTCCGCGTACTTATAGCCGGCGTCTACCAGCTCCGCGTCCTGAAAAAAGCCGTTCTCGACGCTGTACACCCGGCTTTGGCTGTGGTCGACCTGCCAGGTGCACAGCTCGGCGGGCGGCAGGGCAATGCGCACCACCGAGTCGCCTTCGAACACCACATCCTGCGCTTTCACCTTGCGCAGGTCAAGGCAGCCCACGGCGTCGCCGGCCACGATGAGGGCCACTTTAGCGTCGGGCAGAAAGCGGTAAGTGCTTTTCTTGTATTCCACCACGTCCTTGAAATGGTAGCGGACCAGCTCCAGCCGCCCCAGGGCTTCCACCTTTTGCAGCACCGTATTGTGCGTCACCGTGATGCGGGGTTCCGGGTTGAGCGGGTTGTCGAACAGCGCGGGCTGTACTTTCTGCCAGAGAAACCAGCCCAAGCCTACCAGAAACAGCAGGGGCAACAGACGGCGAAGCAAACGGGCAAGCGGCATGGGCGAAGACAAGGGGGAGTTAGGCTAAATACGGCTCAGCTTCGGGGGTGGCTGCTTTGACTGCTCAAAGCTGCTCAGAGCTGCTCATGGCCACGTCGGCCACCAGGGGCTGCGCGCCCCGAACCGCTGCCGGAAACCCGCCCACCCCTGCAGGCCACCAGTGTGCACGGCTACCACCGTGCTGCCGCGCCGGAAGTGGCTTTGGCCAATCAGATCCAGGATTCCAAACAGCAGCTTGCCGGTGTAAATCGGGTCGAGCAACACGTTGTGCCGGGTCTGGAATGCGTGGATGAAGGTGAGCAGCTCCGGGGAGAATTTGGCGTAGCCCCCGAAGTGGTAGTCCGTCTGCAGGCTCCAGTTGTCATAGATCCGGCCTCCGTCGGCCTGAGTCAGCGTGTTAATTTCGTTGGTCAGAAAGCCCCCGTTTTTCAGGGCCGCCACGCCAATGGCCGTCCGCTGCCCGTTCAGGCCGGTGAGTAAACCGGCCAGCGTGCCGCCCGTGCCGCAGGCTACGCCCACGGCGTCGAAGTCCGTCAGGGCCGCCAGCTCGGTTATCAGCTCCGCGCAGCCGGGCAGGGCCAGGGCGTTGGTGCCGCCTTCGGGCAGCACGTAGGCCGGGCCGGTCCGGGTCAGGAGCTCAGCCAGAAAAGCGGGCTCGGGCTGGCGGCGGTAGGCCGTCCGGTCGAGGTAGCGCAGGGTCATGCCGTCGGCCGTAGCCCGGGCCAGGGTGGGGTTCAGGGGCCGCGTTTCTTCGCCGCGCACCAGCCCGATGGTGCGGAAACCGTGTCGGCGGCCGGCGGCGGCTACGGCGGCCAGGTGATTGGAAAAGGCGCCGCCGAAAGTCAGCAGCGTGTCGTGGCCCTGCTGGCGGGCGGCCTGCAGGTTGTATTTGAGCTTGCGCCACTTGTTGCCCGGCAGCTCCGGGTGGGTTAGGTCGTCGCGGAGTAGCAGCAGGCGCACGCCGTGCCGGGTGGCAACAGGCTCGACCAGCTCCTGCAGCAGCGGTAGTGATTGGGGCGTGTCTTGTTCGTCGGTCATCCTTCGTCGGTCATCCTTCGTCTGGCGTGCGCAAAGTGAAAGACCTTCCTCTTCGCCAGTACAAAGTTCATCTAAATGAGCCAAGCCCTTCACCGGGGCGCGGTAAAGGGCTTGGTGGGTTGAATGACGCCTGACAGCGCGAAAAGAGGAAGGTCCTTCACTCCGCTGCGCTGCACTCAGGATGACAAGGCAATAAAAAAACTAAGCCACCAGTTGCGCCTCGGCCACTACTTCCGGCCGGCGCTTCACGGCGTACACTACCGCGCCCAGCATGGCCACAATCAGCAGGATGGACGAAATAAGCGAAACCGTGTTGCCGATGGCGTATTCCTTGGGCTCAAACCTGAACTCGATGGTGTGGGTGCCGGCCGGAACGGGCAGGGCCCGCAGCACGTAGTTGGCCCGCAGGTGCGGTACCAGCTTGCCGTCGATGTAGGCATTCCAGCCATCCTGGTAGTAGATTTCGGAGAAGACCACAAAGCCCTCCTGGACGGCCCTGGCGCTGTATTTCAGCGCGTCGGGCGAGTAGCTGGTGAGGGTGATGGTGGAGCCGGCGGCGTTGTAGGCCGTTTTGGTCAGGGGGAATTTCGAGGCGTCCACTACGGCGTCGGTGGCGGGATTCAGGGTGCTGAGGGCGGCCATTTCCTGGTCCGGGTTCTGCACTTTCTGCACGGTGCTCACAAACCAGGCATTGCCCAGGGCGCCGGGGTTACGGCGTACTTCCTGCTTCGGATCCTGCGGAATGATGTAGCGGGTGTTGAGCATATTAAGCACCTGCATGTTGTTCTGCGAAATCTGGCGCTCAATCAGGTCGAGGTAGCGGTGCAGCTTGGCCCCGTGGTAGCCGCCGATGCTCTTGTGGAAGTAGGAGGTGTTGGCTTCACTGAATGGGTCGCCCTGCAGGCTCAGCACCCGGTAGCTGAGCGTGTCGGTGGCGGGTTTGCCGCTGCGCAGCTCCAAGGCTTCCACCTGGCGGATCTGCTGGTCGGCCAGACTGGGGACGAACTGCTGGGCGATGGTTTCGCGCTGGAAGTTGTTGTCGTTGAGGTAGCGCTTATCTACCGACCACAGATCCACCAAGGTCAGCACGCCTACCAGGGCCGCCGCCATCGTTACCGACAGCTTGCGTTGCAGGTAGAAGTAGATTACCCCGCCGGCCAGCAGCACGAACACGATGGAACGCAGGATGTCGGAGCGCATCAGGCTGGCGCGGTCGGCGCGGATGGCATCCACCGGGAAACCCTGCTGCTGCATCTGCGCGTCGATGGGCGAGGCGAAGTCGGCCCCCAGCCCGGCCAGGAAAGCCAGCACGCAGATGCCCACCGTGATGCCCACGGCATAGAGCAGCTTCCGCTTGGTGTCCGCTGTTTCGGCCGTGTCCACCGTCTGGCCCGCCAGGGCCGCCAGCCCCGGATGGGTGCTGGCCCCTGCCACTGGCGTAGTTGCCGGCTTAGGGCGGAGCACCCGGGCCAGGGCCAGCACGGCCAGCAGCGGCATGGCCAGCTGGGCAATGACCAGGGCCATGCTCACCGAGCGAAACTTGTTGTAGCCGGGAAAGTAGTTGAAAATGAGTAGGTTGAACGACTCGAAGTTCTTGCCCCAGGCCAGCACGATAGACAGCAGCGTGCCCACCAGCAGCCAGGTGCGGGTGCGCGGATCAGCTACGAACAAGCCCAGCACAAACAGCAGACACACCACCGCGCCCACGTACACCGGCCCGCTCACGATGGGCTGATTGCCCCAGTACGTAGGCATGTTCTGGAGGTAGTCCCGCATCTGCGCCGGTGGCACGCCCAGCCCTGCAAGGGCTTTGGCGGTAGCCGAATTCTCGCTCAGCTTACCCGAGGAGGCGCCGCCGAAGTAGTTGGGAATCAGCAGCGTGATGGTTTCGCCAATGCCGTAGCTCCAGTGAAAAGCGTAGTCCGGGTCGTGGCCGTCCGCGTCGGTGGAGGGGGCCGGCTGCCCCGGCTGGGCCGGCAGCGGCTGCAGCTCCGACTTGCCCCGGTTGGAATATTTGCTGTACTCGGCCGTCACATACAGGCGACCAAAGCTCACGCCCACCGCCAGCACGGCCGCGGCCAGCAGCAACGTGGTACGGCTCAGGAAATCCTTGAGCCGGTTTTCGCGCACGGCCGCTACCAGCTCCACGATGCCGAAGATGGCCACCAGCAGCATCAGGTAGTAAGTAATCTGCAAATGGTTGGAGCGCACGTTCATGGTCAGGCCCAGCGCAAACAGCGCCGCGCCCAGCCAGCGGTTGCGGCGGAACGTGACCAGCAGCCCACCCAGCACCAGCGGCGCGTAAGCCAGGGCCAGCGACTTGGTGTTGTGCCCGGCGGCCAGAATAGCGAGGTTGTAGCTGGTGAAGCCCAGCGCCACCGCGCCTACCACCGCAATAAGCGGCCGTATTCCCAAGGCGATGAACAGCACGTAGCCGCAGAGCAGCGCCAGAAACATATTGGCCACCACCGCCGGCAGGTTCAGCGTGAACAGCTGGTGCAGGTAGATGGACAGGTCGCCGGTGAAGTGGGTGCTGATGAGGTAAGTCGGCATTCCGCCGAACATGGAGTTGGTCCAGAGGGCTTCCTTGCCGGTTTCAGCCCGGTATACCTGGGCTTCGTGGGCTCCGCCGTTGAACTGCACCACGTCGTGCTGGGCCAGCGTTTGGTGGTCGAAGACGATGGGGGAGAAGTAAACCGCGGCCAGGGCCACGAAGAACACAACGGCCAGCAGGTGGGGCAGCACCCGGCGCCAGAGCGGCACCGACGAGGAAGAAACGAGAGTCATCAGGCGAAAAAAGAGTCGGAAAATGAGCCCGAAGGTAGCCGTTTTCCGTGGTACGACGAAGCTGCAGAAAGCAGTACTGGCGGAAGTCTGAAGCCGCCACCGGCGGCGCGACTTCCAGCCGGCCGCATTCCGCAAGTCTCCCGACTTGCGGAATGCGACCTGTTCAACTGTTGTCAGTCCGGAGACTGACCTCGTACCGTGGCTGGAAGTCGCGCTGCCTTCGGCGGCTTCAGACTTTCGCCAGCTGCCGGCTGCCTTGCGCCAGCCGCCACCCCAAACCACCCTACCTTAGCCCCGGTTTTTCCCGGTATCATGCTGCTCTTCTCCGACCTGCCCGCCATTCTCGGGGGCTCCCTGCTCCAGCTTCCCGCCACCCCGGCCCGCGTACAGCACCTGCTGCTCGACAGCCGCCGCGTGGGCCAGCCCGCCGGCTCGCTTTTTTTTGCCCTGCGCGGCCCCCAGCACAACGGACACCGCTACCTGCCGGAGCTGTATGCCAAAGCAGTGCGCCTGTTTATAATAGCCGCCGAGGCTGAAATTCCGGGCGGCGTGGCGGCTTTTCCGGAAGCCGGGTTCCTGCTGGTCGAAGACAGCCTGGTGGCCCTCCAGACCCTGGCGGCCCACCACCGGCAGCAGTTTCGCCTGCCGGTATTCGGCATCACGGGCTCCAATGGCAAAACCATCGTGAAGGAGTGGCTGGCCCAGCTGCTGAGCCCCGATGAGCTGGTAGCCAAAAGTCCGCGCAGCTACAATTCGCAGGTGGGCGTACCGCTGAGTGTCTGGCAGCTGACCCCGACGCATACGCTGGGGGTTTTTGAGGCCGGTATTTCGGAGCGGGGCGAAATGGCCCGGCTGGCCCGCGTCATTCAGCCGACGCTGGGTATTTTCACCACGTTGGGGACGGCCCACGACGCGGGGTTTTCCTCCCCCGGGGAAAAAGCCGGGGAGAAGATGCAGCTCTTTACCCAGGTCGATACCCTTTTCTACTGCCGCGACCACGCCGCCGTCCACGCCGCCGCCCGCGCCCTGCTCCCGGCTCAGCGGCTCTTCACCTGGAGCCGCCAGCATCCCCACGAAGCCAACGTGGCCGTGACGGTGCTGGAGGCGCTGGCCGACCGCACCCTGGTGCGCGTCGGGCTGAACCGGCCTTTGCCCCAGGAGCATACCTTCAGCATTCCTTTTGCCGATGAGCCATCGGTGGAAAACGCCCTGCACTGCCTCACGGTGCTGCTGTGGCGGCAGGTGGCGGCCCCCGAAATCCAGCGCCGCCTCGACCGGCTCCAGCCCGTGGCCATGCGCCTGGAAATGAAGCAGGCCCTCAACGACTGCTACGTGCTCGACGACACCTACAACAACGACCTCGCCGGCCTCACCCTGGCGCT
This sequence comes from Hymenobacter fastidiosus, assembly GCF_039539565.1. Classification (NCBI taxonomy): domain Bacteria; kingdom Pseudomonadati; phylum Bacteroidota; class Cytophagia; order Cytophagales; family Hymenobacteraceae; genus Hymenobacter; species Hymenobacter fastidiosus. Next base: position 161,162 of record NZ_BAABDJ010000007.1, on the reverse strand, counting down.
CGACGCTCTGGCCCGTCAGCCCCGCCGGGGCCGCCGCACCCTGATTCTGTCCGACGTGCTCGAATCGGGCCTGCCCGCCGCCGACCTGTATGCCCGCGTGGCCGCCCTGCTGCCGGCCCACGGCGTGGAGCGCGTTATTGGCATCGGTCCCGAAATCAGTCAGCACCAGGCGGCTTTCGGAGTTGCCGCCCGGGCGTTTTTCGCCGATACCGAAGCGTTCCTGGGCGAGTTTCAGGCCGACGGGTTCCAGCACGAAACCATTCTGGTGAAGGGCGCCCGGCGCTATGGTTTTGAGCGGATTGTGACGGCGTTTCAGCAGAAGATCCACGGCACGGTGCTGGAAGTGAACCTCGACGCGCTGGTCCACAACCTGAACTACTACCGCGCCCGCCTCCAGCCCGGCACCCGCCTCATGGTCATGGTGAAAGCCTTCGCCTACGGCAGCGGCTCGTACGAAGTCGCCAACCTGCTCCAGTTTCACCGCGCCGACTACCTGGCCGTGGCCTACGCCGACGAGGGCGTGGAGCTGCGTCAGCACGGCATCAGCCTGCCCATCATGGTGATGAACCCGTCGCCGGATTCCTTTCAGAAGCTGCGGCAGTACCACCTGGAACCCCAAATCTACTCCTTCGAGCTACTGCGCGACTATCTGCGGGCGGCCGGGGAGCAGCCGTTACCCGCCATTCACCTCAAGCTCGATACCGGGATGCGCCGCCTGGGCTTTGCCGAGGAAGACCTGCCCGGGCTATGTGACCTGCTGCGCGAAAATGCGGCCTACCTGCGCGTAGCCAGCGCCCTGACTCACCTGGCCGGGGCCGACGAAGAGCAGCACAACGACTTTTCCCGTCGCCAGCTGGCCGCCTTCCAGCGCATGACGCCCCAGCTGGAAGCGGCCCTGGGCTACTCCGTTCTCAAGCACGCCCTCAACTCCGCCGGCATCGTTCGCTTCCCCGAGGCCCACTTCGACATGGTGCGCCTCGGCATCGGGCTCTATGGGGTAGAAGCCAGCGGTCAGGAGCCGGACGCCCTGCGCCCGGTCAGCAGCCTGCGGACCACCATTTCCCAGATCAAAACCCTGGCTCCCGGCGAAACGGTGGGCTACGGCCGCCGTGGGGTAGCCACCGACTACGTGCGGCGGATTGCCACCCTGGCCATTGGCTACGCCGACGGCTACGACCGGCGCTTCGGCAACGGGGCCGGGGAAGTCGTGATTCGCGGCCAGCGGGTGCCTATCGTCGGCAATGTGTGCATGGATATGTGCATGGCCGACGTAACGGCGGTGCCCGCGGCCCGGGCCGGCGACCTGGCGGTGGTGTTCGGCGAAGCCATGCCGCTGCTGACGTTATCGGGTAGAATTGGCACTATTCCGTATGAGCTGCTGACCAACGTAAGTGAGCGGGTGAAACGGGTATTTTTTGCGGAGTAGCCAACCCAGTGAATTAAGCGGGGACGAGCACCTAAGTGCTTGCTGGTTAGCGGTGAAATCAGCTGGGAGAACCATAATCAGTCAGGGTTTTAGCAATATTGTTTTATGAAATTATACAGTTCCAATGATTTCAGGTGAAGCGGATGATTCACCTTACCTTGTGAGTAAAGTTGCCCCTGAATAGGAGGTACGTACGGCTTGTTTTAGCTGCTTTTTACGCTGCCTACTGTTCCAATTCCAGCCACTATGAAAACAGGACTACGCCTCTTGCTGAGGTATTGCTGGCTGCCCTTGCTGCTGACCGGGGCCGGTGCTTTCGGCGCCCCGGCTGGCCCCAAGCTCGACGGCATCTGGAAAGGACCGCTGAAAATGCCGGGGGGAGAGCTGGAAGTCGTGTTTAGGCTGATTGGCCTGGCGGATGGCTCTTACTTTGCCACCATGGACGTACCCAAGCAAAAGGTAAGTCGCATGGCGGTGAAAGTGGAAATGCGCGGCGACACTGTTGTGCTGGTCGCCCAGGAGGCGGGCAGCCGCTTCACGGGGCAATTGGGGCCCGATGGCAAGCAGGTGATTGGGACCTGGCACCAGCCTGGCCTGGATACTCCGCTGACCCTCACCTTCACGCCCGCGCCGGTAAATCCGGTGACGGCCAAAATCCGCCTGACGCCGCCCTATCGGGAGGATGAGGTAACGTTTATTAACCCCGTCGCCAGCCTGCGGCTGAGTGGGATGCTGACTATTCCGGCCGGAGTAGGGCCCTTTCCCGCCGTGGTGCTGGTCTCGGATGCCGGGGCTCATGACCGTGACGCTACCGTGGGCGACTATCGCCTGCTCGGAGCCCTGGCCGACTACCTTACCCGCCGCGGTATTGCGGTGCTGCGCTTCGATGACCGCGGTATTGCCGGTTCGGCCGGCGACTTCAACCTGACGACCACGGAAGGCCTGGTTACGGATGTACAGGCCGGAATTGCTTTTCTGCGGGCGCGGCCGGAAATTGATTTTTCGCACGTGGGCGTACTCGGGCACGGCGAAGGCGGCAACGTGGCGCTGCTTACCGCCGCCAAGCCCGCTCCACCGGCCTTTGTGGTAGCGCTGGCCGCTGCCGGCCTGCCGGGCAGCATGATGGCGGTGCAGCAGCACGCGGCCTTGCTGCGCTCCCAGGGCATGGCTACGGCGCAGGTGGAAGCGGCTACCAAACAGCAGCAGGCTATGCTCGACGTCATTCAGCAAACCCCGGATGCGTCGCAGGCTCAAACCATGGTGGCGGATATGCTCCGGCAGAGCAACCCCAGGCTGGATGCCGCCACCGTGCAGGCCCGGGCCGCGGATCTGACGTCGGTTCACTACCGCCATTTTCTGAAGTATAACCCCATCGAGCCGTTAACCAGCGTAAAATGCCCGGTATTGCTGCTCACGGGTACCGCCGATATGGAAGTGGAGGCCGAAACTAATCTTGGCGCGCTGGCGAAAGCCCTGCATAATTCCCGGGATCTGACCAGTAAGAAGTTGGCGGGGGTGAACCACCTGTTCCAGCCGGCTCCGGCCGAATGGCCCCTGATCGGAGGGGAGTCACGTCCTAATTTTTCGCCGGCGGCGGAAGAGACAATCCGGGTCTGGATTATGAGCCGCTCGCTGAAGTAAGCGGGCTCCGGCTTTTAAACCTCCCGATAAACTGTGCGTACAGAGGCCTACTTATTCCGCCCTCTTTCCCACAACCATGAAAAAACAACTGCTTTCCGTCGTCGCGCTGGTCGCCCTGCTTTCTGCCTGCGACAACCTGAACAACCCCGAAACCAAAGACCAGCCCCAGGAAGCCACCCAGGATACTGCCGTGGTTTACCGCGATGGTGAAACGGCCGCCGGTGCCGTCGACAGTACCTGGGACATGACCAAGGCCCAGCTGGCCGACGTGAAATACCCCGAGGTGAGCACGACGGAAGTGACCGTGCGCGGCAACAGCGAATACAGCGTGTACGGCCTCGAAGAAACGGTGCTGTTCGATACCGATAAAGCCGAAATCAAGCCGGGAGCCAGTAAGGCCCTGGAGCAGGTTGCGGCTTCCATTGGGCAGCGCTACGCCACCGGTCCCGTCCGGATCATGGGCTTCGCCGATGCCCGGGGCGACAAAAGCTATAACAAGGAGCTCAGCGAGCAGCGGGCCGAAGCCGTGAAAACCTGGCTGGCCCAGAACGGGAAGATCGATGCGGGCCGCGTGAGTGTGGAGCCGATGGGCGAAAGCCAGCCGGTAGCTTCCAACGCCACCGCCGCAGGACGTCAGCAAAACCGCCGCGTGGAAATTGCCGTGCGTACCAAGTAAGCCCCGATCTACCCCTTAGACCTGTTCCCGAACAAGAAACGGATGAAAATTTTCGCTGCTTTCGGCAATCAGAAAGTCTTTTCTAGCTGAGAACCTGTTTAGGGTTTCGGTTTTTTCGTCGTTTGTCATCCTTCATCTGGCGTACGCTTGCGAAGGACCTTCTCACGACGGCTCATTTGGGCCTAATTTCAAGTGGTACGGACGTGATAAGGTCCTTCGCTCCGCTCAGGATGACAGCTTTTTCGAAACCCTAAACAGCCTCCCTTGCTGCCAATAGCTGCTTAGGCCCAAAACAATGTTGCCACCGGGTTGGCAGGGCAATGGAAGGGTCCGCTAAAGATGCCCGGCGGCAGCCTGGAAGTCATGGTCAGCGTGACGGAACTGGCCACCGGAAAGCAGTTTGCCGTGCTGGATGTACCCCTGCAAAAAGTCAACCGGATGCCGATGACGGTCGAAACGAGAGGGGATACCGTGGTGTTCTACGCGGCGGCCGCGGACAGCCGTTTTGTGGGCTTGGTTGGCCGCGACGGCAAGCTGTTGCAGGGAACCTGGCAACAGCCCGGTTCTGAAGCCCCCATGGCCCTGACGCTGATACCACCCCCGGCTGCGCTACCGAAGAACTTTACGTTTCCCCCGCCTTACCGCGTCGATGAAGTCGCTTTCTCTAATCAGCAGGCCAGTATTCGCCTGGCCGGTACGTTGACAATTCCCGCGGGCCCGGGCCCTTTTCCCGCTGTGCTACTGCTTTCCGATACCGGCCCCCAGGACCGCGACGGCACCCTGGATCAGTATCGGATGTTCGGGTCGCTGGCTGATTATCTGACCTGGCGGGGTATTGCCGTGCTGCGCTACGACGACCGGGGCGTAGGATAGTCGCAGGGGGCCACGCCTTTGGCGACCACTGCCGACCGCGTAAAAGATGCCCAGGCCGGGATGAACTTCCTGCGCACCCGCTCTGAAATTGCCGTCACCGGCATTGGACTGATTGGTCATGGGGAGGGCGGCAACGTAGCCGCGCTGGCGGCGGCGGAGCCTCTGCCCCCGGCTTTCATTGTGCTGCTGGCCGCGTATGGTATCCCGGGACAGCAGGTCCTGGTGCAGTAGCAAGCCAACACCATGCGCTCGGCAGGAATGGCGAGTGCCCAAATCGAGGAGGTAATCAAGCGGCAGAAAGCTATTCTGGAAGTAATCAGTCAGACCGCTGACAACGCGCAGGCCAGGCCATTGTCGCCAACATGCTGAAGCAGAATAATTCATCGATGGATAATGCTACCGCTTTAGCTAGTGCGGCTGAGCTGACGACGCCGTGGTATCGGTACTTTGTCGGCTTCAATCCGCAGCCGGAGCTGGCGAAAGTGCGTTGTCCGGTGCTGGCGCTTAATGGGACGAAAGACCTGCAGGCGGCGGCTGAGGTAAACCTGCCCGCTTTAGATAAGGCGCTTAAAGGCAACCGTAACGTAACCGTCGGCAAGCTGGCCGACGTGAACCACCTGTTTCAGGCTGATCCTTCCGAATGGCCGCTGGTAGATGGGCAGCAGCCGCCGATCTTCTCGCCCGTAGCGCAGGATGTTATTTGCGAATGGATTGTGAAGCATACCCAACCTGAAAAGTAAGGTACTCTACGGCTGCTTTGAATAAGCAGCAACCAGTCGTAAAAGAGGCCCGTGCTACACCTAGCACGGGCCTCTTTTACGACTGGTTGGGGGGCTCTGCCGACTTCCCGCTCACCCAGGATCTAGTCTTTGATCATGTCTACTTCGGCCTTGATCATGGCGTTGTAGCGCATTCCGTTGTTGACGAGCGTAATCAGGCTCCAGCCTTTGCCCAGCGAATATGACCAGGTACGGCTTTCCTTGAACTCAAACGTAGGGCGCATAATCTGCCCGTAAGGAGTGTAGGTATCCATGAAATTGGTGGTGTAGAACTTATCACCGCTCACAATCCATTCCATAGCCACATAAAAGCCTTCGGCCGGGGCTTCAATATTATAAGGAGTCAGATCAACGGTGTACCAGGCTCCTCCGCCGGGGGCTGATACCACCACGTTCTCGGTCAGCAGGTCCGTGTTGGGCGAGTTGTAGTTGCCATCGGCCTTGTAGAGCCGTACGCGGAACGGCTCGCGGGGAAAGCCATTTTCGCCGATATAAAACGAGGCCGAGCGGATGTTGCCGAGCTTTTTGTTCTTGTCGTTTTTCACGTAGAAGGCATACTGCTGACCGGGCATGCCCTGAATCATACCCTCACCGGGGGTACTGGTCTTCGAGCCCAACGACAGGTCTTTCACCTTGCCGCCGATTACTTTCACGTCGCCCAGTTCGATTACCCGCTTGGGTACTTCAATGATGAGGTCGGTGAGGTTACCCCCTTTCTTGATGGCTACCGCTTTGCGGAAGTAGCCCAGCGCCAACACCAGCAGCGAGTCCTGATCGTTCTTCTCGGGCATAACCATTTGGAAGAACCCGTATTCATTGGTCAGGGCCCCGGTTTGCTCTTCTTTTAGCTGAATAGAAGCAAACGGAATCGGTTCCTTGGTTTTCGAATCCACAATACGTCCGGAGAGCTTGTTGTTCTCTTGGGCGAAGCTCAAAACTGGAAACAACACCACGAGGGTGAGCAGGACAAGTACGCGTTTGAACATAGTTAGGCAGATTATTATACCCCAAAATTACAATCAAATAAGGTGATTTTTGCAAGTCCTCCCCGAATATTTATAATTGTGCAATTGCAAAGCAGAATAATTAAAAACCAGCCGGTTAGCCCCCTGAATTACCCAGGGGACATAGCTGTTCGGGTTGGCCGAAAACTAAAACGGTTGTACCTTTGTTTGAACAGAATCTAAATAACCGCCTCCGCCTGTGTCCAATCGTTCCGCCCAATCCACGCCCACTGCGCCCCGCAGCGTGAAAGATCTTCGCCTCGGCGAAAGTGGGACGATCTGCTGCCTCCAGGATCCGGAAATGGCGCTGAAGCTGTTGGAAATGGGCTGCATTCCCGGCACGCAGGTACGCCTCAACAGCCGGGCTCCGTTGGGCTGCCCCATCACGCTGGTGCTCGGCAACGAAGACTACACCCTGTCGCTGCGCGTAAGCGAGGCGGCCACTATTCTTTTGAAGGCTTAGCCGCTGCCGTATGGCCCGCGTCGCCCAGATCACCGCCCCCGCCGGTACGGCTGCTTCCGCAGTAGCCCTCGAAACCCTGGGCGACTTTCCGCCGCACGGCTCCCGCTCCCTGACGCGCATCGCCCTGATTGGTAACCCCAACTCGGGTAAATCGTCGCTGTTTAATCAGCTGACGGGCCTGAACCAGAAAGTGGGCAACTTCCCCGGCGTGACGGTAGACCGCAAAACCGGCATCAGTCAGCTTACGCCCCAGCACCGCGCCGAAATCATTGACCTGCCCGGCACCTACTCGCTCTATCCGAAGAGTCTGGATGAAAAGGTGATTACCGACCTGCTCTACGACCGGGCCGCCGAGCAGTTTCCCGATTTTGTAGTGGTGACGGTGGACGCCTCCAATCTGCGGCGCAATCTGCTGCTGTTCACCCAGCTGGCCGATCTGGGCCTGCCCACGGTGCTGGCGCTGAACATGACGGACGTGGCCGAGCAGCACGGCGTCCGGATTGACCTCGCCGCGCTGCAGCAGGAGCTGGGGGTGCCGGTTATTCCGATGAATGCCCGCAAGGGAATTGGGGTAACGGCCCTCAAAATTGTAATAGCCCAGCAGCTCAGCGCCGCCACGGTAAGTTTCTACGAGCCCGAAGCGGCACTGGTGCCCATGCTCCGGCAGATTCGCCACTACTTTAACCTGCACAACGACTACCTGGCGCTGCACTACGCCCACCAGTTCCGGCAGATCAACTTCCTGACGGCCGACGAGCGGACCTACATCGGCGAGCTGGTAGCCCGGTACGATTTTCAGGCTACGCCGCAGCAGGCCCAGGAAACCATTGCCCGCTATGCCCGCATCAACGACATTCTGCTGAATGCCGTGACGGTGACGCGCACCGAAAAGAACGAGCCCCACAGCAACCGCCTCGACAAGGTGCTCACCCATAAGGTGTGGGGTTACCTGATTTTCTTTGGGGTGCTGTTTCTGATGTTTCAGGCCGTATTTGCCTGGGCCAGCTACCCCATGGAGCTGATTGACCAGGGCGTGGCCTGGATCAACAGCCTGATTCAAACCAATTTCGACGGCCCGCTGATCAGCCTGCTCACGGAGGGAATTCTGGCCGGGCTGGGCGGGGTGCTGATCTTCATTCCGCAGATTGCCCTGCTCTTCGCCTTCATTGCGGTGCTGGAAGAAACCGGCTACATGGCCCGCGTCACGTTCATGATGGACCGCATCATGCGCAAGTTCGGGCTGAACGGCAAAAGCGTGGTGCCGCTGATTTCGGGCGTAGCCTGCGCCGTGCCGGCCATCATGAGCGCGCGCACCATCGAAAACTGGAAGGACCGCATCATCACCATCTTCGTCACGCCGCTGATGTCGTGCTCGGCCCGGATTCCGGTCTACACCGTGCTCATCGGGCTGGTGGTGCCCGACGAGCCGGTGCTGGTCATCTTCAACCTGCGCGGCATTGCCCTGATGGGGCTGTATCTGCTGGGCTTCTTCGCGGCCATTTTCTCGGCCCTGGCCCTGAAGCTGCTGCTGCGCACCCGGGAGCGGAGCTACTTCATCATGGAGTTTCCGGTGTACCGCTGGCCGCGCTGGAAAAACGTGGGCATCACCATCGTGGAGAAGGTAAAAACCTTCGTGTTTCAGGCCGGCAAGGTCATTGTCGCTATTTCCGTCATTCTGTGGGTGCTGGCATCGTATGGGCCGGGGCAGGCGCTGGAAAAGGCCGAAACCGCAGCCCGCGCCTCGGCCGCGCAGCAGCAGCTCAGCAAGGCCGAAACGGAAACCCGGGTAGCTTCCGAGAAGCTGGAAAACTCCTACGCCGGCCTGTTTGGCCGCACGCTGGAGCCCGCCATCCGCCCGCTGGGCTTCGACTGGAAAATCGGTATTGCCCTTATCACGTCGTTTGCTGCCCGGGAAGTCTTCGTGGGTACCATTTCCACCATCTACAGCGTGGGGCAGGACGCCGACATGCGCACGGTGCAGCAGAAGCTGGCCGCCGAAAAGGACGAATTCGGTCGGCCATTCTTCACGCCCGCCCGGGCCTTTTCTCTGCTGGTCTTCTACGTATTCGCCATGCAGTGCATGAGCACTCTGGCCGTGGTCTACCGCGAAACCAAGGGCTGGAAGTGGCCGATCCTCCAGCTGGTATACATGACCGGCCTGGCCTACGTGTCGTCGCTGATCGTGTATCAGGTGTTTAAGTGATTGGTTTTTGGTTGTTCGTTTTTGGTTTTTGGCTATCGTTCTTGAGCCAAAAACCAAAAACGAACAACCAAAAACGAACAACCTACCGCCCAATCAAAAACACGGCGGGCTGCTTGTGGATCTGGGGGAGCCTGCCTTTCCAGCCGGCTACGGTGTCGGTGCGCACGAATTCGTCGGGGGCGGTGAGGTTGGCGGCGATGCAGAGCCGGGTGCCGGGCTGCAGGTGAATCAGCAGATCTTCCAGCAGCGGCATGTTGCGGTAGGGCGTCTCGATGAACAGTTGGGTCTGATGCTGGGTGAGGGCCAGCCGCTCCAGGTTTTTGATGGCGCCGGCCCGCTGGGCCCGCTCAATGGGCAGGTAGCCGTGAAAGGCAAAGCTCTGCCCGTTCATGCCCGAAGCCATCAGCGCCAGCAGCAAGGATGATGGCCCCACCAATGGGACTACCCTGATGCCCTGCCGGTGGGCCAGCCGGGCTACTTCCGCGCCGGGGTCAGCCACGCCGGGGCAGCCGGCTTCGGAAATAACGCCCGCATCCTGCCCGGCCGCTACCCGCTGCAGTGCCGCGCTGATTTCGGCTTCCGTCGAGTCCTTGTCGATGACAGTGATGCTCAGGTTCTCAATCACCTGCTGCGGAGCCACGGTCTTGATGAAGCGCCGGGCCGTGCGGGCATTCTCGACCAGAAAAAAGGAGAGGGCCGCCACCCGCGCCGCCACCTGGGCCGGCAGCACCTGCGCCGCAGTGTCCTCGGCCAGCACCGTGGGAATAAGATAAAGGGTGCCCTTCATGGATTGGCAAGTGTTGAATTGAAAAATGTCTGTCATCCTGAGCAAAGCGAAGGACCTTTCCCGCAATGGTAATTACTTCGGCAACGAAGCAGTAGAGGTCCTTCGCTTTGCTCAGGATGACAATACCATGGCATGCGAAAAGCTACTGCCGCATTCTGCAGGGCATATCAATTAACCCATGAAGGCTGCTACCAGCGCGTACACTTCGTCGGGCTTTTCGGCGTGGAGCCAGTGGCCGGCATCGACTACCGTCTCGACCTGGGAGTTGGGAAACAGCGCCGGAATGCCGTAGAGCTTATCCTCGGGGCTGATGTAGTCGGACTTGCCGCCGCGCACGAACAGGGCGGGCTTCAGGAACGGCTGCGGGGCGGTTATTTCGGCCCCGATGGCGGGCATGTGGGCCGTGAGGGTCGTCAGATTCTGCCGCCAGGCAAACGAGTTGTCTTCTTTACGGTAGAGATTCTTAAGCAGGAACTGCCGCACGCCCAGGTTGGAAATGAATCGGGCCAGGGCGTCGTCGGCTTCCTGCCGGGTTTGCAGGGTGGCGAGGGGCACGGCATTCAGGCCGGCCAGAATATCATCCTGGTGGGTCATGTCGGAGAGGCGGGGCGCGATATCCAGCACGACGAGCCGGGTCAGGCGGTTGGGGTGGTCGAGGGCGAAGCGCATGGCTACCTTGCCGCCCATGCTGTGACCCAGCAGCGTCACGTCCTGCAGCCCCAGCTGGTCGAACAGCCCCAGCACGTCCTGACTCATCAGGTCGTAGGAATGCTCGGCGGTGTGGGGGGAGCGGCCGTGGTTGCGCAGGTCCACCACGATAACGCGGTGCGTTTCGGCCCAGCGCTTGGCCAGCGTCTGCCAGTTGTCGGAAGTGCCGAAGAGGCCGTGGAGGATAACCAGCGGTGTACCCTGGCCCAGTTCGCGGAAGTGTAGTTGCATAGCGGCACAAAGGTGGGAAGAAGCCGGCACACCAGGCGGGGTACCGCCGCGGCCTGCCCGCTGTGCCTCCCGGTTTACAGAAAGCAGAACCAGCGCTGCTTCGGCTCGACGTTGGCATTGCGCAGAAACTCCGCGACGGGCATCAGGTTGGTCAGCAGCGCCGTCAGGGTAATCGTCCGGCCGTCGCGCAGGTGCAGCCGCAGGAAGTGGTAGTTGCTCCAGAACAGCCGGGGCGATACGCAGGTAACCCACTCCACCCGCACCAGGTCGCTTTTGGCGAAAGGCACCCGCACCTGGTTTTCGTATACTTCCAGCACGTTCTGCTTGGGCTCGAACACCAGCGCCGTGTGCACATTGCGGACGTAGTACTGCGCGTGCAGCCCCAGCGCTGGTGCCGCGAAACCCAGTACTACCGCGGCCACCGCCGTCAGCAAGACCAGCTCGTAGCCGGAGAGCGGGCCGAAGAAAAAGAAGGACGCCAGAAACGGCAGCCCCACGCCCAGGCACAGCAGCGGCCAGAACAGCAGGTAGAACTGCCGCACGAACGTGGGCCGGTATACCCGGCTGGCCCTGGTGAAAAAGCCGGTGACGACCCGCAGTCCGAAAATGAGCAGCAGCACGACCCCGCTGATTTCCAGCAGGGGCCGCAGCAAAGCAAGCATCTTCACCTAGCGTACCTGAATCCAGACCTCGCCGGCCGTGTGCGGCCGCAGCGTGCCAAAAGGCTCCAGCGTCAGCCCGTACTGCTCAAAAACGGCCCGCACCTCGTCGCGGCCCGTCGGATCGACGCAGACCAGCAAACCGCCGGACGTCTGCGGGTCGCAGAGCCAGGTGCGCTGCTCGTCGGTTACCGGCCCGATCTTGTGGCCGTAGCTGTCCCAGTTGCGCACCGTGCCGCCGGGCACGGACTTCTGGAGGCGGTATTCCTCGGCTTCGGCCAGCAGCGGTACTTTGCTGAACTCCACGTCGGCCGTCAGGTTGCTGCCTTCGCACACTTCCGAAAGATGACCCAGCAGGCCGAAGCCCGTCACGTCGGTCATGGCGCGCACGGCCGCCAGCTTACCCAGGTCGTAGCCGATCTTGTTGAGCTGCATCATGCTGTGCGGGGCCAGCTGCTCGTGCTCGGGGCGCAGAATACCGCGTTTCTGGGCCGTGGTCAGCATCCCCACGCCCAGGGGCTTGGTCAGGTACAGCTCGCAGCCGGACGTGGCGGTGTCGTTTTGCTTGAGGTTTTTGATGTCGAGCATGCCGGTGACGGCCAGCCCGAAGATGGGCTCGGGCGAGTCGATGCTGTGGCCGCCGGCCAAGGGGATGCCGGCTTCGGCGCAGATGCTGCGGCTGCCTTCGAGCACCCGGCGGGCCACTTCGGGCGGCAGCTTATCGATGGGCCAGCCCAATACGGCAATGGCCATCAGGGGCCGGCCGCCCATGGCGTACACGTCGGAAATAGCGTTGGCCGAGGCAATGCGGCCGAAGTCATACGCGTCATCGACGATGGGCATGAAGAAGTCGGTGGTGCTGATCAGGGCCTGGCCGCCGCCGATGTCGTACACGGCCGCGTCGTCGCGGCTGCCGTTGCCGACCAGCAGCTTCTCGTCGTGAATCTGCGGGATGGTGGTGTGCAGAATCTGGTCGAGCACCTTGGGCGCGATTTTGCAGCCGCAGCCCGCGCCGTGGCTGTATTGGGTGAGGCGGTATTCGGTGGTGGACGTTTCGTTGGTAGGCATCAGGGTAAAAAAGAGCAGTTAAGGAAAGCTACGGTTGCCAGCAAGCATACGGCCCGGTGGTCTGGTCGCTGCCGGCAAAGCCGAAAGTAAAGGCCTAGTCAGCCTAATAGAGCTTAGGCGCCATGCGCAACTGAGTTTTGGACTGGCGTCCGGGCCAGCTCCACCAGGCCTGCTTCGGCTACGGCGGCTTGCACCAGCCCGGCATTTACTGCCGGGTCGCAGGTATCGGAAGGCACCCGGATGATGCGGCTGTTGACCTTATTGTCGAGCCCGAAGCCGTAGGTTTTGTCGTAGTAGGTGAGGGCAATGTCGACCATCTGCTCCATGTCGCCGGTTTCGATGGCGGCCAGGGCGTCTTTGGTGGCCAGGCCACCCAGCCGCTTGCTGATGCGCTGAATGGCTTCGGCCAGCTGCTGCGGGTCTTCCTTGCCATACTCGGCCGCCAGCTTGCGGGTGCGCACGGCCCGCGGAATGTCGAGTACCACGAGTGGGGCGTGGCGCATGGTTTCAAAAAACGGCTTGGGAATGGTGATGCGCCCGATGCTCAGGCTTTCGTCTTCCAGCCAGGGCACTACACTCGTCGGCAGTGCGTCCAGCGCCAGCGCCAGGTTGTTCTCGAACTGCTCCGGCGTGGGCTGGGGCGGTAGCCCGATAGCTCCAAAGGAGGAACCCTTATGATTGGCCAGTCCTTCCAGATCCACGATGGTTTCGCCCTGCCGGGCCAGCTCGTGCAGCACGTCGGTTTTGCCGGAGCCGGTGAGGCCGCCCAGAATCAGCATGGGGCGGGGTTCGGTGAACTGCGCCAGGGCCCAGCGCCGGTAGTCCTTGTAGCCCTTATCGAGCAGGTGCACCCGGAAGCCGGCCAGCTCCAGCAGCCAGAGTACCGCCCCGCTGCGCATGCCCCCGCGCCAGCAGTGCAGCCGCACTTCCTTGCCCGGGGCCAGCTTCTGGGCGTGCTTCACCATCCTGCTCATCTTGGGCCCGAAAAACTCCAGCCCGATGTGCACCGCGCGGTCCTGGCTTACCTGCTTGTAGGCCGTGCCGATGCGGGCCCGCTCCTCGTCGGTAAACAGCGGCAAGCTCAGCGCCCCCGGAATATGCCCCTGGATGTACTCAATCGGGGCCCGCACGTCCAGGATGGGCGCATTGGCAGGGCCTTGCAGAAAATCAGCGAGCGGGAGACGGGGCATGGACTTTAATTAGTAATGAATAATTAAGAATTAGTAATTGTCAGGCCTTGTCAGTTACCAGATGCGGCAAGACAATTCTTCATTACTAATTCTTAATTACTAATTGGCGCATCAACGCAGCTGGCGCTTGTACAGCTGCACCGTGTTTTCGAGGCCCAGGTACAGCGCGTCACAGACCAGGGCGTGACCAATACTAACTTCGGCCAGACCGGGTAAGTTTTGTTTGAGGTAAGCCAGGTTTTCCAGGTCGAGGTCGTGGCCGGCGTTGAGGCCCAGGCCCAGCTGCTGTGCCAGGACGGCGGCCGCCTGGTAGGGAGCAATGGCGGCGGCGGGGTCGGTGGGGTAGCGGCGGGCATACTCCTCGGTGTACAGCTCGATACGGTCGGCGCCGGTGCCCACGGCGGCTTTCACCATGGCCGGGTTGGGGTCGAGGAAGATGCTGACGCGGCAGCCAATGGCCTTCAGCTCGGTTACGATGCCCCGCAGATACGCCTGGTGGGTGATGGTGTCCCAGCCGGCGGTGGAGGTAATGGCATCGGGAGCATCGGGCACCAGCGTTACCTGCTCGGGCCGTACTTCATGCACCAGGGCCAGGAACCCGGGCGTCGGATTCCCCTCCACGTTCAGCTCGGTGCTGATGGCTTTACGCAGGTCGCGCACGTCCTGAAAGCGGATATGACGCTCGTCGGGGCGGGGATGCACGGTGATTCCCTCGGCCCCAAACCGCTCACAGTCAAGGGCGGTCTGCACCACGTTGGGCCGGTTGTGGCCGCGCGCATTCCGCAGCGTAGCTATTTTATTTATGTTTACGCTCAGTTTCGTCATGGTATAGGGCGAACTTTAGGACCTCAACCGGCCGTACCGGGGCAAAGTTACGTTCCTGCGGCTTAGCAGGTCGGCCCAATCCTGGGTGGCCCCGGCATTCATTCATTCTGTTACTCACGCTCCTTCTTATGGCTCTGAAAGAAACCATCGACGCCGATATCAAAAAAGCCATGCTGGCCAAGGACAAAGTGCGTCTGCTCACACTACGCAGCATCAAGGCCCAGATCCTGCTGGCCGAAACGGCCGAAGGTGCCCACGGGGCCGCCCTCACCACCGACGCGGAAATAAAGCTGCTGACCAAGGCCGCCAAGCAGCGCCGCGAAGCCGCCGAAACCTACCAGAAGCAGTTCCGCTCCGACCTGGAGGAAACGGAGCTGGCCGAGCTGGCCATCATTGAAGAATACCTGCCCCAGCAGATGTCGGAGGCTGATATCGTGGAGCGCATCGTGCTCATCATTCAGCAGGTGGGCGCCACCGGTCCTTCCGATCTGGGCAAGGTAATGGGCGTTGCCGCCCGCGAGCTGGCCGGCCAGGCCGATGGTCGGGTCATCTCCCAGGTCGTCAGCAACCTGCTCAACAATACGAACGTCTAGCGTCAGTTGCCAGTTGCCAGTTTGTGCTGGCAACTGGCAACACGCAACTGGCAACACGCAACTGGCAACACGCAACTGGTAACTGGCAACTGATAACTGGCAACTGACGCTATGTCCGGCTTCGACATCCTGCTTTTGCTGCCGTTGGGGGTGGGGGCCGTGAAAGGCTTCCGCCGCGGGCTGGTGCTGGAAGTGGCTTCCCTGCTGGCTTTCGTGCTGGGGGCAATCGGGGGACTGGCCCTGCTTAATGATGCTATTCCCCTGGTGCGCCACTACGTCGGCGACGCCTTTGGGGCGCTGCCGCTGGTGTCGTTTCTGCTGGTATTCGTGGGCATCACCTGGGGCGTGCATCTGCTGGGTGGGGTGGTAAAGAGTGCCGTGCATCTCACCCCGCTGGGCATGCTCGACCACCTGCTGGGCGGGGCGGCCGGGGCCCTGAAGTGGATTCTGGGCCTCAGCCTGCTGCTGCACGGCGTGGGACTGGCGGGGCTGAAGCTGCTTTCTCCGCAGCTGGTCGCCGATTCGCAGGTGCTGCCGCTGGTACAGCAGGCCACGCCGGTAGCGCTGGAAGTCGTGGCCTTCGTGATGCCGTTCGCCGGAACTCTGCTCGACAAGCTGCGCGGGGTTTTTTAGGTCCGGGCCAACCTTTCTGCGGCCTTCACCGAGTTCCTCCCAACCAAACGCCGCCCCCGGGTATCTGGTAAGTAGCCCATGCAAGTACTGCTGCTCGACAACTTCGACTCATTCACCTACAATCTGCTCGACTACCTGGGGCAGCTGGGCGTCCGCGCGCACGTAATCCGCAACGATGTGCCGCTGACCGCAATCCGGCAGCTGGCTTTCGACGCGGTGGTACTGTCGCCCGGCCCCGGTACGCCGGGCGGGGCGGGTATTATGATGGCGGTGATTGAAGCTTACCACCGGCGGCTGCCGATGCTGGGCGTATGTCTGGGCCACCAGGCTTTGGGCGGGTTTTTCGGGGCCCGGCTCAGTCGGGCCGCGCGGCCCATGCACGGGAAGGTATCCACCATCAGCTGTGCCATCGAAGACCCGCTGTTCGCCGGGCTGCCGCCGCGTATGCCGGTTACCCGCTACCATTCACTGGTGCTCAACGACTTGCCGCCGGGGCTGGCGCCGCTGGCCTTTACCACCGACGAACCGGGCGAACTGATGGCCTTTCGCCACCGTACGCTTCCTCTGTACGGCGTCCAGTTTCACCCCGAAGCCCTGCTAACCACCCATGGTTTAGCTTTGCTGGGCAATTGGGTCAAGAGTTGTATCATTGCAAAGGACGGTCAGCCGATACCGGCCTGAGCCGTCAGCCCCGAGAAGATGGAACTGCAGATAAAGGAACGAAACGGATTCAACTACGTCGACGAAGGTGCCGGTGAGGTGCTGCTGCTGCTGCACGGCCTGTTCGGGGCCCTCAGCAACTGGGAAGACGTCGTGCGCGAATTCAGCCCCGACTACCGCGTTATCATTCCCCTGCTGCCCATCTACGACATGCCGCTGACCAAAGCGGGGGTGCCGGGGCTGATGAACTACGTCGAGGATTTTCTGGTCGCTATCCAGCAGACGGAGCCGGTTACGCTGCTGGGCAATTCCCTCGGGGGCCACGTGGCGCTGGTGTACGCGCTGCACAATCCGGCGCGCGTGCGGCGGCTGGTGCTCACCGGCAGCAGTGGTCTGTTCGAAGACTCGATGGGCGGCTCTTTTCCCAAGCGCGGCAACTATGCTTTCGTCCAGGAGCGGGTAGGGTACACTTTCTACGACCCCACGCTGGCCACGAAAGACCTCGTGGACGAAGTCTTCGACGTGACGAACTCCAATGCCAAGTGTCTGCGCATTATCAGCATTGCCCGTTCGGCCCAGCGGCATAACCTGAGCAAAGACCTCACCCGCATCAGCGTACCCACGCTGCTGGTCTGGGGGCTGAATGACACCATTACGCCGCCACCGGTAGCGCACGAGTTTCACCGGCTGATTGCGGGCTCCGAGCTGCGCTTCCTGGATCATTGCGGCCACGCGCCCATGATGGAGCGGCCCCGGGAGTTCAACGCTTACCTGCGGCAGTTTCTGCACCGAACTACCCGGCAGCCCGCCCCCGTGGCGGCTTAGCAGCCGTTGGGCCGCGCTGCTGAACAAAGCCCCCGCCCGGCCGCTTTCATCGTTTCGGACGCAGTTTCTTTTCGCCTTTCCGCTTTTTCTTGCCGATGCACTCGATGATTGCCGAAGACCTGCTCAACAAGATGATTCCACCGCTGAAGGTTTCTGACCCAGCCTCGAAAGCCGCGAAGTGGCTGGAAGAATTCCACGTGGGCCAGCTTCCCGTGCTCGAAAACCGGCAGTACCGCGGCCTGATAACCGAGGCTGATCTGCTCGACTATGAGAATTCCGACCTACCCCTGACCAGCGTGGCGTTCGGGTTTGCCGACGTGCACGTACAGCGCGACCAGCACTTCTACAACATCATGGAGCTGGCCATCCAGAACAAGCTTCAGCTTGTGCCCGTGCTCGATGATCAGCGGGAATACCTGGGGGTGGTGACGGTAGGTGATACGCTGGCGGCTTTCGGTCAGCTGCCCATTGCCGCCGGGCAGGGCGGTATTCTGGTTATGTCGATGGCGGAGCGGGATTATTCCCTGACCCAGATCAGCCGTTACGTCGAGGAAAACAACGCCAAGATTCTCAGTGCCCACGTAGCCCAGGATGAGCACGATCCGTACAAGATCCGGCTTACCCTGAAGCTCAATACGGCTGATCTGGCGCGCATTACGGCCACCCTGGAGCGGTTTGGCTACGTTATCACGGCCCAGTTCAGCGGCGCTGGCGAGGTAAGCGACAGTGAGCATGACCGTTTTGACGCCCTGCTCAAATACCTGAGCCTGTAGGAGGGAATTCTGAAGTATGAATTATGAATTGAAGATTGTTTTTCCGGCGGGTGTGCTCAGCAAGAGTTGGAGAATCATGTCGTTCGTCAACTCAGCATTGAAAATTATATTGCCGGCAGGCCAGCACGGTAGTGAAGCAGGTCTGAGCAGGTCCGGCAACTCAGCATTCAGAATTCAACAGTCAGAATTCCAGTAGTGCTTGCCTGTCTGCTTTCTCTGCTGCTGGGCTGGTTACCCTCTTCCCCTCGTTCTGCCGCCGCTATGCCTGACACTGTCCGCCGGGCCGCCCCGGATAGTCTCGTTCGCGTTCAGTGTCCCGAGTATGCTGTGGTGCGCGTGGCCACCATCCTGTTCGTCGGCCATGAAGTCACCAAAGAGCAGATTCTGCGGGCCGAGCTGGATTTCCACGAAGGCGACCGTCTTCCGACGGATCAGCTGGCCCGGCGCCTGGAGGCCAACCGTCGCCGCCTCTTCAACCTGCAGCTTTTCCACCGGGTCCTGATCGAAACTGTGTGCCGGGATGGCGAAATCACGGTGCTGTTCAGTCTGCAGGAGCGTTGGTACACGTTTCCGGTGCCTATTTTCTCCCTCGCCGACCGCAACTTCCGCTCCTGGCTCGACCGTCCCGATAAGTGGCAGCGCGTCGACTATGGCCTGCATGTGGTGCGCAGAAACTTGCGGGGGCGTAACGAAGACCTTACCGGCAATCTGCAGCTGGGCTTCAACCGCAAATACGAGCTGTTTTATGAAGCTCCCGGCTACGGTCGGCGGCGGCGGGTGGGCGTTGGATTTGGCGTTTCTTACTACCGCAGCCACGCCCTGGATTACACCACCGGGCAGGACCGGCTGGTCGCTTTTCGCGACGATACCGGCTTTCCTATTGAGCGACGCTACCTGACGGCCGGGTTGCGCTGGCGTCATACGGTGCAGCGGCGCACGGCTTTGGATGTGGCTTACCACCGACAGCAGGTTTCCGATTCGGTTCTGCGTCGTAACCCGGCCTATTACCTAGGGCGCACCCGGCGGGAGTTTCTGGACGTAACGCTGAGTGCCAGCCTCAATCAGCGCAACACGTTTGCCTATCCGCTCACCGGGCGCTTCGTGCAGGCGGTGCTCACGCACCGGGTTTTCCTTACCCCTGGCACGCCCGACATTACCACTGCTCGTGCCCGGTATGCCCAGTATTTTGCCTTGGGGCGCGGATTTTATTATAATTTCAACCTACAGGGCCAGCTGCGCTTTGCCGAGCGGGTAGCCTACGCCGACAACCGGGCCCTGGGCTACGACAACCTCGTGCGAGGCTACGACCCCTACGTTGTGGATGGCCGCCACTACGGTCTGGCTCAGCAGAGCGTTTCTTACCGGCTTTTCGATCTGGGCCAGCTCAAGCTCGACGCCATCCGCAACCCCAAAATCAATACTATCCCGCTGGTGCTTTATTTAAATACCTTTGTCGATGCCGGTTATGTAGCATCCCGGTCCGTGCTGGTCTCCAACCGGCTTCCCAACCAGCTGCTGCGTTCCGCCGGTATCGGACTACATCTGGTGACGTTCTACGATCGGGTATTCACCATGGAGTACACCCGTAATGGCCGCGGGCAGGACGGCTTCTTTTTCCGTAGTGAGTTTCCCATCTGACCGGTCATGCCCGACAGGCAGATTATGCTTTTGTTATGAAAATTGCCATTCTGGGGAAGCCCTTCGACGAAGAAACCCTGCCGTTCGTACAGGCCCTGCTCGACAATCTGGTAGCCCGCCGCACCGAAATTCTTATCGTCGAGTCGTTCCGGACCTACCTTGACAACCGCCTGACTTTGCCCGATGGCATCGGTACTTTTCGCCGGGGCGACTCGCTTCGCGGGGTACAATTCGTGCTCAGTATTGGCGGCGATGGTACCCTGCTCGATACCGTAACCTACGTTGGCAGCCTGCAAATCCCGATTCTGGGTATCAACACCGGCCGCCTGGGCTTCCTGGCCACTATTACGCCCGACCATATTCCCCAAGCCCTTGATGCCCTGTTCAAAGGCCATTTCGTTATTGAGGAACGCAGCCTGATCCGCGTCGATACTGACCCCGAAGTTTTTGAGGGTATCAACTTTGGCCTCAATGAGTTCTCGATTCTGAAGCGCGATACTTCATCCATGATTGTCGTGCATACGTACATCGACGGCGAATACCTGAACTCCTACTGGGCCGATGGTCTCATTGTAGCTACTCCCACCGGCTCAACTGGCTACTCGCTAAGTTGTGGCGGACCCGTAATGCTGCCTCAGACCAACAATTTCATCATTGCTCCCGTATGTCCGCACAACCTGAACGTCCGGCCACTGATTGTCTCTGACCGCAGCGTGATTTCCTTCGAGATTGAGGGCCGAAGCAACAATTTTCTGCTCTCACTCGATTCGCGGGCGGTGCCAGTCGATGCCGGAATTCAGATTGCCGTGCGGCGGGAAACGTTCGCTGCCCGTCTGGTCAAGCTAAACCACGTTAACTTTCTGAGTACCTTGCGCAGTAAACTCAATTGGGGTCTTGACCGACGTAACTCAGCCGGGCTACCACTCTAAAAAAATCGAGAATTTCTGCTATTCCTTTTTTAAGTTCTCGGCAACCCCTACTTTTGTTGCTGACTGCGACCATGTCCTGACAGATCTACCGCGTTCCTCCACTTTGCCTATCCATAAACTTCGCTCACTATGAAGCAATTCTTCACCTACACCTTGACTCTGGCGCTGGCGCTTGCGCTGGTCTCTACTGAGGCGAGTGCGCAGCAGTTCAGCAAGCGGAAGCAGTACAACACGGTGGGCGTAAGCCTGAATGCCATGAACTACTTCGGCGACATCGTGCCGAAAGCCAGCATTCCCAGCCTGCGCTTTGCTGCTACCCGCCCGAACATTGGCGTGAATTTCTCCCACCGCTTTGCTCCCCGCGTTTCGGCTCGCGTCGCTCTGGCTTATGGTCGTATTACCGGCGAAGACAGCAAGGCTGCGGATAAAACCGATGGCGATGCCCGCTTCCGCTACCATCGCAACATGAACTTCCGGAACGATATCGTGGAGCTTTCTGCCGTTGGGGTGTTCGATCTGATTGCTAACCGCAACAACTATATCAAGCGTCCGGACTTCGTGCCGTACGTATTTGCCGGGGTTGCTGTGTTTCACCACAATCCTAAAGGACTTATCGGCAACAATGCGCCCTCTGGTTTGGATAAGGGGTCGTATGTTAAGCTGCAGTCGCTGGAAACGGAAGGTGTTTCCTACAACCTGACGCAGGTTTCGTTGCCTTTTGGTGGCGGGGTTCGCTACAAGCTGAATCGCAGCTTCGACATTGGCCTGGAAATCGGCTGGCGCAAAACCTTTACCGACTATCTGGATGATGTGAGCCAGACGTATCTGAGCGATACTGAGCTGGGCGCAACCAACAGTGCCAAGTATTACTTCGGCAAAGGCATCACTCGCACGGATGATATCACTCCCAGCACTCCTTACACCAACTTCAACGCTGCTGGCTCAATGCGGGGCAAGGGCAATGAAAAGGATTGGTACATCGTTACGGGGGTAAACCTGAATTACATTCTGGCGCCCAGCGTTAAGAGCCCAAAATTCCGCTAGTCGGCCCTTGCTGGCTGTCTGGTTTCACTTTCAGCTAGTCTAATGACGAATTCGTTTCCCTTTAAAACACTCCTTGTTTGCCTGGTGCAAGCAGGGAGTGTTTTTTTTGCCGCTGTGGGCCAGGCCCAGTCTACCAGCGAAGTAGGTATCGGTATTGGCGGGCTGGTTTACAAAGGTGATTTGGCCCCGAGCTACCAGTTTAAAAATAACCGACCCGCCCTAACCGCGTTTTATCGGCGCGATATTTCGGCCCCAATCACGTTGCGTGGGGCAGTTACCGGTGGGTTGCTCCGTGCTGACGACGCGAATGTAAAAGACTCAAATGGGCGTACGGCCCCGCTCTCCGCAGCTCGGCAGGCTAATATGAAGGGGCGTTTAGTGGAGGTATCCGGTGCTCTGGAATACAATTTCTTCGACTTCCACAATCGGAAGGAGAAGATTCACTTCACGCCTTACGTGATGGTCGGCCTGGCTGGATTCTATGCCAATACTACCACCCAGAGTGTGGGAGACGGTGGAGCAGCCTTCAACAAGCGCGGTGGCATGCTGGGTATTGCTGTTCCGGCTGGTTTTGGACTGAAACTGGCCCTGTCCCGGCATTGGAACTTAGGATTGGAAGCTGGGGCCCGCAAAACGTTTACCGATGAGCTGGATCACGCCAGTCTCCAAACGCCGGTGCTCGTGAACCGTCATGATCAGGACTGGTATTTCTACAATGGCATAAGCGTATCCTATACGTTCTATAAGATTCACTGCCCGGATGCTTATAAAGAAAATAGCCAGCTATTGAGGTAGTAGCCAGCGGTAGCAGGTCTTAATGCAACCATTTGCGTACCTTGCGGCCTCTTTTACGCAAAAAGCCCCGATGGCCGCCCGGTCCGAAATAGACTCCCAGAATTTACCTGCTCACGTCGCCGTTATCATGGACGGTAATGGCCGGTGGGCTAAGCAGAAAGGTGGCCTGCGCATCTTCGGCCACCAGAATGCCATAACGGCGGTTCGGGATACAGTGGAGGCGGCGGCGGAAGTAGGAGTGCAGTATCTGACGCTCTATGCCTTTTCGACCGAAAACTGGGCCCGTCCCAAGCACGAAGTAATGGCCCTGATGCAGTTGCTGGTGCATACTATTCGGCAGGAAACCCCGACGCTGCTCAAAAATAGTGTTCGTCTGCAGTCCATTGGGGATATCAGCAGTTTACCCCCTTCCTGCCAGCGCGAGCTGGCCGAATCTGTTGAACTGACTAAAGCCGGTACACGCATGACGCTGGTACTGGCGTTGAGCTACAGCGGGCGCTGGGACCTGACCCAAGCCGCCGGCCGCATTGCGCGGGAGGTAGCCGCGGGTGACCTTCAGCCGGAGCAGGTGAACGAGCAAACTATTGCGCGGTACCTGTCCACGGCGGGGATGCCCGACCCGGAGTTGTTGATTCGTACCAGCGGCGAACAGCGCATCAGCAACTTTTTGCTTTGGCAACTGGCCTACACCGAACTTTATATTACTGATCTGTTGTGGCCGGATTTCCGGCGGGAGCATTTCTATGACGCCATCCATGCCTATCAGCGCCGGGAGCGGCGCTTTGGCAAAACCAGTGAGCAGCTAACCGTTTCGTAAGTTTTCATGATTTCTTTCTCAAATAAGCTTTTTCGGGTTCTTACCTTGCTCATGTTGATGCTTGGTTTGACGGCCGAAGCTACCTGGGCCCAAATTACCCCATCTGCTGCGTCGACAGCGGGTGAACCCCAGCGGTACACATTAGGGGGAATTACCGTCAGTGGGGCCCGCTACTTAGATACGAATACCCTGATTGGGTTAACGGGGCTGAAAATCGGCGATCCAATCACCGTTCCCGGCGAAGAGATTGGCAAAGCCATCCGCCGACTTTGGGAACAAGGCATTCTGGGGGATGTGAGCGTATCTATCGCCCGGACTGAAGGGTCCAGCATCTTTCTGGACTTCAACCTTACGGAGCGGCCTCGCCTGTCGAAATTCGAGTTTACCGGCATCAGCAAAAGCCAGGCAGATGACCTGAAGAACAAAATCAAGCTAATCCGGGGGAAGGTAGTAACCGATGCGCTGTTGAATAGTACCCGCGCCCAGGTCCGGAAATTCTATACCAACAAGGGGTTTCTGGATGCCAAGGCCACCATTACCCAGATGCCGGATTCAAGCCTGTCGAACAGCGTGGTGTTGAATATCAATGTGGACAAAGGCGAGAAAGTCCGTATCCGGGCCATTGAGTTCGAGGGCAATACGGCCTTCTCCGACCGCAAACTCAAGGGGAAGATGAAGAAAACCAAGGAGCGCAAGTCCTACAATATTCTAACGGCGGGCAAATTTCAGAAGACGGAATTTGAGGAAGACAAGAAGAAGCTTATCGACTTTTATAATGGCGAGGGCTACCGCGATGCTGCTGTCGTCTCCGATACGCTGGTGCGGGAAGATGATGGTCTGGCATTGACGATTAAAATGGATGAAGGGCCGAAATATTACTTCCGCCACATCACCTGGAGCGGCAACTACCTTTATGATAACCGCACCTTATCGTCGGTGCTGGGCATCAAGGAAGGCAGTGTGTACAGCAAAGAAACCCTGGATAAACGCCTGAATTACAACCCGACCGGTCAGGACGTGACGTCGCTCTACATGAACGACGGCTACCTGTTCTTCGGCATTGACCCGGTCGAAACGAAAGTGGAAGGCGATTCTATCGACATTGAGATGCGTATCTCAGAAGGCGTACAGGCCCGGATCAAAGAAATCAACATTGCCGGCAACACCAAGACGAGCGACCACGTGCTTCGGCGGGAATTGCAAACGCTGCCCGGCGACAAATTCAACCGCGAGCTGCTGATCCGTTCGCAGCGGCAGATTGCCACCCTGGGCTATTTTGACCCGGAGAAAATTGGGATGAACCCAGTGCCCAACCAGGCTGAGGGTACGGTAGACATCAATTATACGGTGGTCGAAAAACCGTCGGATCAGATCACCCTTTCGGGCGGCTGGGGTGGCTTCGCGGGCTTTATCGGCACGGTGGGTCTGGTATTCAACAACTTCTCCCTGCGCAAAGCCAGTAACTTCCGCAACTGGACGCCCGTGCCCGCCGGAGATGGCCAGCGCCTCGCGCTGAACGTACAGGCCAATGGTACCCAGTACCAGGCCTACTCTTTCTCTTTTACCGAGCCCTGGCTCGGTGGCCGCAAGCCCAACTCCTTATCCGTTAGCCTAAACCGGAGCATTCAGCGCGTTGGCAGCAACTTCGACGCCAACAACGACCAGTCCATTAAGGTAAACAGTGCTACCGTTGGTCTGGGCCGCCGTTTGCGCGTACCGGACGACTATTTCACGCTGAGCAACTCGCTGTCGATTAGCCAGTATGAACTGAACAACTATCCCGGCTTCACGAATTTCAGTAACGGCAACGCCAACAATATCACCTTCAACACTACGTTGTCGCGCAATAGCATCGACAATCCGACGTATACGCGCCGGGGCTCATCGCTGGCGCTGAGCGTTAACCTGACGCCCCCGTATTCGGTATTTAAAGGAGCTCACCCGAACGTGAACGAGTGGATTGAATTCCATAAATGGATGTTTGATGCTTCGTGGTTTACGCCCGTAGTGGGCAAGCTGGTACTGAATACCCGGGCGCACTTTGGTTTCATTGGCACTTACAACTCCAGCCGCCCAATCGGTCCGTTTGAACGCTTCAAACTGGGTGGCTCGGGTCTGGGATTTGGTGGCGCAGCCAACTTCCTGGTCGGCACTGAGTTTGTTGGTCTGCGGGGCTACGAAGATCCGAATACCCCTACTGCTATTCAGAACCCAAATTCGAGCGGCGGCGTTGTCTTCAATAAGTACGTGCTGGAAATGCGTTATCCGGTTTCGCTCAATCCGGCGGCTACGGTCTACGTGCTGGGCTTTGCGGAAGCCGGCAATGCCTTTGACCAGTACAAGCAATACAATCCGTACAAACTTTACCGCTCGGCCGGAGTCGGGGCCCGGATTTTCATGTCGGCGTTCGGTTTGCTTGGCTTCGACTACGGCTACGGCTTCGACAAAGTCGATGTGTATGCTCCGGGGCAGACTGCTCAGCAGAAAGGAATATTTCACTTCATCATTGGGCAGCAGATTCGCTAGTATTCCGGCGGTCAGCCGTCAATTCTCACGTCTCCCTCAAGGGCTATGAAAAAACTGTTCTGCCTGCTGTCGGTAGCCTTGGGCCTGCTCGCCGCGGCTCCCGCCACGCTGGCCCAGAAGTTTGGCTACGTCGATTCGGAGTTCATCATGGGCAAAATGCCGGCCTACGCCCAGGCCCAGCAGGAACTCAATACGCTTTCGGGCACCTGGCAAAAGGAAATTGAAAGCCAGAAGAAGGACCTCGACAAGCTCTACCGCACCTACCAGTCGGAAGAGGTACTGCTGACGGAGCCCATGAAAAAAAAGCGCCAGGACGAAATTCTCAAGAAGGAGCAGGACGTCAAGGCCTATCAAAACAAGATTTTTGGCTATGAAGGCCAGCTGTTCAAGAAACGCCAGGAGCTGACCAAGCCCGTGCAGGATCAGGTATTTGAAGCGGTTGAGAAGGTGGCCAAGAAAAAACAGCTGGGCATTATTTTCGACAAGTCCGGTGATCTGACCATGCTGTATACCAACCCGATTCATGATTACACGGAATTCGTGATGGAGGAACTGGGCTTGGCCTCCGAAGATCAAAACCAACCGGCTCAGAAAGGCGCCGTCCGGACCGTGACCAAACCAACTACCCCCGGGGGAGACCTGGAGCCGGATGAAGCTCCGGCTCCCCGTAAACCCGCCACCCGGCCCGGACAGCGTCCGGCCGCTGGAAAAAAGTAACTTTGCTTCCGCAACTCTAACTCTCTGACTCTTTTCCCTGAATGATTACCATGAACAAATTCCGTCTTGCCCTGATTGCGGCCGTTTTCACTCTTGCGTCCTCTTCTGCGGCCCTGGCGCAAGCTCCGTTGAAAATTGGCTACACCAGCGTAGAATATGTGCTGAGCCAGATGCCAGAAAGTAAGCAGATCGAGTCTGACCTGAAAGCCTATAGCTCGCAGCTCGAAGCCCAGTTGAAAAGCAAGTACAGCGACTACCAGGCTAAAGCGGAAGCCTACCAGAAGGGCGCTTCCACAATGACCGAGGTAGTGCGCGCCGACAAGGAGAAAGAGTTGACCGGTCTGCAGACCTCTATTCAGGAGTTTCAGCGCAGTGCTGACCAGTCGTTGCAGCAGAAGCAGCAGACGCTGCTGAAGCCGGCCCTGGATAAGCTCCAGAAGACGATTGACGTAGTAGCCGAGGAAAATGGCTATACCTACGTGCTGAACTCGGACGGGGCCAGCCCGGTGCTGTTGCACGGCCCGAAGGAAGGCGACATCTCAGACCTGGTGCTGAAGAAAATGGGGGTTACCCCGGGGGCTGCTGCCGCTGCCAAGGTAGCCACTCCCGCCGCCACCGCTACTCCGGTGGTGCCTGCTTCGACCAAGACCAAGACCAAAACCAAAAAATAAGCGCCACGCGCTTTTCCAGTGAGCAAAGCCGGGGCCCTGAGCTCCGGCTTTCTTATTTTACCCTTGTACCCAACTGCCACCCGCATGACGGAAATGGAAGAAGAACAGGATTTGCCCAACCTTGAGCTACCCGAAGAAGAGGGCGAAGGCGACGAGCTTTACGAGCATCACCGCATTGTAGTCGACCGTAAGCAGGAGCTGCTGCGCATCGATAAGTTTCTGCTGCGCCGGCTGGGCCACACGTCCCGTACCAAGATTCAGAATGCTATTGAGGCCGAAGCAGTTCAGGTGAACGAGAAATCGGTCAAGTCGAATTACCGCATCAAGCCCTTCGACGTTATTACCATCACGCTGCCTGAGCCCCCCATCGATTTTCGGGTGCTACCCGAGCCGATGGACCTCGATATCCGCTATGAGGATGAGTCGTTGCTGATGGTGAATAAGCCGGCGGGCTTGGTAGTTCATCCGGCCTTTGGTAACTGGCACGGCACGCTGGTGAATGGCCTGACGCATCACCTGAACCACCTGCCCACGGGACGCAACGGCGAGATCCGGCCGGGCCTCGTACATCGCATCGATAAGGATACCTCCGGGCTGCTGGTCATTGGTAAAACCGAATGGGCCATGACGCATCTGTCTCAGCAGTTTTTTCACCATACCATCGAGCGTACCTATCTGGCGCTGGTCTGGGGTATTCCCAAGGAAAGCCAAGGCGTCATTACGGGCCATATCGGCCGCAGCATCAAAGACCGCAAGGTGCAAGCCGTGTTTCCGGAAGGCGACCAGGGGAAGCACGCCGTGACGCACTACAAAGTACTACAGACTTTCCAGCACGTCTCCCTGGTGCAGTGTAACCTCGAAACGGGCCGTACCCACCAGATCCGGGTCCATATGAAGCATATTGGTCATCCGCTTTTTTCCGATGCTACGTACGGGGGCAATAAAGTGCTTTACGGGCAGCGCACCGGGGCCTACCGCGACTTTGTCGAAAATGCTTTTCGGGTGATGCCCCGCCAGGCATTGCACGCGAAGTCGCTCGGCTTCGTACATCCTCATACCAGCGCTGCAATGCACTTCGAGGTGGAACTGCCTACCGACTTCGCAACCGTGCTGGAGCTATGGGAAAAGTACGCCGCGGCGGGGAAATAGCTAACCCAGATAAACGTAAAAAGCCCCGTTACAACCGTAACGGGGCTTTTTGGTAAAGCGCAGAGCCTTACTTTTTCTTAGCCGGAGCTTTCCTGGCCGGGGCCTTGGCAGCCGCCTTATTCTTGCCGGTTATTTCGTTCACGGCAAGCTTGGCATCCTTGTTACCTGGATCAAGAGCCAGTACCTGCTGGTAGTAAGGCAGAGCCGCGCTCTTATCGCTCTTGGTGAACAAGTAGTACGAGCCGAGGTAGTTGTTCGCCTCAATCAACCCATCCTTGTACTTGGCCGGGTCATTGGCAGTTGCCACTTCAATATACTTCTCGTAGTAGGGCTTAGCCGTACCCTGCTTGGAAGTAGGATCGAGATAGGCATTAACGTGCGCCCGCATCATGTAGCCGGGTACGTAGGTCGGACGGGCCACCAACACTACGTTATAGAGGCTATCAGCCTGGGGATACTGCTTGTTCATCTCGTAAGCCCGGGCCAGCAGCACGTTGTCGGCCAGATCACCGTTGCCGTTTTTGATGCGTAAGCGGTACTCTCTGATAGCGTTGGGGTAATCTTTCTGTGCTACATAAGCCTGGGCGAGGTCTTTGCGCAGGTCAGCATTAGTGGGGTCAGCGGCCAATGCTTTTTCCAGCATTGTAATGCCTTGCCCACCCTTGCCCGATTTCGAAAGCATCTTGGCATAGTAGACGTTGTCTTCCTTCAGAACCTTGCCCGCCGGGGCCAGTTTCATGAATTTGTCCATGGCTACCAAGGCCTCGTCATTCTTCTCGGTTTCGTACAGCGAGTAGGCTCGCAGACGGTTCATGGTCAGGTTAGCGGGGTCACGGGCCAGAACTTTATCGATTTCTACCAGCGCCTCCGAATATTTCTTGGTCAGGAACAGGAACGACGCGTATTTGGCATCGGTATCGGGCGTCTTCTCGGCGCCAGCCATATACTTCTGGAAGCCGGAAAGGGCATCGTCGTACTTGCCTACGTAGAAGTACATCTCAGCCAGGTCGCGCTGGGCCGGAGCATAGCTCGGATCAAGGCTCAGGGTTTTCTCAAACGCCGTCCGGGCATCGTTATAGTTGCGCGACCGGACGTTGAGCTGACCTTTGCGGTAGTAAGCCAGGGCGTCGTTAGGGTTGGCCAGCGAGGCCCGCTCGTAGCTCGACATAGCTTCGCCACCACCGGTTTCCTGCTTGAGGTAGATGTCGCCGCGGGCAATCATCAGGGCCGGATCGTCCTTGCCTTTATTAGCCTTCTGCGCCGCCTCAACGTAGCTTAGGGCCTTGGTGATATCCTTCACGTCCGACTCGGCGTACGCCTGGACTATCATGGTCAGAACCTTGGCGTCTTTGCTCTTAGTGAGCTTGGCCGCATTGTCGAAGTGAATTTCAGCTTCGGCCGTTTTGCCTTGGGCCAGTGCCGCCCGGCCCGCCGAAACCAATGACATGGCATCCTTTGGGTTCAGGGGGACCCGGTTGAAATAATAGGCGGCCGAATCCGGCATGGCGCGCTTCTGATACAAACGGCCTAGCTCAAACGAAGCATCGGCAGCCGAGCCCTGCTTCAGCAAAGCCGTGCGGGCTTCGTTGTAGCGCTCTAATTCAATTGATTTTTGAGCACTTGATGCGTTTTGAGCGAAAGCGGCAGAGCCGGAAACAGACAAGGCAGCGAGGAGCGAGAGCTTCCAGGGCTTGAATTTCATGAGCGAAAGGTTTGGTGAAAAAAGCGGGTGGAAAGTTAAAGGAGAAGGCTAGAGCTTATTGGTGGTGATAATGCGCGTCTGGCCAACGGCAGGGACCAGGCCAGACTTAAGCACAATAAGCTGGCCTTTGTTGCCTGCGGCGAAGGATGCAAAACCGGTGCCAAGACCGGCCCGGGCCTCCCGGCTGATAATATACACATCGCGGCGCAACGGGTAAGTCTTCAGGGCCATATATGCCTGGTAGGGCTGGACGTAGTCGTCGGGCTTCTGAGGATTTGGGCTGGTACTGATACCAACGACGCGCACCTTCTTTAGGAAGCTCTGTACGGCCGCGTCATCCCGGTCACTAATCCAGTTGGCCCCCACAATCCCAATAGCGCTGGGATGTGTAGCAACGTAATCGAGCAGGGCAGGGTTCGATTTGGCCGCAAATACGCGCTGAGTCAACGGAACGCCCCGCGTGACGGAATCCTGCGCGTAGCGGGCCGTGCTGGAACGGCTGGCATCAAAGACTACATTAATCCCGTTGAGCTTCTTTTTTCCGCTCACCTGACTCCAGGTAGAGGTCTTGCCCGTGAAAATGTCGCGCAGCTGAGCCAGCGTCAGCAGCGAATCCGGGTTGCTGGGATGAACGATAATGGCCAGCCCATCGGTGGCCAGCTTGATGGTGGTTGGCACCAGCTTGATGCGGTCAAATTCGGCTTTCTCGGCCGGAGTAAGCTGCCGGGCGACTACAATAACGCGGGCCTTGTTATCGAGCAGGTCCTGGATTACAGCCTGCTCCGGCTTGTAGGCCGCCTGGATTTTAGCCCCCTGGTAAAGCTTCTGAAACGTATCGACCTGTGAGGTTACGATTGGCGCAAAAGTCTCATCGACGCTGATGCTGATCCGGCCGCTGGTTGTCGTATCGGTTTCGGCCGCACCAGGGCCGCCGCTGTTGCAGCCCGGCAGCAGCAAAGCTGCCATTGCCCACGTTGCTATTTTTCCCGCCTTAGTGCTTGTCATCGTGGGTTGGTTTGCGTTTGAAATGCTGGCCGTAGGTCCGGACAAATCTAATGATTCCGTAAAACAAGAAAACAGTGCCCAGAATTCGCCTGGTACCCACCGGCAGGGCAATTATTCCGGAAGCTGCCCAGAGAAAAACTCCCAGACCCATGTAGATGACGGCCATTACCAGCAAAAAGTAAGGCACCAGACGCTGCGGGGATTTGCCCAAACGCTCATCCGTTGTAGGACGGTTTAGCATACCAAAGAAAAAGGGTTAGTAAAGCAACGAATCAAGGCTCTAACGCAAAACCCTGGGGAGATTGTTCGTTTTGATGCCGGGACGGGCAAGGAGTACCAGGAGAACAGGCCACGAAAAAAGCCAGAAATCAGCCGGTAGTTGCTTAACCGGCTGATTTCTGACTTCAACACACCAAGTTTGGCAAATATACTGCTGCTAACGTATTTCAGGCTACGCGAACTACTGATAGCTAAAAGTAATCGGCAGCGTGTAGCGTACCGAAACCGGATGGCTGTTCTGCCGACCGGGAGTCCAGGCGGGCATAGCTTTCACTACGCGCAGGGCTTCTTCATCGGTACCGTAGCCCAGCCCTTTCAGGACCTGCACATCCGAAATTGCCCCACTGGCCTGTACGGTGAAAGCGACAAAGACTTTGCCCGATACCGCGCCAGCTAAGGCCTGCCGGGGATACCGCAAATTGCGCTGCATATACTGCCGTAGCGCCCCAATTCCCCCGGCAAATTCCGGCATCACCTCAACATGCACGAATGGAGCGTTGGCAGGGGGCGTACTGGTAGAGCCTGAATCAAGAGTAGTTGTACCAGCCGACCCGGCCCCGGCATCCGTACCAGAACCAGTGGCAGGACCAGGGCCGCGGAGAGCCCCAGGCTCCATTTCAACCGGGCTCTCGGTGGGTTGAGCCGGCTGAGGTTTTAACAGGTCATCTTTGACAATAGTGGTTGCAATGCTGATGACAGCCGGAGTGATGGTTACTGGTTGCACCCGAACGGGCTCAACTGACCGGGTTGGTTCCAAGATCCTGGTTGGGTCTGGCATCAGATCAATAACTGGTGGCAGTACTACCGGCGCGGGAGCCACAATTACCGCGGGCCACAGCTGTTGGACCACGATAGGAATTCCAACCAGTACCAAGCCCAGCAGCACGGAAATAGTGAGCCCGGTAATCAGATGGCGGTTGTAGATCCGGCGCAATACATACGCGCCGTAAGATTGGTTGCGCCCCTCGAAGACGATGTCGTTGAGCGAAGCGGTAGTTAGTTGCAGGCTGTTCATGGGATAAGGACTATAGGGTGAAAGATGATTGCTGACCCAAACTATCCAAGCCCCATCTCGCACTACTACCCCTTCCCACCTGGCTTTCAGGCGCAAAACGCCCGCTGGTTCCACCATAGTATGCCTGCCCGGGTAGTGCACCACAAAAAAACCTCAAACCAGTCCGAAGACCGATTTGAGGTTTTTTGTGAATTCCAGCACTGGAAAACCAGAAAGCTTAGCGAATAGCGAAGGTTACCGGTACCGTGTAAGAAACGCTTACCGACCGTCCGTTCTGCTTGCCGGGAGCAAACGTTGGGAGCTTCTTGATAACGCGGGCGGCTTCTTCGTCGCAACCTGCGCCAATGCCTTTTTGCACCTTCACATCCGAAACCTGCCCGTCGGGGCCAACTACGAAGGCGATAAATACCTTGCCCTCTACCTGATTGCGCAGGGCCAGAGCGGGGTACTTGATGTTCTGGGCAATGTACCTGAGCAATGCTTCCTGTCCGCCGGGGAATACCGGCATCTGCTCCACGTAGGTATACACCTTGTTCTCAACTACCTCTGCTACCACTTCGTTACCCTTACCTTCCAGACCTTCCAGGTTAGGGTTATCGGTATTACCGACTACCGTGGCCGTAGCCACTACCTTTTCCTGCAGCTCTTCCTGGTCGGGAATTTCTTCCACCTTTTTGATTTCCTCGTCCTTCTTCACTACCGGCGGCGTGAATTTGATGGTGGAGAGCTTTGGTGGCGGCGGTGGTGGTGCCTCCGGTGGGGGCGGGGGCGGTGGGGGTTTGGTTTCGTCCAGCGGCGGAGCCTCCATCAGCTCGTTCACCTTCAGCATCTTGTCATCCTTCTTGATTTCATCACCGCCAAACATCCGCGCAATAAGCGGGAAGCTGACGAAGATGGCGAAGATGGCGACTGCAATGAGAAGGGCCCGCGTAACGTGGCTGCCGTACAAACGCCGGAGAACATACGCTCCGTAGGCCTTGTTGCGGCCTTCAAAAACGATGTCATCGAACGATGCACGCGCCAGTTGCGTGTTATCCATCATTTGCCAGAAGTAGTTATGAGGTCGGTATCCGCCTTCGAGATGTCCACCAGCGCGTACTTTTTCTGGTCGGTGATGTTCATCTCGTCGAGGATATCAACCATGTTTTTGTAATTGGACTTATCGGCCGGCTTAATCAGCACCACCGTTTTGGGGTCCCGGCGCTTACGCTCCAACAAAACTTTACGGATGCCATCGGCCGCGTAGCTGGTCTGCACCAGTTCGGGCGTTGGCTCGCCTTCTTTCAGCAGGCCTTCGTAATAGTAGATTTTGTTGTTTTCATCCATCAGGATGGTGAAAGCATTGGAGGCCGGCAGTTCCTGCGGCGGATCATCTGCTTTCGGCTTCACCGGCATCGTCATCTGCATGACGGTGGGTTTGCTGAACGTGGTGGTCAGCATGAAAAAGGTGAGGAGCAGGAAAGCCAGATCCACCATGGGAGTCATGTCGATTTTGGTCGACATTTTCTTGGCTCTCTTCTTACCGCCTTTTTGACCGCCTTTGTCTTGTTGTTGTACCTCTGACATAGCTCTGCGGGGTTATCGACCAGCTACTGGCTTGGCTTCCAAGTCAGTAATGAGGTTGAAACGGTTAATGTTCTTTTCCTGCAGCAGTTTGATGATTCTCTTCACCGTCGGGACGTCCGCGCTACCATCGCCCTTGATGGCGATATAGGCAGGCTTACCAAACTCTTTACGACTAGCGGCCTGCGCTTCTACCACCCAATCGATAAACTGATTGTTAAGCGAGTCGGCGGGAATGCCGGGCTGCTTGATGTTTTTACGCTGCTCGGTGTCGCGGCTCAGGAAGTCGGGCAGTTGCTGCACCGGAACGCCAAAGCTGGACAGGCCGGAGAAAGTCTTCGCCTGGTCCGCCGTGAAGGTGACACCATATTTGGCTCCGACTCGCGACAACATCGCCAGCTTCGGTTTGGCATCATCCATTCCGAAGAATACGCGCTTATCCTTGTCCACGGCGATGGTAATCACGTGGCTCTCGGGCAGGCGTAGTTCAGAAGTCGATGAGGGCGTGTCCACTACCACTGCTTCCTCGGGAGCAAACTTGGTAGTGAGCATAAAGAACGTCACCAGCAGGAATGCCAGGTCCACCATCGGGGTCATATCCAGCGAAGGGGACGTTCTATGGGGCTTTACTTTGGGCATTGCTGACGTGGTTGATTAGCGATGATTCAGAAACGGGAGAAACTAAGCTGTAGTGCGCTAAAGCGCGACTAAGCGGCGTGCTCTTTTTCGCCGTGCTGAGCCGCGAAGGTCTGAATGATGCTGAAACCAGCCTCGTCGATGCTGTACGTCAGCTCGTCAATTTTGCTGGTGAAGAAGTTGTAGGCCACGATGGCCAGAGCCGACGTCCCGATACCCAGAGCCGTGTTGATCAGCGCTTCCGAGATACCGTTGGCCAGACCTACTGCATCGGGAGCACCGCCTTGAGCCAGCGCGGCGAAGGCCTTGATCATGCCGAATACTGTACCCAACAGGCCCACCAGCGTGGCGACAGAAGCCAGCGTGGAGAGGATAACGAGGTTTTTCTCGAGCATTGGCAGCTCCAGCGCCGTCGATTCTTCGATTTCTTTCTGGATGGCCAGGATCTTCTGGTCTTTCTCCAGGCCCCGCTCGCGGGCCATCTCCTGGTATTTGCCCAGGCCGGCTTTCACCACGTTGGCTACCGAACCCTTCTGCTGGTCGCAGGCGGCAATAGCTCCGGTGATGTCGTTGACGTTCAGCTTCTGGCGGATAGTGCGCACGAAAGTTTCGATGCTCTTGGTGCCTTTGGCCCGACCGATGGTCAGGAAACGCTCAATCGAGAACGTGAACACGAGCAGGAACATGGTGAGCAGCACAGGCACGACCGGGCCACCTTTGAATACGATACCGAGCCAGTTACCGGGCAATGGGTGGTTTGCGCTGTCGCCGCCCTGGAAGTTGCTGCCGTTACCGAATACAAAAAGGTAAACTATAACTGAGACAACAAATGCGAGGGGAATCACGATGGCAGCAAACGCTGACCCACCTTTTGCCTCACCTTGGGGTGCGGCAGGAGCGGCGGGCCGCACGTTCTTGTTCAGGGCATTCTTTTGTTCCATTGTTCCGGAGAATTAGTGGGTTGGTGAAGGGTGAAGTAAGCAGGTAAAAAAGTGAACAACTGCGGGGGGATCCTTGAAGACGGCGGCGGCCCCGCTCACCCGCACGCTCCGTGCCCGAAGGCGGCGGAAATCGTGGGTCTGCTCGTGCGCGGGGCCCTTTGCGAATTCGGGCTATCCTTGACAAACCTAAATAAAAAGCAACGCGCTGCCAAATGAAAAATGCGTTTAAACGCTTTAAAGCGGCTTGCAACTCAAAAAAAGGCTATTTCTGTGGTGGATTTACTGGCTCTGAAGGGGGCGCTTTTTTGGCCCGCTCCCAATAAACATCCATCTGGGCCAGGTCTAAGTCGGCGAGACGATGACCATCGCGGGCCGCCTCGGTTTCCAAAAACTGAAAGCGCTGGATGAATTTTCGGTTGGTTCGTTCCAAAGCCTCTTCGGGGTTGATATTAGCGAAGCGGGCGAAGTTGATCAGGGAAAACAGCAGGTCACCGAACTCGTCTGTCGCTCGCTCCTGATTTAGCCTGACCGGATCGGCGTTGGCGAATTCTTCGCCGAACTCGGCCAGTTCCTCCTGCACTTTTTCCCACACCTGCTCCTGCCGCTCCCAGTCGAAACCCGCTCCCCGGGCCTTTTCCTGGATGCGCATGGCCTTCACCAGCGCGGGTAAAGCAACAGGAACTCCGCCCAGCACGGAAGAATTCCCTTTTTCCCGAAGTTTAAGCTGCTCCCAGTTGCGCTTCACCTCGTCTTCATTGGTTACCACAACATCGCCGTAGATGTGGGGGTGACGAAAGATGAGTTTTTCGCACTGGGCATTCAGTACGTCGGCGATATCGAACTGGTTGGTTTCGGCCGCTATTTTAGCGTAGAAGGTGAGGTGGAGCATCACGTCGCCAAGCTCCTTTTTGACGTCTGGCAGGTCGTCCCGCAGGATGGCGTCGGAGAGTTCGTAGGTTTCCTCGATCGTCAGGTGGCGCAGGCTTTGCATCGTTTGCTGGCGGTCCCAGGGGCATTCCGCCCGCAGGCGGTCCAGGATGTCGAGCAGGCGGCCGAAAGCGGCCAGCTGTTCGGGGCGGCGGTCGGGCGTGAGGGGGGGCAGTTCCATTAGCCAAATATACGGCGCTGGGGCTCTTGTGGCACTCCCGCCGCCCGGGCGATGGTTGTAGCGTGG
Source organism: Hymenobacter fastidiosus (assembly GCF_039539565.1). NCBI lineage: Bacteria > Pseudomonadati > Bacteroidota > Cytophagia > Cytophagales > Hymenobacteraceae > Hymenobacter > Hymenobacter fastidiosus. Next base: position 124,544 of record NZ_BAABDJ010000007.1, on the reverse strand, counting down.
TTTTTGGCGCTCCGCTAACTCCGGCGTACGGGCCAGCTACGGCGCGGGCGTTAATAGTTTCGTAGGGAAAGCAGGCGGGTTTCTCTACTTTTGCTGACTCAAACCAGACATAGCCTGTGGCACTGATTAAATCGATTTCCGGCATCCGGGGGACCATCGGCGGCGCGGCCGGCGAGGGTCTGACTCCGCTTGATATAGTAAAGTACGCGGCGGCCTTTGGTACCTGGGTACTGAACACAACCCAAAACAACACCATCATTATCGGCCGCGACGCCCGCATTTCGGGCGAGATGGTTAGCAAGCTGGTCGCCGCTACGCTGCAGGGGCTGGGCATCCATGTTATTGACCTCGGCCTGAGCACCACCCCGACCGTAGAAATGGCGGTGCCAGCCAAAAAAGCCGGGGGCGGTATCATCCTGACGGCTTCGCACAACCCCAAGCAGTGGAATGCGCTCAAGCTGCTGAATGATAAGGGGGAGTTCATCTCAGACAAGGATGGCCAGCAGGTGCTGCACCTCGGCGACACGGAAGCCTTCGACTTCGCCCCGGTCACCAAGCTGGGGCAGTATTCAACCGACGACACTTTTTTGCAGCAGCACATCGACGCCATTCTGGCGTTGCCGCTGGTGGACGTGGCGGCCATTAAGGCTAAAAATTTCCGGGTGGTGGTCGATGCGGTGAACTCCTGCGGGGGCTTCGCGGTGCCGATGCTGCTGGCCGCGCTGGGCGTGGAAACCATCGAAAAGCTGTTCTGCGAGCCCACCGGCGACTTCGCCCACAACCCCGAGCCGCTGCCCGAAAACCTGCGTGAAATTGCCAAAACGATGGAAAAAGGCTCTTTCAACCTGGGCATCGTGGTCGACCCCGACGTAGACCGCCTGGCGCTGGTGAACGAGGACGGCTCCATGTTCGGCGAAGAATACACGCTGGTGGCCGTGGCCGACTACGTGCTGCAGCAAAATGGCGGCGGCAACACGGTGAGCAACCTGAGCAGCACCCGGGCCCTGCGCGACGTGACCGAAAAAGCGGGCGGGCAGTACGCGGCGGCGGCGGTAGGCGAGGTGAACGTGGTGACCAAAATGAAGGAAACCAACGCCGTGATTGGCGGCGAAGGCAACGGCGGGATTATCTACCCCGAGCTGCACTACGGTCGCGACTCGCTGGTCGGCATCGCGCTTTTCCTGAGCCACCTGGCCAAAACCGGCCTGACTATGACGCGCCTGCGGGCTTCGTACCCGAGCTACTTCATCTCCAAGAACAAGATTGAGCTGACCCCGGAAATCGACACGGATCTGGTGCTCCGCAAGATGGAGGAACGCTACGCCAAGCAGCCGGTCAATACCATCGACGGGGTAAAGATTGAGTTTGACAAAGAGTGGGTGCACCTGCGCAAGTCGAACACGGAGCCCATTATCCGCATCTATGCCGAGTCGGACTCGAATGCCACGGCCGACCATCTGGCCAACAAGATCATTGCTGATATCAAGGAAATTATTTCCGCCTAGATATCCGGCGCAGGCAGTGCGGGTCGCCGGAATACCGGGGGGCAGCGAGGCCTCAGCAAGTCTGTTTTTGCGCAGTATTTCAAAGGGTTCCGGCAGGCCCGCCGGAATCCTTTATTTTTGTGCCGTGCCGCTTGCGGTGCTTCATTCCCAAACCGCCCGGTATGCTTTCTACCCCCGATTCGCCCGCTTCGGCAGCCGCTCCTACGGCCGCCTACTTCGATAATGCCGCCACCACGCCGCTGGACCCGGAAGTACTGGAGGCGATGCTGCCGTTCATGCGGGAGCACTTTGGCAATCCGAGCAGCATTCATGGCCATGGCCGGAAGGTGCGGGCCGCCATTGAGAATGCGCGCAAAACCATTGCCCACCTGGTGAATGCCTCTCCCGCCGAAATTTCCTTCACCTCGGGCGGCACGGAGGCCGATAACTACGCCGCCTTCGGCAGCATCCGCACCCTGGGCCTGAAGCACGCTGTTACTTCGCCCCTGGAGCATCACGCGGTGCTGCACGCGCTGCAGGCCCTGGAAAAGAGCGGGGAAATCCGGCTGAGCTACGTGCGCCATGATGAGCAAGGTCGTCTGAACATGGCGCATCTGGACGAGCTGCTGGGCGCCCACCCACGCTCCTTCGTGAGCCTGATGCACGCCAACAATGAAATCGGCAACCTCAACGATATCCAGACCATTGGCGACATCTGCCAGCGCCACGATGCCATCTTCCACACCGATACGGTGCAGACGATGGGCCATTACCAGCTCGACTTACAGCAGCTGAAAGTTCATTTCCTGGTGGGCTCGGCCCACAAATTCCACGGCCCGAAAGGGGTAGGCTTCCTGTACCGCCGTTCGGGGGTGCAGGCCGAGCCGTTGATTTATGGTGGGGCGCAGGAGCGGAACGTGCGGGCCGGTACTGAGAATGTGTATGGTATCGTGGGGTTGGCTAAGGCGCTGGAAATTGCCAGCAGTCATATGGCCGACCACCACCGCTACGTGCAGGGATTGAAAGACCGGTTTATTACGCGCCTGACGGCAGAAATTGAAGACGTCGCCTTCAACGGCTGCTCGGCGCTGACTGAGGAGAGCCTGTACACGGTGCTGAACGTGAGCCTGCCGCCGTCGGAGATGAACGAGATGCTGCTTTTCAACCTCGACATCAACCATGTATCGGTGTCGGGCGGCTCGGCCTGCAGCAGCGGGGCCAATGCCGGCTCCCACGTACTGACGGCCCTGGGCTGCGACCCGGGCCGGGGGGCCATCCGCTTCTCGATGAGCAAGTACAACACTGAAGCCGAAGTTGATTTCGCGGTGGAGCAGCTGGCCAGAATGTACCGCAAGGTAACGGCGTAAGCAACGCGGCCGCGCAAACGGGCCGCTCCGTCGCAACCAGCTCAGTCATCGGCTGAACAGTTGCGGCGGAGCGGCCCGTTTGCTGGCGGCATGCCGGCTTACAGCGTCGCGACTTCCTGGGACGGTACCGGTATCACGGGGGCCGAGCCGGGCATGAGCTGCTTCCACAGTCCGGCGTAGGCCCCGCCGTCGTGCAGGAGCTGGGCGTGGGCTCCTTCTTCCTGCACCTGTCCGGCCGCCAGCACCACAATCTTGTCGGCGTGGGCCACGGTGCTCAGGCGGTGGGCAATAATGATGATGGTTTTGCCGGCGGCCCGTAGCTGCAGCAGCGTATCGTGCACATATTGCTCGGCGGCGGCATCCATGGCGGAAGTGGCTTCGTCCAGAATCAGGATTTCGGGGTCACGGTACAGGGCGCGGACCAGAGCCAGCCGCTGTTTCTGCCCGCCCGAGAGGCCGGCGCCCCGCTCACCCAGCGCCGTCGCAAAGCCGTGGGGCAGCTGCTCGACGAACTCCAGCACGCCCAGCTGCCGACACAGGGTGATAACGCGCGCCATATCGGGCTGCGGGTCGCCGATGGTGATGTTGTCGGCAATGGAACCCGAAAACAGGTCAATCTGCTGGGGTACGATGCCCACCACCCGGCGCAGGCTGCCCAAGTGCAGGTGGCGCACGTCGAGCCCGCCGATGGTGATACTACCCGAATCCAGCGGGTACAGGCCCTGCAGCAGCGAGAGCAGGGTAGTTTTGCCGGCCCCGCTTTCGCCCACGATGCCCGTGATGGAGCTGCGCTGTACCCGCAGGCTCAGCCCGCGCAGCACCGGCAGGCCGGGGTGGTAAGCAAACGCGACGTCGTGCAGCACCACGTCGCCGACCAGGGCGGGCGTAAGCTCCGTTTTCTGGTCCTGGCTCTCGGCTTCCAGGTCGATAATCTCGAACATGCGGTCGGCGGCAATCAGCGCGTCCTGTACCGACTTGTTAGCGCCCATCAGGGCCGTGGCGGGGCCGGTGAAGTAGCCCACAATGGCGTAGAAGGACAACAGCTCGCCGGGCGTGAGCTCGTGGGCAAGTACGAAGTAGGAACCCACCCACAGCAGCCCGATGCGGAACAGCTGCGACACGAACTCGGTAGCGGCGTTGCTCAGGATGCCCTGCCGCCCGGAGACAGCCACCGCCCGCATCAGACCCATAAAGCGGGCTTCGGTTCGCTCACTGGCAAAGCTTTCCATGCCCAGCCGCTTTACCGTTCCCATGCCCGTTACCGACTCCACCAGCTGGGCATCCAGCTCGGCAGTCTGCTCCATCAGGCGGCGCTGGGAGCGGCGGTTCAGGCGGTTCTGCACCCAGTAGATGCCCGCGTACAGGGGTAGGATGATGGACATCAGCGCGGCCAGCTTCCAGTAGTAGGTAAACATGAGCCCGAACGACAGCACCACGATGAACAGGTTCACCAGCAGGTTCAGGGCCGTTTCATTCACGAAAGCCCGGATTTTGATGCCGCTGTCGAGGCGGGAAATGATTTCACCGACCCGCATCGAATCGAAAAACGTCTGGGGCAGGCGTAGCAGGTGGTTGTAGTAGCCCAGGGTGAGGCGGGCATCGATCTGCTGCCCGGTCTGGAGCGCAAACAGGCTTTTCATGGTGCCCAGAAACACCTGGAAGAACAGCAGCACCACCATGCCCAGGCCCAGCAGATTCAGCAGGTTGCGGTTGCCGTCCACCAGCACGTGGTCCACGATTTTCTGCACGAAGATCGACATGGCCAGGCCCAGTACCGTGTACAGCACCGAGCCCACCAGGGCCTGGGTGATGATGGACCCGTGGGGCTGCACCAGCTCCCAGAACCGCCCCAGCACCGATTTTTTGTGGTTGCCGGGCTCGAAGGAGGTATCGGGGCGCAGCAGTAGCAGCTCCCCGGTCCAGTAGTGGGGAAAGTCAGCGCGGCGCAGATGGTGGCGCTTGCCGTCCGCGGGGTCGAGGTAGGTGACGCGCCGTTTGCCCACGCGGTAGAGAACGACGTAGCGGGTCACGGAATCTGCCGGGTCGAGCACGATGGGCGCAATGGCGGGCAGGGGTACGCCGGCCAGATGCTCCAGGTCGCTCTGCACCCCGCGGGCTTCCAGGCCCAGCTTGGCGGCGGCCTGCAGCATCTGGGGCATATCGGTGCCGTGGGCCGTGACGGGCGTGTGCTGTCGGACGCGGGCCAGCGGCAGCAGCAAACCAAAGTGTGCTGCTACCGAGGCCAGGCAGGCTGCGCCGCAGTCGGTCGCGTCGCGTTGGCGGATGGAAGTACTCAGACTCATGCGGATAGAATAAGGCCCCCGGCCGGAACCGGGCGGTAGGAGCGGGTCGGTAAAAGGAAGAGCAGAAAGTTACCCGACGCCGTTCTGGTTAGGGTTTAGCCAGTTGTCGGCTTTGTCGAAGAGCAGCTGCCAGAGGCTGCGGCGGGCCAGCAGGAACCGTGCGTGCACCCTCATGCTCTTGCGCAGTGTGCCGCGGTAGCCGTTGCCGAGCTGCAGAAACGGGCGGCTCAGGCGGCAGCGTACCTTGAAAACGGGTTCCTGCTCGATCAGCACGAAGTCGCGCGACACGTCGGTGACCTGGCCTTCCACCAGGCCCCACTGGTTGTAGTCGAAGGCATCGACCTGGAAGCGGGCCGGCATACCCACGCGCACAAAGCCAATGTCCTTCGGCGACACGTAGCATTCGGCCAGCAGGTCGCCGTCGGGGGAGAGGGTGCCCAGCAGCTCCCCGCTCTGCACGGTGCTGCCTACGTACTTGCCCGCCAGCTGCTGCACGGTACCCGTGACGGGGGCCCGCAGACAGTAGAGGCGGCGCTCCAGGCGGAGCTGCTGCTGCTGGCCGCGCAGCTCGGCCAGGGCGGCGCGGTGCGCGGCCAGGTCGGCCTGCCACTGGCTGCGCTGGGTTTCGGTGAGCACCCGGGCCTCGTCGAGCCGCTTGCGGTGGGCAAAGAGCTTGTCTTCCAGCTCCACGCGGGCAATTACCTTGTCGTGAAACAGGGCCTGGCTGGTGGCCACGTCGCGGGCACTTTTCTGGAGCTGGTTGTCGAGCTGCTGCTGCTGGGTGCGGTACTGCGCGGCCTGCTGCCCGCAAAGCGGGGTGCGCAGGCCCCCGGCCGGGGGCGTCAGGTGCTGCACCAGCCACGTCAGGTCCTGGGCGAAGGCGGCGTGCTCGGCCTGCTGGCGCGCATTCACCGCCTGCTGGGCCTGCATTGCCCCCGACTGCAGTACCAACAGCGTGTCGCCGGCCTGCACCTGCTGATTTTCGCGCACCAGCAGCCGCGTGATGGTGCCCCCTACCAGTGAGCGGACTTCGGTTTTCTCAGACAGGGGCCGCAGCATCCCCGGGGCCTGCGCCGACACGTTGACGTGTACGAAGGGCAGAGCAAGCAACAGGGTAATGATGCCCAGCATTGCCGCCGCGTATACTGCCTTGCTGCGGTAAGAAAGCGTGGCCAGGTGGTTGTAGCGAGTGGGGTCGAACTGAGGGTAGGAGTTGGCCATAGAGGCAGATAAACGGTGGCAACCCGCAGATAGCAGGGTAGGGGCAGAACATAATTTTACGAGCTGGCAGGCGCTGGAAAGCTGGTGCGAATATTAACCCGCGGCAATGGCAGACTACCTTATTGTTACTAAATCGTTATTAAAACGATTTGCAAGAGTCGTGCAAGATAATGGGATTGATATTCATTAAGCAAAGCATTGATACTTCATAGTACAATAAATAAATGGCAGGATTCAAGCAGGAGCTAGGCCAGCCAGCCCGGCCCCGGATAAACAGCTACCCCAACTCCGGTGGGGTGCGGGCTCTGACTGCCCGTAAATGGATTGCGGGCTGGGAAACTCCATCAGTATAATCCGCTTGAAATCACTGGCGCGGCAGCTGGCGATACCTACCAACTCGTGCGGAATGCGTAGTATTCTTCCATCCTAAGCCGTCGACGCCGACGGCAGCTTCGCTAAAACCAATCTGTTCGCATGGCCGAAATTAACATCCAGCGCAAAAAATCTTCCCCCAGCCCCTGGCTGCTCGTACTGCTGGCGCTGGCAGTACTGGGCCTTATTGCCTACTACTTTCTGCGTTCCGATACCGGCGCGCCGGTGGCCCCGGCTACGCCGGCTACCAGTACCAGTACCCCCGTTTCCGAAGCGGAGACTGAAGCTATTGCCCGCGCCACCCCGCCGCCCGCCGACGGCTCCGGCCGTGCCGCCATAGCCGACATGGCTGCCGAAGAAGCGCCCGCTACCGCCGATGAGCTAACCAGTTTCGCGACTGCCGAAGCTACGGCCCCGGACTACGGCCGGCGGGGCCTGCGCCTGCTCAGTGCCACCCTAGCGGATCTGGCCGACCGCTCCGACCTGCGCGACCCGGCGGTCAGCGAGAAGCGCAACGACCTGACCAGCGCCATCAGCCGGCTCGACGAAGCCAATGCCAGTCTGAAACCCGGCCTGATAGCCGTTACGGCCCTGATGCAGGCTATGCAGCAAAAAGCGTATCCTGACCTGGAAGAACCGGTAAGTGAGCTGACGGAGCAGGCCCGCCAGCTGTCGGGACGCCAGACCGCCGCCGATCAGGCGCCGCTGCAAGCCTTTTTTACCAAGGCCGCGGCAGTGGTGCGCGCCATCAGCGAGCCCGCTGCCTAAGTTCCTCAGTCAGATAAGATAGAACCGCAATTACCCGCCTTACATGGAAACTACCGCTATACCCCCGGCCGACGGCCTGCATCTGCGCCGTTTGCGCGACCTGACCGAGTTTGAAGTGGCCGACCGGAGCTCCGACGTGCGGGGCTGGTCGGTACGCGGCGGCGACGGCAAAAAATTCGGCGAAGTCTTCGAGCTGATTGTCGACGCCCAGGCCCTGAAGGTGCGCTACCTCGACATCGAGCTTGATTCGGCGCTGCAGGTGAACGAGCACGAGCGGCATATCCTGCTGCCCATCGGCGTGGCCGCGTTGGATGAGGAAGGCGACAATGTTTTCGTGACGTCGCTGACCAAAGAATCGGTGCTGGACTATCCGCCCTACATCGAAATCCAGATTACCCGGGAGTATGAGGAGGCCATGCTTCGCTCGTTACAATTGCCCTTGCCCGAGGCCGGTGCCGGCAGCTTCTATGATCAGGATCCGTACAATGAGCAGCGCTTTTACCAATCGCGCCGTGCCGGTGAGCTGAATGCCGTCCGGCGTCGGGACTACCCCGGTGAGGGGAGCTAGCGTCGTTTCACGCGCCATGTCGGCCAGCTAGTATGCCCTGGTTGATGGCTTCCGGCGGGCCCAGTGATGGGGCTGCCGGAAGCCAGGGCGTCCGTTAGTTGCGCTTTAGCATCTCCGTCACGGCCTGGACCCACTGCGGGTGGGAGTTCAGCGAGGGCACCAGCTGCCAATGCTCTCCGCCATGCTCCTCAAACAGCTCCTTGAACTCGGCGCCAACCTCGATGGTCGTTTCCAGGCAGTCGGCGACGAAAGCGGGACTGAACGCCAGCACATTTTTGATTCCTTTGGCCGGAAAATCCTTCAGGGCAATATCCGTGTAGGGCTTCAGCCACGGGTCGCGACCCAGCCGGCTCTGGAAGGAAACCGTGTACTGCTCGGGTGTGAGACCAAGGCCGGCGGCCACCAGACGGGATGTCTCGAAACACTGGGCACGGTAGCAGTAGCGGTTGTTTTCGTTGTAGGTGTCGCAGCAGCTGCCCAGCTTGCAGTAGCCGTTGTGGCTGCCCTTGAGGATGTGCCGCTCCGGAATGCCGTGGTAGCTGAATACGATGTGGTCGTACTGGTGCCGGGCCATTTCTTCCTTGCCCAGTGCCACGATAGTACCGATAAATCCGGGGTCGTCGGTGAAGGTGCTGATAAAGCTGATGCTGGGCACCACCCACCACTTACTCACGATTTCCATCACTTTCTCCTGTACCGAGCCCGTGCTGGCCGCCGCGTACTGCGGAAACAGCGGCAGCACGATAATCCGCTCCACGGCCGCGTCGCGCAGCTCCTGCAGCGCCTTCTCGACGCCGGGGTTCTGGTAACGCATCCCGAAAGCCACCACGTACTCCGGCCCGAGCTGCTCCTGCACTTTAGTCTGCAGGTCCAGGCCGTGGTAGAGCAGCGGTGACCCACGTTCGGTCCAGAGCTGCTGGTAGATTTTGGCCGATTTGGGCGCGCGGAGCGGAACTACGATTCCCTGAAACAGCGGATACCGCACGGCCGCCGGAATGTCAATTACGCGGCCATCGGTCAGAAATTCGTTCAGGTAGCGGCGCACGTCGCTGGTCTGGGGCGAGTCGGGCGTGCCGAGGTTGACGAGCAATACGCCGATACGGCGGCGGGAGGAAGCAGGAGCAGGCATAGAAAATGAAGAGTCGACCGTGAAAGACAAAGGTAGCGCCCTAGTGTTTGCGGCGAGGCGGGCATTTTGCAGACTAAAAGTGAAAAGCCCCCTTGGGTACCGGCCGGTTACGGGGCGTCCGGCCCAACGACTTGACTTGTAATCATCTATTTATCAGCCCATGCTGCCTAACCGGGCATAAAGCCGTACCTTTGCGCCCTGATTAGCAAACCCCCCTCTATCGTGACCCCCGACCCTAAACCGCACCGTGCCGGCTTTGTGAGCATCATCGGCAAGCCCAACGTGGGCAAGTCGACGCTGATGAACGCCCTGATGGGTGAGCGGCTCAGCATCGTGACCAGCAAGGCCCAGACCACGCGGCACCGCATTCTGGGCATTCTTAACGGCGACGACTTCCAGCTGGTGTACTCCGACACGCCCGGCATCATTCAGCCCAAGTACGAGCTGCACAACGCCATGATGTCGTTCGTGTACTCGTCCCTGGAAGACGCCGACGTGGTGCTGTTCGTAACGGACATCTACGAAAAGCACGATGAGGAGCCGGTGGTAGAGCGGCTGCGCAAGATGGTGGACACGCCGATTCTGCTGCTGGTCAACAAAATCGACCAGGCCGACCAGGCCGTAGTGGAAGCCAAGGTGGACTACTGGCGCGAGCAGCTACCCAACGCGGCCCGGGTGCTGCCCATTTCGGCCCTCGAAAAGTTTGGCACCGGCGAGCTGCTGGACCTGATTCTGGGTTACCTGCCCGAGCATCCGGCCTACTACCCCAAGGACGAGATGACCGACAAGCCGGAGCGCTTCTTCGCCGCCGAGATGGTCCGGGAGAAGATCTTCAAACTGTATAAGAAGGAGGTTCCCTACAGCTGCGAGGTCGAAATCGAGGAGTTCAAGGAAGAGGAAACCATCATCCACGTCCGGGCCATCATCTACGTGGAGCGGGCCAGCCAGAAAGGCATCATCATCGGCCAGAAGGGCGCCGCGCTGAAGAAAGTCGGCATCTGGGCCCGGGAAGAAATGGAGAAGTTCTTCAACAAGCAGGTCTTCCTTGAAACCTACGTCAAAGTCAACGAAAACTGGCGCACCGACCCCAAGGCGCTGAATAAGTTCGGCTATAAGCAGTAGCTCAATGAGCAATTAATAATGAACAATGAACAATGTCGTTCAGCGACGTCTGAACAATTGCTCATTATTAATTGCTCATTGTTCATTGATTTTCCGACCTCACCCTCACTTAACTACTCCGGGCACTGCCAAACTTGGTCGGGCTGGCGGCTGGAGTCGACAACATGAAGAATACCATTGCCATTGTGGGGCGCCCGAACGTGGGCAAATCCACCCTTTTTAACCGCTTGGTTGGCCAGCGCAAGGCCATCATGGACAACCAGAGCGGCGTCACCCGCGACCGGCACTACGGCTACGGCGACTGGATCGGCAAGCACTTCACCGTGATTGACACCGGCGGCTACGTGCACGGCTCCGACGACGTGTTTGAGGAAAGCATCCGCCGCCAGGTGAAGCTCGCCATCGACGAGGCCGACGTGGTTTTGTTCATGGTTGACGTGGACGCGGGCATGCACGGCCTCGATGAGGAGTTTGCCAACGTACTGCGCCGCTACCAGGGCAAAAAGCCGATTTATATCGTAGCCAACAAGGCCGACACCAACGCCCGCGCCCACGCGGCCGGCGAGTTCTACGCTTTGGGCGTCGGCGACGGCGACATCTTCACGATTTCCTCCCAGAGCGGCTCCGGCACCGGCGACCTGCTCGATGCCGTGGTATCGCACTTCGAAGATCCGTGGGAAGAAACCGAGGATGAGGGCCTGCCCAAGATTGCCGTGGTCGGCCGCCCCAACGTGGGTAAGTCCAGCCTCGTGAATTTGCTGCTGGGCGAGGAGCGCACCATCGTGACCGAAATTGCCGGCACCACCCGCGACGCTATCAAAACGCGCTACAACGCCTTCGGCAACGAGTTCATCCTGATCGACACGGCTGGTCTGCGTCGTAAGACCAAGGTGAAAGAGGACATCGAATTCTATTCCGTGCTCCGCTCGATCCGGGCCATGGAAGAGTCCGACGTCTGCATCGTGATGCTCGACGCCACCCGCGGCATTGAGGCCCAGGACGTGAACATCATCGCCCTGGCCGACAAGAACCGCAAGGGCATCGTGATTCTGGTGAACAAGTGGGATCTGGTGGAGGACAAGGAAACCAACTCGACCAAGAAAATCGAGGAGCAGATTCTGGAGAAGATTGCGCCCATTGCTTATCCGCCCATCATCTTCACCTCGGTGCTCACCAAGCAGCGCGTGCACAAGGCCATCGAAACGGCCATTCAGGTGTACGAGAACAAGACCAAGAAAATCCCGACCTCGCAGCTCAACGAAATCATGCTGCGCGCCATTGAGGAGCACCAGCCGCCGTCGGTGAAGGGCAAGATGGTACGCATCAAGTACGTGACGCAATTGCCGACCCACAACCCGGTGTTTGCTTTCTTCTGCAACCTACCCCAGTACGTGCGCGACTCCTACGTGCGTTACCTCGAAAACCGCCTGCGCGACAACTTCGGCTTCGAGGGCGTCCCGATTGGCGTCATCTTCCGCAAGAAATAATCACCCTACCGGCGGGCAGCCTGAGCTGGGCCAAATTTTTTTTGCGGCCCCGGGTTACCTTCTGTTGAGGTTGGTATCAAGTCCTGAATTTCGCGGCAAGCTGCCTGATTCACTCCCAATTGATTTTTCATTTCCCCCAACAAACCCTTATCATGAAAAAAGTTCTTTTCCTCGCCCTGGCTGCTGTTTCTTTGTCGTTCACTTCTTGCGAGAGCAAGAAAGAGGAGAACATGGAGCAGGCTGCTGAGAACGTAGAAGCTAACGGCGAAGCTCAGGCTGACGCTATGGAAGCTGCTGGCAACGAGGCTGGTGCTGACTCGGTAGAAAACGCTACCGAAGTTAAAGCTGACGCTATGGAAGATGCTGCTGACAAGATGCCAGCTGCTACCGAGACTCCCGCTCAGGAAGTTAAGTAGTTTGCCAGCCTTTCAGGCGCACAAAAAAGAGCCTCTCCGTCCAGGAGAGGCTCTTTTTTGTGCGAGGATACGAACGATGGAGAGAGGCCTACTTGCGTCTCCCGCGTGCTACGTTGGCTACTGGTTGTTCAATGGGCGACGCAAGTATCATCTTTACCTTGTTCGTATAAATGCTAACCCAGGCGGTGGCCGATGATTTTATCCACGGCCTTGAACAGCTTGCGGGGCTCGTAGGTGCGCCACGGTAGCTCGTCGAGCTGGCCGCCGAAGTTCACGTAGTTATCCACGTTGTACTGGCGCATTTCGCGAATCACGTGCTCGGCGAAGTTGACGCCCGCAACCCAGCCGTCTTCCACGTCCTCGAACCACTCTTCGTAGTACGAATCGTCGGAGCCGTGGAAGTTGAACACGTTTTCGCCCACCAGAATAAACTTACGGATGCCTTCGTGCACCATCACGTCCACGATGTTGCGCTTGAGCCGCATCACGTCGTTTTCGATGGCGTCGTTCCATTCCCCGATCAGCTCAATGATACCGATGCCTTCGTCGTAATCCACGAACAGGATTTTCAGGAACAGCGTCTCAGAGTCAAGGCTGTCCCACTGCGGATGGATGTAGTAGCCGTAGATGGTGTTGGTGAAGGTCTCAAGGCTGTTTTCAGCTTCGAAGAGCGGGGAGCGGGGGTCTTCGGAAGCGGAGTACTGGTCAATCCAGTTGTAGTGCGGCTCAATGGTATGCACGGTAGGACGCGGCTAAGGGTAAACGGATAAGGAAGCAACAACCGACAGCGGAAAAAGCTCCGGGATAGAGAGGGAGGGATGGTCCTTGTCGTGCCCGGTCTACACCCTACTACGCTGATGGGAGTGGGGCGGGCGGTAGCAAATTCCTTTTTCGGGTACTTTTATGGGCGGGCGGCGGGGCCGGCCCCTGACTACGGATAGATGCATTCAGATACAGACGAAGGAGCGGCCGGGCAGGTCCGCAAGCGGGAGCGGCTCACGGGCGCGGCCGCGGCAACGGTGGTGCGCCTGCTGCCACTGCTGGAGCTGGTGGAGCGCATCCGGCCGCATGTAGAAAACGACTCGGTGTTCAGTTCGCGGCGCGGGAAAATCAGAGCCCAGCTCGTGCTGGCCCAGGAACTGCTGCACGCCGACCACCCCAGGCGGGAGACACTAATTCAGGTGTTTAAAACGATGGCAGAGTTCGTGCTTGAAGAATCCCGGGAGGTCAGCAAGGATGAGGGTAAAGAATCGGCGAAGCGGTTCGTACTGGTGGCGCTCAAAACCGCCCCCGACCTGATTCGAGCCGCGCATACGGCTGGCCTGTTCTCGTAGCCAGTTACAGGTTGGCTCGTCCAGAAGTGCCGCTACGCCGGTACGGAGGGTTCACGGGCCGCTATAGCAGCTTCGCGAACGGTGAGTGTCCCGGTCCGGCGGCTTTTTCAGCCGTCGGGCCGGTTGCCGTTCGCTAACGCTGTTCAGGCGGCATGGCGCAAGCGACGACCGGCCCGACGGCTGGTAGCCGCCGGGCCGGCAGCCACCCCGTTCACAAAACCGCTGTAAAGATGCTGCCCCCCTTGACGCAAACCGGCCTGGCCCCGACCGCCAGGGGCCACCTGGCGGCCAAGACTACGAAGCGGCGCCTGCTACATTAGTCGCTGAAGGGCTGCGGGAGCAACGGTCCGGGGTTACTTCCGTGCCTCAATGGCCGCCCGTACCGACCCGTGCTGCTTCAGCAGCGACGCCGCTTCGTCCTGCTCAATGCCCAGCTCGTCCATGATCATCTTTTCGCCCCGGTCCACGAGCTTGAGGTTGGAGAGCTGCATGTCCACCATCTTGTTGCCTTTCACCTTGCCCAGCCGGATCATGGTAGCCGTGGTGAGCATGTTGAGCACCAGCTTTTGGGCTGTGCCGGCCTTCAGGCGCGTACTGCCCGTCACGAATTCCGGCCCCGTAACCACTTCCACCGGATAGTCAGCCACGGCGGCCACGGCCGAATCGGGGTTGCACACGATGCAGCCGGTAGCAATGCCATGACGACGAGCCAAAGCCATACCCCCCACCACGTAGGGCGTGCGGCCCGAAGCGGCAATGCCCACGAGGATGTCATCGGCAGTAATAGTATAGGCCGCCAAGTCGCGCCAGGCCTGCTGCGGGTCGTCTTCGGCATTTTCCACCGCCTTGCGAATGGCGGAGTCGCCCCCGGCGATGATGCCGACCACCAACCCGGCCGGTACGCCAAACGTGGGCGGGCATTCCGAGGCATCCAGGATGCCCAGTCGTCCGCTCGTACCGGCGCCGATGTAGAACAGCCGCCCCCCGCGCTGCAACCGCACCACCGTGGCTTCGACCAGCGCCTCAATCTGCGGCAACGCCCGGGCCACCACCTGCGGCACCGTCTGGTCCACGCTGTTGATGCCGGCCAGCAGCTCGCGGGTAGAAAGGGTTTCGAGGTGGTTGAAGAGGGAGGGGCTTTCGGTGGACACGGGTGGGGAGTGGTGAGGTGTGGTGTTGACGCTCATCTATATGGATAATTATAACGGAGCTGTCATCCTGAGCTTGCGAAGAACCTTCCTCTTTTAGCAGCAGCAAGCGCCTTTTAATGCTGGCTCTGATTGAGGCGTTGCAAAGAGATTTCAGGGTATCAGAGGCCGGTCCTTCGCAAGCTCAGGATGACAGGTGATTCTTGGGTACTACGCTTTTCTAATTACTTCAGACGGCCTACAGCGTGGAACTTGTCGAAAACGTGCTCGGTATGAGGCGCATCTTTCTGCAGCTCCCGGGTCAGGTCCTGGCCGGCCCAGTGCTCGTAATGGTTGCCGCGCCGCCACAGCCGCGAGCTGGTGACATCGTAAATCACGCCCTGGTAGCCCACCCAGATTTCGTCCCGGTCCTGCCCGTTGCGCAGCGCCAGCTGGGCCCGCGTGTATTCGGGTAATTCAGTTGTGAGTTGGGAGTTGCCCGTTGCCAGAATCATAGGAAGGAAAATTTTAAAAAAAAGACCCCAAAAAGCCTTTCCATGACAGTAAGACGAACTGGCAACCGGCAACCGGCAACTGGCAACCGGCAACTGGCAACTGGCAACTGGCAACAGGCAACTCATCCCAGCAGCGCCTGGGTCAGAATCCAACGGTTGGGTAGGTCACCCTGGGCGGCCCGGAAGTAGTCTTCGTAGCTGCACGGCACGATGCGCTTGATGTCGCTGTTAGCCATGCTTTCCACTTCCAGCCACCATTTTTCCGTGCGCTTGGCCTTGTAGAATACCAGCTTGGCCGGGGAGCCGGGCAGGCCCACGGCGTACCGGATAAAGCGGCGGCTCTGGAAGTCGGTTTCGCCCCGGCGGTGGTAGTAGCCTTCCACAAAATACCAGAGCATGGTGGCCAGCGTACTGGCGGCCAGGCCCTGCACGTCGTAGTCCGGGCGGTAGCCGTAGAGGCCGAAGGAGCTGAGCTGGTCGTTATGCCCGGCGTACCAGGCCAACTTGGCGGCTTCCTCGTTGGTGAGCCCAAAGGGGTTGGCGGGAGAATAGGCGGGGGCATCGTTCCAGCGCAGCGCCGCCACGTCGAAGCTCACGAAATCGGCCTGGCGCAACAAGGGCTCCGCCTGGCGGATATCGTCGCGCACCTGCCCCAGCCGGAGGGTTTCGAAGTGCAGCTTTTCCAGCGCCGCCAGCACGTCGGCCGCTACCAGATACTGCTGGTGGGCCAGCTGGGCGAAGTTGAACAGGAAGCTGGGCTCGTGCATCAGAATGCGCCGCAGGTGGGCCGCTTCGGGTGCGGCCGTGTCGTGCTCGGCCATATCGACGTGCGAATCGACGGTGGCAAAGCTCACGGGGCGGTCCAGGTTTTCGTAGGCCAGAAACTGCCCGTAGTCGAGGTCGTGGCTGCCGCCGAGCAGAATCGGCACCGTGTTGTGCTCCAGCAGCGTGCCGATGATTTCGCGCAGCCGCAGGTAAGTGTCTTCCAGCGTGAGACCAGGCCGCAGATTACCCAAATCGACCAAACGAACAGAGCCGGAGCCCTTCTGCAGCTGGTAAAAGCGGCGGCGCACTTCGTCGGCGCCGTGCGTGGCCGGCGCTCCGGCAGCACTACCGCGCCACTCATCCAGCCCGATGAGGGCCAGATCGGCGGCGCGCCAGTCCGGGAAGGTTTCCTGGAAGCGCGTGGCGTAATTCGCCAGCGTAGTAGAAGCCGCCGAAGCGGCCGTAAGCTCCTCGCGGAGCGGATCAAAGAAGATGGCCAGATTCATCGGGCGCGGAAAGAGCAGGTCAACAAAACTACGCAAAAGCGGCCACCCCTCCGCGGGTTCTGCCGTTGGGAGAAAAGGCCACCTGCCGCATAAATAGGGTTTGCGGCAAAAAATCTATTTATTTAAGCAGCCTTTTCCGGCCGGTCTGCGCAATATTATCCAGCACCTGAGCTGCTGATCCGCCCTATCTGCGTCTGCCTTTCCGCTTTTCCCACCCTCTGTATTTTTCTGAACATGGAAGTTCGTCGTTCGTTTGACATCCTGGCCCACCAGCTGGCTACCACGCCCCAAGCCGATTGTCTGGCGGCCAAAATCAATGGAACCTGGCAAAAAATAAGTACCCAGCAAGTGCAGGAAACGGCTAATCAGGTCAGCCTGGGCCTGCTGGCGCTGGGAATTCAGAAAAACGACAAGGTCGCCCTCATTTCCATGAACCGGCCCGAATGGATGTTCGCTGACTTCGGTATCGCCCAGATCGGGGCTACCAGCGTGCCGATGTATCCCAGTATCACGGTCGAGGACTACAAGTACATCTTCCAGGATGCCGGGGTGAAAGCCGTATTCGTGGCCGATAAGGCGCTCTACACCAAAGTGAAAGAAGCTACCGCCGACCTGGCCGAGGTGAAACACGTCTTCACCTTCGACAAGGTAGAAGGTGCCCGCCACTTCAGCGAGCTGCTCGACATGGGTAAAAAAGGCGACTCGGCCACGCTGGAGCCGCTCAAAGCCGCCGTGCAGCCCGATGATCTGTTCACCATCATCTACACCAGCGGCACCACTGGCAGCCCCAAGGGCGTCATGCTCAGCCACAACAACATCCTGAGCAACTGCCGCAACTCCCAGCGCTTCGTCCCTGTCACGGCCACCGACAAAGCCCTGAGCTTCCTGCCGCTCTGCCACATCTTCGAGCGGATGGTTACCTACCTCTACATGTTCAACGGAGTAAGCATCTACTACGCCGAGAGCATGGAAGTCATTGCCGACAACCTGCGCGAGGTGAAGCCTGAAATCTTCACCACCGTACCGCGCCTGCTGGAGAAAGTGTACGACAAGATCGTGGCCAAGGGCCACGCCCTGGAAGGCGCGAAAAAGGGTCTGTTTTTCTGGGCCCTGGATCTGGGGTTGAAGTATGACAACCAGAAAAGCCACGGCTTCCTGTATAACGCGCAGCTGGCGCTGGCCAACAAGCTCATCTTTAATAAGTGGCGCGAAGCCCTGGGCGGCAACCTGCGCTGCATTGTGAGTGGGGGCGGCGCGCTGCAGCCCCGGCTGGCGCGGGTGTTCTGGGCCGCCGGCATCCGGGTGATGGAAGGCTATGGCCTCACCGAAACCTCCCCCGTGATTGCCGTGGGCGGTTTCGAGCCCGAAAACAACATGATTGGCACCGTCGGCCCCGTCATCGACAACACCCAGGTGAAAATCGCCGCCGACGGCGAGATTCTGACCAAGTCGGAGTCGGTGATGAAAGGCTACTACAACCAGCCCGAGCTGACGGCCAAGGAGTTTGATGCCGACGGCTGGTTCCACACCGGCGACATCGGCGAGCTGGTGGAAGGGAAATTCCTGAAGATCACCGACCGCAAAAAGGAGATGTTCAAAACTTCCGGCGGCAAGTACATTGCCCCGCAGGTGATTGAGGGCAAGCTCAAGGAGTCGCCGCTGGTGGAGCAGGCCATGGTGGTCGGCGCCGACCAGAAGTTCCCGTCTGCCCTGGTCATCCCCAACTTCGACGACCTGAAAGGCTGGTGCAAGCGCAATGGCGTCGACAGCAACTGCTCGAACGAGGAGCTGATCAAAAAGGAAAAAGTGGTGGGGATGTACGAAGACCTGGTGAAGAAGTACAACCAGAGCTTCGCCCAGTGGGAGCAGGTGAAGAAGATTGCCCTGCTGCCCAGCCTCTGGACTGTGGAAACCGGCGAGATGACGCCCACCATGAAGGTGAAGCGCAAGATTATCAGCGAGAATAACAAGGCTGTTATCGAAGGCCTGTACCACCACGACGACCGGCGGTAGAACCAGCCGGTACCGGCCGAAAAAAGGTTTGGGGCCACGGGATATTCTCTCCGTGGCCCCAAACCTTTTTCTCCCGAACTAGTATGCAAGCATAACATATTATTTGTATGTTTACCGGACTTCTATTGCCGCTATGACTCCCGAAGAAACCGTCGATTACAACATTAAAGTAGCCTGGCATGCCATTTCGCGCATGTACAATACCCAGGCCGCCAAGCACGACATCACGACGAGCATTGGCTTTGTGCTGTTGAATATAGACCAGGAAAACGGAACGCCGGCCACCAAAATCGCGCCGCTGCTAGGCCTTGAAACCCGCTCGCTCACCCGCATTCTGCGCAGCATGGAGGAAAAGGGCCTCATCTACAAGCAGGCCGATACCCAGGATAAGCGCTCGGTGCGCATCTTCCTGACCGAGGATGGCCTGCAGAAAAAGGAAACATCCCGCCAGACCGTGCGCCACTTCAACCTGCTGGTGCGCGACAAAATCCCGCAGAGCGAGCTGACCGTATTCTTCAAAGTAGTCGGCCAGATCACCGGCATGATCGAGGGCAAAACCCTTTTCGAGACGTTCAAGCCAAAGCCTCTGCGTTCCGAACCGTCCGCGGCCTAGCCTTAATGGGGTAGGCCGCTTTTGGTGGGGCTGCTTTCATTCGTGCGCTACTTATGGGCCGTCGTAAACTCGTCATGACGCGCCCTTTGGCCGGCGTTGCCACTTCAGAATCTTTCATTTCTCACCCCTCATTCCCTAAGAATGAATCGTAACATCAAAAAAGTAGCCGTGCTGGGCTCCGGTGTGATGGGCTCGCGCATCGCGTGCCACTTCGCCAACATCGGCGTGCAGGTGCTGCTGCTCGACATTGCCCCCAAAGAGCTGCTGCCCGCCGAGGAAGCGAAAGGATTGAAGCTCGACAACCCGGCGGTGAAAAACCGCATCGTGAATGCCTCGCTGCAGGCAGCCGTGGCGGCCAATCCGTCGCCGCTGTACCGCAAGCCGGATGCCGCGCGCATCAAAACCGGCAACTTCGACGACAACCTCCAGGAAATTGCCGGCTGCGACTGGACGATTGAGGTGGTGGTGGAGCGGCTCGACATCAAAAAGAGCTTGTTTGAGCGGGTGGAGCAGTTCCGCAAGCCCGGTACGCTGATTACCTCCAACACCAGCGGCATTCCGATTCATCTGATGACGGAAGGCCGCTCCGACGATTTCAGGAAATACTTCTGCGGCACGCACTTCTTCAACCCGCCGCGCTACCTGAAGCTGCTCGAAATCATTCCGACGCCGCACACGGATCAGGCGGTGGTTGATTTTCTGATGCACTACGGCGACTTGTACCTGGGCAAAACCACGGTGCTGGCCAAGGACACGCCGGCCTTCATTGCCAACCGGGTGGGCGTTTTCGCCATTCTCGACGTGCTGCAGGTGATGACCAGGCTCGGCCTCACGGTGGAGGAAGTAGACAAACTGACCGGCCCGGTTATCGGCCACGCCAAGTCGGCCACCTTCCGCACCTCCGACGTGGTGGGCCTCGATACGCTTATGAACGTGGCCAACGGCCTGGCCCAGGGCCTGCCCAACGACGAAGCCAAAGACGTGTTCCAGCTGCCCGACTTCCTCAAAAAGATGGGCGAGAACAAGTGGCTCGGCGACAAAACCGGCCAGGGCTTCTACAAGAAAGTGAAGGGCGAAGGCGGCAAGTCCGAAATCCAGGCCCTCGATCTGAACACGCTGGAATACAAGCCCGGCGCCAAGGTGAAGTTTGCCACCCTGGAAGCCACCAAGCCCATTGAGAAGCTGGCCGACCGCTTTAAAGTGCTGGCCGCGGGCAAAGACAAAGCCGGCGACTTTTACCGCAAGACCTTCGCCGGCCTGTTTGCCTACGTGAGCAACCGCATTCCGGAAATCACCGACTCGCTCTACAAGATTGACGACGCCCTGCGGGCCGGCTTTGGCTGGGAGCTGGGCCCGTTTGAAACCTGGGACGCCCTGGGCGTGCAGAAAGGCCTGGAAATAGCCCAGGCTGAAGGCAAGACCGTGGCCCCGTGGGTGCAGGAAATGCTGGCCGCCGGCCACACCACCTTCTACCAGGTGAGCGAGCAGGGCGCCAAGCAGTTCTACGATATCGACTCGAAGTCTTACCAGGCCATTCCGGGCGTGGAGAACTTCATCATTCTCGACAACCTGCGCGCTACCGGCAAGGTGGTGTGGAAAAATGCCGGGGCTTCGGTACTCGACCTGGGCGACGGTATTCTGAACGTGGAATTCCACTCCAAGATGAACGCGCTGGGCTCCGACGTTATTCAGGGTCTGCTCAAGGGCGTGGAAATTGCCGAAAAGGATTTCCGCGGTCTGGTGGTCGGCAACGATGGCCCGAACTTCTCGGCCGGGGCCAACCTGGGCCTGGTGTACATGTTCGCGCTGGATCAGGAGTACGACGAGCTGAACCTGATGATTTCGCAGTTCCAGCAGGCCATGATGCGGATGCGCTACAGCAGCATCCCGGTGGTCAGCGCCCCGCACGGCCTCACGCTGGGCGGCGGCTGCGAGCTGAACCTGCACGCCGACCGCGTGGTGGCGGCGGCCGAAACCTACATGGGCCTGGTGGAATTCGGCGTGGGCCTGATTCCGGGCGGCGGTGGCACCAAGGAAATGACCCTGCGCACTGCGGCCCGCTACGAGGACGGCGAGCCGGAGTACAACCTGATCCGCAACACGTTCATGACCATCAGCACCGCCAAGGTGTCGACCTCCGCCGCTGAAGCCTTCGACCTGGGCTTTATGCGCCGCGGCGACGAAATCGTGGTGAACAGCAACCGCGTGCTGGCCCAGGCCAAAGCCGCGGCCATTGAGCTGGCCGAAGACGGCTACACCCAGCCGATCCAGAAAACCAATATCAAGGTGCACGGCAAAGGCGCGTTGGGCATGTTCATGACCGGCGTTTCGGCCATGAAGGAAGGCCGCTACATCTCCGACCACGACGTGAAGATTGCCAACAAGCTGGCCTACATCATGTGCGGCGGCGACCTGAGCAGCCCCACCGAAGTAAGCGAGCAGTACCTGCTCGACCTGGAGCGCGAAGCCTTCCTGAGCCTGACCGGCGAGCGGAAAACGCTGGAGCGGATTCAGAGCATTCTGACCACCGGCAAGCCGTTGCGCAACTAGTATTGAGTAGTTGGTATTGAGTATTGAGACTTTCGCGCCATGCACCAGTACAAAGAACTAAAGGTATGGCAGAAGGCAATGAGCATCACGAAACTCACCTACCGGCTTTGCGCAGGCTTTCCGGACAATGAACGGTTTGGCTTGGTTTCACAGATGCGGCGGGCAGCGGTTTCAATGCCTTCTAACATTGCGGAGGGTGCTGGCCGGAATTCGAAGCTTGAATTCCGGCAGTTTCTGGCAATTGCCAATGGTTCGGCTTACGAACTGGAAACACAGTTGCTACTCGCCAATTCGTTTGGCTATATCTCGGTCGAAAGTCTCAATACTATTTCCATAGAACTCAATGAATTGCAGAAAATGCTATTTGGTTTACAGAAGTCTCTGACCGAAAAGGAGTAGCTCTAGAACTTCATCTAACTACTCACGTCTCACTACTCAATACTCAAAATAATGAACGCATATATCGTAGCCGGTTACCGCACGGCCGTGGGCAAGGCCAACCGTGGCGGTTTCCGCTTCACTCGTCCCGATGACCTCGCCGCCGACGTCATCAAGCACCTGGTGGCCTCGGTGCCCGCGCTGGACCCTACCCGCATCGACGACGTTATCGTCGGCAATGCCGTGCCGGAAGCCGAACAGGGCCTGCAGATGGGCCGTTTGATTTCGTTGCTGGCCTTGCCGATGAACGTGTCGGGTCTGATTGTGAACCGCTACTGCGGCTCGGGCGTCGAAACCATTGCCATGGCCGCCGGTAAGATTGCCGCCGGCATGGCCGACTGTATCGTAGCCGGTGGTACTGAAAGCATGAGTTTGGTGCCTACTGTAGGCTGGAAAACCGTGCCCAACTACAAGCTGGCCAAGGAGCACCCCGACTACTACCTCGGCATGGGCCTCACTGCCGAAGCCGTGGCCCAGGACTACAAAATCAGCCGCGAAGACCAGGATCTGTTTTCCTACAACTCCCACCAGAAAGCCATCAAAGCCATTCAGGCGGGCAAGTTCAAGGAGCAGATTGTGCCCGTGACGGTGGAGGAAACCTACCTCGATCAGGCCACCGGCAAAAAGAAAACCCGCTCCTACGTCGTTGATACCGACGAAGGTCCCCGCGCCGATACGTCGCTGGAAGCGCTGGGCAAGCTGCGCCCGGTTTTCGCGGCCAACGGCTCGGTTACGGCCGGCAACTCGTCGCAGACTTCCGACGGCGCCGCCTTCGTCATCGTCATGTCGGAGCGGATGGTGAAGGAGCTGAACCTGGAGCCTATTGCCCGCATGGTCACTTACGCCACCGAGGGCATCGACCCGCGCATCATGGGCATGGGCCCGATCAAAGCCATTCCGAAAGCGCTGAAGCAGGCCGGCATGAAGCTGGGCGACATTGACCTGTTCGAGCTGAACGAAGCCTTTGCGTCCCAGTCGCTGGCCGTGATGCGCGAGCTGGACATGGACCAGAGCAAGGTGAACGTGAACGGCGGCGCCATTGCCCTCGGCCACCCGCTGGGCTGCTCGGGTGCTAAGCTCAGCATCCAGCTCTTCCACGAGCTGCGGGCGCAGGGCAAGAAGTACGGCATGGTAACCGCCTGCGTAGGCGGCGGCCAGGGCGTGGCCGGTATCTACGAGCTGCTGAAGTAAGGTGACGCAAAGTTTCACTTCGCGACCGGCAGCACAATTCCGTTTAACGATTTGGCTGCGAGTCGCGAAGTGAAACTTCGCGTTGCATCAAAACCCCGCGCAACCGGGGTTTTCTTTTCGCAAAGTACTCGGCAAGCATAACATAAATTTGTATCTTTCGGTACTTAACCTTACCGCCTCCAGCGGTGTTAATACTCGGCAAGCCGAACAGTTTGCCCCTTCTTTCGACTTCAAAAACCAACCTCAAAAACTCCCTCAGTCATGGAAGTAATCAACAAGCTTGTAAAAGGCGGCGAGTTCATCATCAAGGACACCGACGCCCAGGATGTGTTCACGCCCGCCGACTTCTCGGAGGAGCAGAACATGATGCACCAGACCGCGCTGGACTTCGTGGATAAGGAAGTGCATCCGCTGCTGGACCGCCTCGATAACCACGAGGAAGGCCTGATGCGCGGCCTGATGGAAAAAGCCGGTCAGCTGGGCTTGTTTGGCGTGAGCATGCCCGAGCAGTTCGGCGGCCTGGATATGGACTTCACCACTTCGCTCCGCGTGACCGAAGGCGTGGGGGGCGGCCACTCGTTTCCGGTAGCCTTCGCGGCCCACACTGGCATTGCCATGCTGCCCATTCTGTACTTCGGCAACGACGAGCAGAAAGCCAAGTATCTGCCCGGCCTCACCAACGGCGAGCTGATGGGCGCCTACTGCCTCACCGAGCCCGGCTCCGGTTCCGACGCCCTCGGCGCCAAGACCAAAGCCATGCCGACGGAAGACGGCGGCTACGTGCTGAACGGCCAGAAAATGTGGATTACCAACGGCGGCTTCGCCGACGTGTTCATCGTGTTTGCCCAGGTGGATGGTGATAAGTTCACCGGCTTCATCGTGGAGCGCGACACGCCCGGCCTGAGCCTGGGCAATGAGGAGCACAAGATGGGCATCAAGGGTTCCTCGACCCGCCAGGTATTCCTCTCCGACGTGAAAGTAGGCAAGGAAGCCGTGCTGGGCGAAATCGGCAAGGGCCACCTGATTGCCTTCAATATTCTGAACATCGGCCGCATCAAGCTGGCCGCGGCCTGCCTGGGCGCTACCAAAATGGCGGCCACACTGAGCGTGAAATACGCCAACGAGCGGGTGCAGTTCAAGATGCCGATTGCCAAGTTCGGTGCCATCAAGTACAAGCTGGCCCAGCAGACCATCCGCATCTACGCCGTGGAGTCGGCTATCTACCGTGCCGGGATGGACATTGCCCGCATGGAGCAGGAGCTGCTCAGCCAGGGGCAGAGCCACAACGAAGCTTTGCTGGGCGCCGCCCGCGAGTTTGCCGTGGAGTGCGCCATTCTGAAAGTGGAAGGCTCCGAAGTGCTCGACTACGTGGTGGATGAAGGCGTGCAGATCTACGGCGGCTACGGCTTCTCGGCCGACTACCCGATGGACCGTGCCTACCGGGATTCGCGCATCAACCGCATCTTCGAGGGCACGAACGAAATCAACCGCATGCTGGCCGTCGACATGATCCTGAAGAAGGCCATGAAAGGCGAGCTGGACCTGATGGGCCCGGCCCAGGCCGTGCAGGCCGAGCTGATGGCCATTCCGGACTTCAACACCGAAGAGGAAACCGGCCTGTTCGCCGCCGAGAAAAAGACTATTGGCAAGCTCAAGAAGGCCATCCTGCTGGTAGCCGGCACGGCCGTGCAGAAGTACATGAACTCGCTGGCCAAAGAGCAGGAAGTGCTGATGAACATTGCCGACATGGCCATCAAGGTGTACACGGCCGAAAGCACCGTGCTGCGCGTGGAGAAGGAAGCTGCCGCCCAGGGTGAAGAAGCCGTTTCGACCCAAATCGACATTGCCCGCGTGTACCTCTACGACACGGTGGACCTCGTGAACAAAGCCGGTAAGGATGCTCTGGCCTCCATGACCGAAGGCGATGAGCAGAAGCTGCTGGCCATGGGCCTGAAGCGCTTCACCAAAGCCGACCTGTACAACGCCAAGGAAGCCCGTCGTCGCATTGCCGACAAGCAGATTGCCGCCAACGAGTACGTGTATTAATCTGAACCACGGATTCGTCCGGATTTTTCGGATTGGTCGGATTTTGTAGTCGGCTGCTGGCAGGCCGCCGTTCCGCTCTCCGACCAGTTCTGAAATTCTGAGTAAGCAGCAAGCCGCTCCCGAAACCGGGGGCGGCTTGCTGCTTTTGGAAGGAGTAGGATGGGCAACGGCCCGACAAATGGCCGGCAGCCCCAGGCCAGACTACCTGGGCCGGTCGGTCGGGCTTTTACACGCAACGCCGGAACCTTGCCGGCCGTTTGCATAGGAATACTCCACTTCCTAACTCCCACCAGATATGACCAATACCAACGAGCAGGTAAAGGGCAAGGACTTTTACGAGAGCGTGCTGCAGTTTTACGACCGCGCGGCGAGCTTCTCCAAGCTGGATCCTGGCATTATTGCCCAGATCCGGGCCTGCAACAGCATCTACAAGGTGAATTTCCCGGTGGAGGTAGATGGCCACGTGCAGGTGTTCGAAGGCATCCGGGTGCAGCACAGTCACCACAAACTGCCCAGCAAGGGTGGCATCCGCTACAGCGTGTATGTCGATGAGGAGGAAGTCATGGCCCTGGCTACGCTCATGACTTTCAAGTGCGCCCTCGTGGATGTGCCCTTCGGCGGGGCTAAGGGCGGGGTGAAAATAAACCCGCGCACCACGTCCGTGCAAACGCTGGAGCGCGTGACGCGCCGCTACGCCAGTGAGCTGATCAAGAAGAACCTTATCGGGCCAGGGATGGATGTGCCGGCCCCCGACTACGGCACCGGCAGCCGCGAAATGGCCTGGATTGCGGACACCTACATGACCTTCAAATACGGCGACACGAATGCCCTGGGCTGCGTAACCGGCAAGCCGGTGGGCCAGGGCGGTATTCGGGGGCGGACCGAGGCGACGGGTCTGGGGGTGTTCTACGGCCTGCGCGAGCTGCTGCTCGATGAGCCCATGGTGCAGAAAACCGGCCTGACGCCTGGTATCCGAGGCAAGCGTATCATTGTGCAGGGCCTGGGCAACGTAGGCTACTACGCCGCCCACTTCTGTCAGGCCGCCGGAGCCATTATTACCGGTATTGCGGAGCGCGAAGGAGG
The DNA here is from genome assembly GCF_039539565.1 of Hymenobacter fastidiosus. Classification (NCBI taxonomy): domain Bacteria; kingdom Pseudomonadati; phylum Bacteroidota; class Cytophagia; order Cytophagales; family Hymenobacteraceae; genus Hymenobacter; species Hymenobacter fastidiosus. The sequence continues at coordinate 98,126 of NZ_BAABDJ010000007.1, read as the reverse complement.
TATTTTCAATGCCAATGGCCTCGATGTCGCGGCCGTGTTCAAGCACCGGGAGGAAACGGGTTCCGTGCTGGGCTTCGAAGGCGCTCAGGATGTAACCAACTCCCTGGATCTGCTCGAATATGAGTGCGACGTGCTCCTGCCGGCCGCTCTGGAAAATCAGATTCATGAGGGCAACGCCGCTAACATCAAGGCCAGAATTATTGCCGAAGGTGCCAACGGGCCGACAACTCAGAGCGCCGAGAAAATCCTGGTGGCGCGGGGCATCGTCATTCTGCCCGACCTGTACCTGAACGCCGGTGGCGTAACGGTATCCTACTTTGAGTGGCTGAAAAATTTGTCTAATGTGCGCTTCGGCCGTATGGGCAAGCGGGCCGAGGAAAATGCCATGCGCCGCCTGGTGGAAACTATTGAGCGCACGACCGGGAAAACCGTCACGCCCGAAGAACGGCTGCTGATTGTGCACGGGGCCGATGAAATAGACCTTGTCCGCTCCGGGCTGGAGGATACCATGATTGTCGCCTACCAGTCTATTCGCAAAGTGATGAACGAGGTAGAAGGTATCGACGATCTGCGTACGGCCGCTTTCTATTCCGCCATTGAAAAAGTTGGCGTGAGCTACCAGTCGCTGGGCATCTTCCCGTAATCGGCCGGAGTGTAAGTGCCGATATAGCAAGGCCGCTCCTGAGCTCAGGAGCGGCCTTGCTGGTAGTGGTCAACTGCCCGCAAAATCCGGGTAATCCGAAAAATCCGGGCGAATTCGTGGTTCACATTACTTCACTACAATCTTGTTCAGCATCAGGGCGGCAGATTTCCTGCTGGGCCGGCTCACACCGATAATGGTCCTGGCATCGAGCCAGCCGGTAAAGTCTTTGACGTAGGCGGAATTTTGGTCGCTGGCTACGGTGAGGCCAAGACCCTTAGGAGGCTGCACGACGCCGGTTTGGGCATTCACGCGGCGCAGATACAGATCTGATTTACCCGCCAGCTTTTCCTGGGTCAGGATCTGGATGTCGGGGCCGAAAACGGCGGCGCGGTAGCCGATGCCGGTAAAAGATTCCGCCGCCGGCGCTACCTGATCTTTGGCAATGATGCTGTGCCAGGCCGGGCTCAGGAACTCGTTGTAGCCGAACAGGTGCAGTTCCCGGGCATGGGCCGGCGACTCGTCGCCACCTTCTTCGTACTTCTTCTCGGCTACCACTACCAGCTGTTTCTCGCTGGTGAGCAGCAGGTCAGCGATGTACACGTCTTCCAGCCGTTTGGAGCTGGCCTGGCCTGCTTTATTTACTTCGGCCAGATACTCGGGCGTGAAGCGGAATTCCGGCGCGAACTTCAGGTCGCCTTGGTCCGTGAAGTCAAACTTCACCACTTTGAGGCTGTGGTAGAGCCCACTCAACCGCTCATTGCAGATGGCCGCGGCGTACAGCATATTGTCGGGCTGCAGCGTGAACCGGGAGTCGAAGACCGTCACGGCCTTACCCCCGAACGTGCCGCCCACGGCCACCGACATCACCTTGATATCCGGATTGTCGTTGCGGTAGCGGCGTACGGTCAGCTTCTTCATCTGGTCGCTGACGAGAGTCACATACTGCGTGCCGTCGTTGCCCACGTACACGGTAGGGGAGAAGAAGTCGCCGAGGTCGTGAAAATCGTAGGTGCGGTCCTTGATTTTGCTGAGCTTCTGATCATACACCGTGGCGCTGATGGCCTTGATTTGGACCTCGCGGGTGAGGTAGCGGTAGGCTACCAGCCTGGTGCCATCGGGCGAAATGGCCACGCTGGGGCGCCGGTCGCGGGCCGAGGCCTCGACCAGCTTCTTCATGGCACCTTTCTGGCCATTGCGCAGGTCAATAGCCAGCGCCGATAAATTCTGGCTGGCCTCATCCTTGTGGTGGATGATCACCCAGACCTGCTCCGGGCTCCGATTAAAAGCTTCAATACTCTCGCCTGCCATTACCGGTACTGCTGCCGTCCAGAGTTGCCTGAGGTCAGCATCGTAGCGTTCTACCGCGTATTGCGTAGCCGATTTATGGGCCAGAATTACGAAGCCTCTATTCTCCAACGACAGGGTTTTACGGGTGACCCGCTGGTTGTAGCGGTCTTCAGTCGGCTCGGGCAGATAGCTGAACGGAACCGATTTCACCTTCTGCGCCTGTACCATGTTTGCGCCCGTAAGCAGGCCGGCCACCAACAGACTGGTTGTAAGTAGATTCGTAAGGCGCACGGAAAAAGCTAGTTAAGTTGGAAAATGAACAAAGTCTGAAAAATGTCCTCCCCAAAGGTATCCATTCCCTTCTGCCAAGCGTACATGATGCGCTTCCCAAAGACAACCGGTTCGCGGGTAACGATTTGTTCATGCTTCCTTAACGCTTGGGAGGCCGTGTTTGCCCCGCCGATCTGTTTCCTTTGTCGGGCGAAGAGAATGCAAAGCCTGCTTTATGTATTGTATAATCTAAATACATTATATAATATAGCTGCCGGTTTGGTGGGTCGATAGGCAGCGGGCTGCTAATACTGACGCTCTGCTGTTGCCCGGATTAGAATTCTCTGCTTTTGACTGCTGAATACACTTCTGGCCCCAATTTTGCGCTAGCCCGCGCCGCTCACTATTTAGCCTGCTGCTATGAAATCTTACCTACGCTTCTTCATTCTTTTTGCTCTTATCATCGTTGGTCGAATGGTTAAGCAACCTGCTCCCGCCACGGCCGCGAAGGCTGTACCACCGGCGAACCAGACCCAAAACGCTTCCTTTTTTGTCAGGCAGGCCAATCTGGAACGGCTTTCTACCGTCAGTGGTAGTGGCAGCCGTCTTTGGCAAGCTACCGCACCCAGTACCCGAACCGCGGTTTCTTTAGAATAATCCCGACAGGCGACTTCCTTCAAGTCGTCTTTTTTGTGCCCGGGACCAAGCTTTAGCTGATCCGGCTCCAGTTGACCGCCGTAGCGGGTAAAGAAGCAATATGGCGGCGGATATTCAGATTTTCAGGGTTGGCCAACCCCGGATCTGCATTGATCAATTGCTGCGCCGCCGCCCGTGACTCGGTCAGGATGCGGCCATCTTTCGCCAAATCAGCAATCAGCAGGTCCAATACGCCACTCTGCTGGGTGCCCATCAGGTCGCCGGGACCTCGTAGCTTCAGGTCGATGTCGGCAATTTCAAACCCATTGTTGGTGCGGACCATGGTTTCGAGCCGGGTGCGGCTGTCCTTGCTCAGTTTATAGCCCGTCATCAGGATGCAGTAGCTCTGCTCAGCCCCCCGGCCCACGCGGCCGCGCAGCTGGTGAAGCTGGGAAAGGCCGAATCGCTCGGCGCTTTCAATAATCATCACGGAAGCATTCGGCACGTTCACGCCTACCTCAATCACGGTGGTAGCCACCATAATCTGGGTCTCGCGGTTCACGAAGCGCTGCATCTCAAAGTCCTTCTGCTCCGCCTTCATGCGGCCGTGCACGATGCTGATCTGAAACTCCGGGAAGGCGCGGGCTACGCTTTCGTAGCCGTCGGTGAGGTCTTTGTAATCCATCGTTTCCGACTCCTCAATGAGGGGGTAGACGATATACACCTGCCGGCCCAGGGTTACCTGGTCGCGCACGAACTGAAATACTTTCAGCCGGTTGGCATCGTAGCGGTGAACGGTTACGATGGGTTTACGGCCGGCCGGCAGCTCGTCGATAACGGACACGTCCAAATCGCCATAGAGCGTCATGGCCAGGGTCCGCGGAATGGGCGTGGCCGTCATCACCAGCACGTGCGGAATCACGTTGGGGTTTTTTTGCCACAGCTTGGAGCGCTGGGCTACCCCAAACCGGTGTTGCTCATCCATGATGGTCAGGCCCAGATTGCGGAACTGCACCACATCTTCGAGCAGGGCGTGGGTGCCCACCAGCATATGCATCTCGCCGCTACGAAGCTGCTCGTGCAACACGCGGCGGTCGGCAGTGCGGGTGCTGCCGGTGAGCTTACCCAGCTTCAGTCCCAGCAGATCGGCATACGCTTTCAGGCCGACGTAGTGTTGGTCGGCCAGAATTTCGGTCGGGGCCATCAGGCAGCTTTGGGCCCCGTTGTCGGCCGCCATAAGCATGCTGATGAAGGCCACGATAGTTTTGCCCGAGCCCACGTCGCCCTGCAGTAAGCGGTTCATCTGCTGGCCCGTGCAAAAATCCTTGTAGATGTCGTGAATGACCCGCTTCTGGGCCCCGGTAAGGTCGAAGGGCAGGACGTTTTTGTAGAAATGAATCAGGGTGGGTACTTCCCGGAAAAACTGGCCCGCCAACGTGATTTTGCGTTGGTCGCGCTGCCGCAGCAGCTTGAGCTGAACGTAAAAAAGCTCTTCGAACTTCAGCCGAAACCGCGCGGCCTGCAGTAGCTCGGGCGTCTGGGGGAAGTGGATTTGCTGGTACGCTTCGGCCTTACTCATTAGCCCGTAATGTTGAATCAACGCTGGTGACAGCGACTCCTGGACGTGGGGCAGGGCAGTCTTGAGTAAATCGAAAACCAGGCGCGCAATAGCTTTGCTATCGATGCGGTGGTAGTTCTTGAGCTTTTCGGTAGTGTTATATACCGGCTGCAAAAAGCTTTGACCGGGTTTGGCCTCCGTCACCTCTTCCAGTTCCGGGTGGGCCATCTGGGGCTTGCCGTTGAAGATGGTGGGCTTGCCAAAGACGATGTACTCCTGGTGGTTTTTGATAATGCTTTGCAACCACTTCACCCCCTTAAACCACACCAGTTCCAGCTCCGCGCTGCCATCGGATACCTTGGCTACCATGCGCTGCTTGGGGCCCTCACCCACTACTTCCCGGTTGCGCAGAATGCCTTTTACCTGCACGTACGGCAGCTCTTCGTGCAAATCAACGATACTGTAGAACTGCGTACGGTCGAGGTAGCGGAAGGGGTAGCGCTGGATGAGGTCGCCGTAGGTGAAGATATTCAACTCCTTTTGCAGCAGCGTCGCCCGCTGCGACCCTACCCCGCGCAGGTTCTCGATTTTAGTGTGGAAAAAGCTCATTCAAAAGCAGCTGGCAGGCGTCGGTTGGCTTTTAGCCTTTGGGTAGAAACAGGCGGTTGAGAATACGGCCGCTACTGATACTTCAGCGTATTCAAGAGCTGCACAATATCCTTCTTTACATAGTCGATAACCGGAGCGAGCGAGTCGTTGGCCGTGGCCGTAGGAAAGTACAGCGCCCCGCGGAAGAAGTGCCGGGTGCTATCGGTGGTGTAAAACTGAAACTGACTTGGTACTTCTCCCGACAGCTCAAACACCGCCACCTGCATCCCGTTTGGCGTCTTAATGATGCTTTCATCAATAGCCGTGGCCTTGATCTGGTGCTTGCTGGTGAGTTTACGGGCGTCTTCCATTAGCTTGCCGAACCGCTTCGGGTCCTGCTTCACCTCCAGGTACGTTATCTGCACGTTGGCATGGAGCTGGGGATAAATTACGTTGATCCAGTGCGGTTGCGCCAGATACGACGAGTCGCGCCGGATTTTGGCGTAGCGGGAATACTGGAAGGTGTAGGGATGACCTGACGCCAGCTGCTGATAGGCGTGGGGCGGCAGATCGATGCGGTTATAGCCCTTGGGCTTGGGCGTGAAGTCGGTCGGCGACGAGCAGCTGGTCGACAGGAGCCAGGACCCCAGGATCACTCCCAGGCCGCGTAAAAGTTGAAGAGCAGGCATTAGTGAGCAATGCGGGTTGAGAGGTCAAAGGTAGCCGGAATTGGGCAGCGGTAGTGCGGACCCGTTTCGCGTTAAGCCAGGCTTGAATCCGGCATCGCGCCGTTTTGCCTGCGTCTGACAGGAACTTGCCCTGCTCGTCGCGGAGCGGATTTCCGCGCTACGCGTCACAACGAAAAAGGCCCCGGCTTGGTGCCTTGTCCTTACCCACCTCTTTACCCATCTTCGCAACGGTAGCACAAAGGCCCTTTTTGCCGGCTAGCACCGCTTTGCCCACGGTAAAACAGCAGGATAAACCCCGAAAAAAGCCCTCCTGGCCACATGGTCAGGAGGGCTTTTGAAGTTTGGGTAAGGACAAGGGCTTGGTGTCGGGGCCTTTCGGAAAGCAAAAACGGGGAAGGGCTTTAAAACGGGAGCTGGTCAATTTCCGGCTCCTGGCGGAAGGTTTGGGCTTCGGCTGGCTGGTGATTCTGCGTTTGGGCCCCTTCGCCGTGCGGCCGGCTACCCAGCATGGTGATTTCGTCGGCGACGATTTCGGTAATGTAACGCGTCTGATTATCCTTATCCTGGTATTGACGGGTCCGGATTTTGCCTTCCACGTAAATCTGGTGGCCTTTTTTGAGGTATTTCTCCGCGACTTCAGCCAGCCCGCGCCAGGCCGTGATATTGTGCCACTCGGTGCGCTCCACGCGGGTGCCACTTTTATCCTTGTAGTAGTCGTTGGTAGCCAGGGTGAAGTTGGCCACACTCGAACCACTCTCCAGATGACGAACTTCGGGGTCCTTGCCTAAGTGGCCTACCAGGATAACTTTGTTGATGCCTGCCATGGTCTGATTGGTAAGGGGTTAGGGGAAATAGATAAGGAAGTTTTTCTTCTATTAAAAATAGCCAATGCTTCCGGGTTATCCAAATTATTTAGTTTTTATTTCCACGGTTTGTCAAGAAAATTAGCAATCAGCACGGGCTTAGGTAAGTTGTTGGTTTCTGACGGGGTAAACGCCGCCAGATCAGCAGCTTGGGCCAAAGAAACTGGCAGGGGCTGCTGTAGCCATAAGGAATGGAAGCGCGCCTCTACCTTCTGATGACTCAGGACATGGCGCAACGCCTGCACTGGTTCTTCGGCCCGGTTGGTAGCTAACTGGCCGCCCAATGCTTCTACTGCGTCCACCAAAGCTACGGCGGGCAGTTCAGCCGCATCCGTTTCGGTGAGGGCAAAGTCGTAAAGGCCCTGCCAGATGTCTTTGGGACCCCGCTTCTTCATGTATACCGTGTCGCCGTAGCGTAGCACGAGGTAATGAAAGTAGCGGGTACGGCTGGCCTTGGCCTTGCTTTTCACGGGCAATTCCTGCACCATCCCGTGCTGAAAGGCAAAGCATTGGTGCTGCATGGGACAGAACAGGCAGTCCGGCTTCCTGGGCGGGCACTGAATGGCCCCAAACTCCATAATCGCCTGATTAAACTCGGCCGGAGCCGTGGCCGGAATCAGGGTGTCGGCTAAGGCCTGAAATTCCTTGCGGGTGGCGGGCGCAGCAATATCGGAGGCGATGCCGAACACCCGGGCCAGCACCCGGTACACGTTGCCATCGAGCACCGCGACTTTCTCGCCGAAAGCAAAGGAGGCAATGGCCGCCGCCGTGTACTGGCCTACGCCCCGAAGCTTGAGCAGCTCGGCATAAGCGCCAGGAAATACCCCACCGTATTCGCGCACCACCTGCTGGGCCGTGTGGTGCATGTTGCGGGCCCGGGAATAGTAGCCCAGGCCCTGCCAGTGGCGCAGGACTTCATCTTCCGGGGCGGCGGCCAGGTCGTGCACCGTGGGATAGGTAGTGACGAAATCCAGGTAGTAGGGCATTCCCTGCTTGACGCGGGTCTGCTGCAGAATGACTTCCGATAGCCAGATGGCGTACGGGTCGCGGGTATGGCGCCAGGGCAGGTCGCGGCGGTGGCGCGGGTACCATTCCAAGAGGGCCGGGGTAAAGTAAGCGGCGGCAGGTAGCGGAGTTGGCAAAGACAAGGGCTTGAAAGATAGCGCTTTGGGAATGTAAGGGCGACCCAAAGGGAATGTGGGAAAAGTATTGCAAAACCAAAAAGTACGGGTACCTTTGTGGCCCCAATTCGCAAACAACAGCTTACCGGGCAAGGGCTTACGTCTTGAGTTGGGGCGTTTTTGCCCAGTACCCATTTTTCACACCTAGTACACTTACCAGCGTGACTAAAGCAGAAGTAATCGCCGAAATCGCCGACAAGACCGGCATTGAGAAAGCAGACGTCTCGGCTACCGTTGAAGCCTTTTTCAAAGTGGTGAAGGATTCGATGGCCGACGGCAACAATATCTACGTGCGTGGCTTCGGGAGCTTCGTCAACAAGAAACGAGCTAAAAAAGTCGCCCGCAACATCTCGAAAAATACGTCGATCATCATCGACGAGCACTTTATTCCGAGCTTTAAGCCGTCGAAAACGTTCATCGGTAAAATCAAGAACAGCAAGAAGATTAAAGAGATGGCTCAGGCCTAAACTCCTTTCTTCGTAACATTGCGGCGCGCCGCCGGGTATCCGTCTTCGGAACCCGGCGGCCTGCTTTTTCCCTATGGCAACTCGCACCTCCTCCCAGCAGCTTATTCTTGTGGTCGTCGCTCTCGCGGTGGTGGCCGGACTGTATTTTCTGCCCAAGGGGATTGTGAAGCCCAAGGAAGGCAAAGCCGAGATGAGCGAGCAGGCCGCGCGTACGGCCAACCGGGACAATGGTGCCGCGGCTCCTTCCACGGCTTCCGTGAATGGGACTGCCCCAGCCGGGGCCACTGCTGAACAGCCGCACTTGACTATTGCACCCGCCCAACGCAAGGAAATCGACGCCCTGCTGGCCAAGTACTCGGCCGAGCGGGACCCGATTGCCAGGCTGCGGGTAGCGTCCGATCTGGCCGACCAGTACAAGGCGGTGGAGAAATTCGACAGCGCCGGCTACTATTACGAGCAGCTGGCCCTCGCCCGGCCGGGTGAGCAAACCTGGAAACGGGCGGCAGACTCGTATTTTGAGGCGTTCAGCTTCGCGGCTACGGAGGAACGGCAGAAAATGCTGGCCACCAAAACCCGCGAGCTGTACGAAAAGGTGTTGAAGAACAACCCTGAGAACCTCGATGCCAAAACGAATCTGGGCATGGCGTACATGGCCGGCGACAACCCCGTGAAAGGCGTTACGTTGCTACGCGAAGTTCTCGTAGCTGACCCGCGCAACGAAAACGCCCTGTATAACCTGGGCCTGCTTTCAATTCAAAGCAACCAGTACGATAAGGCCGCGGAGCGTTTCCGGGAGCTGACGAAAGTCAACCCCGACAACATCAACGGCCAGTTTTACCTCGGCGTCTCCTTAGCCAAGAACGGGGCGAAGGAAGAAGCCAAGGCGGCTTTCCTGAAAGCCAAAAGCTTAAGCCCAGACCCGGCGCTATCCGCGTCGGTGGATGAGCAGCTAGCACAGTTGAAGTAAGTAACCTTTTTTACAAACCCTAACCACCTCATCATGCCCTGCGGTAAAAAGAGAAAGCGTCATAAGATTGCCACTCACAAGCGGAAGAAGCGTCTGCGCAAGAACCGTCACAAGAAGAAGTAAGCCTCCCGGGGTTTGCTGTCGGCCGTAGCATCCGCTGCGTCCGTCTATCTCTCACGTAGTATTTCGAGAGTGGCTAGTTGTTCGCTTTCCCCGTGGCTCAGAAGGGAAGCTGGTGCTCAGGCATCGGCTTCCCTTTGCGGGTTTCGGGGCCGGCAACTTGCCGCTGGCGCCATACTCATTTAACCCAACTGACCCTTTGAGTAACGAATTAGTCATTAATTCTACTCAGGACGGAGAACGGATTGCCCTGCTTCAGGATAAGCGGCTCATCGAATACCATTTCGACCGCAACGACACCAACTATTCGGTTGGTGACATTTTCCTGGGGACGGTCAAGAAAGTTATGCCCGGTCTGAACGCCGCGTTCATTGACATCGGGTATCAAAAGGACGCGTTTCTGCACTACGGCGACCTGGGAGAGCAATTTCCCTCGTTGGTGAAGTGGATGAAAGGCGTACAATCGCAGAAAACCACCGTGGGTGCGCTCAAGAGCTTTCAGTTCGAAGGGCCACTCGACAAAGTCGGCAAGGCCGCCGACGTATTTAAGAAGGGGCAGCAGCTGCTGGTCCAGATTGTGAAGGAGCCGATATCAACCAAGGGGCCGCGTCTGTCCATGGATATTTCCATGGCTGGACGGTATCTGGTGCTGGTACCGTTTTCCAACACCATCAGCGTATCCAAGAAGATTGTCAGCAAGACGGAGCGGGAGCGGCTGAAACGCCTGATTGCCTCCATTAAGCCCGACAACTTCGGCGTGATTATCCGCACCGTGGCCGAAGGCCGCGAGGTGGCCGACCTCGACAAGGATATGCAAAGCATGACGGCCAGCTGGGACACGCTCTTCAAAACCCTGCGCACGGCCAAGCCGAACGACAAGGTACTGGGCGAGCTGGGCCGCTCCAGCTCTATGTTGCGCGACTTACTCAACGAAAGCTTCGACTCCATTACGGTGGATGCGGCGCCGATGTACGAGGAAATGCGCAGCTACCTCCAGAAGATTGCGCCCGATAAGCTCGGTCTGCTCAAGCTCCACACCGGCAAGGTGAAGGTGTTTGAGCACGTCGGTTTGGAAAAGCAGCTCAAAACGCTGTTTGGCAAAACCGTGACCGTGCCCGGCGGCGGCTACCTTGTCATTGAGCACACCGAGGCGTTGCACGTCATCGATGTGAACTCGGGCAACAAGAGCAACCAGGAAAGTGATCAGGAGGCTACGGCGCTCATGATCAACATGCTGGCGGCCAAAGAGGTAGCCCGGCAGCTCCGTCTGCGCGACATGGGCGGCATCATCGTGGTCGATTTTATCGACATGAAAAGTGCCGAGAGTCGCAAGAAGGTGGAAGATGCCGTGCGCGACATTATGAAGCACGACAAAGCGCGCTTCACCATATTGCCCATCACCAAATTTGGGCTGCTGCAGATTACGCGGCAGCGCGTACGTCCCGCCGAGAACATCATCACCGGCGAGGTGTGCCCCACCTGCGGTGGAACGGGCAAGATTTCGGCCTCTATCCTCGTAACGGACGAAATCGACAACAGCATTGAAGACCTGCTGGTGACCCAGAACCAGTCGGGCATTTCGCTGTACGTGCACCCCTTCCTGCACGCTTATTACACCAAGGGATTGGTGTCGAAGCAGATGAAGTGGTATCTCAAGTATTACAAGTGGGTGAAGGTGATGAAGGATACGTCCTTGGGCCTCACCGACTACCGCATCGAGGATGAGCGGGGCGAGGAAATCGAATTGCATTCCCCCGCCGCCGCCATGAGCCGCCTCCAGGACCGGGAGGTGGAAGAGTTAACGGATTAATGATCAACGGTTTTTTCTGCGAAAAGCCCTCCTGATACGAAGAAAGCCCCCGTCGCTCGGAATGAGCGGCGGGGGCTTTTTCTTTCTAAAGTGCGAATGGGGGTAAGGTGAGGAATGGGCTAAGTAGGCGCTTTTACGTTTAGCCCATTCATCACCTTACCCCCGTTAGCACATTAAAATTTGATGCCTAAGTCGAGCGCAATTTCGTTGTTCTTGATGCTGACGTCCTTGATGCCACGGGTCTTGTCGAAATACTTATCGATGTTGACCAGGCCGCGGTGGTAGGAGAGGCCGCCGAATACCTTCGTGCTCTGCCCCAGCTGGTACTCCACGCCGGCGCCTACCAAAGCGGCGGCATCGGGGAGGATGAAACGCTTAACGGCTTCGGTTTCCTGGTTGTTGGCGGGGTCGGTGGAACGCTTTTCGCCATCGAGCCGGCCTCCGATAAGCGCCCCGGCGGAACCACCAATCTGGAAGTACAGCTTGGTATCGGTAGCAATATCGTTGGTGAACAGCTTGACGCTGACGGGTACTTCCAGGTACTGCAGGCCGATTTTCTGGGTGCGCGTCACCGGAGTGGCGTTGGTCGGGCTGGTGATATCGGTGTAAGAAACAGACCCGCCCTTGCCGGTAAGCCACAGGCCGGTGCTGAAGGCGTAGTTCTGCCCGAAAAAGTAATCGACGACCAGGCCCCCGCCGAGGCTGAGCTTACTTTTCTCATTCTGGAAACTGGACCCCGATGGGGAGTCCGCCCGCAGGTAGGTAACCGAAGGCGAAAGCTTAAGCCCTATTTCAACCTGGGCCGAGGCGGCCCCGGCGGAAGCGCCCAGCAGCAGCAGGGCGAGAAACGATTTTTTCATAGAAAACAGGAAGAGGAAGTTGAGCTTTAGACGAAAGCCCGCCACTTGGCGTTTCGATTTAGGCTATTTTCGCCCAAATATAGAAGTGTGACTTACAACACCGTCCCCATGCGCCTTTTTCTGACTGTCGTATTCGGCTCCTTTCTACTGGGCAGCAGCTGCACCAAGGATGCCAAGTGCGAGTTGAACCCCGAGGTAGCTCGTGTAGAAGCCGCCGTGCAGATTGAGCGACTGGAGCAGCCGTTTTTTCAGATCAAAAGCCTGGGCGATGCGCAGCGGTTTGTCGGCCGGCACCCGCTGTTTGCCAATCAGTTTTTGCAGCGCCGGCAATATCCGTCCGATGAAGTGCTGGCGCAGGCGCTGCTTAAGCTGGCTACCAACGCGGGGTTGCAAAAGCTGAGCCGGGAAGCCGAAGCCGGGTTCAAGGATACGGATGCCCTGCAAAGTCAGCTCCGCCAGATGTTTCAGCACGTGCGCTACTATTTCCCGGGCTTCCGGGTGCCGCCGGTGAAAACCTTCGTCAGCGGCCTGAGCCAGGATTTGTTCGTCAACGACAGCCTGATGGTCCTGAGCCTCGATTTCTTCGTGGGTCCCCGAGCCAGTTACCGCCCCAACGTGCCCGACTACATCCTGCGTCGCTACACGCCGGCGCATCTGCTGCCCACGGCCGCCCTGACCGTCAGCAGCAAGTACAACCAGCAGGAGCTCACCAACCAGACTATGCTGAGCGAGATGGTGCAGTTTGGCAAGTCGCTCTACTTCGCCGAAAAGATTCTGCCCTGCACCGCCGATACGCTACTCATCGGCTTTACGGGGCCGGAGCTGGCGGGCGTTCAGTTCAACGAGGGTAAGATCTGGGGCCACTTCATTGAGAAGAGCCTGATTTATACGACCACTCCTTTCACTATTCAGAAGTATATGGGCGAGCGGCCCAACGTGCCGGAAATCGGCCAGACCTGCCCCGGGCGGGTAGGCGCCTGGGTGGGCTGGCAAATCGTGCGCAAGTACATGGCGCAGCATCCCAACGTGACCCTGGCCCAGCTCATGGCCGAAAAAAATCCCCAGCGCATCCTGAACGAGTCGCACTACCGTCCCAAGCGCTGACGCGCTCAATTAAAAATTGAGAATTGAGAATTGCTCAACACCATTGGCCCTGGCCAGTCTGAGCGAAGGAGAATTCTTAATTCTTAATTTCTAATTCTTAATTAATCCCCCGTGCACATTGCCGTTTTCAGCCAGTACCATACCAACCCCGACTGCCCGGCCACCAGCCGGCATTATTCGTTGCTGGCCCACCTGGCCCGCACGCACCGGGTTACGCTGATTACGACCCGCACCTGGGAAACGCAGCGGCTGACGCACCAATATCCGTGGCTGCCGGCCGGGGTGGAAATGCGGGCCGCCGAGGTGCCCTACCATAACAAGATGGGCACGGCGCGGCGGGTGCTGGCCTTCGGACAATATGCTGCCTATGCCGTCCGGGAAGGCCTGCGCCTGGAGCGTCCCGATGTTATCTGGGGTATTTCCACGCCCCTGACGGCCGCCTGGGCCGCGGCGCAGGTAGCGCGGCAGCGCCGGGTGCCCTGGGTGTTTGAGGCGCAGGATCTGTGGCCCTCATTCCCCATTGCCATGGGGGCCGTGCCGACGCGCTTTGCTCAGAACCGTCTGTTCGCCCTGGAGAAAAGCCTGTACCAAAGTGCCCGGCACATTCTGCCCCTCTCGCCCGATATGACCAGCTACATCGAAGGGTTGGGCATTGCATCAGCTAAGATCACCACGGTGCTGAATGGTACCGACCTCGACCTGGCAGCGCTGGCAACGGACGAGGCCGTAGAAGCCCTGCGGCGGCAACACAACCTGGCAGGTCGGCAAGTTGTGCTGTACGCCGGCACTTTCGGCCGGGCCAATGATATTCCCACGCTGGTGGCCGCTGCCGAGCAGCTCGCCCGGCGGCGGCCGGAGGTAGTCTGGCTATTTATGGGCCTGGGGTTCTACGAGCCATTGGTACGAGCGGCCGCCGGGCGCTGCGCCAACATCCGGCTGGTGCCGCCGCAGCCGCGCCACGCCGTATTCGCCTGGTTTCGGCTGGCGGATATCTCGGTGGTATCCTTCCTGAATCTGCCCGTGCTGGATGCTAACTCGCCCGCCAAGCTCTACGATAGCCTGGCCGTGGGGACGCCCGTTATCGTCACCAATCAGGGCTGGACCAGAAAGCTGGTGGAGCAGCACGGCTGCGGCTGGTATTCGCCGGCCGGGGATGCTGCCGCGCTTGGGACCCAACTACAGGTGCTGCTGAGCCAGCCGGACAAGCTGCGGGCGGCGGGCGCAAATGGGCGGCGGGTAGCTGCTGAACAGTTTGACCGGCAGCAGATTGCCGCGACGGTGCAGCGGGTGTTGGAAGCCGCAGTAAGCTGAAAGGGTGTTATGTGCTGGCTATAACTGCTTATGTACTAAGTTGTGCTTTCCGGTAAAATAGTTGCGCCCGGATTATCGGCAATACGCGTATTCCCGGCTTTCAGGGCGGGTAGATCAAAATGCTGCGCGTAGTATTTACAGCAGTCTTTGAGCGGGCAGATGCCGCATCTGGGCTGCCGGGCTACGCAAACGTAGCGGCCATGCAGAATAAGCCAGTGGTGAGCCTTGGGAATAAGGGCCTCGGGTATGTAGCGCACCAGCTCCTTTTCTACGGCCAGCGGCGTAGTCGCCTTTAAGCTGGCCAGACCGATGCGGTGCGACACGCGGAAAACGTGCGTATCGACGGCCATGGTAGGCTGGTTGTAGATGACGGAAAGGATGACGTTGGCCGTTTTGCGGCCTACGCCGGGTAAACGCTGGAGCTCGTCCAGCGTGCTGGGTACTTCGGAGCCGAACTCGGCTACCAGGATCCGGCCCAGGCCCGCCAGGTGTTTGGCCTTGTTGTTTGGGTAGGAGATGCTGCGGATGAACGGGAAAATATCGTCGGCGGTAGCGGCGGCCAGATGCTCGGGGGTGGGGAACCGGGCCAGCAAGGCCGGCATAGTCTGGTTGACGCGCTTATCGGTGCACTGGGCGCTGAGCACCACGGCCACGATCAGCTCGTACGGATTTCCGTAGTGCAGCTCCGTTTCCGGCGCGGGAAAGTGGGTGGTGAAATAGGCCAGGAAGTAGCGGAACCGCTCGGGCTTGCGCATAAAAAAGAGGGAAAGAGTAACGGAGCGGATGAGGAGGCAAAGATGCCGGTTCGGCCGGTCTTTCGCACTCTATCGGCCCATTTACTCTTTCCCTCCGCGGCTAGCCCGCACGCAGGAAAGTGCGGGAGTACTGTAGTATTGAATCGGTCGTTTTCTGCCGGGGCTGGCGTTGCAGGCCGTCGAGGCAGCGCTGGGCCAGCAGCAGGTCGGCGCAGATGGTGGCCAACTCAGCATCGTGAAGCAGGGCGTGCTCTACTTCGTGGTGCTCCTCAGCCGGCAACTCGTTGTACACGTACCGCAGGAGCTTCTCGTGGGTAAAGGTTTTGATCATAGAAAACGGGTTGTGCGGCCATCTTCTTCCGCAGGTTAATCAGGGCGTAGCGCATACGTCCCAAGGCAGTGTTAATACTGACCCCCGTTGCGTCGGCAATTTCCTGGAAGCTCATGTCGCCGTAATGTCGCATCACAAGCACCTCTTTTTGCGCCGCCGGCAGGTCCTGAATCAGTTCGCGAAGACGGGCGTAGGTTTCTTCCCGGGTGATAGATACATCCGCCCCCTCTTCTGCCAGTGACAACGAGTTAAAAGCGTGACTTGTTGTATCCAGGGCTAAAAGAGGGCTGCGTTTTTCGCGGCGGAAAAAATCGATGGCCAGATTGTGGGCGATGCGGCAGATCCAGGACGAAAATTTCCCTTCCTCGTTGTAGCGCCCGCTCTTCATGGTATGAATAGCCTTGATAAAGGTATCCTGCAGCAAGTCGTCGGCGACGTCTTCATCGCGCACAATCAGCATGATCGTGGTGAAAACACGGCTTTTATGCCGGTCGAGCAACGAGGCAAAGGCATCTTCCTTGCCGGCAATATAAAGCGAAATCAGAGCGGAGTCGCTCGGCTGCAGGGTTTCCATAAAGACTACTTAATTGAAGGGAAGTAGAGCTTTAGGCCATAGAGTGCAGTTGCCGATGAATGTTAAGAATCCGCGAAGGAAGGAGGTCGATTGGAATAATCAAATGTAGAGAACTGGATTACCAAACACAACGGGCCCGATACCAAAAAGGAAAAAAACTTCTGCTTTTTTGAAACCTAGTATCGAATAAGGTGAATACTGCTTTTTCTATGGTGTTGCCATTCGCTTAAATACGCTTGTCGTTGACTTTACCACCCAAGTTGGCGGGGCATAAAAAAAGCCCGCCGGGGCGGGCTTCTCCTCCAACATAAGCGGGCCTCAGCGCTTCAGCTGGGAGTCGATTTCCTGCAGCTGCGCATCAATGACGGTCATATTGGTATTGTCCCCGGCCGCTGTGCTCGCTCGTTGGGCCAGCTTGTCGGCTAATTGCTGCAGCAAAGCCAGCCGACGCTCGGTCCGCAGCAGCTCCAGCGTGAGCCGGGCCGGTACGGGGCCGGCGTCGGGCATCGCCACGCGCGTTTCGGTGTAGCCCGTCACCTGCCGGGACCGCTGCTCAATTGCGGGAGCCGACATCATATCGTCCGTGAAGCCGACGATCTGGCCCTGCAGGTTAACGGCTTTCCCCTCTTCCAGAATGCGGCGGGTGCCGTCGCGCTCCACCATGATGCCATCGGGCCGCACGACGAGGCCATTATCCAGTTTAAAGGGGGCGGAGAGCCGGCTGGACTGCCCAGCCTGCAGGCGCATGATAACGCCGCCTTTGCGGTAAACGCCATCTTTCAGGGCCGCGGGGCGGGCCGGAGCCGGGGGCGTAGTCTGAGCGAACGTGACGACGGCGGGGAGCAGGCAGACGCCTGCTACACCGCAGGCAAAGAGGAAGGAACGCATCAGCAGCAGAGTTAGGGGACATATGCGGTAGCCGTACCGGGCTATCCGCTGTACGTACTGACGCGGTTAAGCTTCGCAGGGTTACGCCGCCCCGTCGTGACGCTGGCGGCGCAGGAGCCATTCGGCGGCATTGCCTTCGTCGCTGAACAGCCGGACGTGGCAGGCGGCACTGGATACCAGCGGAGCCCCGTTTTCCTGATCGACTGCGCTCAAATGGCCCGGCGACATCAGAAAGGCTATATAGGTCCGGCCACCCAGCAACGGGCCCAGCCGCGGCAGAAACGCTTCGAGCACCCAATGAGTGCAGTCCTCGCTGATTGGGCCGCGGCGGCGCAGGTCGAGCAGCCAGTAGCGGGACCGGTGGGTGGTGGCAGCACTCAGCGTGGCTTCGTAGCCCTGCCGGATTTCGGGCTCACTCGCCGGCCGGAGCCAGCGCCCCAGCAACGTGCCGACATCGGGCCGGAAAGTCAGCTCCATGAAATCAGTAGCGGAGGTCGGGGACGTGGGCATCGGGATGAGCTACGAGCGGAAAGTACTAAAAAACAGGTCTCGTCCGCTCCGCTACTCGGGCTGTTCCAGCCACGCCAGCGCCTGGTGGCGGTCCGTGAAATAGGCCAGGGACAGCAGCTCACTTTCCGTCGTCATGGTGCCGTCCGGCGACTCGGGCAGCAAGGCATCGTAGAGGGCCGGGAGCAGCAGGCAGGCCAGCCGCGGGCCGGAACCGGCAAGAAGCTTCGGCAATCGGGGAATGAACTCCCGGGATACCCATTTTTCATCTTCCCAATCAGCCCGGTTGCGTTGGCGCACGTCGAACAGCAGGCGACGGATCGGATGCCGGGCTACGTAGGTCAGAACCCGGCGGTAAGTGGCCCGCAGCGCCGCCGAGGAAACGGGGCCCAGCCAGATGACTTCCAAAAGCTGCTTTTCGGGGTGGAAGAGCAGGGTTGCCGGCTCGGATAGTGCAGCCATTCGGGAAGTGGAAAGCAGCGTGGATGAATGCTACGGGGGAATAGCGGAGTCAGTAAAGCTAGTAAAAATGGCCCGGCGCGGCAAGCCTGATTATGCGGTCCGGCGCGGGGTTTGCCCTACCTTTGGCCCCCTTACCCCCGGCTTGTGTTTCTATGTCTGCAGCTGATTCCGCTTCCGTCCGTCACGACCCCTACGCCGCGCTGCGGGTACCCGATTTCCGCAGGCTGATTTCGGCCCGGGTTAGCATGGTAGTCGCCACCCAGATTCAGGGCGCCGTGGTAAGCTGGCAGATTCTGAAGCTCACCGGCGACCCACTGGCGCTGGGATTGATCGGGCTGGCCGAGGCCATTCCCAGCATCGCCGTGTCGTTGTACGCCGGCCACGTAGCCGATTCGGTGCGGCGCAAGAACATCATCGTGGCCGCCGTGGCCGTGCTGCTGGGGTGTTCCGCAGCGCTGTGGTGGCTGTCGGGGCCGTGGGGGCGGCCCTTGCTGGAGAAGTCGGCACTCTACACGCTGCCGCTGTACGCCGTCATCTTTGTGAGCGGCATTGCCCGGGGCTTCCTGGGGCCCGCGCTGTTTTCGTTTATGCCCCAGCTGCTGCCCGACCGGCAGCGGCTTTCCAACGCCATTACCTGGAACAGCACCACCTGGCAGGCCTCCTCCGTTATCGGGCCCGCTATCGGGGGCCTGATCATCGGCTTTGCGGGGCGGGAACACCCGGAAACTGGTATTTCTACCGCCTATGCCGTGGATGCAGTGCTGATGTGCGTGGCCCTGGGCATGTTCATCTCCATTGCCGGCCGGCCCCTGCCCGAGCGGGAAGGCGAGAAACCGGGCCTGAAGGAAAGCCTGCTTACGGGCGTGCAGTTCATCTTCAGCAACCAGCTGGTGCTGGCGGCGCTGTCGCTCGACTTGTTCGCGGTGCTGTTTGGCGGCGCGGTGGCGCTGCTGCCCATCTTCGCCGATACCATTCTGAAAGTAGGGGCCCAGGGCTACGGCTACCTGCGCGCCGCGCCGGCCGTGGGCTCGGTGCTGATGGCCGTGGCGCTGACTTACTTCCCGCTCTGGCACCACGCGGGCCGCAAGCTGCTATGGGCCGTGGCCGGCTTTGGCGCCGCTACCATTGCCTTTGCCCTGTCCAGCAACTTCTGGCTGTCGTTGTTTCTGTTGTTTCTGACGGGCGTGTTCGACTCCGTATCCGTGATTGTGCGCTCCACGCTCATCCACACCTTCACCCCGGAATACATGAAGGGGCGCGTGTCAGCCGTCAACAATATCTTCATCGGCTCCAGCAACGAAATCGGCGCCTTCGAGTCGGGGGTGGTGGCGCGGTGGCTGGGGGTGGTGCCGTCGGTGGTGTTTGGCGGCCTGATGACGCTGGGCGTGGTAGGCATCACGGCCTGGAAAGCCGATAAGCTGCGGACCCTGGATCTGACCCCGAAGCAAGCTGAGCCGGCCACATAAATAGGCGTAAGGCAGGAGCTGCAACGCTATATAGTTAGGACTTACGCGAAACCCCTCCTGGTGCCATTTCACGCAGTGTTTCGCAGTGTTGAACCGCAGTGTTTCGCAGGGTTTAACGTCCTCGCACTGCGAAACACTGCGGTTTAACACTGCGAAACACTGCGAGAAAGCATTTTGCGTAAGTTCTAATAGTGTAGATTTGGCCCGGAATTATGCCAAAATAAGGTAGCTAAGGCCCCGCTGCCACCCCGCGCTATGGCTGTTTCCTCTTTCGAAGCTGCCCCCGAAGCCCGGCTCGCCCACCTGCGGGCCACGGATGCCGGGGCCTTCCTGGAAGGGCTGTTCCGGGAATTCTACCGCCCGCTGGGCAACGTGATTCAGCGCGTAGTAGAGGACCGGGAAGCTACCGGGGACTTGCTCCAGGATGTGTTCCTGCGGGTCTGGAACACCCGCGAGACGCTGACCAGCAGCACCACCTACGGCGCCTACCTGTACCGGGCCGCCCTGAACGCGTTGTATGAGCAGGAAGCCCAGGCCCCCCCTCGAAGCGGCGCTGGCGCTGCTGCCCCAGTGCCCGGTGGTGTTTACCATGAGCCGCTACGAGGAGCTGAGTTACCAGCAGATTGCCGACCCGCCGGAGATTTCGCCGAAGACCGTGGAAAACCAGATGGGGAAGGCCCTGCGCATCATGCGCAAACAGCTCAGCGGGCCCCGTGCGGAATAGGTATCTGCTGCTGTTTTAAGCGGCTGGCAGGTCGGGCGTGGTGCCACGACTTTTTTGTCGTGGCACCACTATCGTTGAACGCCAATCGGCCCGAAACGAGAGTAGTGTCGCCGGTGTCTTGCCTTCCCGCTGGCGGGAAAATCATTGTTCAACGATAGTGGTACCACGACGGAAAAAGTCGTGGCACCACGCGTTGCGGCAGCCCCATGAAATAAATGTTGCGGCAGCGTAGGGGGTAGGTGGCAGGCAACGAAGCTGTTTAGTAATTCGATTTTTTGTCGATTGTCATCCTTCGCAAGCGGACGCCAGATGAAGGATGACAGACTTGTTGAATTACTGAACAGCTTCGGCGTTAAAAGAGGAAGGAACGAAACGGGTGACCAGGCAGACGCGCCCTACATCGGCAACCTGCTCGTATGCTGCCTTCCAGCTTCCAGCTCCTCAAACCGGGTTTCCGTAATGCCCCGCGTAACAGCAGGAGTTAATTGAACCTGTTTAACTGCGTCCCCGCTTCGGAACCACCGATTTCACCGGGGTGGGTGCTACGCGCTTCACCGTAATCGGGACGACCTGGGGCTTGATGATAACCACCTGCTGGGCAATCCAGCCGTGCATGATTTTCAGGGCTTCGGGCGAGAATACCGGCTTCGGCTGGCCCTCGAATACCGGCCACTTAGCAGGATCGGACTGGAAGAGGTGGTTGACGCCCGGCAGCTTCTGCACGGTTACTTTGCGGTTGCCGCTGGCTTTGAGGGCCCGGTTCAGGGCCGAAAGATTTTTGCCGGCCGTCACCTGCAAATCAGCCGCCCCGTTCAGGGCCAGCACGGGGCACTTCACGCCCGTCATACTGCTCTGCGGATTGAAGTCAACAAAGTAGCGGTACCAGGGAGTAGTAAGCTGCATGGCGCGGGCCCGGGCCATATCGGGGTCGATGTTGGCATTGCTCTGGCGCAGCAGCACACCCACCTTGGCGCGGGCCAGGGCGTTGTCCGGGGTCTGGCGCACCACCTCTACCAGGCGGTCCTCCATCTTCAGCGCGGCGTCTACCTGCGCCGGGTTGGCGCCGATCAAACGCATAATTTCTACCTGCTGCCGCCGCAGTACCTCCTGGCCCGACAGGCCGTAGCCGGCCAGGGAAACCACGTAGTCGGGCCCTTTGGGCAGGCGGGCGGCCAGCAGGGCAATATTGGCGCCTTCGCCGTGCCCGACGATGCCGACCTGTTTTTTATCAACCCGATAATGGGCCCGCAGATAGCCCATTGCCGCCTGGGCGTCGGTCACGAGGTCGGCGGTGGTAGCTGAGGAATACGTGCCGGTTGATTTGCCCAGGCCCCGGTCGTCGTAGCGCAGTACGGCAAGGCCGTGGCGGGTGAGGTAGTCGGCCAACTGTCCGAACAGACGATATTCCTCCTGTTCAGCGTCGCGGTCCTGGGGGCCGGAGTCGGAGACCAGCACTACCGCCGGAAACGGGCCATTGCCCTGGGGCATGGTCAGGGTGGCTCCGAGGCGCAGCTTGGCCACTTTATTGGGCACAATCACGTCGTCCTGGCGGTAGGGAGGGGCTACTTTAAACCTGGGGGCGGTGGTTACGGCCGTGTTGGTGCGGGTGAGCACCAGGGGGCCGGTGAGGCCGGGCTGCTGCCAGGTGCCGTTCAGCGTACCGGTGTCGGGGGTGAGCTTACCGGTGAAGCGGCTGCCGGCCTGCTCAATGCGCAGGGCTACCTCGTTGCCCTTCATTTCCACTTCCACCGGCATCCGGCTGATTTTCTGCTGGGGCACATCCAGCGCCGCGTAGAAGGAGCCGTTGGTGAGCGGGACGATGGTGATAACCAACCCCAGGCTGCCACCGGGAACCTGCAGCTGCCCTTTCCATTGCCCGCCCAGCACCGAGCTCCCCCCGCCGGCCCGACTGGCTGAGCTTAGGAGTGAAAAGCACAGAACCAAGATCGACAGAAGAGCAGCGGATACATGTTTCTTCATAAAACAACAGTAGATTCTGCTTTAGTGCAGCGTGGTAAACGGAATGAATCTAAAAGTACCAAAAATGCCGGAGCATTGCAGATTAACGTCGGCGGTATAATTTCGGTCCGGGGTTTCAGGGGACTAGGGTCAGCTTTGACCATCTCTGTTTACGAAGAAGCCAAGTGGCAGCAAGCTGTTTTCAGGGGACCAGGGTCAGCTTTGGCCGGGTCAAATCGGACAGTCTCGTTTCCGCGCAATCAGCGGGGGCCTTCGGGGAGGAATTCCCCGCGCCCGGCTTCCGCGCCGGATGCCAAAGTCCTACCTTCGCGGGTCCAAAAGCCACTGCTGAAACCTTCCCGGCCGTAAGCAGTGTTTACTACCCCTATGGCCTCAGAATCTTTGCAAGTAGCCGCCCCCGCGGCCGACCCGATTGATCAGCTCGACCCGCGGCACTTCATTCTCATCAAGAATGCGCGGGTGCACAACCTCAAAAACCTCAGCGTGGCCCTGCCGCGCAACAAGTTTATCGTCGTCACCGGCTTGTCGGGGTCGGGCAAGTCCAGTCTGGCCTTCGATACGCTCTACGCCGAGGGGCAGCGCATGTACGTGGAAAGCCTGAGCTCCTACGCCCGCCAGTTTCTGGGTCGGATGGACAAGCCTGACGTGGACTACATCCGCGGTATTTCGCCGGCTATTGCCATCGAGCAGAAGGTCAGCATCAAGAACAACCGCTCCACGGTGGGCACCAGCACCGAGATTTACGACTACCTCAAGCTGCTGTTTGCGCGGGTGGGCCGCACGTTTTCGCCCGTCAGCGGCGTGCCGGTGCGCAAGGATACCGTGGCCGACGTGGTGGACTTCCTGTTTGCGCTGCCCGATGGCTCCAAGGTCACGATTCTGGCTCCCCTGCTGCCGTCGGAAGATGGCCGCCCGATGAGCAAGGAGCTGGATCTGCTGCTGCAGAAAGGCTACAGCCGAGTAGTGGTCAACGGCGATGAAACCGCCTTCATTGAGGACCTGATTGGCGAAGGCCAGCCCGAGGTGAAAGGCGACGTGTACATCATGATTGACCGCACCGTCATCCGTACCGGCGACGAGGACCTGATGTTCCGCCTGGCCGACTCGGTGCAAACCGCGTTTTTCGAGGGCCACGGGGCGTTAGTTGCCAGTTATCAGTTACCCGTTGCCAGTGAAAACAGCCAGTCGGACGACCTGGCAACCGGCAACCGGCAACCGGCAACTGAAAAAATGTTCTCCGACAAATTCGAGCTGGACGGGGTGGTGTTCGAGGAGCCCAACGTGAACTTCTTCAGCTTCAACAACCCCTACGGGGCCTGCCAGACCTGCGAAGGGTTCGGCTCGGTGCTGGGCATTGATGAGGACCTCGTGATTCCCGACAAAAGCCTGACGGTGTATGAAGGGGCCATTGCGCCCTGGCGCACCGACAAGCAGAGTGAGTGGCTCAAGCCCCTGCTCAAAAACGGCATCCGCTTCGACTTCCCCATTCACCGTCCTTACAGCGAGCTGACCGAAGCCGAGCGGAATCTGCTCTGGAAGGGCAACAAGTTTTTCGAGGGCCTCGACGAGTACTTTAAGTGGGTGGCCACCCAGAGCCACAAAATTCAGTACCGGGTGCTGCAAAGCCGCTACCGGGGCCGCACCACCTGCCCCGACTGCCGCGGCACCCGCCTGCGCAAAGATGCCCAGTACGTCAAAATCGACGGGCAGAGCATCACCGACATCGTGCTGCTGCCGGTGAGCAAGGCGTTGGAATACTTTGCGGCCCTGAACCTGAATGAGCACGACGCCAAGATTGCCGAGCGCCTGAGCACCGAAATTACCAACCGCCTGGGCTACCTGGATCGGGTGGGCCTGGGCTACCTGACCCTGAACCGGCTGAGCAGCACGCTCTCGGGCGGCGAAAGCCAGCGCATTTCGCTGGCTACGTCCCTGGGCTCGGCGCTGGTGGGCTCGATGTACATTCTCGATGAGCCCAGCATTGGCCTGCACCCCAAAGATGCCGAGCAGCTCATTGGCGTGCTGCGCTCGTTGCAGAAGCTGGGCAATACCGTGATTGTGGTGGAGCACGAGGAAAAGATGATGGAGCAGGCCGACCAGATTATCGACATCGGGCCCGAAGCCGGCTCGGGCGGCGGCCACCTCATGTTCCAGGGCACCTACGATGAGCTGCTGAAGGACACCACTACCTATACCGGCCAGTACCTGAGCGGCAAAATGCAGGTGAAAGTACCCACCAGCCGGCGTCCGTGGCGCAACGCGCTGGAAGTGCTGGGTGCCCGCGAAAACAACCTTAAAAACGTCAGCGTGAAAGTGCCCCTGGGCGTGATGACGGTGGTGACGGGCGTATCGGGCTCGGGCAAATCGACGCTGGTGAAGCGCATTCTGGCCCCGGCCGTGGCCAAGCAGCTCGGCGGCGGCGCGGGCGAAGCCACCGGCAAGTTCGACCGCCTGATGGGCGTGCAGGGCCAGGTGAGCCACGTTGAATTCGTGGACCAGAACCCCATCGGCAAGAGCAGCCGCTCGAACCCGGTGACTTACGTGAAGGCCTACGACGCTATTCGCACGCTGTTTTCGGAGCAGCCTTTGGCCAAAGCCCGGGGCCTGAAACCGTCGCACTTCTCCTTCAACATCGAGGGCGGACGCTGCGAGGTGTGCCAGGGCGAAGGCCAGGTGAAGATTGAGATGCAGTTCATGGCCGACATCTACCTGACCTGCGAAAGCTGCGGCGGCCGCAAGTTCAAGCAGGATATTCTGGACGTCAAATTCCAGGACATGGGCATCGACGACGTGCTGAACATGACCGTGGCCGACGCGGTAGACTTTTTCAAGGCCCAGCCCAAAGTAGCCGAGCGCCTCCGGCCGCTCGACGACGTGGGGCTGGGCTACATCCGGCTGGGGCAGTCGGCCAACACGCTTTCCGGCGGCGAGGCCCAACGGGTGAAGCTGGCCTCGTTCCTGACCAAAGGGGCCACGCTCCAGCAGGACAAGATCCTGTTCATCTTCGACGAGCCCAGCACCGGCTTGCACTTCCACGACATCAACAAGCTGCTCACGGCCCTGAACGCGCTGATTGAGCAGGGCAACTCGGTGCTCATCATCGAGCACAACATGGACATCATCAAGTGTGCCGACTGGCTGATTGACCTCGGCCCCGAAGGCGGCATCAACGGCGGCCACCTGCTGTTCGAGGGTACGCCGGAGGAAATGATGAAGCTGAAAAAGACCAACCACACGGCCCGGTTCCTGGCCGAGAAGCTATAGGACCACTCAAGCGTATTGACCGTAAAGCCCGGGAGCCGCCACTACCAGGCGGCTCCTTTTTTATCCCTGCCATGATTTTGGGTGCCGAAGAACAATTCCGGGTGGGCGTGCCCGAGCCGGGTGCGGAAAACTTCCTGCTAAGCAGCGTAGCCGCCACCAACGAGTTTCAGGTGATGTTTGAGGACGATGGCACCACGGGCTACCTCTACGCCCTGCGCGAAGCGGCGGAACTTGTGCTGCTCGACGCCCTGCACATCTACAACGTGGCGGACGTGACGGACCGGGAAACACCGGTAACAGCGCAGATTTTCTGGGACGAAGCGCAAACCACGGCCGTGCTGCTTGTTGGCGGCTACTGCCACGCCCTGTATGACTTTCAGCGGCAGGTCGGGTTTTGCCGCACGGCTTTTCCGCCCGCGAAAAACGGTCAGCCGGGCTCACGCGAGCTGACGGATGAGCTGGTGGAGAAATACTTTGCTGCTTAGGAATTTCGCAACCAAAAATAGGCTTGTTTTGCCCGTATGGAAACTACTGCTCCTGCATCCTCGGCTACCCCATCGGCTTACTTCTGGCGCTGGCTGGCCGCCCTCACGGTTATCGGCAACATTGCCCTGAACTACTGGGCCAACACGCACCCCTTCAATGGCCAGACCATGGGCACGGTGTCGGCCAAATATCCGACCCTGCTGACCCCGGCCGGCTATGCTTTCAGCATCTGGGGACTGATCTTCCTGGCGTTGACGGCTTACGTGATCTGGCAGCTGCTGCCGGCCCAGCGCGACAACCCCCTGCCTGATGCCGTGGCCCAGCCGCTTACGCTGGCCAGTGTGGCCACGGCGGCCTGGGTGCTGCTGTTTGCCTACGAGCTGGTTGAAGTGAGCGTGCTGGTGATGCTCCTGATTCTGGCCTCGCTTATCGTGGGGTTTGGGCGGGTGCGCCGTTTCGTGCGGGCGGGCCGTACGCCGCGCTGGACCATCGTGCCGTTTGCGCTGTACCTGGGCTGGATTTCGGTAGCCTCGGTTATCAACCTCACCATTGGGCTGCGGGAGCTGGGCTGGCAGCCGGCCGCCAACGTTTCGGTGTTGCTGACGCTGGTGCTGCTGGCCGTGGTAGTGGCGCTGGGCCTTATTATCAGCGGCGCTTTTCATAGCGTGGTGTACCCGCTGGTGGTGGCCTGGGCCCTGGTGGCCATCTGGGTGGCGCAGCGCGGCGGGGCTTACCCGGAGCTGGCGTGGGCGGCCCTGGTCGGGGCGGTTATTGCGGTGTTGGGCGGGGTAGCCCTGGGGTTGCGCAAGCCCCGGCCGGTGGTGGCGGAGTGAGGCCCGCGCGGGTACGGCGCTTGGGGTAATTGTCGTTTCTTTGTGGCCCTTCCTCTATTCTCCCATCAACCCTTCTTTATGCGCAAGAACCTCGTCGCCGGCAACTGGAAAATGAACCTGACCTACCAGGACGGCCTCGCCCTGGTATCCGAAATCACCCACATGGTCGCCGACGAAGTGAGCGGCGCCAACGTGGAAGTCGTGATTTGTCCGCCGTTTCCGCTGTTGCATTCCGTGGGCAGGCTGCTGACGGAAGGCGGCCGGATTCACCTCGGCGCGCAGAACTGCCACCAGCAGGACAGCGGAGCCTTCACCGGCGAAGTGTCGGCCAGGCTGCTGCAATCGGTGGGCGTGGAGTACGTGATTCTGGGCCACTCCGAGCGGCGGCAGTATTTCCACGAGGACGATGCGCTGCTGAGCCAGAAGCTGAAAGCTGTGCTGGCCGCCGGTCTGAAGCCCATTTTTTGCGTGGGTGAAACCCTCGAAACCCGCGAAGCCGGTGAGACTTTCTCCCACCTCGGGAAGCAACTTAAAGACGGCCTGTTTCACCTCTCCAACGAGGAGTTTGACCAGGTAACCATTGCTTACGAGCCCATCTGGGCCATCGGCACCGGCAAAACGGCCACCAGCGCCCAGGCCCAAGAAGTCCACGCCTTCATCCGGGAGCAGATTGCCCGCGCCTACGACGCGGAAGCGGCCCAGAACACCACCATTCTGTACGGCGGCTCGGCCAATGCCCAGAATGCCCGTGAGCTGTTCAGCCAGCCCGACGTGGATGGCGGCCTCATCGGCGGCGCCGCCCTCAAGTCGCGCGACTTCACGGAAATCATTAAGTCGTTTTAAGGGTTGGTGCTTATCTAAACCGGGTGTCATGCTGAGCGAAGTCGAAGCATCTCGCGGGGTATCGTGGGATTACCATTCAGAAGTCAGCACGCGGGATGCTTCAACTTCGCTCAGCATGACACTCTGTTCAGCATGACACGAAAAGCAAATTCCTAAACAGCGGGTAAGCACTATGCACTATCTCCTTCTTGCCGGCCTGCTGGCGCTGAATCCGTTTTCGCCGCCGCCCCGGGCCCCGTTCGTGACGGTAGCCCCGGCCGGGTCCGTGGAGCCGTGCCGCATCTATGGGTCAGTATTTCTGGAAACCAACCCGGCCCGACGCGGCTTCTGCTTCGCCACGGTGTATCTGGAGCCCGAGGAAGCCTTTGCCGACGTGCTGGTGTACCGCGAAGACAACAAGCTCTTTGCCGATAAGGCCGGCTTCTGGTACCTGAGCCCCGGGCCCAACTTCGCCGACTACGTGCTGTTCGTCACCGAAAACCGCGCCCTGGCCGACTTCAGCATTACCTATACCGGGGTCCGCTCGTTTGCCGGTTGCCGCAAGCAGTAGCAGGTAGGGATCAAAGCAAGCAAGGGTGCTCCGGCCGCGGCCGGAGCACCCTTGCTTGCTTTTGAAGCCGCGGGCGGCCCGCACCAGTGAACAACGATCAGCCGATGGCCCACGCCGGTGCCGGCCACGGTAACCGGTAGGTGCCGGGAGCCCGGGTCAGCGGGACCGGCAGCGTGGGGCTCGTTAGCCGCTGGCGGTGTCCCAGCGGCCCCGGGCGGTTGAAGATCTGGCCGTCGTGGTGCAGCCGCCGCGCATCGGTAGTGCGCAGGGAAAACTGGTTGCGGCGGGATGGGGGAATGCCTGGCGCGCCGGGGCCGCTACCCGGAATTTTCTGGCGGTTGCGCCGGCGGCGGCGGCGGAACCCGGGGTGGTCGAGCTTGCCGCTGCTTCGTTCCGACGTTCTTCCCTGGCCTGAGAAAGCGCCGGCGGAGCAAACCGGATTCCAGGTTCGGGGATAAAGGTGCCGGCTTCCGTTACCAGCGGCGGCGGGAACCGGCACCGCCCTGCCGGCTGTTGCCGGGAGCCGACGATACCCCAGGTCATTGCTGTTCGCCAGGATTTTCGTGCGAACTTGCAGGCTTACTGGCGGCGGCTTTTAGGGCCTCCTACCCCAAAACTGAAAGCATGGATTTTGTAGAAGTACGCGTGCAGGCCCCCCGCGAATTGGCCGATATCCTGGTAGCCGAGCTGAGCCAGGTCGGCTACGATACCTTCGAAGACAACGACGAGGGCTTCTGCGCCTACATCGGCGAGGGTGATTTCAGCAACGACGCCGTGGCCGAAATCATGAGCCGCTACGAAGGGCAGGGCGAGCTGGGCTACGACCACCGCGTGATTACGCGCCAGAACTGGAATGCCGAGTGGGAAAAGAATTTTCAGCCCCTGATCATTGCCGGGCGGGTGTCGGTGCGGGCCCCGTTCCACCCCCAGCCGGCCGGCGTAGACCATGAAATCGTGATTATGCCGCGCATGTCATTCGGCACCGGCCACCACGAAACCACGGCCCTGATGATCGAGAATCAGCTCGATATCGACCACCAGGGGCAGCGGGTGCTGGATATGGGGTGCGGCACGGGCATTCTGGCCATCATGGCCGTGTACCTCGGGGCCCGCGAAGTGCTGGCCGTGGACGTGGAGCCCTGGACGGTAGAAAACGCGGCCGACAACGCGGCCGAGAATAACTGCACGAATATTGAGTGCCGCCTGGGCGGCGTGGAAGTACTGGAAGGCGAAGCGCCCTTCGATATCATCCTGGCCAACATCAACCGCAACGTATTGCTGGAAGATATGCACGCCTACGCCGCTTTGCTGCCGGTGGGCCGTCCTATTCTGTTCAGCGGCTTCTACCAAGAGGACTTATCCAAGATCGAAGCCGAAGCCAGCAAACACGCATTAGCTTATCAGTCACACCGAACCAAGAATAACTGGGTGTCGGCGATTTTCACGAAATTGTAGCCGGCCCATCAGGCGCCGACGGAAAAAATATGAAGCAAATCGTTTTTGGATGGCTCTGCGCGCTGGCATTAGGACTGAGTACTTCCGCGTGGGCGCAGAAAACTCCCGCCAAGCCGCCCGTTACGGCTCCGGCCGCGCCCGCGCTGCCCAAATTCACGGGTAAGCTGGCCACTGAGCCCGGGCAATTCATCCTCGACGTGCAGTCGATGATGGCGACCACCAACAACGCCGTGGCCCGGGCCAGCGGCACCAGGCTGCAGCAGCTCTGGGCCAGCAACAAGCTCACCGCCACCCAGCAGGGCCGCGTGGTGCTGCTGGCGCAGCAGATGCTGCTGCGCAAGTTCAAGCCCCGGCCCCATTTTGAGGCGCTGTTCAACGCCGTGACGGCGGGGGCCGGGGTGCAGCACTTCACCGATGCGCAGATGGATGAGTTTCTGACCGTGGTGACCAAAACGCTGGAGCGGGAGCCGGTGCGCGACACCGAGAAGTTCCTGCTGACCTCGGCCCAGTTTCTCGAAACGAAATACCTGTACAGCTCGCGCTACAACCGGCTGCGCGTGATTGGCGGCACCTTCAGCTTCGCCTACAACGAAACGGATCTGCCGCAGCCGGTGGCACCCGCCCCGCCCAAGCCGGCGCCGGCCCCGGCGCCGGTGTATACCGGGGCGGCCATCAAAACCCCGGCTACCCCGGCCAAAGCCAAGCCCGCCCCCAAGAAGAAGAGCAGCGGCTGGGATACTGCCGACTTGTGGGGCGACAGTGGCAGCAGCGGCTGGGGCAGCAGCGATGATGGCTGGGGTACGCCCAGGAAAAAACCCGCCGCGAAAGCCCCGGCCAAAACAACCCCCGGCACCAAGGCGGCGGCCCCGGTAGCAGAACCCGAGCCGGAACCCGAGCCTTCCTATTCGGCCTACGATACCTACCTGGCCCCGCCGACCCGGGGCCCCGTGCTGCTGCTCCGGGATGCTGATCTGTTTATGGCCACGGCCGGCGACTCCATCTTTGTGCGCAAGGTGAACGGGGCCGTGGTACCCGGTACCAGCCGCTTCGTGGGGCAGGGCGGGCAATACGTGTGGGCAGTGAAGCAGAATCTGGTAACGGCGGACTTCGCCAACTTCGACTTCGACTTCACCAAAGCCGAAATCACGGCTCAGCCCGTGACGCTGACCTACCCGGCAGTACTGGAAATACCAATCCAGGGCGCGTTTGCCTACAAAAGCCTGAAGAAGAAGCCCGGCGCCGCCGACTCCGGCTACCCCCGCTTTATCTCCCTCACCAACGACGCCCGCGTCAAGAACATCGGCGACAACATCCGCTACTATGGGGGCTTCTCCCTGGCCGGGGCCCGCACACTGAGCGCTTCGCTCGACGGCAGCCTGTCGCGCATCATCGTGGAAATCGATGGCAAGCCCAAGTTCCGGGCCTCGTCCGGGGCTTACGTGCTCGGCGACTCGCTGATTTCGACGGGGCGGGCGGCCGTCACCATTTTCCAGGACAAGAGCGACTCGCTCACCCACCCCGGCGTGAAGCTGAAGTTCTCGAAAGCCCGGCAGGTGCTGCAGCTGGCCCGCGAAGAAGGTCTGTACAAAACCACGCCCTACGCCGACTCTTACCACCAGATGGAAATTCAGACCGAGATGCTGACGTGGCCCCTGCGCACGCCCAACATCCAGTTTTCTATTCTGACGGCCAAAAACCAGGTGACGGCCAACTTCGAGTCGAAGGAATTCTACACCAACACCCGCTACCAGCAGATCAAGTCCATCAACAAGCTGCACCCGCTCCAGATGGTGGTGGGCTACAGCCAGAACAACGGCAACGTGAAAACCTTCACGGTACAGGAGGTGGCGGCCGGCCTGAAGCTCAAGGACGACAACGTGCGCTCGGCCGTGGCCGGGCTGGCCCGCGACGGCTACGTGAAATGGAACCCCCTCACGGAGCAGATTACGCTGCTGCCCAAGTCGCAGCACTACGTGAACTCCTCGCGCGGCAAAAAGGACTACGACCATATTGCCATCAAGTCCTTGTCGCCGAACGGTAAGAATGCTACCCTCAACCTGAACACCAACGACCTGCTCGTGCGCGGCGTCGACCGCTTCAACTTTTCCGACGACTCGGTGACCGTGTTTGTGAAGCCGGACTCCAGCATCATCCGGATTCAGAAAAACCGCGGGGTGCTCTTCAACGGCACCGTGGTGGCCTCGGCTTTTGTTTTCAAAGGCAAGGAATTCAAGTTCGACTACGACGGCTTCTACATCGATCTGGTCAAGATCGACTCGATTATCGTGAAGGGTAAGGGCTCGAAGGGCTCCGTGATGAAGGCCCGCAAGGAATCGGACTTCACTTTGACCAACAAAAACCGCAACTCGGCCGGCCGCCTCTACATCAACGCGCCCAACAATAAGTCGGGCCGTAAGAAAATAGGCGCTTTTCCCTCCTTCGACGCCAGCACCGGCGCTTACGTATTCTTCAACAAGCCCGAAGTACTGGGTGGAGCTTATGATACGGCGGTGTATTTTGATATTCCGCCGTTCCGCATCGACTCCCTCAACAACAAGAACCGCTCGGCCGTGGGCTTCAAGGGTACGTTCGTGTCGGGGGGCATTATGCCCAGCTTCCAGACCAAGCTGGTACTGCAGGACGATGGCTCGCTGGGCTTTGTATACGACGTGCCCAAGGACGGCTTCCCGGTGTACGGCGGCAAAGGCCGGCTGTTCAACAAGGTGAGCATGAGCAACCGCGGCATTCAGGGCGTGGGCTCGATAAAGTACCTGACCGGCGACTTTCTCAGCGACCAGTTTATTTTCTACCGCGATTCGGTGGTAACGGTGGGTAAAACGGCCGCTATTGGCCAGGGGCCCCTGAATGGCGTCGACTTCGCCAAAGTTTCGCTGCTGCCGGGCTACCAGATGAAATGGGCCGTGAAGCAGGACTCGATGTACCTGAGTACGGCCAAAGAGGCTCAGGCCATGAAGTACTACGATGGCACCTACAACTTCCGGGGGACGACTATTCTGACGCCCGGCGGCCTCTACGGCGACGGGCGCATGGATGGGCCGCAGTCGTTTATCCGCTCCCGGCAGTTCGTCTTCAAGCCCACCAGCTATTCGGGTAAGAACTCCACGTTGAGTATCAAGTCGGCGGAAGTCAACAAGCCCGCGCTGACGGCCAACGAGGTGTCCTTCGAGTACAACATCAAGCAGGGGTTTGCGGACTTTTCGCGCGAGGAAGGCCGCAAGGCCAGTATCGACCTGCCGTATACCGACTACAAGACTACCCTCAGCGGCGGGAAGTGGGACTTCAAAAAGAAAATCGTGCAGATGCGCGTGGCCGCCGGGGCCGATTCGTCGCGCTCCTACTTCTACTCCACCAAACCCGAGCAGAAGGGGCTGAAATTCCGGGCCAGCACCGGGCAGTACGACCTGAGCCGCTACCGCCTCGTGGCCGGCGGCGTGCCCTACATTGCGGCCGCCGACAGCTGGATTACTCCCGACAGCAACAAGGTGTACGTGCTGGCCAATGCCCAGATGCGCACCTTCCAGAACGCCGACATCGTGATGGACTCGCTGGCCAAGTACCACCGGCTGTATAAGGGCGAAATCAAGGTGCTGTCGCGCACGGCGTTCAGCGGCAATGCCCTGCATAGCTACAAAAATGCCGCGGCCGACTCCTTCGCCATCAAGTTCAGCAACTTCGCCGTCGACTCGGCCACCGCGCTGGGGGGGAAGCCTGGCAAGGGTGGCAAAGCGGTGAGCAAGGGGATACTTAAGAAAAAGGACGATGGCCAGCCCTTTGCTCCCGCCACCACCGCCGTGGCCGCTATTCAGGCGGCCGACAAGTTCCACCTGGCCCCGCGTATTGCCTACCGTGGGGCCGTGAACCTGAACTCGCGGAAGCGGGGCTTTACCTTCGATGGGCAGAGCCGGCTGGAATTCAGCAAATCGACCATTTCGGCCGATTGGTTTGCCGTCCAGGACAGCATCGACCCCAAGGCTGTCCGCATCAGACTTACCGAGCCCAAGTCCAGTGACGGGACGCTCATGCTCACGGGCTTGTTTGTGGCCGATGGCTCGATGAAAGTCTACCCGCTGTTCGTGGCCCCCAAGCCCGGCATCACGGATATGAACCTGTTTCAGGTGGATGGCACGTTGAGCTACGATTCTAAAAAAGGCTCTTACACTATTACCCGCAACGATCTGGCCGATCCTAACCTCTACGAGGGCAGTGTGCTGACGCTGAACGACTCGACGGGGGCCATTAATCTGCGCGGTAAGATCAATCTGATCAACTCCAACAAGGACTATACTCTTACTGCCGCCGCCTTGGGCTATGCCAAGCCCGACAGTAGCCTTTACACGCTCGACACGTTCATGACCTTCGATATCAACATGCCCGAAAAGGCAGTCGAGGCGATGGGGACGGACCTGGCTACTAACTCCAAGGGTCTGCCCGAGGCCTTGGTAGGCTCCCAGGCGCAGATGTACAAGATGGGCGAGTTTATTGGCAGCAAAGCCGTGCAGAACTACGCCGACCGCAAGGGCGGCTACGTGGCGCTCCAGAAGGTGTCGACCAAGTTTCTGCACACGCTGGTGCTGAGCCAGGTGAATCTGAAATGGAGCCCCAAACTCAACGCCTGGTATTCAGTAGGGAAAATCGGGCTGGTCAGCGTGGGCAAAAAAGACATCAATGCCCTGATCGACGGCTACATTGAAATCAAGAAGGAGGCGACCGGCGACCTGGTGGAAATATACCTGGAGGCCGAGCCCCAGACCTGGTACCACATTCGCTACTCCAACAACGTGCTGCTGGCCAAGGCCCAGCACGGTGCCTTCGACGAAATCATCGGCTTCAAAGCGAAGGGCGACTACAATACGGCTACCCAGTACGGCTTCTATCTCGGCGACGACCAGGAGAAGGAGAGTTTCACCCGGCACTTCCGCAAGGACTTCCTCAACGACAACACCAAGAAGAAGGCCGTGGCCTCGGGTACCGGCACCGGTGGCAGCAGCGACAGCTTCGACTTTATGGAAGCGGACAAGAAGAAGAAAAAGAAGACCAAGGATGAAGTAGCCGCCGATGCCACTGAGCCCGCGGCTGATGCGCCGGTGGAAGAGACTGGCCGGAAAAAGAAGAAAAAAGACGAGGCCAACGACCCCTTCAGCAACGGCGATGCCGCCGCTACCCCGCCAGCTGCCGACCCCGGCAAAAAGAAGGACGTAGCGCCCGTGGTGCCACCAGCCGCGCCCGCGGTAGCTGATGCGCCGGCTGATCCGAAAGACGCCGCCAAAGACGCCGCCCAGGCTAAAAAGGAAGAGGAGCGCAAGGCCAAGGAAGCGGAGAAGCTCAGGAAAGAAGAGGAAAAGAAAGCCAAGGACGCGGAGAAGAAGAAGAAAAAGAACGAAGACGACCCCTTCGGCGACTCCTGACCGGCCCACCGGTAAATTTCTGCCCAGCCCCGCCCGGTATCCGGCGCGGGGCTGTTTTTTAAGTTGTCGTTCGGGCATGCGGACAACCGCGCTTAAGGCTCCTATCTTTGGCCGCCTCACCCTTTCCGCTTTTTCCCGCATGAACATCCTGCTTATCCTGGTCCTGCTCGGGGCTGCTTACCTGCTCGGTTCCATTCCCACGGCACTATGGGTCGGGCAACGGTTCTTCGGCCTCGATATCCGGGAGCATGGCTCGGGCAACGCGGGGGCTACCAACACCTTCCGGGTGCTGGGTAAAAAGCCCGGCTCGGTGGTGATGGCCATCGACGTATTCAAGGGCTGGGCCGCCACCATGATGGCCACGGTGATGCTGAATCAGGACGCTATCCGGCCCGGCCAGCTGCTGTACTTCCAGCTGGCCTGCGGCGTGCTGGCCGTACTGGGGCATATTTACCCCGTCTTCGCCCAGTTTCGGGGGGGCAAGGGCGTCGCCACGGTCCTGGGCATGATGCTGGCCATTGCCCCGGCTACGGTCGGCGTCGGCATCCTCGTATTTCTGGTGGTGCTGGGGCTGTTCCGCTACGTGTCGCTGGCGTCTATGTCGGCGGGGGTGGCCTTCGCCCTGCTCCAGCTGCTGCCCGCGTTTCGCCCCGACAACTCGCTGCTGCTCTACTTCGGCTTCGTGCTGGCGGCCCTGCTCATCTACACCCACCGGGCCAATATTGGCCGGCTGCGAGCCGGCAACGAAAGCCGGGTGCCGCTGTTTGGGCGGAAGTAGCGGATTAGCTTTCCAGGCTTGCCCCCGCCGTTGCCCGGCTGGGCCGGATGCCCCGCTCCGCCGGAGCGGCTATGCCGCGAGAATCCCGCGCCGGGTGAGGCTGTTCAGGCGGCGCGGACCAAGTCGCCGCCCAGCTGCTCCGAGCGTAGTGGTCACCCGGCACCGCCGGGCAACGACGGCGCGTTGCGCGGTGCTAAACCCGCGCCAGCCGAGGGTTTGGGCCTTTTCAGGGTGCGCTTGCTCAAGCATGATCCAGACGGGATGGTATACAAATTCCAAACCCGGTCTGGGTCCCAATCACCTTCCTCCAGATCTCAGTCGTTCTGCTCGCCGGCCGGTTCCTTCTGCCTGGTCGCCGGATAACGGCGGGGGCGTTTTGTTTGGCGGCGGAGTAGGGTAGGCGGGGTCCGTACCGTAACTTTATTGCCGCTAAGTAGGTGGCGAAAATCGTTTTGCATTAAAAAGCACGTCATGCTGAGCTTGTCGAAGCATCTCTACCGCACACTAAACCAATCGTTTAACGACTAGTTAGAGATGCTTCGACAAGCTCAGCATGACGTTCCAAATAGGTCAAACTAATTCTTGTTGGGTACTTACGGTTAGTGCCCAACCCTATTCGTCTCCTTCTTGCTATAGCTTACGCGTCGAATCTGCCCTACTGCGAATGAAACTAGAACTAAAAAGCTCTCTGGGACGCCCTTACATCACCATTGAGGACGATGCCGCAAACCGCTGGATTACGGTGGACTGGGTCGGCTACCTCACCGCCGACAGCATCAAGGCCGGGGCGCATGCCTATACTACGGCGCTGGCCCAATCCGGCTTCCACTGCGTGCTGAACGATACGCGCAAAGTGCTGGGCCCCTGGGACCATTCCATGGACTGGGTTATCAATGTGTGGGCGCCCAATGCGGCGGCGGCCGGGCTGCGCTACTTCGCCATGATTACCACTCCCGACTCGATGGCGGATGCTTCGGCCGCTACTTTTTATGCGCAGCTGAAGGCTTTTGAAGCCCGCGTGTTTAGCAACGAAACCGATGCCATGGCCGCCTGGCTGCGCACCGTGCGCAACCCAGCGGCAGAAGCCGCGGGCTAGCTTTTTCTGCGCCGGCCGCTTTGCCGGCCGCTCCCGGCTTCTTCCTGTTTTTACCTTCGCATTCCAACCCAACCCCCGCCCGCATGACTTCTTACCTCGAAAGCAACCAGGAACGTTTCCTTAGCGAGCTGCTCGACTGGCTGCGCATTCCCTCCGTCTCAGCCGATCCTAAGTTCCACGGCGACGTGCTTAAGGCCGCCGACTACCTCAAAGCCCGCCTCGAAGAAGTGGGCGTGGAGAACGTGGAGCTCTGCCAGACCGCCGGCAACCCCATCGTGTACGGCGACAAGCTCATCGACCCCAGCCTGCCCACGGTGCTCGTGTATGGCCACTACGACGTGCAGCCCGCCGACCCCTACGAGCTGTGGACCTCGCCGCCTTTCGAGCCCGTGGTCAAAGACGGCAAGATCTACGCCCGCGGGGCCTGCGACGACAAAGGCCAGGTATACATGCACGTGAAGGCCTTCGAGGTGCTGATGCAGGACGGTGGCATGCCCTGCAACGTGAAGTTCATGTTTGAGGGCGAGGAAGAAGTGGGTTCCAGCAACCTGGGCATCTTCGTGAAGGCCAACAAGGAAAAGCTGAAGGCCGACGTGATTCTGATTTCCGATACCGGCATTCTGGCCAACGACGTGCCCAGCATCGAGGTCGGTCTGCGTGGCCTCTCGTACCACGAGGTGGAGGTAACGGGCCCGAACCGCGACCTGCACTCCGGCCTTTACGGCGGCGCGGTAGCCAACCCCATCAACGTGCTCTGCCAGATGATTGCCTCCCTGCACGACGAGAACAACCACATCACCATCCCCGCCTTCTACGACAACGTAGCGGAGCTGAGTGCCGAAGACCGGGCCGAGATGGCCAAAGCCCCGCACTCCGACGACGAGTTCAAGCAGAGCATCGGCCTCACCGACATCTACGGCGAAAAAGGCTACAGCTCGATGGAGCGCACCAGCATCCGCCCCACGCTCGACGTGAACGGCATCTGGGGCGGCTACACCGGCGAGGGAGCCAAAACCGTTATTGCCTCCAAGGCCTACGCCAAAATCTCGATGCGCCTGGTGCCCCACCAGACCGCCGACGAAATCACGGCTTTGTTCCGGCAGCATTTCATCAGCATTGCGCCCAGCGGCGTTACGGTGAAGGTAACGCCCCACCACGGGGGCGAGCCGGTGGTGACGCCCACCGACTCGGTGGCCTACAAAGCCGCGGCCGATGCCATGGAAACTACTTTTGGGACGCGCCCGATTCCCACCCGCGGCGGGGGCTCTATCCCTATCGTAGCCATGTTCAAAAGTGAGCTGGGACTGGATACCGTGTTGCTTGGTTTCGGGCTCGACTCGGATGCCATTCACTCGCCCAATGAGCACTTCGGCGTGTTCAACTTCATGAAAGGCATCGAAACCATCCCGCATTTCTACCGCAACTACGCGGCAGCCATGAAGGCATAGTTTGCCATTGGCAGTCAACAAAAAAGCCTCCGCACCAGCGGGGGTTTTTTTGTTGGCAGATCCGACTTCCCCAAGCCGGGGGCCAGGCCGCTTGTTGCCTGGCGTGCCGGGGTGCCGGGGGGCGGCCCCGGCCCGGCGCTGGTGGGCAGTACGGCCTCGACGCTACCGCCATCGCTACCACACCGACCTGCAGGAAGCCTACGCGAAGGTCTTGCCGGCGTGTGACCACCAGCCCCGGCCCAAGGGCAGCGGCAATACCAGCATCGCTGAAGCAAGCAATTGTTCCCTGCGCCAGCGTTGCCGCGTGCTCGTGCGCAAGTCCTGCTCCTTTGGCAAAAGCCGGACGATGCCTACCGCCCGGAGTAAACTTGTCAGTGATAATTACAACATCACCCTGAAGTAGACCACCAGCAAAGGCTGATTTTTAGCTGTGCTACAGCTTCTGTAATCAGCTTTCGGCGCCTCCGGCCGGCCCACTGCCGGTTCCGACCTGATTTCCATCTCCCGCCTGAATTCCCCCGGCCCTCGTTCATAATAAATTCCTCCCGTACCCGATTGCTGACCAGGAGCGTAGTTGGATTGGCCGGTTTACTCACCCTTGCTGGCTGCAACCAGTCGTCCGCCCCGGAGCAGACGGCTACCACCACTCCAACCATGACTGACTCCACCCAAACTGCCGGGGCTCCCGCGGCTCCGGCTGCCGCCGCCTTCGGCATTACCACCGACGGCACCGCAGTACAGCTCTACACCCTCACCAACGCCCACGGCCTGAAAGTGAGCATCACCACTTTCGGCGGTACCGTGACCAGCCTGCAAGTGCCGGACAAGGCCGGTAAGCTGGGCGACGTCGTGCTGGGCTTCGACAACGTGAGCGGCTACCAGAGCCCCGAGTTCCGCAAGTCCAACCCCTACTTCGGTGCTTTAATCGGGCGCTATGGCAACCGCATCCGGGGGGGCAAATTCACGCTGGATGGCACAGACTACACCCTGGCCACCAACAACGGGCCCAACACCCTGCACGGCGGCACCAAGGGCTACGACCAGGTGATATGGCAGGCGGAACCCGGCACCTCGGCCGCCGGCCAGACGCTGAAGCTGACCTACCTGAGTAAGGACGGCGAAGAGGGCTACCCCGGCAACCTCAGCGTGACGGTAGTGTACACCCTGACCAACGACGACGCGCTGAAGATGGACTACTCCGCCACCACCGATAAGGCCACGCCCGTCAACCTGACCAACCACGCCTACTTCAACCTCAGCGGCGGCGCCGACGTGCTGGGCCACGAGGTGGCCATTCCGGCTGACCGCTACAACGTGGTGGATGCCGGCCTGATTCCGACCGGAGAACTGCGCCCCGTGAAAGGCACCCCGTTTGACTTCCTTACGGCCCGTACCATCGGGGAGCAGATCGGGCAGGTGCCCGGCGGCTACGACCATAACTGGGTACTGAACCAGACCAGCGGGATGCATGCCGCGGCCACCGTGTATGAGCCGACGTCGGGCCGCACCATGGCGGTGATGACGACCGAGCCCGGCCTGCAGTTCTACACCGGCAACTTCCTCGATGGCACCCTGACGGGTAAGGGCGGCACCAGGTACGGCAGGCACGCGGGCTTCTGCCTGGAAACCCAGCACTTCCCCGACTCGCCCAACCAGTCCAGGTTCCCGACCACCATTCTCAAGCCGGGCCAGACGCTACAGTCTACCACGTCTTACCAGTTTGGGGTGCGCCAAGAGGTGCAGTTATAGGATGGCGAAGCCCTGAGCTGGCGTGCTGCCAGCGCCGCCGCCGCCCTGACTTTCCATTCCACTTCATGCACTGCTGGTGGAAGCTCAGGTAAAGACAACGGGCCTCATCCTGCCAGAGGATGCGGCCCGTTGTCTTGGCATGTCGGGAATTGGCTGCCAGCCGCCAATCATCTGGGGCCGTTTTCGGGTCAGGGTACCGCCTTCGGGTAACGCGAAGTTTTCCTTGGCTGGTCGTTGCGGACGGCCGCAGCCAACCCGGGCCGGGCGTCGCGAAGTACAACTTCGCGTTACGGTGTTCACGGTTTGCTGATCTGTGGGCTAAACTGCCGGGGCTGCTTAGTTGCTCGGAATCAGATACCCCAACGACAGCTGAAAGGCGGAGTTGCGGGCATTTTTCAGGTCGCCGTCGAAGTAGGAGCCATCGTCGCTTTTCACGAAGTCGCTGAAGGCGCCGGTGTAGCGCAGGTTCAGGCTCACCCCGTTGTCGGCCTGGTAGCCGATGCCGGCTACGTAGCCCAGCTCGTTGCGGTTGAGCCGACTCAGGTCCTTCTGGTTCCGGGCGGTGGAGGTGCTGGTGTTCCCGCTCAGGCCGGAGGTAGTGGTCACCGTCGTCTCATCTTTCACGTTCAGCAGGTAGGAGTACTGCGGGCCGGCTTCCAGCACCAGGCCGCCGGCGTTGACCTTGAGCAGCACCGGCACGTCGAGGTAGTTGTAGTTGACCTTGCCTTCGCGCTTCTGGGTAGTCCCGAGGATGTTCCGGTACTCGGTGGGCTTGTTTGCGAAGCCTTTCTGCGAGAACAGAATCTCGGGCTGTACCGACAGGAACCCGTCGCCGCTGAGGTCGGCATTCAGCATCACCCCACCCAGGAAGCCGATTTTGTTGTTGTAGGTAGCCTCGTTTTGCAGGTCGCCGCCCAGGTTGGAGTAGTTGGCTCCGGCGCGTAACCCCAGCCGCACGCCCTGAGCGCGGGCCGCCGACGAAAACAGCGCGGCTACGGAGAGAATCGAGGCCAGGAGGAAGGAGGTCTTTTTCATGTTGCAGAAGAAAGGGTGACGGAAAATGCCCGGAGCCGGAGCCGGCAAGTCGGGTAGTAGTGGCCTCCAAACGCCATTTTCAGGCCAACCTGGCTCCAGCCGAACAAAAAAAATGTGGCTCCCGATCCGGGAGCCACATTTTCAAAGAGTTAGCAAAATCTATTTGCCCAGGGGCAGCAGGTATCCCAATTGCAGCGTGTAGGCATTGTTGAACGCTTTAGGCTCGTTGTCGATGTCCTTGCTGTCGATCAGGGAGTTGAAGCCCCGGGCGTAGCGCAGGCCAATGCTCAGGCCGCCATCGGTCATGTAACCCAGGCCGGCCAGACCGCTGATGTCAAACTGAGAAAGGTCAGACTTGTCGGCGGCATCGCGCGTAACGCCGGTATAGTCGCGGAAGCCGGAGTTGTCTTCGACCTTGTCTTTGTCGCCGTTGGTGTATTTGGTAGTAGTCTGCTGCTTCACCTTAGATCCGAACAGGTAGCTCACCTGCGGACCCAGCTCGAAGAACAGGCCCCCGGCATTGATTTTAGCCAGCAGGGGCACGTCGAGGTAGTGGAGCACCCGCTGCTGCTCAATTTCCAGCTTGGCAATACCAGCTCCGGGGTTGGTCTGGGTAGAGGAAATCTCGTAGCCCTTGCGGTTGTAGAGCAGCTCCGGCGAGAAGGAGAAGAACCCGTCGCTGCTGATGGGCAGCGTAGCCGAGATACCGGCATTGTAGCCCGTCTTGTAGTCGCCGAAATCACCGGAATAGCCATTGCCAGT
Source organism: Hymenobacter fastidiosus (assembly GCF_039539565.1). Classification (NCBI taxonomy): domain Bacteria; kingdom Pseudomonadati; phylum Bacteroidota; class Cytophagia; order Cytophagales; family Hymenobacteraceae; genus Hymenobacter; species Hymenobacter fastidiosus. The sequence continues at coordinate 56,360 of NZ_BAABDJ010000007.1, read as the reverse complement.
GATCTGACCGACGTTGTCGCCGGAGATGTTGGAGTAGGTGGCACCCGCTTTCACGCCGAGGCGAAAACCGCCGGCATCCTGAGCATTAACGGTGCTGATGCCGGCCGCAGCCAGGGCACAGGTGAGTATTACGAGCTTTTTCATGGCAAGTGGAGTCTAAGTGTGAAATGGGGGTGGGGTGGTCAGCTATCTTCCGTCCGAAACAACGCGCAGGCTGGTTTATGGCACTCTTAGCGTAAAGCAGGCCGCCAGGGTTACGTTGGGCTGCAGATTTTCCCCGGAATTAATCAATTGGTAGCCTGCGTACTGCCTGCGAATTACTACACAGCCAGTCGCTTATCCCGGCGTCTTCGCTGGTCCCGGTTACTGGGGCCTACGGTGGGTTTCACTACTTTTGGGACGCTGCTTCTCTGCCTTATGCTTCCCATTGCTGTTCGCTGCCTTCGTCTGTTGCTGTCCGGTCTGCTTGGTTTGGCCAGCCTGCCGCTCTGCGCCCAGCAAGCCATGCCAGCGTCAGCCAAGGGGCCGCTGGTTTTTGGGGCCTACGCGCAGGGCAGCTTTATCATTGCGCACACGCCGGCCGTGAGGCACCTGGCCGTATCGCACCCCGCGGGCCTGGAGCTGAACGTCCAGCGCCAGACCAACGGCTCGGAGCCGTGGCACGCGTGGTATAAGTACCCTAAAGTTGGGGTCAACTTCGTGTATTACGACTATCGTAATCCGGTGCTGGGGCGCTCGTATGCCAGCAGTATTTACCTCAGCAAAAGCATTGTGCGCACGGCCCGGCACGAGCTGAACTTCCGGATCGGTACCGGTATCGGCTTGTTTCCGGTGCGCTTCAACCTTGCTACCAACCACAAGAATACCATCGTCAGCTCCCGGCTCAACGCCATGCTTCAGGGCCGGCTGGAGTACGACGTGGCCGTGGCCGAACACTGGGGACTCCTGCTGGGGCTGGGGCTCAATCATTATTCCAACGGGGCCACTACCAAACCCAACTTCGGCATCAACCTGCCCACGCTGCTGGTCGGCGTAAACTACCATCAGCAACGGCCTTTCCGGCCGCTGGCGCCGGCGGTTGCTACCGTCCCCACCACGGTGGGTACCGCCTTTCTGGATCTGAGCGCCAGTATGGGCTGGAAGCAGCGCAACGAATCGGACCGCCGCAAGTACCTCGTCAACTCGGTGTCGATCATGGCCGGCCGCCGCATAAACCGCAAAAGCAACCTGGTGCTGGGGTTAGAAGGCTTCTACGACCGGAGTCTGGCCGCCCAGCTGCAGGATACTACCCGCGCCGGCCGCTACCAGCCCGACGTGAAAAAGGCGGGTCTGTTCTTCGGGCACGAGCTGCTGTTCGGCCGGCTGGCATTCGGGTCGCACCTGGGCTTCTACGTCTACAATCCCTACAAATCCAACAAGTTCTACTACGAGCGCCTGAGCCTGAAGTACCACGTTACGGACCGTTTCTGGGGAGCCGCCGACCTGAAGATTCACCGCGGCGCGGCCGACGTAGTGGAGCTGAAAATCGGCACGACGCTGTGAGGCGGTGAGATGGTGAGGGGGTGAGTTTTTCCTTCGTGATTACCTGGGCGAGAGCAGGGCGCGGTTCGGCCCTCTGATCTGACGGTTGAGCAAGATAAAATGGGATGGTGAGCGGCGTTCAGCTTATTTCACCACTCACCACTCACCACTCACCACTTCACCGATGGAAACGTTTCTGCTCGTTAACCGCTGGGTGCATATCGGGGCCGGCTTCCTTGGTTTTTTTGTGGCTCCGGTGGCCCTGTACGTGCGCAAGGGCGGCCCGGCTCACCGGCTTTGGGGACGGGTTTTCTTCTGGGCGATGATGGTCGCCGGGACCACGGCTATTGTTTCAGCTGCTTATCAGGGCCTCACGTTTCTGCTGCTCACGGGCATTTTTAGCCTGTATCTGGCGTGGTTCGGCTACCGCTCCCTCTACCATAAGCAGCTGGGCCGCGGCGAGGCCCGCCCTGCCGTGGCCGACTGGCTGGGCGTGGGCCTGGGTACCCTCGTGTTTGCCGGTACGGTGGCGTACGGCCTGCTGCATTTCAGCCGCAACCCGGTGCCGGTGGTCTTCGGCGCTATTGGTCTGATGACGACTACGCGGCAGATCCGGGGCTTTCTGCGCACCGGACCCTGGCCGGCCGGGCAATGGCTGATGAACCACATCTCGGGCTTCGTGGGCTCCTACATTGCGGCGGTGTCGGCGTTTTCGGCCACCAGCCTCACCTTCATTCCCTTCCCGCTCAACTTTTTGTGGCCTACGCTGCTGATCGTCCCGGGTATGATCTGGGTGCAGCGCCGCTACCAGGCCCGCTTCGCCCGGGGCCACCGTCCCGCCGAGGTGGTAGAAGTGCGTATCCAGCCGGAAGCTAGCGGAGTCAGGACCTAGGAGCGCAACGCCAGGCCGGAGCTTGTATGGTACTGTCAGCGGCGTTTGCTGATTACTGCCGCTCTCACTACCGCACCAGCGCCTGGTTGATGTGCTTGACCAGGGCCGGGCCTTCGTAGATGAAGCCGGTGTACAGCTGAATCAGCGCGGCGCCGGCGGCCAGCTTTTCCCGGGCATCGGCGGCCGAAGCAATGCCGCCCACCCCGATAATCGGCAGGCTGCCTGCGGTGTGCTGGTGCAGGTAGCGGATCACCTCGGTGGCCCGCTGCCGCAACGGCCGCCCACTGAGCCCCCCCGCGCCGATGCCGGCGACGGTGCTGGCCGGCGTGTTCAGGTCGGCGCGGCTGATAGTAGTGTTGGTGGCTACGAGGCCGCTGAGCCGGGTTTCGCGGGCGATGAGCAGGATGTCGTCGAGCTGCCCGTTGGTGAGGTCGGGAGCTATCTTGAGCAGCAGCGGCTTGGGGTTGGGTCGCGCCTGGTTGCGCTCCTGAACCTGCTGGAGCAGGGCAATCAGGGGCTTCTTTTCCTGCAGGTCGCGCAGGTTGGGCGTATTCGGCGAGCTGACGTTGACCACGAAATAGTCTACCACCTCGAACAGGGCCTCAAAGCCGGCCACGTAATCGGCGGCGGCCTGCTCGTTGGGCGTATCCTTATTCTTGCCGATGTTGCCCCCGATGATGATGCCGGAGCGGCGCTGCCGCAGTCGTTGGGCGACGGCGGCAGCCCCATCGTTGTTGAAGCCCATGCGGTTGATGAGTGCCTCATCTTCTTTCAGCCGAAACAGGCGCGGAGCCGGATTGCCCGGCTGGGCCCGCGGCGTCACCGTCCCGATTTCCACGAAGCCGAAACCCAGGGCCGCCAGCTCATCCGTCAGCTCGGCGTTCTTATCGAAGCCCGCCGCCAGACCCACGGGGTTACGGAATTTGAGCCCGAATACTTCCCGCTCCAGACTCGGGTGCTCAAAATCATACAACTGCCGCATCAGAGCCGCCGTGCCGGGCAGGCGGAAGCTGCGCTTCAGGTTGTCGAACACGAAATGATGGGCCTGCTCGGCGTCCAGTTGAAAAAGCAGGGGTTTCAGCAGGGCTTTATACATAGCAGACCGCAGTGGGTAGGGGATGCAAAGCTCCTACTTATTCGCTTAAGATAGTGCGGCGGCAACGAATAGTATGCCGACTTTTTTTAGGTAGGTATGTAGATGATGCTAAAACAGATACGGTATTGGCGGCTAGGCCGGGCCACAGATAAGCCGCGAAAAGTTTGGATGTCAGCGGCAGGACTAGCACTTTTGCACCCCCACAAAGCGAAACTCTGCTTCGCCATCCGGGAACCGATTCTGTAGCTCAGCTGGTAGAGCAGTACACTTTTAATGTACGGGTCCTGGGTTCGAATCCCAGCGGGATCACCAAAAACCCTCATTGCAATCTGCGGTGAGGGTTTTTTCTTTAGTGGGTATGTGAGTGGGTATGGGCAGCGGAGCTGAGTACGCTATTAATAACTGCTGCGTGTAAGTGCGGGTAAAGGCCGACAAAGTATCTTGGCATTTCATCTGTAAAGCTGCCCCAGAACAATGAAAGATTCTTTTATCCCTGCTCCTGAGGCTCCACATCCTCACTTGACGATTGAGTGGACGGCTCAAATTTGGCTTATGACTGAAGCCATGGCTACCCAAACTGAGCAGCCGGCTTTGCGAAATGACCCTTTAATGCAGCCATTCGCTTTGCATGCGTACTACTTAGTAATTCCTGAAAAGTCGCCAAAAGGATTCAGCCTAGAACGTGCTACTACACGTCACTACGAGAAGGCTCTCTTAGACCAATTGGTGAACGCGAGCATGGCGCAAGTCGCACCCTTATTGAACTGGCACTTTCAGCAAGCTGCCTCTCCTGCTGGATTCATTGAATATGTGCGTGGATTGATCGAGACGGATTTATCTCGTCTTACTCCATTCGATTATCTTGTGCTAGAGACCAGAGAAAGAAACTTTGAAGCCACCTATGCCTGGCTGGAGATTAAGAAAGATGCACAGACCAGTATTGAGGAAATAAAAGCTGGCGCTGATCCTTCGAAGAAGTTGCGGCTGTCCCACAAAGCCAGTATGCTGGCCCTCTCAATTTTTGGGGTGTTTGACCACTTAAAAGATACTGATACCAATAAGAAAGGGGCTTTTATAGCCGGCCTTATCGGTTTCAATGTCCGGAAAACAGAGGATATACTTCGCTCCCTAGACCGAAATAGTGAATATGATATTCGAGCGCTATTGGTGGTTCAGGAACTACATCGGTACTGTGAAAACACAGGTGTTTTAGAATCTCCCTTTGGAAAGGAAGTTGCAAAGCTATGGGCAGCCTTACAGGCCAAAGAGAGTAAGAGTGAGTAAATTATATTCGCTGATAATGAGATGGATATGAAAAACTGAAAAAATATGGAGACTCTCCACGGAGTCTCCTCGCTACCCCTTTTTACCTCCTTTGGGCATCGTTTCACCTAACCCCAGAAGGAATGGCAAATACCACCCATCTCGTCACGCTTACCCAGGAGCAATGCCTGGAATTGGTCGGCACCGCAGTTGCTGAACAGTTGAAACCATTGATGGATGCCTTGCGGCAAGGTGCTGCACGTCAGCAGGCACCAGAGTACTTCACTACTAAGCAGGCCTTGGAGTACCTGCACCTGACCAAGCCGACCCTAAATAAGCTCCGCCGCGAAGGATTGGTCAGCTCCATTCAGTGCTCTGATAACCGGGTGTTATATCACCGCGAACAGCTGGATGCCTATTTGCAATCCAAAATGCAGAAAGGGGGCCCACGTGCATAGTGGCTTGCCTTTCAAAGAGGAAGCAGAAAGTATTCTGTTAAGCTTGCTTGATGCTGAGCGCGTCAAGCCAGTTACCTCAACGCTCTTTAAGCGGACCAAGCATATCCTTTGTTGTTTGATCGGTGCGGTGCCGGGGTATTGCGTGTTAATGCAACTCTGGAACGCAATCGTGCAATTGCGACATGAGGCGAAGCAGGATTCCCGGATGGGCTCGGCAATCATCATTGTCAGGCTACCGGGACGAGGAGATAATGCTTCCAGTAGCATGCGTTTTATCATCGAAGATGATCCGAGCCATGGGCAACACTAAGAAGCCCATCCCCGCTTCTGTTCCTGAAGGGGCAGAGACGGTGCCCCGGAGCCGTCAAAAGCTGCGGGCAATCGAAGAGCACCTCGCCGGCACCTATTGTTTTCGCTACAATGTAGTCAAGGACGTGGTAGAGTGGGGGAGGGTCGATGGCACCGTTGCATTTGGGGTGCTTGAACCGTATGATCTCAATAGCCTAGTCCGCGAATTGGAGCATGCGGGGCACACTATTGGAGCTGATCGGCTGTTGCGCCTGCTGCAATCTGACTTCGTACCGCGGGTCGATCCTCTAAACGCTTATTTCGCCACTTTACCAGCTACAACAGGTGTGAGTACCATCGCGGCTTTGGCCGCTACGGTGCTGGTCGAAGATCCCGTAGAATGGGAGCGGTTCCTGACCAAGTGGATCGTGGCTTGTGTGGCCAACGTATTGCTACTCGATGGGTGCCAAAACCACACATGCCTGGTCCTAATAGGTGGACAGGGGCTTTACAAAACGACCTGGCTTAATCTGCTTTGTCCGCCTAGCCTTGCCGCACAGTATCTATTCACCGGCAAGATTGACCCGGATAATAAAGATACACTCAGCCTACTGGCAGAAAACCTGTTGCTCAATATCGATGACCAACTCGCCCTGCTTACCGGGCGGAGCAGCGACGCACTGAAAACGCTTATTACGTTGCCCGCTGTCAAAATACGGCGCCCCTATGCTCCGCTGTTCACGCACTTACCCAGGCGAGCCTCGTTCATGGCCAGTGTCAATGAAGGCGGCTTCTTAACCGATGCCACAGGGTCGCGCCGTTTTCTGCCAGTTCATGCCCAGCAGATTGACATCGGTGCGGCCCAGGGCATTTCGATGGACCATGTGTGGGCGGAAGCGTACGCCCTGTTTCGGCAAGGGTACAGGTACTGGTTCGATGCCGCTGAAACAGAAGCCCTAAACGTCCGCAATGACGCTTTTCGACACACAACAGTAGAGTATGATGTGGTGGCGAAGTACTTGACGCCAGGAACCACGCCATGTACTCTAGCCGAGTTGAAGAGTGAATTACAGCGGCGCAGCGGCTTGCCGATGTTGGCGGACAGCAAACTGGGGGCGGCCCTTAAGCAGCAACAATTCATCATTACGCAGCCCAGAAGCACGGAGACTGGGGCGGCCCGACCCCGCTACTACGGGGTGCACTGGCGCTAACCGTTAGGTGCCTACCGGTGCTGGTTTGGCCAGAAACCGGGCGTGCCACTCGTGCCGTTTTTCGAGGCCAGTAGCTGCTGGCACGAGTGGCACACTCATTTCCGCGCAAAAGCCCAACGGTTTGCTTCACTAAACAAAAAGTCGAAACCGTGTTTCAGCGCTCCCATGCCCATTCCACGGATTTTAATCGTTTTCCACTCTTTTCCACCCCACCCATGTCCTCATCAAATGTTTGTCTGCAATGTGGCGAAGCCTTTACAGGCCGTGCCAACAAGAAGTTTTGTTCGGAAACACACAAGAATCAGTATCACTATGATAATCGGGAAGCTGCGGGCCGTATAGCGCTAATAGCCCCACTGACGATACCCGCCCGAGCGGCGCGTGTTTCGAATACCAAATCAGCCTCCTCCTTGATCTCTCGGCGAACCCCTTTGCTGGAAGATGCCTCTGAGCGGAATGCTTACGAGCCAGATGAAAACTGGCTCATCCGTCAAGAAGAGGAGGAAGCAGCAGAAGAACGAGCAGAAACGGCCAAGGCCTTACACAAGCTATATAGCACATTGATCGTCAAATGCCTGAAAGCGAACGGTGCAGAACAGGACGAGGACGACCTGAAAACATGGATTGACGCGTTTGATGAGGTTAGTGAAAAATACCGGGCTCATCCCGCGTTACACCAACCACCGAATCAAGTTCACGAAAGGCTGCAGGACTTGTATTGGTTGCGTGACAAATTCCAGAGTTTGTTGGATGAACCGATTAAACAGGCTTCTTTGTGGTTTAGCAATGAGGAAATCATATGCTTCGAGTTGTCTTCCAAACGATTGGCGAGATTAAGAGAGCATTTGTTGGTCTAAAATTAGACTCTGATATTTGATTAAGCAGGGCTGGATATAATTAATTATCCAGCCCTGCTAATAATTGAGCAAGCTGCATCGTGGTATCGCTACCATTATGCTGATTTTATTAATAAATAACTTGAAAAAAGGATGTATAATGTTCATCCTTTTTACGGTATGTGGCTTATTGTTTCATCGGTTGCTCCAATCGCTTCTTGTGTACATGTAAGTAAGAAATGTAGCGGGCATAACGAGTGTTGCATTTAGGGCATCCATAATCTCCTTGCCGGCCAATTTCCTCCATTTTGCCCTGACACTTATAACAAAAATTGACTTGTATATCAGCATGGTATAACTTTTTTGACAGCTGATTTACTAATAGATGATATTGACTGTTTGTGGCTAGCTGGTTCGGCTGGTATACCCTCTCTAGAGTCGCCTTCCTGGATTCTATCATCTGCTTTGAACAGCAACCTCCGCAGTTGGAACAGATGTAAGGTCCCGTCCAGTCGTAGCCCAAATCATGGTAAGTACATCTCTTCGATATTCGGCTATCAATGATAAGTTGGCAGCGCCCATTTAAGCAGGTGCTTAGATATACCTCCTCTTTGTTACTGCATTCAGAATGCGTGCAGTGAAAACGAGTAACGCGGTACAGATGGAAATCAGAATTTCCGACTGGGCGTAGAATTCTCTGGCATGACTGACATTTGAGCCTCTCTAAAAGCTGATTAACTCTGTTGAGGGTTCCAATAAATGAATAATAACGCTCTAGGTCAAAAGGAAGGCCGAGAATGTTGATAAAATCCCGAAGCACGTAGGACTTCCATCTAATCGACGGCTTATCGGCAACTTGGTTGGGGCCAAAACATGGGAAACCTCTACACCACGAAAACGGCATATTGGATTCCTTGTCTAATTTGTTCGATTGGCGGCCCTCACAGCATTTAACACCAATTGGAGCATTATCACGTCTAGGATTAACGATATAGCTGTGAGCTTCCTTTGTTTCCCATTTGAGTACTTTGATTCGCTTCCCATCTTTGTAAAATGCCCCCCCTGCTACTCCGTAACCTACACCATCAATGAAAACGCGCTTGGTGTCTGCGGTTCCCTCCAAACACCCAAACTCCTCGGTATAAGCTTTGCCTTTGTCTGCAGCTTTATCTTTTACCTGTAGAGACTCACCTCGCCCAGTACACTTCTCAAAAAAGTCAATGAAAGTAGGTAGCTCTTTTACTTCCTCACCTACGTATTTTGCTACAAAGTCCAATATATCACGCTCTTGTGGGAAGCAGAGTTGCGTTTTCAGCATCATTAGCGTGGTCAGAACTAGATCAACTGTGTAATCGAGTCTGACACCCATTACTTCTGCCTCCGTCTTACTGTAGCGCACAATTGTATTCAAATCAGCCAAGGTTAGCTTAACCTGTTGATCATCAATTAGCTGGAATGTTTTGCGTAAAAATTGATATTGCTTTTCTATAGGCAGAGTGAAGACTAAAGTTTTAAACCGGGCAAAGTCATAGTAGGTTGATAACCCTTCCAGCCATAGCAGTAGCATCAAAGGTTGCCGCTCAGTCCATACCAGTCTACTCAAGGTGCGCTGCCGTTCCTCCGTCTCTGGTAGACGGCTTATCCAATGTACTAGGAGAGGGGTACTTATTTTCATCAAGTCCCTGGGTTCCTCATCAACCAGGAGCTGCAATAATGTTAAAAGGGCTTCTTCTGTAAGTTGGTTAAGAGCATCTGATTGGGAAAATGGGCTGTCTGTTTCAGGCAGAGCCAGAAATGCAAGTAGTGTGTTTAGAGAAGGAGTGGGGCCTTCAACCTCGAGCCAATTATGCAATTCTGCCCAGGTACGACCAACTTCTCCTGACTGCTCCAGTAATGTGTCAAAAAGTACCGTATCTAGTTTCCGTCTAGCGATGGTTAAGAGGCTGAATATGGGTTGAGGCGCATTATGTGCGTCTCCTTGTATTCGCGCTAACAAATGCTGAGCTGCCCAGAGCCTTACTTGCTGCGTCAGCTCTTTGTTCTGACCAGCAGGTTCCATCACTTGCTGTAAATCCTGGTTGGTCAGCTTGCCGGCTATATCAGTTAGATCTATCTTGAAGCTCGACTCCCGCAGATAAATTAAGACCTGCTGCAGTGCCGTAGCTTTCAAAACAATGCTAGCCTTAATTTCCCCTAGCGCTGTAGGGAGCAGATATTTAGCAAGTTTGTCAACAAGCGTTACAATGCTCGTGTCAATCGTTTCGACCTTATCTACTATTTGACTGGCAATCAAAGTTACTACATGGTCACCGGTGGCAACTTCCAGCAGTTCCAGCAAAGAGGCTTGATCCAGCTGGTTACCTGCCGTATAGATGTAGTCGTACACTGGAAGAATGTACCGATAGGTTTCGTAAAGAATACGCGCCAGCTCCACCTCTCGCAGCTCCGCGAAGTAGTTGCCGGCCTTGTGCTTGGTCGCTAAGGGCCAATGATGGATAGCAGTACCCCAGAACGCTGCCACGTTGGCCCCGCCCGTTGCCTCTAAGTCATTCCGTACTGTTTCAGCTGGCCATATAATGGGTAGGTAGTCGAGAAGCTGCTGAGAAGGAACTCGCTCTAGCGCCAAGCGCATCCCATCATCAGAAAGAGTGGCGAGCTGTCTGAGAGCGGTTACCACCTGCTCAGGCATAGCATAGCTGGCTGCAAAACTTTGCCACCATGCCAGGGCTTTTGCTGGACCTATCGTTGGCAGCAGTTGGTTCAAATGCAGCTGGATTTCTGAAGGGCAGTGTCGGTGTACTTGATGCAGGTGTGCTTGGGCTGCTTCCTCTAGCTGTTCTTGGTCCTGGTGAACAATTATTCCTAGCTGCCAGGTCAGCATCTGTTCCTTAAGTGCCTGGTCTGCTCCACTCAGTGCGTGGCCTAGTACTGTCTGACTGAATGTTCGATAATTATGGCGTATCAGCTCAATGGACTTACTTATTGGAGTAACTTCCAATGCGAAAGCCTGCCCAGTTTCTGAGCGTGTTTTTCTTCTGAAAAATACTGAGTCACCTGCTCGCACCGAAAATTTTGTGACGGATGCTTTGAAGTAGGTGTCGGCAAAGTCCTGTTGCTGAATGAAGCCGTACTCTCGGTCTGCAAAATATTGCTTGACTACACCAAACTGAATGGGCAGGAGAGAGGCCGAAGAATCAGCGGATTTAGGTCGTTGGTCTCGACTTTGCTCCAACATATTCCGGGCAGCCAAAGCCTGGGGTACTGCTAACAACACCGGATTTCCTGGCGCGACCGGATAGGACAATTGGGCGAGGGCCGTTACTATTGCTTCCGTCGTACACCGCAGGGTTTTGGCAAGGTGTCCAATTTCAATGGCTAACTCTTCCTGTGGCACTTCTACTGCGGGCAGCAGCAACCGCAAGCGTTGAGCACTTGGGCCTTTAAGTGAGTCCTTTACTTCGGCCTGCACCTTATCACCCAAAGTGGGTTCAGTATAGTCCCCCTGCAGCGCGGAAAACCGAAAGTGAATAGACTGGTCTAACTCCGGACAATAAAAGAACCCGAATTTCGCAGATTTGCCATCTGCAGACTGCTTATCAATAGCTACGAGAATGTAACCAACTACTTGATTATTCATTCAAAAAATGCAAGAATGTGTGTAAAGCCACTGTATTTTATTTGAAAGTATAATAAGCTATTGTATGATAGCCAGTGATAACGGGGTAAATAATTGAATTATTATGGTTGATTTATGCGTATGCGAAGTTGTTCTATGATTTAGAGAGTGTGAAAAATGTTAGTTGTGTACAGTGGCATTGAGCTTAGCAAACATGTCGTCAATGATTGGAAATTCAGCATGTTTGCTGGGATTGCGCTGCAAAGACTCCGTATACCATTTTCTTATACTGGTGTTGTAAAATTCCGCTAGATTTTTCTTGCTGTCTGCAGTGGTAAATTCAATATTATTAACTTGAGATAATGTAAAAAATATCTTAAAAGTTGTATTTAATTTGAAATAATCTAAAAGCACAAGGTTAGATACAGCATGTTCAAATTCTGTACTCCCACTTAATGAGGTTGGAACTCGCATAATAGACCCTTTAGAGTCTTTAAATGCAATAAAGCTGAATTTTCCTCCTGTGGGATTTCGATTGATTTTCCACTTTGCATAATTATTGCATAAAGAAAATTGAGTGTCCATATCCTCATGTGGCTTCTCATAATTTGGGAAGAAGAATTCTGATATGTCTTTATTTATGCTTCCCATGCTCCACCAATACTCCGGGGATATTTCAACAATTTCTGAATCGCCATATTTGATAGATGTTTCTTCTAAATTAGTATTCATCACTGTGAACTGCTGGTACTCCGTAGCACCAGATCCACTCATTCTGTGCCTTTCGCGTTTTATTAAATGAGAATACTCATCCAATAATGTGTTGGAATAAATGTTGCCAATAAATTTGCAAGTAAGATCTGATTTAATTCCGAAATATGACATGATTGTGCGTTTATAAAGACGAGGAATTTTGAATCCTTTTCTTGAATGCTGCCTGATATGCTTTGGCCATTTGGTCAATCTTATCTTCCTTTTTCTTTATCAGAAGATTGAGATTCCAGATTTCTTTCATGGCTTCGTGAGTTCCAAAGCGGCTTAATTCTTCAGCATATCTAATCAGCTTCCTATACGTGCTACCATTATGTGCATCATTGTCGAACAACACCTTGCGTTCTTTGTCTAAGCGGTCAATAATATGCGCAACCAGCACAATGCCGTTAATCCCGAACTCGTGTTTTAGGTCAATATTAGTTTCCCACTTATCAATCTCTTCAAGTCTACATTCAATTCCTGCAAATACTAAAATATTGTCTTCTACAGGTTGACGACGAACATTAAGCACCTTGCAAGTATGATAATCGTAATTACACTTGGTAGTCTTTTTAGGTATCAGTGTGCTTTCTATCAAATAAATAGTGCCGCTCGTTGACCGTTTTTCAGCAGGTGGGAGTGGATATTGTTCAACCGACCCATCACGACAAATACGAAATGCAGGAGGATTCATGGAATTGATGTTATTCGTCCAGATTCTGAATTTCCTCTAATAACCCCGCTTCAGCTAAAGCATCCTCCTCCTGCTGCTCATCGACTTCCTCATTTGATACAACCACCGCAGTAACTACCTCCGGTGCCGGCCAGATAGCAATAGCCCAATCAGCCAGCAGGTTGGCACGCTTCAGAATTGCTTGCTTGTTCCACACTGGCTCACTGGCTACCGACTGGTTGAGCTTGATAGGGCTGGTCAGAAACCCGCCTGCCATGGTCTTCTTCTCCGCGAATGGCCGGTCGCTCAACTCCGAGTTATAGCCCGTCAAGGTGAGGTTACCAATGGTGTGCAGGTAACGACTGTGTACATCTTCCCACTCTGGTCCTAATTCTGCCTGCCACGCTTCTGACACATTCTCGTTCTGAGGCATAATGTGCTCCACCGTGTAGTTGCCAATATTTACGTGCTCCTTCTGCTCGTAATTGGCCAAGTGTGATAGCAAGTAGTCCCGGGTCCGGCGGGCGTGATAGGCGTCACGCTCCACAAACCGGTTACGGAACTCTTCATCCAATGGGAAGCGCCGGTTATAGCCCAGTTCCAGAAACTGCTCCTTCACCGAGTTGAAGTAATCCTCCTGATCCAGGTCCCGCGCAAAGGTAGCAAAGGTGCTGTTGAGCGTGTTGGTGGGAATCTCACAGATAGACCGCCGCACCACGTAGCGCTCAATCATTCGCACTACCTCCGCCAGCTGTGCTTTCGTCAGCTTGCCCTGCTCACAGGCAGCGTAGGCATCAATCAGGTAAGGATAGGCTACTGTCACCCCGAACGCCCGCAGTTGCTCTAGGGCTTCTCTTAGTTCCTGGTGCTCTTCTTTCTCTGGCTGCCGGAGCCGCACATAGTACCGCGCGTTCTGATACAGTTCTTTGGCCAGCGCCTCGACGTTACCCTCACTTACCCGACCAGTCGCGTACTCGTTCTTGAACGTCTGATATACCGTGTAAATATTAATCAGCTTAGCCAGCTTTACAGTCAGGAAGTCCCGCATGTACTCGCTGAACATGGAGGCATAGTCGTCTCCAAACGAAGCCTCCATTGGATACCAGTACCGCTTGTACAAATCATCCTGCACGGGCTTTGCTTGCCCCATCAGCACGTAGTTCCGGATAAGATCCGATTGGTCCAGTGGCTTGCCCGTCGAGTTCAGGCTCTCGAAAATGAGCTGTGGATTGTCAACCCCTGCTTCGAGTGATACACCCACTACCATCAACTTGCTGATGCCGGCCCACAAGTCCGCTACGTTAGCTGCAGCAACCTGCTCCTGGAAAAACTCGAAGTTCTCCCGCACCCGCTCCGAATTGCTTTCCGGCAAAGGATTACCGTTCACCACGGAAATCAGCGTTGCCTTATCTCGCTTCGTAAGCAGCAGCCGTTGCGCCAGTTCCCCCTGCTTGTAAAGGTTGGTGAGGTAAAGGCCACGAATTTCCGCGCTGCTAGTATCCTGCAGCGGCTCTTCGTTATTATGTAGGAAACGTGCCACGGCAGTTAGCAATAGCAGCACGGTAGTCAGCCGCTGCTGCCCATCAATTACCAGAGAAGCAGGTATGGTCCCAATAGCGTGGGCTGACTCCTGGTAGTACACCACCGAGCCCATAAAGTAGCTCGGCCGGGCAGCATCCTTACCGACCAGCAGAATGTCATCAAACAGCTTCTGACATTCCTCACGTGACCAGCTATAAGGGCGCTGGTAGATAGGAATTGTGAACTGACGTGGGCCTTGTAGCAGGCCTAAAAGTTTTACCTCGTTAGCTTTCATGAAGATTTTAAGATTAGATTATTGATTGTCATCTCTCTACCATTTCTCTGTCATTCCAATAACACCATCTACTATTTTATTATTTGCATTAGAGCGAGCGACACCAATACTATCTCTGCTAATTTTATTTCCCAGCTTTAAATCGTCGACCACCTCAACCTCATCGGGGGGTAGAGTCTGCGCATGTACTTCTGGCGTTGCGATAGGCCCAACAAGCACATTCCCGTTTTGTATATCGTAAACACCATCAGGTGTTAGTCGGTTCATTAGTTTCTGTTCAGCAGGAGTTGGTGTGTACATGATTGCCTTTCGAAAAATTTTGTATTACTTATTTAAATTTATTACGACTGTTACTATAATACTATTAACTCTTGATTCAGCAGATGCGCAAATAATAACTCACAACGGCTGCTCTTGCTCGCCCCATATATAGGGCCGCTGAAATAGAGGTAATACAAGCCGACACTCCTGTTCGAAAATCTGGCCTACAGTTAATTTGCTCGGTATCATGTCTACTTGCAGGAAGTGTAGTTTAATTAAGCAATTTGTTGGACGTCTATTGCAAAAGAACGTTTACTCATTTTAGCTTGATAAATTTTTGCGTTGGGGAATTTCTTGGCTTCATTCATTATACTCTCTTTATCATCTTGTGATATTTTACACCCCAATATTATTTCGCGCAAACATCCCAAGTTGTACTGAAGATTCTTCTTTGCAGCATTCGCCTTGAAAATTCTAACCTCCTGCTCGTAACTCCATAAGCTGGATTTTGTGCTGTACACTTCGGCTATTTCACGTATCGCAGCATCTCCACGTAATCCAAGCCCAGGTATGATTTCAGGATACTTTTCCTGATAATTTAATGCATGAATAGTTCCTCCAACAGAATCAAATAAACAGTTTGTGTCAAATCCTAAAACGAATCCTTTGTGATTATCACTGTAATGTGACCACATTAATATATTGTCAGATTTCTCGGATAAAGAAAGTACTCCTATGAATTTATTGTTTTCTATATATTTCCTTTCATGAAAGTCATCCAGATAATCTTCATCCCTCATATTAGCAAAAGCTTCTTGAGCTCTAGACTTAATGAATTCGTGACTTTCATTTGGATAAGCCCCGATAGCAGATTTCTCTAAGCGCTCAAGAAGCTCTTTATCGGGTATCAAATCATACCTTAGATGAAACTTTGAATCAAATGGGTCGTTGAATTCATCGGCAGAAGCGAAGTGTAATTCAGCCTCTGTTAATGTTCTCTTATGCCATTTATCTGACCAATAACGGTATTTATAAATGACAGGAGGCAATCCATCAGAAGGCTTCGGATTGGGTGAAGTGTGCAGTTCAAACGGAGTTGCCATAATTTGTATTAAAAAAGTGCTGGCTGTTCAGATTAAGCCCAATACCGCGCCCCCAGCGTCGCCTGATTCAGCAGATGCTCGTACACCGCATCCCGCTTCTCCAGAAACACCAGCTTCGTGTAGCCCTCCTCGGGCAACTCCGCATCCAACACCCCACCAATCATATCCCGCACCTTCATCTGGAGCTGCGGATTCTTGTGCCAGTCAGGGGTGAGCACGTGCTTCTTGGTGGCGTTGTCCTGCAGCTTGGCCAGCAGGTGCTGGGCTGCTAGCTTCACTCGGTCTTTCTCAACTTGCTTTAGCTCGCCCACAAACAGCAGGTCGAATATTTCCAGCTCATCCTCGCTCAGCCCTTCGGCAGCCGACCGCTTATCCTCCTCCTGCAGCTTGCTCAGGTAGTCTTTCAGCGCCGCAAAGAAGGCCTCCACGTCCGAGCTGGCCGTATTGTACTGCTGGATGATTTCGTGCAGCTTCTGCGCCAGGTCTACCCGGCCCACGTTGCGGTTTAGCAGCTGCTGGGTGCGGTCCTGCAGGAAGGCGACCATATCCGTAATAGCTAGGTTCTTATGCGGGCGCTCCTGAAAGCGCGTTTGCAGCTTCTCCAGGTCAATGCTGCTCAAGTTGATTTCCTGCCCGCTCGTGTCAATCGAGTAGCCCTTGCCGCCGCCTTGGGCCACAATGGCCACGTCAATCAGCTTATCAGCCTTCACGCGGGCCCCGTCGAAGTTGCCGCTGTCGTCCTGCTGCCGGCCCATAATGCGCCGCACATACTCCAGCACGTCCTTCGTGCGCCGGTAGCGGCCCAGGTAGGGCCCGCCGCCCTTCAGCAGCTCCTCGGTCAGAATATCGGGTTTGCATGCTTGGTAAAACGACGTGACCGCCGTCTGGTACACCCCGAACTCCTTCTTCAGCTCATCGGTCTTCGACAGCGCGTCAGCCATGTCGTCCAGCTGGCTCAGCTTGTCGAAGGTGGCTTTGCTATCCAGCACTTCGGTCAGGTTCAGGCCCTGTTTGCCCAGAAACTTCACGGCCTCGCCAATAGCAGCGTCCAGGTGACCCAGCAGGGCTTCAAAGTCCTCGGCGGGATAATCTTTCTTCTCCCCACCCTCGGTATTCTTAGCCTTGGCATATTTTGCCAGGGCTTTTTCCAGCCTGCCTCCGGCCATCAGCCCGTAGTAGTCCACAATCAGCCCGTTGGTCTTAGCGATGGGCATCAGTGTGGCCTCGGTGGCCACAGCGCCGGCCTCATCTAGCGCCACGGCTACGCGGTTGGCCCGCGCGATGGTCTGCATCAGGGTGTGGTTCTGCAGGGGCTTGTCCAGGTAGAGCGTCGAAACGGTGGGCGCGTCGAAACCCGTCAGCCATTTGGCGCATACGAACACCAGCCGCAACGGACTCGTGGGGTCCCGGAACCGGTCTTCAATCGTGGCGTGGTCGTCGCCCCACGTCCTATTCATTAGCTCGCGGTGAAAGCGGATATCGAGCTTTAGTTTGGCAAATCTTTGCTCTTCATCAGCATCTTCGCTCACGATGACGGCCATTTCTGTAGCCGTCATCCACTTGAGGCGCTGCTCCAATTCCAGCCTTTCGGCACTGCCTTTCGATGCGGTATAGATCAACCCCTGCACCTGTTTTAACTTCTGGTCCCAATGTGCTACGACTTTGTCATACATCTTCACTGCAGTGACCTTATCCAGGCTCACCATCATGCCCTTGCCCAGGTAGCCCCGGTTCGGAAAGTGTGCTACAATGTCCTTCGCCACCACGTCTAGCCGGTCGTTATCGGTTATTACTGTTACCACGTTGGCATATTTGCGCGTCAGCCGTTCCTGTTGTTCATCGCTCAGGTTTTCATCGGCCATGATTTCGGCAAACTCCTCGTTCAGCGCATCATTCTGCAGCTGCATCTGCGGCACCCGGTTGTGGTAGTACAGCGGCACCGTCGAGCCGTCGAGCACGCTCTCCTGGAAGTTGTACTGGCTCACGTAGCCCCCGAACCACTCCTTGGTCGTCTCCACCGCATCGAGCAGGGGCGTGCCCGTAAAGGCCAGGTACGACGCGCCCAGAAACGCCCGGCGCATGTTGTCGCCCAGGTCCTTGTACTGGCTCCGGTGGGCCTCATCCACCAGTATCACGTAGTCCTCGCCGTGGGCCGTCAGCTCCGGAAACAGACCGCCGCCTTTGCCGGTGGGGTTCTTGAACTTCTGAATCAGGGTGAAGATAATGGGCGCGTTGGCCTTCACCAGCTGGCCCAGGTGGGCGGCGCTGGTAGCCCGCGCTGGCTGCTTTTCCTCCAGCAGCCCCGAGCGCACGAACGTCTTCCAGAGCTGGTCTTCCAAGTCGTCGCGGTCGGTTACCAACACGAACTTCAGGTTGTCGCCCCCGCGTAGCCGCTTGCGGACTTTCTGGATGAACAGGGCCATCGAAAAGCTCTTGCCCGAGCCCTGGGTGTGCCAGAACACCCCCAGTTTGCCGGCCAACTCCCGACGATTTTCCAGGGCCGCCACCGTGTTGTTCACGCCCAGGTACTGGTGGTTCTTGGCCACAATCTTGGCCCGGTTGGCGTAGAAGAGCACGAAGTTTTCCAGCAGGTCCAGTAGCGTTTCCTTCCGAAACAGCGCCCGCATTACCCGCTCAATGTCGGTTTCGTCCTTGGGTACTACCGCTTCGTTCTCGTCGGCTATTTTCTCCCAGTTGAAAAACTGCTCCCAGTCGGCCGTGTGGCTGCCCACTTTGGTCACGTAGGCGTTGCTCAGCACCACTACCAGGTTGTAGTCGAACAGCTGCCCGATGTCGCGGCGGTAGTCGGTCAGGTTCTTGTCGTAGGCCTGCCGGGTATCTTCCATGGCGTTTTTCAGCTCCACGAACACCAGCGGCAGCCCGTTCACGAACACCAGCAAATCGGGTCGGCGGGTGGCCTTGCCCCGGATGGTGAGCTGCTGCACCACCGCGAAGTGGTTGTTGGCGGGGTGCTCGAAATCCACGTACCGCACCCGCGTCAGCACGGCCTCGCCCTTGGCGTTCTTGGCCCCCGGCAGGTCCTTGCCTTTCTGGAGCAGCTGCGTAACGGCCCGGTTGGCCTCAAAGCGGTTCATGCCCGGCCGCGGCTCCGTCAGCAGCTTCAGCGCATCGTGCAGAATGGCCTCGGGGGCGTGGTGGTTCAGTTTGCGCAGGCTTTTAGCCAGCTGGTCCAGCCGCACCACGCCCCGCGTATCAGCCCGCCCGAATAGCTGGTTGGCGGCCGTTTCCTCCTTGCGGTGGAGGTTGAGGTGTTCGTCGTATCCTAATTCCTTCATCAGCACCTGCACGCAGGCGCGCTCTATATCATCTTCGGTAATAAAGGCCATAATAGCGTAGCAGCAGGATTAAGCAGTAGGGACAATAGGAGCGGGGAGGAGCTGCCCGCTCAGCAGCCGGGGCAACAGTGCGTCGCGGGTGGCGCGAAGCAAACCCATCTGGTTTCTGATATTTTCACATTTAGAAAAAAATGGTTTAACTGATTTTGCAAAATTATTTTGCTCAATCAGCGGAGGTATAATAATCTGTTTACTCAATAAATCAGTCCAATGCCGTTTATATTCTTGAGTTTCTATTAGGCTTTTTATAGCTTCATATAGATAATAAGCAGGGGTGAATTTATTGCTTGCAATAAAGGGGATAACGTTTTCAGCCAGTGAGAATGGCTGAGCCATAAGTGTCATTTTGCAACTATGGTCACCGAATGTAATTATCGGCGTCTCTATTGAGGCAAGATGGTCAGGTTCTTTATCGTGATATCCTAAAAAGCCTGATACAGATTGGTCGACAACAATAACTTTCCCTTCGCTGTCAACCTCGTCAGGTTTGAAGGTTTTGCCGAATTTTAAACGCTTTACAACAGATTCCACAGTTGTCACCTGCCACCCCGTAGGGAACTCCCCATTCGGCCCGGCCGCCGCGCCGGGGCAGCGCCCGCGCACGAACCACTCTCGGTACAGCTCCTGCGCCAGCCCTTCCAGTGCCGCTACCTGCGCCTGGTAGTTCTCCAGCAGTGCATCGTAACGGCCAAGCACCGTCGCTATCTGGCGTTGGAGAGATAGGGGAGGAAGTCTTACAGGGATAGATTTTAGCATTTCTAAGCTGACGAAGCCCTGTGCTGCCCCACTTTTTATTGCTTCGATATAATTTTGAACGAAGCTTGATGTTAGGTAATAAAATAAAAAACGCGAATCGAGTAATTGCTTAGGCCTTATAATGGCCACACTGCTGGATATACCGATTACGTCCTCTGGTTTGACAAGATATGGAGAACCCAATGAGCCAATAATGCCAAGAAGCAAGTCATTATGTGTAGGCTTTGTTACAGCTTTCGTTTCTTTGAAATGCTTGCTGTAGTTGAATGGTGAAATATAGTCTACATCAGACAGGTCTATAATCCCCTTTTTAAAATTCTTAGAGGATAAATACAGAATACCTGATTCCACTCTTTCAATACTTGCATGTGCACCATCACCAACCAAGCACAAATTTCCCAATTTATTGTTCTCCCACATCACGTTATTCCCCCCGCGTTACATCCATGAATAATATCCGCACATCCTGCGCAATCTGCTCTTGCAAGGCATCGGCTTCCGCATGTAGGCTGGCCAGCTGCTCGGCCTGAGTCTGTACAAACTCCTTGAATTCTTCCGGCGTGCGGCCGTCGTCTTCCAGGGCCACGCCCACGTAGCGGCCGGGGTTTAGCGAGTACTGCTGCTCCGCGATATCGGCCCGGCTGGCCCGGTAGCATAGGCCCTCCACGTCGCGGTATTCACCGTCGGGGAAGTGGTCATCCAGCCACGCCAGCTGCGCGGTAAAGTAGTTCACCCGTTCCAGCACGAACAGCAGCAAGTCCCGCTCTTCGCTTAGCTGCCGCAGGCCCCCGCGCAGGTTGGCCGCGGTCCAGCTCTTGTCTTTAGCGGTCCGCAGCTCCTTATCGGCAAATGTCACCAGTGCCTCGGCCTGCTGGCTCAGGGATAGTAGCCCGGCCTTATCGGTCGGCAGCGTGTCGGCCGTCAGCTCAGCTAGGGTAACTATGGATTCCGCCCACGTGGCATTGGCAGCCAACGCCGCCTGGGCCTCCGGGCTAAGCAGCAGTTGGGCGTTTTCCAGCCAGTCGGCGGTTTGTTGGGCCAGTTCCGCCAGGGCGGTAGCGTAGGTGGCGCGGTGCTGGGCCAGGCCGTAGTAGCTGCGCGCCGGCTCAAAGTCCGGGTCGGTTACCGTCGTGTCGCGCCAGGTGGTTAGCGCCGCCGCGTACTGCTGCCGCAGCGCCTTAAACTTGCCCGTTTCACCCCGGTACAGCCACACTATGGCCGCCAGGTTCTGCTGCTGGGCATCGGTAAACTCGCGCAGCTTGCGCGTTATCTGGTTGTAAACCCGCCGGGCATCAATGAACAGCGTTTGGTCGTGGCGCGGATGGGCCGCGTCGGTCTTGGCCCGGTCCAGAAACCACAGCGTCACGGGCAGCGTCACGGTATAGAAGAAGTTGGAGGCAATGGTTACCATCACGTCCACCATGCCGTCCTGCACCAGCTTGGCCCGCGCCTCGGCTTCCGCCCCGCGCGCATCCGAGGCCGAGTTGGCCATCACGAAGCCCGCCCGGCCCGTCTCGTTCAGGGCCATGGCAAACAGCGACACCCACAGGTAGTTGGCGTTGCCGTAGGTTTCGGCGGTTTTGCCCTTGCCCTTCGCCGCCAGCGCCGGCCCGTAGGTTGTAAACAGCGAGTGCCCGTCGATGTCGGCCGCACTCACCCCGTCCACATTAAAGGGCGGGTTGGCCATCACGAAGTCAAACTTGCCCGCCGTGTCGGCGTAATCGTCCTCGTACGCACCGGATGCCAACGACGAATTCACGTTCCGAATGTCGCTCTTCAACCCGTTCACAAACAGGTTCAGCCGCGCCAGCATGCTGGTTTCGGCTTTCTGCTCCTGCCCGTAAATCGACAAGTGCCCCGCCTCCTCGTGGCTGCGCACAAACTTGGCCGACTGCACGAACATGCCGCCCGTCCCGCAGGCCGGGTCCAGGATGCGCCCCGTGTGGGGCTCCAGAATCTCCACAATCAGCCGCACCACCGAGGTAGGGGTGAAGAACTCACCGCCCTTCTGCCCCTCGCTCAGCGCGAATTTACCCAGGAAGTATTCGTAAATCTTCCCGAACACGTCGCCCTCGGTAATCTTGAGCCCGGCAATTTCGCGCAGAATCCCGCGCAGCACATCATCGGGTATCTTCCGGTAGTCGGCCTTGGGCAGCACGATGCCCGCGTCGGGGTTGGCCTCCTCGAAGGCCTCCATGGCCTCAATCACCTTCTCCGGCGCGCTGTCGTTGGGCCCCAGTTGTAGCAGCGTGTTGTCGTAGTGGGCCGCCTCGGGCACCACGAAGCCAATCACCCGCACGTAGGTCTGCTCCGGCTCTTCTACGTTGCGGCCCGTCTGCTTAGCCGCGTTCTGCCCCTCGGCTTCGGCCCGCAGCTTCTCAAACCGGTTGGTGGCGTAGCGCAGAAAGAACAGCCCCAGCAGTGGGGCCGCGTATTCGCTCGCTTTCAAATTGCTCTTGGCCCGCAGCCGGTCGGCAGCAGCCCAGAGGTTGTCTTCAAACACTTTCGGGCGTGGCACCCGGTCAAACAGTAACGAATTCAAAATCAATTATTGTAGTGGTAAACAAAGCAAAAACCCATCACCTCCTCCGCAGAGGCATTGCCTAAATGTACAGAGCTGTTAGCAGGGTACAACGCAATACAACTAAATCAGTGTTGCGGACTAAAATATTTAGTATCTTTACTAACGCTGCTACATCTTATTCTGTTACCCACCACAAGTACTCTACCTGCCTTCCAGCCACACCTACCATTCTCGTTTTATGATCAACTTCAACTCCTTACTTACCGCCGAGAGCCCGGCACAGCGCGCCGCCCGCAAAACCGACTTATTCTTACTGCTTGACCAGATTGGTCAGGAGCTGGAAATCCCGGCGGCTCGTTACCAGGAGGCCGAAAAACGTTACGGTAGTGTCATTACCTACCTCGACGATTGCCCCGTTCTTGGCTCCCTTCAGCCTCATGCTTTTCCGCAGGGTTCGTTTGCATTGGGCACCACCGTGCGCCCCCTCCACGGGGAGGAGTATGACCTCGATTTTATCTATCTACTGCAGGGTGCCCGGCCTCACCTCTACAACCAGCAGCAGATCTACGATTTCCTCTTCCAGCGCTTGAAAGGGCATGGCACCTACGCCGGCATGGTGGAACTGAAAAAGCGGTGCGTCCGCATCATCTACGCTAATGAATTCCACCTCGATATAACCCCGGCCGTCAGTAATCCGGTCTGCCGTCAGGGCAGCATCCTGGTGCCCGACCGTAAGCTCAAGATCTGGAAGCCTTCTAACCCGGCCGGCTACGTTACCTGGTTCAAGCCCATTGCTGCCCTGGTACCACGCACCCAGCAGTTTGATAAGGAGTTTTCCGTCGGCCGCCACTTGGTTACACTGGCCTCCGCCGAGCCTGTCCCGGCCCAGAGCGAGCCCCGCGGCATTCTGCGCCGGGCTGTCCAGTTTATGAAGCGCCACCGCGACGTGTTCCGCGAAAACAACCCCCAACTGGCGGACTTCGCGCCTATTTCCGTCATCATCACCACGCTGGCCGCACACGCCTATCAAAAGGCCATCGGCCTCACTGCCTACGAGTCCCCCTTCGACGTGATGCACACCGTTATTGAGCTGATGCCGCAGTTCATCGATATCTACTACGATTGGCAGGGTAAGCGAATCTACACAGTGAAAAACCCTACCGTCGACGGCGAGAACTTCGCCGACAAGTGGCAGACCGACGAGTATTACAACACATTCATGGCCTGGCACCGGGCCGTGCAGCAGGACCTGCTCAACCTCCAGAACCTGCGCGGCCGTGACGAGCTACGCAAGTCCCTGCAGCTGACGCTGGGCGGTTCAGAAGTAGGGCGGGTTTTCGATGGCGCAACCCAGGCAATATCCCGAGCACGCGTTGAGGACCGCCTGGCAGTTGCTGCTCCAGTTCGGCCCGCTTCTCTAATCACTGCCGCGGCTGCTATATCGGTGCCTCGCAATAATTTCTTTGGCCAATGAGCGTCATGTTCCAAGGCCGCAAAGTGCTAACCTTAGCCCAGCAGTATGGAACCCTCCGGCAAGACTGGCCTGAAGGTCAGGGAGGCCTGACTAAAACCGGGTTGGAGTGGTTTGTGGCCCTGCAGCCTGCGCCTTCGAGCCGCATGTATGTTGTCCGCCTTACATACCGGTCGCTCAATAGCTACCCGCAGGTTCACGTGGTCAGCCCCTCACTGCGAGAGCTGGCGGGTCCTGGCAAAATACCGCATC
This sequence comes from Hymenobacter fastidiosus, assembly GCF_039539565.1. Taxonomy (NCBI): domain Bacteria; kingdom Pseudomonadati; phylum Bacteroidota; class Cytophagia; order Cytophagales; family Hymenobacteraceae; genus Hymenobacter; species Hymenobacter fastidiosus. The sequence goes on along the minus strand of NZ_BAABDJ010000007.1, from coordinate 32,214 downwards.
TGTATTGCCAGCGCACCCTGAGATTGTGCCTGTTCACGCCGTGGCTGCGCGAGTGGCAGCCCCACCAGCGTATCTCCCGCACCCTGGTTCTGTGGGCCGAAACCTGGCTCTATTATTTCGAAGACTGGCTGTCCACCGGCGTATGGCAGGGGGGAGGGTTTCATCCTGAGCCTGCTGCTGCCCGTCCTCGCATCCGCTTCTAGTCACATCTGCCCTCCATGACAAGCCCTAAACCAAAAAAAGCGCGTGCACAGCCAACAGCAACCAGTGACAAGGATGTTGCCGACAAACGGAAAAAGCCCACAGCTAAAGTCCAGCGCCAACTTTATGTGCAGGCGGGTGGGCAGTGCCAGTTCTGCCGTACTCCAGTGTTAGAAACAGCTGACTCTGGATACTACGCATTCAACCGCGGCGAAATGGCCCATATTGTCGGCCAAAGCCTGCATAGTTCTTCTCCTCGCGGCAACTTTCCTTTACCCAAAGCCGAGCGCGACGAGGTAGACAACTTTATGCTGTTATGCTCAACCCACCACACCATCATTGATAACCCGGCCGCGCAGAAAGACTTCCCGGTAGAATTGCTCCGGGAAATTAAGCGCAAACATGAAGACCATATCCATCATGTCACCGGCTTGCCTCACAGCAACCATACCTGTGTTGTGCGCCTGCTAGGCCGTATCCGGGGTAACACCGTGCAGCTCACCCGCCCCGAGTGCAACAGCGCCACGCTGCAGCACAATCCGCCACGTTTCGCCGATTTCGCGCTGGACCTGTACCGCCAAGGCACTGAAATTGACCTTTGCCATCTGGGAGAGCCGGAAGAAGACTCCGAATTCTACTACAAAAGCGTCCGCCGGCAAGTAGACCAGGGGTTGGCCCTAATCCGCCAGGGAGTAGAAGAAGGGCGGATTGAGCACCTGTCAGTTTTCGGCTTTGCCCGCATCCCGGTGCTTATATACCTCGGATTTAGCCTGGGCAACAAAGTGGGCAGCACCCTATTCCAGCGCCGCCGCGTCGACGACCACCATTGGCATTGGCTCCCCGACGTGCCACCCCAAACCTTCGTCTGGCAGCTAATCCAGTCCGGTTTCGACCCAACACGTGTTGCCGTTATTCTGAATATCAGTGGTTCAATCCACCGCCAAGAGCTTCCCGCTCACATCGACGAAACCTACACGGTATTCTTAATAAAGCCTGCCGACTGTGACCCTCACCCGGATTCCGTCCTGTCGGTCGAGTCCCTAAATGAGTTTCGCAAATGCTACCGCCGCTGGCTGGCGCATCTGGAGGTCAAGCACAAATTCGCTCCGGCCATCCACCTGTTTCCTGCTGTACCTCCTGCAGTAGCTGTTGCCTGCGGCTTGGACCTGATGCCCCATACCCAGCCAGCCCTTGTTATTTACGACCGGATGCCGCACGATTTTGCTGCGGCACTCACTATTAATTAAGCTTAATGAGTCTCTGAGCGTCTTGAACTAAATAGTGGCCTCTCTGAAGAAATCCTGTTTTTTTACATTAAAGAAATGATTTGACCTGCGTTTAGGAACGCCCCTACTTGCAGTGAGCATCTTTGGGGCTAATCTTTTCTTGTGCTCTCCTGCGTTTACGAGTTCGCCTGACGAAGGTAGTGCTTAGGGGATAGCAAAAAGGAGGCTGACGAATAGATCCGCTTAACGGTGTGGGTATTCGTCAACCTCCTTTTTTATCTACCATTTTATTTTGATTCGTTAGAGGAGCGAGGCGTGTCCCACACCCTTGCCATATGGTCCCGCTTAAGCTTGTCCGTGACTTTAGCATAACGCTGGAATGTTTTGTCGCTACTATGTCCGGTATACTGCTTGATAACTGGCACAGGCATGTCAGCGGCTAAGCTGAGTGTAGTAAAGGTCTTGCGGGCAATGTGAGACGTCATTAGCTCGTACTTGGGTACAATCTCTTCTATGCGCTTGGTACCCTGAATGCGAACTACTTGTATCGAGCTATCAATGCCGCACACTTGACCAAGTTCTTTCAAATACTTATTATACTTCTGCTCGGAAATGCGAGGGAGTCCATTCGGATACTTTTGTAAGATGTTCCGCGAGTACTGATTCAAGTCTATGTAGACCCACTCTCTGGTTTTCTGCTGTCTCACAGTCAGCACTCCATCACGTACCTGGTCTACACTAACTTTATTCAGGTCGCTGAAACGTAAGGCTGTTGTGCAGCCCAAAACGAACAAATCCCGGACACGATCCAATCGTTCGTTCATGGATAAATCAGAAGTGACAATAATCTGAAATTCCTCCTGGGTGAGGTATACAATGTCGTTTTCTGTATAGTCAAGCAGCTTGAACCGTTCATACGAACGGTTCTCTGTCAATCCCAACTCAACGGCGTGTCCCATGACAGCCTTTACGCGTTTGAGTTGGTTGTTGATAGTGCCATTGGAAAGTTGGCACTCTGTGATAAAGTAATCTACCAAGTCGTGATAGAGGCGCACATCAACACGGTCAAACGGCAGCTCCGTTTTACGAGTCGTTGCATAAGACCGCAAGTGGTTTAGCGTAGAGCGGTAGTGCTTGACAGTACCAACTGCTTTTGCCGCCTTCGTTTGCTCAATGTATTCCGCAAAAAGGGTGAGTAAATTATACGCCGGCTTCTCCTCAAGAATGGCTGTAGCTTGATGAGGAGCTGCTTTAGCCGCCGCCACTGCTTTCAGCTGTTCGCGAACATAGCCTGGGGTAGCGGGAATACCGTGGTGGTCGGCATCGGCAATAATCCGATTGACCGTTGATAAGTGATTACTGAGCGCGGCATTTAGCTTCTTGACCTCATCGGAAGTGCCAGCCACTTTTTGATGGCCAGCATTCCACTCGTCGGGGCTGATTTTCTTGCCAGTGGAGTAATAATGATTTTGACTTTTGTAGACGTACTGGACATAGACAGTCGTCAGACCGAAGCTAGTGCGGTCATTGCGCAAGCGGAGTTTTGTGGCAGCCACAGAGTGGAGAAATAGTGGGTATGGACCAAAGGTAGTAAAGAGAAAATGGGTATGCAAGTGGGTATGTTAGGGCCAGCATAGACCAGTAAAATCGGTGTCCCTGTTGATGCTAATATGCCCCTGTATGCTAGGAATGACCATAGTAGGGTATAACCTAATAATATACATGTGATTCCAGCGGGATCACCAAAAACCTCGATTGCAAGCTGCAATCGGGGTTTTTATTTTTTGGCCCATCCGGTCAGATCCGTTCCTCAGCTGAAGTCCGGGCGCCGGTTTCGTTATAAAGCGAAAGCAGCTCCATTGGCCCTTAGGGAGGCCACGTAGATTTTGGTAGCCCGGGCGCCCCGGTTGATAGTGCCTGGCCTTGAGCTATCTTCGCTCAAGCTGCCCGCCACTACCGCTGCCCTGCCCTGCCGCTTATGAACCGCTTCGACCGTATTGTGGCCCTGCTTATCCAGCTCCAGGCTAAGCGCGTGGTAAAAGGGCCGGAGCTAGCCGCCCGCTACGGCGTGAGTTTGCGCACCATCTACCGCGACCTGCGCACGCTCGAGCAGGCCGGCGTGCCGGTGTGGGGGGAGGCTGGCGTGGGCTACTCGCTGGCCGATGGCTACCGGCTGCCGCCGGTGATGTTTACCCGCGACGAAGCCACGGCCCTGCTCACCGCCGACAAACTCGCCGCCCAGCTCACCGACGTCCCCACGGCTCAACGCAGCCAGGCGGCTATGGACAAGCTGCGGGCCGTGCTGCGCCGGGCCGACCGCGACTACCTCGAAGCCCTGAGCCCGCACATCACCGTGTATCGGCCCTGGGGCGCGGAAACCGGCGCCGTGCCCGACGCCCAACACCAGCTGCTGACCAGCCTGGCCACCCGGCGCGTGGTGCGGCTCGACTACCAGGCCGGCTACAACGGTCAGCTGACCGTGCGCGAAGCGGAGCCCATTGGGCTCTACTATGCCCAGCACTGGCACCTGGTGGCTTTCTGCCGGCTACGCCAGGACTACCGCGACTTCCGGCTTGACCGGATTACGCGGCTGGAGCTGCGGCCCGAGCAGTTTCGGCCCCGCCCCGACACCCTCGACTCATACTGGCAGCGCAAGGCCGCCGAGCGGCAGCTGATCAAAGCCGTGGTGCGGTTCGGCCCGGCGGCCTGCCGGCAGCGCCTGGGGCAGAAATACTACTTCGGCTGGGCCCACGAGCAGCCCACGGCAACCGGTAGCCTGGACCTGACCTTCTGGGTGCCCTGCTCCGGGGAGCTGGCCCACTGGCTGCTGCCGTTTGCCGATCAGGCCACGGTGCTGGAGCCACCGGCTTTGCAGGAGCAGCTGCGCGAGCTGGTACAGCGGTTGTATCAGCATTACCACTGAAGGGTAGTTTTTTTTACTAAGTTTTTTATAGCTGCTGACATGCAGCTGTCAGGCCGCGGGGGAAGTTTTGGGCATTGTTCACCTAATCTTATTAGCCATGACCATTGCCCCTGTCGCGCCCCTGGTTTCCGCTCTGCTATCTGAGCTGGACCGCGAAATTGAGTTGACCCGCCGCGTGCTGGAACGGCTGCCCGAAACGGCGTTTGACTGGCAGCCCCACGTCAGATCCTACACCGCTGGCCAGCTGGCCTCCCATCTGGTGGATATTCTGGCGTGGGTGGCCCCTACGTTTGCCTATCCCGAATACAACATGGCTACCGATGGGGCCGAAGGCTCGGTGCCCGCTGCCACGCGGGCCGAGCTGCTGGCGCGGCTGACCACGCACGGAGCCGCTGCCCGCCAGGCCCTGGCCGCCGCCACTCCCGCCGACCTGGCGGCGGTCTGGACCTTCCGCAACGGGGAGCAAATCGTGTTGCAGCAGCCCCGGGCCGAAGTGGTGCGCGAGTCTTTCCTGAGCCACTTCATCCACCACCGGGCTCAGCTAACGGTGTATCTGCGCCTGCTCGAGGTGCCCGTACCCGCCCTCTATGGCCCTACGGCCGATGAGCCGCAGGGGCGCGAAGCGGTACCGGCCTGACGGCTGGCCCGTCTGTTTTTGCTTTCGCCCACCTCATCCGCCCAAGTATGCCAGCTCCTGTCGTAGAAGTATTCCGCACCACCGTGGCCCGTCGGGCCGCCGCCAGCCTGCTCCGGCAGCTGCACCGCCACTTTCCTGCCTGGCGCATCACCTTCGACCTCGCCGATGCCGACCGGATCCTGCGCGTGCAAACCACCGGTGGCCCCGTTGATAGCAGCCGCGTAGCCCAGGTGCTGCACGCCCGGGGGTACTGTTGTGAGCCGCTGCCCGATTAGCCAGGGAAGTAGTCTTGCTTATCCTCGTCGCGAAGTGGTTGGCGAAAAGAGCGGTAGGGGCGGGGCTTGCCCCGCCCGTCGTTGAACGATTAGGGCCGGATTCGGGCAACGACGGGCGCGGGCAAGCCCCGCACCCTACGGCGTGACGAGTATAGCTGTGCATTGCCGTCACCCCGCCCAGCCTTCGCGGTCGAGGCTGCGGTACTGAATGGCTTCGGCCAGGTGCTCCAGGCGGATGTCGTCGGTGCCGGCGAGGTCGGCAATGGTGCGGGCCACTTTCAGGATGCGGTCGTAGGCGCGGGCGGAAAGGCCCAGACGCTCCATGGCCGTTTTGAGCAGGGCCCGGCCGGCATCATCGATCTGACACAGGTCCTTCACCATCTGCGGCGGCATCATGGCGTTGCAGTGCACGTCGGGGAACTGCCGGAACCGCGCGGCCTGGACCGTGCGGGCCTGTTCTACCCGCTGCTGAATGGTGGCGCTGGTTTCCGACGGCCGGGTTTCCGTCATCTGATCGAAAGTGACGGGCGTAACTTCCACGTGCAGGTCGATGCGGTCGAGCAGGGGGCCGCTGACTTTGTTGAGGTAGCGCTGCACCACGCCGGGGCCGCACACGCACTCCTTCTCCGGGTGGTTGTAGTAGCCGCAGGGGCAGGGGTTCATGCTGGCAATGAGCATGAAGTTGGCCGGAAACTCAATGCTGACTTTGGCCCGGGAAATGGTCACGCGGCGCTCTTCCAGGGGCTGGCGCATCACTTCCAGCACCGTGCGCTTAAACTCAGGTAGCTCATCGAGAAACAGCACGCCATTGTGGGCCAGGGAGATTTCGCCCGGCTGCGGGTTGCTGCCCCCGCCCACCAGGGCCACGTCAGAAATAGTGTGGTGGGGGCTGCGAAACGGTCGGGTGCTGAGCAGGGAAGCGTTGGCCCCCAGCTTACCCGCCACCGAATGAATCTTGGTAGTTTCCAGGGCTTCCTGCATCGTGAGCACGGGTAGAATACCCGGCAGGCGCTTGGCCAGCATGGTCTTACCCGCCCCGGGTGGCCCGATCATAATGGCATTATGGCCGCCGGCGGCGGCTATTTCCAGGGCCCGCTTGATGTTTTCCTGGCCCTGCACGTCGGCAAAGTCGGCGGTGTAGAGGTTGGCGGCCTGCTGAAATACCTGGCGGGTGTCGAGCGTGACGGGGGTGATGGTCAGCCGGTTCTCGAAGAAATCGATGGCCTGCTGCATGGTTTCGACGGGCAGCACGTCGAGGTGGTTGACGATGGCCGCTTCCTGGGCATTTTCTACCGGCAGGATGATACCCTTGAATCCTTCCTTGCGGGCCTGAATGGCGATGGGCAGCACCCCGCGAATGGGCCGCAACGCCCCGTCCAGGGCCAGCTCCCCCATAATGATATAGTCGCCCAGCGCTTCGGTGACCAGCTGCTGGGAGGCGTGCAGGATGGCCAGGGCAATGGGCAAATCGTAGGAGGAGCCTTCCTTCCGGACATCGGCGGGCGCCATGTTGACCACTACCTTGGTGCGCGGCATCCGGTAGCCCCGGAATTTCAGGGCCGCCTCAATGCGCTGCTGGCTTTCCTTGATGGCGTTGTCAGGCAAACCCACTACGTAAAAGTTCGTGCCCTGCGACACTACCACTTCAATGGTAATCGTATTCGCATTCACGCCCTGCACGGCCGACCCGTAGGTTTTGGTAAGCATAGCACACGACGAACAGGGATGGGAAGGATAAGGCTAATATAGAGTTATTGAGGTGTAATGCCTTAACCAATAAGAACGTCATGCCGAGCGCAGCCGAGGCATCTAGCATGGTGACGTCAGATTACTAATCCAACGATACCACGCGAGATGCCTCGGCTACGCTCGGCATGACGTTCTTATTGGTTATTGCCTAGGGCGCTACTTCACCAGCTGCTCGATCAGCATAATCATGATGTGAATAGCTTTGATGTGGATTTCCTGCACCCGGTCGGCGAAGCCGGAATGAGGGGCGCGGATTTCCACGTCGCAGATGGCGGCCAGGGCGCCGCCGTCTTTGCCGGTCAGGGCTACTACCTGCATTCCGGCCGCCCGGGCGGCTTCGGCGGCGCGCAGCACGTTGGGCGAGTTGCCGCTGGTGCTGATGGCCAGCAGCACGTCGCCGGGGCGGCCCAGGGCCTGCACGTAGCGGCTGAACACGTGCTCGTAGCCGTAGTCGTTGGCCACGCAGCTCATGTGCGACGCTTCGGTGAGGGCAATGGCGGCTAGGGCGGGACGGTCCTGACGGTAGCGTCCGGTGAGCTCCTCGGCAAAATGCTGGGCATCGCAGAGGGAGCCGCCATTGCCGCAAGTCAGGATCTTGCCCTGAGCGCGCAGACTGTCCGCCATCAGCCGGGCGGCCTGCTCGATACTGTGGATATGCTGGGGGTCGGCCAGAAACTGGTCGAGGACGGCGCGGGCCTCGGTTAGTTCGGCCCGGATAAGGTCGGTGAGCGGGGCAGGCACGGCAGCGGGATTACAGCGCCGGACGGTTGTTGGGGTCCGGAGCCGGGGGCGTGGAGATAATAGCATTAGGCTGGTTCAGCGGCACGTTCAGCAGGCCGGGGTCGGACTGGGGAAAGGTGGGGTGCTCCACATCGTGCGCGGCGCGGGTGGGCTGGGCCGCGTAGGCCGGTGCGGGTTCGGGCACCACGACGGGAGGCAGCGCGGTGGTACCCCCCGGGCGCGTCGTCGCTTCGCCGCGCGGGTTGGCCTGCTGGTCGTAAAGCTTGGCTTTAAGCTCGTTTATCTTGCCGGTGTGGGTGGCTACTTCCCGGCGCAGCAGCACGCTGTCGAGGTTTTCGGTGACAAGCTGCAGGCCCAGCAGGACCAGCCCCGTAATAAACAGCGCGTAGTACAGCCCAATGGGCCCGCTGCTGAACATGCCTTCGAAAGAAGCACGGACGGACGGCACGAGCACGAGCAACAGTCCGAGCAGAACAAAAACCATCACGAGGATGGTGACGAGGCGTTTGATGGCAAGCATGAGAGGGAGGTAAGAATCCGGAAAAACCGCTGGCCTGGTCAGGTGCCGGTTACGGGTTGCCAGTTGCGGGGGCAGTTGTCAGTTACTGGTTGCTGAGACCATAGGTTACAAACGTACTAGTTACAAATGAACCGGGAATTACCAATTACCAACATACAACCCGCAACCCGAAACTGGCAACTGGTAACCGGCAACTGAATCAGGCAACTGGCAACCGGCACCTGAATCAGGCCAGCATGCCGTTGGTCTGCATCTGGTTGAGGCGCTGGTAGAGGCCGCCGCCGCGCAGCAGGTCGTCGTGGGTGCCGCGCTCTACGATGCGGCCGTGCTGAAGCACGATGATTTCATCGGCGTGCTGAATGGTGCTCAGGCGGTGGGCAATAACCAGGGACGTGCGGTTCTGCATTAGCCGCGTCAGGGCTTCCTGCACCAGCTTTTCGCTTTCCGTGTCGAGGGCCGAGGTGGCCTCGTCGAGGATGAGGATGGGCGGATTGCGCAAAATGGCGCGGGCAATGCTCAGGCGCTGCCGCTGCCCGCCCGAAAGGCGCGAGCCCCGGTCGCCGATGGTGGTCTGGTAGCCCTCCGGGGTTTTGATGATGAACTCGTGGGCATTGGCAATTCTGGCGGCTTCCATCACCTCTTCCTCAGTAGCTTCGGTGTTGAAGCGGATGTTGTTGAAGATGGTGTCGTTGAACAGAATACTTTCCTGGGTCACGATGCCCATCTGGTCGCGCACGGAGTGAATGGTGCAGTCGCGCACCTCATGGCCGTCGATGAGGATCTGGCCGCCGGTGGGGTCGTAAAAGCGCGGCAGCAGGTCGGCCAGCGTCGATTTGCCGCCGCCGGAAGGACCGACCAGGGCCACGGTTTTCCCTTTCGGAATGATCAGGTTGATATCCTGCAGCACCGGCTGGTCGCCGTAGCTGAACTGGAGGTTGCGCAGCTCGATCTGCTGCCGGAAGGGCGGCAGGACCTGGGCATCGGGCTGGTCGCGGATGGCGGGCTCGGTGTCGATGATGCTCAGGATTCGCTCCCCCGCCACCAGCCCGCGCTGAATGTTGCCGAACGACGACGACAGGGCCTTGGCCGGGGTGAGCACCTGCGAAAACAGGACCACGTAGCCGATAAACGTTTCGCCATCCAGGCCCGACTGCCCGCCGAAAATCAGGGTGCCGCCAAAATAAAGTAAACCCGCTACCACGGTCACGCCCGCAAACTCCGAAAACGGGGAAGCCAGGTCGCGGGTGTTATCCATGGCGCGGGAGGTGCGGGCGTACTGGTCGTTCTGGTCCTCAAACTTGTCCTTGATATAGGGTTGGGCGTTGAACGCTTTGATAACGCGAATGCCGCCCAGCGTTTCATCAATTACCGAGAGCATGGTGCCCAGCGTTTTCTGGCTTTGCTTGGCCTGAGTGCGCAGGCGCTTGGCTACGCCGGCAATAAGGACGCCCGAAATCGGCAGCAGCACCAGCGTAAACAGTGTCAGGGGGACCGATATGTAGAACAGGAGGGCAAAAAAGGAGATGATCTTCAGCGGCTCCTGAACAACGGCCGTCAGCGTATTCACCACCGAGGTTTCCACTTCCTGCACGTCGCTGGTAAAGCGCGACATCAGGTCCCCTTTCCGCTCACCGCCGAAAAAGCTCAGCGGCAGTCCGATGATGCGGTGGTATAGGTCACGCCGCAGGGTGCTGATGACGCGGGCCCGCACCTGGGCCAGAATGCGCAGGCTCAGGTAGCGGAATACGTTGCTCATCAGCACCGATATTACCACAATGATGCACACGAAGGTGAGGGCGCCCATGTTGCCGTAAGCAGCCAGCACGTCGGCGAAATAGTAGTAGAACGTGTCCTTGATCCAGTCGAGGCTCACGCGAAAGGCGGGCAGGGTAGCAGGGGCCTGGAGCGGCACCTGCGCCGTTTTATCAAACAGCACCTTGAGCAGCGGAATGATGAGCGTGAAGTTGGCCAGGCCAAAAAATATGCCCAGCACGGTATACACCAGGTACTGCGGCAGGAAGCTGGCCAGCGGCCGGGCGTAGTGCAGAATGCGGAGGTAGGTCTTCATGACGGCCGCAAAGGTAACCGGCATTCCGTTGCGGGGCGGGCAACCTTTCGCGGCTGACGAGCGAGTACCGGCTGTACTTCATTCACGACTTCTTCATGGAACGCAAAGAATTCATTCAGCTCTTCGGCCTGGGCGCGGCGGCTATTCTGACTACCGGCTGCCTGGGCGGCTGCTCCAGCACCAAAGGCGACGACCCGACCCCGGGCGGGGGCACTCCGCCAACCCCGGCCGCCGTCGATTTCACGCTCGACCTCGGCGCCCCGGCCAACGCAGCCCTGAACAATCCGGCCCTGGGCTACGTGTACAATGCCAGCGGGCAGGTTATCGTCGCCAAAACCAAAGCGGGCGGCTATCTGGCGGTGCAGGCGCCTTGTACCCACCAGGGGGTTAAAGTGGAGTTTCAGCCTAATGAGGGCAATTTCCTCTGTCCGCTGCACGGGTCCCGATTCAACGCCGATGGCACCGTGGTCAATGGTCCGGCCATTACTGCGCTGAAACAATATACGGCAACGCAGACCGGCAATTCCCTGCGCGTAACGAGCTAGCGGCCGCCAGCCGAAGTCACCCCGGCCCCCGCTCTGCTGTGGCCGTCAACGCAAAAAAAACCTCGTCGATTGCGGGCGACGAGGTTTTTTTTGCGTTGACGGACGGAAACAGGGTCGGATGGCTTCCCGGTTAAAACTCATGCAGGCGCTGGGCAATGTTCCAGCGGACGGATACCGAAGAAAAAGCCTCGGTGCCGTTGCCCAGGGCTCCCGCGTCGCCGGTCTGGCGGCGGATGATCTGCTTGGCGTCCAGCCACAGGTTGTGGTGTACCTGGTAGGTCGCGGTCAGGTCGCCGTGCAGCAGGTTGGTGGTGTTGCCCTGGCCCACGCGGTTGTCGAAATCCTGCACCCGGGTGTTGTACGACTTAAGCACGCTGCCGCCGTAGTTCGACAGGGAGGTGGTGCCATCGGGGTTCGACAAAAGAACGTCCTGGCCCTGCTTCGAATAGAATCCTTTCGCCACCACGTTCAGGCGCGGCAGGGGTTGGTAGCTCACGATGCCGATGATTTCGTACAGATTGGCCCCCATGGGGTGAGCCAGCGGCTGCCGGTAGTGCTGGTAATTGGTGAACTCGGTACTGTGCTGGTAGGTGTAGGGACGGACGTAGTTGAATTCAGCCTGCAGATCGAGGTTGCGGATGCCGGCCACGTCGAGGTACTTACCGCCGAGCTGGAAAGCCTGCTTGTTGGCCCACCAGCCCCGGCCCGAGCGCACCTGGCTCACCACCAGCTCGTCGAGCATCACCTGACCGTAGATCTGGCCGCGGCGCCTGATGTTCCACTTGAAGTCGGCGCCGAGCAGGGCATTGTCGGCTGAGCCAATCTGCTGCTCCACGCTGCGGTAGAAGATAACCGGGTTCAGGTACTGCAGCTCAAACCGCCCTTTGCCCCGCGAAAACATCACCGTCTCGAACAGCCCCACGTTGAAAGTCGGCGTCACGTCCAGGCTCAGGTGGTGCAGGGCCATATACTTTTTGGGGTACACCCGGTCGGGGCCGTTGGCGGTGGCGCTCAGCTCGGCGAACAGGTTCTGGTAGTTGAACTTCCAGATGCGCGTGTTCAGCTTCAGGAAGAAGTAGGGGGCCGAATAGTCCGACAGAATCAGGGAGCGGTAGCCGTTGCCGATGAAGTTGCGGTCGTGGCCGAGCTGCACGTTGATGTGCCTGGTGGCCGCGTAGGTGAGGTAGCCGCGGGCGGTAAAGAAGTCGTACTGGTCGCGCTTGCCCTTGAAATACTTCCAGTAGCCCTCATGGGGTACGATGCTGTCGCGCTGTACCCGGTTCAGCACGTAGGCGGGCACGGACATCTGGTTGTCGGCCAGAAACGTGTAGAAGCCCAGCCGGCCATCAATAGTGCCTTCTACCTGCACCCCGCGGGTGTTCACGTAGCGCAGGCCGTCGCTCTGGTTGTCGTAGCCGGCCTGCAGGGCCGCCACCGGGTTCACCCGCAGCGTGAAGTCCGGATTATCGACCTGGAACAGATCCGACTGCCGGGTGTAAAACTGCTTAAGCACGGGCCGCCGGCCCTGATTCACGGCCGAGTCGGCGGTAGTGTACTCCCAGTTGTCGCGCAGCAGATAGCCGGCATTGAAGCGGTCGGCGGCTGATAGGCCGGCGGGGTTGCCCTCGCTCAGCAGCCGCTCCCCCAGCCGGGCCACGCCCGCCCGGTGATAAGGTCGTACCGCCGTGTAGGGGTCGCCCAGCGAATCGGGGCCGTACTTGATGGCGTAGCGGTCGATGAGGCGGTACACGTCCTGATCCAGCGGTACGTAGGTGGAGCCCTGGGTCACCTTGGCAGAATAGCGGACGGCGGGCAGCGGTTGGGCCGCAGCGGGCGCGGCCACCGGAGCCGTTACCGCCGCAGCGGGCTGCTCGGCCGGAGTTTTCTCCGCTTTGGTTTTGGGGGCGTCTTCCGGCGCGAGGGGATGATCGAAGATCAGCCAGACCGGATCTTTGTCGGTAGAAGCGGGAGGCGTGGTTTGGGTGGGCGTGGTCTGGGCCGTAGCCGCGGGCGCAAAACCGCCGAAAACCGGCAACAACAGCAATAGGAATTTCTTCATGAGGGCAGGGGCCGCGCTTCGGGAGGAACCTCCGGCTTACGCAAACCTACGCAGTTACCGCGGGACTGGGCTTTAGGTTGCCGTCAGGTACCGGAAGCGGCGGATTTTTCCCGGGCAGTGGCCGGCCCGAAGTCTCTACCTTTGCCGGGTGCCGCTGCTGTACCTGCCTTTTTCCGCCCTGAACCTGGCTGCCTGGGACGCTTGCGTCGCGGCGGCTGAGCAGGTGGTGCCCTCCGCGCAGGCCGCCTGGCTGCGCGCCACGGCCGGCCGCTGGGATGCCGTGGTGGAGGTGGATGCCGCGTCGGGCCGGTATGTGTCGGTGTTTCCGCTGCCGGTAAAGCGGCGGCCATGGGGCCGGGAAGTATACCAGCCGGCTTTCACCCAGCAGCTGGGGCTGCTCACCACCGCCGGCAGCCGGCACCGCAACGTGAACGACTATCTGGCGCTGCTGCCGGGGCGGTACGCCCGATTCTATACGCAGCTCAATGCTGAAAATGAGCCTGGAAACGCGTTGGGGGGCTTTTCAGTTGCCCGGCGGCAAACCTATCTGCTGAACCTCACGGCCGATTACGCCGTCTTGCTGGCCGGCTACGAGGCCGACTACCGCCGCCGCCTGCGGGTAAATCAGCAGCAGCCCCGGCCGTTGGTGGTTACGGAAGCGGCGGCGGCGCAGGACGTAATTCAGCTGTTTCAGCAGTACAAGGGTGGCGCAGTGGCCGGGCTAAAAGCGCGGCACTACCGGCAGCTCACCCAGCTGATGACGGTTCTGCAGGCCCGGCAGCAGGCCCGGATCCTGGAGGTACGCCGGACGGAAACCGGCGAGCTGCTGGCCGGGGCGCTGTTTGTGGTTCAGCCGCGGCGTATCATTTACCTGTTTGCGGCCGCCTCGCCCGCGGGCAAAAAAGCCGGGGCCCCGCTGCTGCTGCCCGACCACGTTATCCGGCAGTACGCCGGCACGGCCGGCCTCATTCTCGATTTCGAAGGCGGCATGATTCCGTCGATTGCGCGTTTTTTTGCCAACTTCGGCGCCGCTCCCGTGCCCTACGCGGCGCTTACCCAAACCTCCTTGCCCTGGTACCTATCATGGAAACGCCGAAGCCCAGCCTGAGCCACCCCGAACGCGTGCACGTGGTGTGCGCCGAACCCTCCATTGCCAACCACTTCCTGGCCGAGCTGCGCGACGTGGATGTGCAGCGCGACAGCCTGCGCTTCCGCCGCAACCTGCAGCGCCTGGGCGAAATCATCGCTTACAAAATCAGCTCCCAGCTCAGCTACACCGAAAAAACGGTGAAAACCCCGTTGGGTGAATCGGTAAGCAAGCAGCTGCACGACTTTCCGGTGCTGGCTACGGTGCTGCGCGCCGGGCTGCCGTTTCACCAGGGCTTTCTGAATTACTTCGATCAGTCGCCGAGTGCCTTTGCCGCCGCCTACCGCATCGAGGGCACGGCCCAGGTGCGGGTGCAGGTCGACTATCTCTCGGCTCCCAGCCTCGATGAGCGGGTGCTGATTCTGGTGGATCCCATGCTGGCCAGTGGTAAGTCGCTGGTGCAGACCTACCGGGCCATGCTGCGCTTCGGCCAGCCCCGGCAGGTGCACATCGCCGCCGTTATTGCCAGCCCCGAAGGCGTGGAATACGTGACCCGCGAAATCCCCGAAGCCACGCTGTGGGTGGCGGCGGTTGATGAAAAGCTCAATGACCAGGCCTACATCGTACCCGGCCTCGGCGACGCCGGCGACCTGTCGTACGGTAGCAAGCTGTAGCCGGCCCTAGTGCGCCCGGCGCCCGAACATCCGCCGCCGCTGGTCAGCGTTAGCGCCCGGCGGCCCGAAATCGACGTGCTGCGGTTTGGGGCCGCTTTGGCCGTGGTGCTGTTTCACTACTCGTTCTGGGGGCACGCAACCAACCGGAATCCGGTGGCCTACCCGGAGCTGGGGCGCGTGTTTCAGTACGGCTACCTCGGCGTCGAGCTGTTTTTCATGATCAGCGGCTTCGTCATTCTGCAATCGGCGCTGCATCGTTCGGCCCGGCAGTTTGTCGTGGCCCGCATTGCGCGGCTGTACCCGGCGTTTTGGGTGGCCGCTACGCTCACGTTTCTGGCCACCCGGCTGGTACCCTCTGCTCTACCTAGGCCCTCGGTACTACAGTATCTCGCCAACCTGACCATGGGGCAGCAGTTTCTGCGGGTGCCGCCCCTCGACGGCGTATACTGGACGCTGGCGTATGAGCTGAAGTTTTATTCGCTGATCGTTGGCATCAGCCTGCTGGGCTGGTTCCGGTACCTGAATCTGCTGTTGGGGGCGTGGCTGGCAGTGGTACTGTGGTTCGTGTGCGGCCAGCCGGTGCCGGTGCCGGCAGGCTGGCTGTTTCCCGAGTACGCCGCCTTTTTTATGGCCGGTATGCTTTTTTTTCTGGTGTATCAGCGGGGCCCCCGGCTGGAATATGGCCTCTTGCTGCTCGCCTGCTACGGGCTTGCCATCACAACCGCGCTCCTGGAGCTGGCGCGCGCCGACGAATATCTGAGCAGGCCCCGGTCGGCGGTGATTGTGGTGGCCGTCGTCAGCAGTTTCTTCCTGATTTTTGGCCTGCTGGCTCTTGGGTACACCACCGGATTGCGGCTGCGCGGGGCCACTGCGCTGGGCCCGCTCACGTATCCGCTGTATCTGGTGCATCAGCAGCTGGGCTACCTCGTATTCCAGCTGCTGGGTCCGTGGGCAGATAGATTTTTGCTGCTGAGCAGTCTGGTGGCGCTGATGCTCGGCCTGGCCTATGGGCTACACCGCTGGGTCGAACGGCTCTATGCCAGGCCTTTCTACCGCTGGCTCGACCAGCACCTGCCCGGGTCGGCCCCGCCGGTGAAAAACCCGAAAGCGTAGCTGCAACCCCCGTTTTCCTGTTGCCCCGCTGCTTCTGAAGCGCCATTCGCGAAAGCAACAAAGGCATAATGCCCCGGAACCAAAGCCTGATGGCCCGGCTTAGTATCTTTGCGTGCCGCCAATGCCGCCGCAATACCCGATTCACCCTTTTAGCTCCGCAAACAACCGTGCTGCCTTATCTCCTTAAATGCGCCTCGGTTTTCCTGCTGAGTATGGTTAAGTTTTTTGCCGGGCCGGTAGCGGGCATCTCGATTGGGTTGAACTTCGGGCAAACCCTGGGCCTGACCGTGGCGGGCATGATGACTACCGTGCTGATTATATCCAGTGTGGGCCAGGTCTGGGCCCTGCACCTGCGCCGCCGTCGGCAGGAGAAGGGCAAGCCCGTCTTCAGTAAGCGCAGCCGCAACATCGTCCGCTTCTTCCGCCGCTTCGGCATGCCCGGCATTGCGTTTCTGACGCCGATTCTATTCAGCCCGATTGGCGGCACCGTCATTGCCACCCAACTGCACGTACCCCGGCTGCGCATTTTCCTGCACATGCTCTGGAGCGCTATGTTCTGGGGCATTGCCATCACTACGCTCACCGTTCGGTTCAGCCACCTGCCGTTCTTCCACCACTGATTGGTTTTTGGCGGGTGGTTTTTGGGCCAGACCACCCATTGCCCTTGGTCTTTCTACCGATACAAGGAAAAAGAGTCCGCAGCTTACGTTGCGGACTCTTTTTCCTTGTGTTGATGAGCTAAAAACCACCCACCAAAACCCAAAAACCTACTTGTGCCGGGAGTTGCGCAGCTTGGCTGATGCCTTCGCGGCCGGCGACTGGGTCTTGCCCGGCGAGGCCCGCTTCTTTTTGCCTTTCTGGCTGCGGTTCGGGCCCTCCACGTAGAGCTGGCCGGTGCGCTTGTCGATGCCTTTTTGCAGCGGGGTTTTCTTCACGTGGAAAGCGCCCTGAAACTCGGGGTCGTTGCGGCGGCGGCGCTCATCAATTTCCCGGTCCATCGACTGCTTCTCGTCAAACATCGTGTCCATTACCTTCACTTCTTCCGGCAGCGGCAATTCCGGAATCGGTTGGTTGATCAGCTCCCCGATGCGCTCGATGTGGTGCATCTCGGCCTCGTTGGCGAAGGTGATGGCCGCCCCCGTGTGCTGAGCCCGGCCCGTGCGCCCGATGCGGTGCACGTAGTCGTCGTAGATCAGGGGCACGTCGAAGTTGATGACGTGGCTCACCTGGGGGACGTCGATGCCCCGGGCGGCCACGTCGGTAGCGACCAGGAAGCGCAGCTCGCCGGCGCGGAAAGCATCCATGGCGTTGATGCGCACGTTC
Source organism: Hymenobacter fastidiosus (assembly GCF_039539565.1). Taxonomy (NCBI): domain Bacteria; kingdom Pseudomonadati; phylum Bacteroidota; class Cytophagia; order Cytophagales; family Hymenobacteraceae; genus Hymenobacter; species Hymenobacter fastidiosus. Next base: position 15,073 of record NZ_BAABDJ010000007.1, on the reverse strand, counting down.
TGCCCTTTGTTGCCGTGAATGGCGCGGGTGTTTTCGCTCACTTTGCGGGCCAGAAAGTGGGCTACATTGTCGGCATTCTCCTTGGTGCGGCAGAAAATCATCACCCGGTTGAAGGTTTCCTCATCCTTAAAAAGGTAGCCCAACAGGTTGATCTTGGTGAGCAGGTTGGGGACGCGGTACAGGCTCTGGCTCACGTTCTGAGCTGACGTGGCCGAGGGCGTTACTTCCACCCGCACCGGGAATTCGAGGAATTCCTCGCTCAGCGTGGCCACCTTATCGGGCATGGTGGCCGAGAACAGCACGTTCTGCCGCTTGCGCGGAATAACTTCCAGAATGCGCCGGATCTGGGGCATGAAGCCCATGTCCATCATCTTGTCGGCTTCGTCGAGGACCAGCGTTTTCAGGTCCTTCAGCACTAGGTCGCCGCGCAGGTACAGCTCCAGCAGGCGGCCGGGCGTGGCAATCAGAATGTCGACGCCCTGGGCCAGGGTGTCAATCTGGGTTTTGGGCCCCAGCCCGCCGTAGATGGCAAAGATGCGCAGGTCAGTGTAGACCGACAGGCGCTTGAGGTGAGTTTCGAGCTGCATGGCCAGCTCCCGGGTGGGGGCCATGATGAGGGCGCGGGGATGAATGCCCTGGGCGTACTTCACCTTCATCAGCAGGGGCAACCCGAAGGCGGCCGTCTTGCCGGTGCCGGTCTGGGCAATGCCGAGCACGTCGTGGCCGGCCAGCAGCAGCGGAATCGTCTGCTCCTGCACGGGCGTGGGGCTCGCAAACCCGGCTTCGGCTACGGCCGTGAGCAGTTGTTTGTTGAGCTTGAAATCGGCAAAGGAAACGGGGGCAGGCGACTCGGACATGACGGCAGAAAAGTATTACGGCCCGCAAAGGTACGACGAATGTATTGGGCGTTAGCGAAATGGCAGTCTAAAACGGTGGCGAGCCTCCCCATGCCGAGGTGGCCGGACCTGCCGCCTTTCCAGCGGGGTCAGTCCGTCCTGAACCATGAGCCGGACTTTGTTTCGGCAGAAGGCTCCGCGATAAGCATACGGCGAAGCTTTCCGGGGTATACTCGTCGCGCCGTAGTGCGGGGCTTGCCCCCGCCCGTCGGTGCCCGAAAGCAGACGTTACCGGGCAACGACGGGCGGGGGCAAGCCCCGCACCCTACTTTCCTTTCGCGAACTACTTCGTGAGGAGTGTAACCACACTTTCTTCGTTCCTCAGGACGGATTGCCGCACTGTGCCCACCACAACGGCTTGCTTCGGCCGGCCGAGACCAGGCTAACAGAAAAAAATGGCCCGATCCTTTGATTAAACCATTTAGCCGCCTACTTTTGTCGCTCCATTACCAAACCCGGTAGGCATAGCTCAGCTGGTTAGAGCATCGGATTGTGATTCCGAAGGCCGTGGGTTCGAGCCCCATTGCTTACCCGTACAGAGTCCCCGGAAAATCACTTCCGGGGACTTTTTTGTTGCTTGCGCCGTTGTCCGACACACCGGCATGTTGCCCAAACCCCCCTTACCCTCTTTCCTATGAGTCTGGTTGTTATCGGTTCCGTCGCCTTCGACGCCCTGGAAACGCCCTTCGGCAAAACCGACAAAATCATCGGCGGCGCCGCCACCTACATCAGCCTGTCGGCTTCGTACTCGCTGAAACCCGTGAAACTGGTAGCCGTAGTCGGCGGCGACTTTCCGCAGTCCGATATCCTGCTGCTGGAAGAGCACGGGGTCGATACCGAAGGGCTGCAGATCAAGCCGGGGGAGAAGTCGTTCTTCTGGTCGGGGATTTATTCCAAGGACCTCAACTCGCGCGAAACGCTGGTGACGGAACTCAACGTACTGGCCGATTTCGACCCTGTTCTCCCCGATTCTTACCAGGACTGCAAATACCTGATGCTCGGGAATCTGGCTCCGCAGGTGCAGCGTCTCGTGATTCAGCGCCTCGTAAACCGCCCCAGGCTCATCGTGATGGACACGATGAACTTCTGGATGGACATTGCCCTGGACGACCTGATTGCGACCATCGAAATGGTGGACGTACTCAGCATCAACGACGAGGAAGCGCGGCAGCTGTCCGGCGAATACTCGCTGGTGAAGGCTGCCCGCAAGATCCTGGCTATGGGCCCAAAGTACCTCATCATCAAGAAAGGGGAGCACGGAGCTCTGCTATTCCACCACGATAAGGAAAAGCTGAAGATCTTCTACGCCCCGGCCCTGCCCCTGGAGGAAGTATTCGACCCTACCGGTGCCGGCGACACTTTCGCGGGCGGCTTCATCGGCTACCTTGCCGCCACCGACGATATCAGCTTCGACAACATGAAGCGGGCCGTCATCCACGGCTCGGCGATGGCCTCATTCTGCGTGGAGAAATTCGGTACCGAGCGGCTGCTGAATCTGAAGCCGGAAGAAATAGAAGCCCGCGAGCAGCAGTTCGCGGATCTGGTGGAGGTAGTGCCCGCCTCCATCGTGCAGAATGCCTAAGGAGATTTCGTAGTTGTTTTTCGGAACCCCGGCTGACCTTGACAGGAGGTGAGCCGGGGTTTTTTGCTTGAATCTTTGCGCAACTATTTGCGCGGCGGCCCGGTACAAGACTAAGCATCTTCTCACCTAAGCTTTTACCGCCATGACTAAGCACCAAGATAAAGCGCCCACCAACTCCGAGAAAGCCAAGAATCCAGCCCCGGATCAGGCAGAACAGAATCAGGAGCCGCTGGAGCACAAAGGCCAGGCGCATTCCAACAGCGGGGGCACCCACATGCAGAACGTGAATCAGAACGGCCTGAATGAGGCGGGTAATCCTACCAAGAATAGTACGCCCGGTGACGGTAACAGCGAAGAACAGCGCACCTCGCCGGTCAATAAGCCCCGCAACAACCCGCAAGGCAACAAGCCCATGTCAGTCGATGGCAACAACAAAGTGGGTAAAGGCGGCGATACCAAGCATTAATCAAACAAGTTAACTACTGGAACAGCCCCGTCAGATGCGTCTGGCGGGGCTGTTTCTGTTTACTTACGGTCCTTTGCCGGCCCCCGCCGCCGGGGCTGGTCCGGCTGTTACGGCACTACCGTCATGCGGACCACGCGGGTGTCCACGTCGCCGTTGTCGAAGAAGTCCTGCTCGAAGAGGATGGTTTTGTTGTCGAGCCAGCGCGGGCCGCTGACGCCCCACTCCGTTTGCCGCTCCCAGAGCAGGCGTGGCGCGGGTCCATCAGCCGACCAGACCTGCAGGCCGCTGGGCTCGAAGCGGGCCAGCACGTCGGAGTTGCCGCACACGAAATGCTGCCCGTCGGGTGCCACCGAGGGCGGGCTCCACACGCGGGTGCGTTTTCCGGTGCGCTGATTCACCAGCAGATAGTAGCCGCCCTCATACAGATGCACCGAAACGAGCCAGTGCTGAATATCGGCTAGCTCCGTGAGGTACTCATAGGTGATGTGGGAATCGTTTTCCGCCGGATTAGTGACCAGCCGAACCGCCGGAGCTGCCGTGGGCCGGAGCCAGAGCGTATGGCCCACGCGCTTCACTTGGGGCCCCGCGTGCCGGAGCTGCCGCTTTTCTTCAAGGGCCAGGTCAAGCTCTGCTACTTCCGACTCGGCTGCCGGTGGGGCCAGCCACGCGGGCTGAGGCAGCTGCTCATACACCCGGCGTGGGGCCGGGTACAGGCTGACCACGCGGCCGGGCAGTTTCACCAGCGTATCGAGGTGCTCGAGGCGGTAGATGCGTGGCGGCTTAGGCGGCGGCAGCGCCACCACGGCCGGAATCGGCTTCACCGACGGCCGCCCCCGCTCGGCGGGCTGCATCCGCAACGAACAGGCCGTGAGCCCCACGGCCACCAGCAGAGCTATTGCCACCGCACCAAGCCGAAACATAAAAAGGGAGTAAAAAGTAGGGCCTAGAAGTCTTGTTTGAGCCACTGCCGGAAGCTGGCCTGTTGTTCAGGCGTCGCGTCGGGCCGCTTTTCTATGGTGATTTTCTGCCAGAAACGCTGCTCCGGAACCGCCGTCAGGGTCACGGTCAGCAGGCGGTTCTGGCGGAATACGCTGAGCTGGTAACCGGGGGCACCATCATTCAGCAAAGTTTGCAGATTCAGGGCTACCTTCCTGCCATTCACCGCAATAATTTCGTCATCGACGGTAAGCGTGGCCGCCGCGGGCGAATCAGGCAGGATATCGGTCACTTCCGTGCGCTCATTCTTCACGATGGTGCGGAACCCGAATACTCCCTCCGAAGCCGACGGGTTTTCCTCGGTGAGCAGCATGCAGCCCACCAGCTCCAGCGCCTTAGTCAACGGCTCTTCCAGCGGTGCGGTGCCGTACACGAACTTGTCGAAGTAGGTTTGCATATCGCGCCCGGCTACTTCATTCACCAGACGGATATAATCGGCCTCAGTGTAGCCGATGCCGGGCTGGCCGAATTCCAGCCACAGGCGGCGCATCACGTCGTCGAGGCTGCGGGTGTGCTGACTCAGGCGGCGCAGCGTCAGGTCGAGTAGCAGGGCCACCAGCGCGCCTTTGTGGTACACCGATACTTTGCGGTCGGGTACGCCGGGCTTGTAGCCATCCAGCCATAAATCCACCGACGCATCGGCCAGCGACAGGTTGATGCGGCCGTAGTCGTCGAAGTGTTGCCGGAGCACCGTGTTCAGCTCGGCGAAATACTGCCCGGCCGTTCGCACCCCGGCCCGGGCCAGCAGGTACTCGCCGTAGTACGTGGTGATGCCCTCGGCGATATAGCAGGTGCGGAAGTAGTTCTCCCGGGTGTAATCGTAGGGCATCAGCTCCGCCGGCCGGATCTGCTTGATGTTCCAGGTGTGAAACAGCTCGTGGCAGCTCACGCCCAGCAATTCCTTGTACAGGCCTTCGGTCATCAGCAGCTCGGCCGGACCCAGTACGATAACGGTGGAGTTGGCGTGCTCTACGCCGTGGTAGTGCTTGTAGGGCAGAATCTGGTTCAGGAAGTGATAGTCGGCCACCGGAAACGAGCCGAACAATGCCAGCTGCTCCTCGGTGAAGGCCTTGAAGTCGCGCAGCATACGGGGCCAGTCGGGGGCGCACTCGCCCTGCACCCACAGGTAGAAGGGCCGGCCCTGGGCTTCGTAGGTATGGTGCACCAGCGTCGGGCTGGCAATCAGGGGGCAATCCACCAGCTCCTCAAAGCTTGCCGCCCGCAGCGTATGCGGCCCGCTCTGCGGCATTCCGCAGGCTATCTGCCAGCCCTCGGGCAGGGCCAGCGTCACTTCGCAGGGCTCCTGTTGCCGGCCTTCGACGTACATGAAGGCCTGGATGCCGTTCAGGTACAGCTGGGTGTCGTCGAGCCAGGAGCCGCCGGCATCCATCTGATGGGCGTAGAAATTGTAGCGCACCCGTACCGTGCGGCCCGCCGCGCCTGCCACCTGCCACCGGTCCTTGGTGAGCTTGCGGAAGGGCAGGATTTCGCCCGAAGCGGCGTCTTCCACCACCACCCGCTGGATCTTCTGGGCGAAGTTCTGCAGTTCATACCGTCCCGGCCGCCAGGCGGGCAGCTGCAGCTCCAGGGCTTCGATGGCGGCGGCGGGCACCGCGAAGGTCATCCGGATCTGGAGGTAGAAGGTAAGCGGATTCGCGAAGGCGACGTGGTAGTGAATCATGCGGGAGCGGGCTGGAGGGCCGGAAATGCCCAGGTAAAGCTAGGGGTATCCGGCCGGAATAGATAGGGGCGGGGCTACTCTTTCCTCCGTGATTCGCCGGGCTTGGTAGCGGTAGTCCGGGCTAACCGGTTGTTGATCAAAACGCACCCCGCGCGGAAAAAGCCGGATCAGGCATTGCCTTTTCCAAATCAAGGGCTTACCTTTGCCGGCCTTACCTGCCACTGAAGTCTTCAACATATCATGAAACGTACCTTCCAGCCTTCGCAGCGCAAGCGCCGCAACAAACACGGTTTTCGCTCGCGTATGGAATCAGTTAACGGCCGCAGCGTGCTGGCCCGTCGTCGTGCCAAAGGCCGCAAGCGCCTGACCGTATCGGACGAAGGTAAGCACAAGCGCTAAACCGCTGACGGCTCCTGCCGAGGCGTCCGACCGGGCTCAGATGCCCGCCGCACGCTCTTATTCGTTTCCAAAAGAAGAACATTTGTGCCGCAAAAAGCTCATAACCGAGCTTTTCGGCCGGGGTTCTTCTTTTGGTTTATACCCCCTGCGCCTGGTCTGGATTGCGGCCGACGCGCCCACCACGGCCCCGCCGCAGGTGCTGGTGAGTGTGTCGAAGCGCAGCTTCAAGCGCGCCGTGGACCGCAACTACCTCAAGCGCCTGCTGCGCGAGGCGTACCGGCTGAACAAATACCGGCTCCTGGAAGCACCCGGCGGGCACCCGGTGGCTTTGCTGGGCCTCATTTACACGGGCAAGGAAAAAAAGCCTTTCACGCTGGTTGAAAAAAAATTAATTTCAGGGCTGGAGCGTTTGCTGCAAGACGCAACCTGCGGGGCTTCCCCGGCGTCTCCTTCGTAGCCCTGTTTTTGCTTCCAGCTGTTTATATGCGTAAAAAGACCGTTGCCGGCCTCCTCCTGGGAGGGGCCGCATTGCTCGTATCGTTTCGCTCGGCTTCTGACAACGAGCGGTACTTTGAAATCGCCAAGAACCTCGACATTTTCGCCACCCTGTTCAAGGAGGTGAATACCTACTACGTGGACGAAATAACGCCCGCCAAGCTGGTCAAAACGGGAATCGACGCGATGCTCAAGTCGCTGGATCCGTACACGAACTACATTCCCGAAGACGATATCGAGGACTTCCGCACCCTGACCACCGGGCAGTACGGCGGCATCGGGGCCGTGGTGGTCAAGCGCGCTGGCAAAACCATCGTGCAGGCCGCTTATGAGGGCTATCCGGCCCAGAAAGCCGGTTTGCTGCCCGGCGACGAAATTCTGACCATCAACGGCGTCAACGTTGAGAAGAAGAACAACTCGGATATCAGCAAGCTGCTGAAAGGGCAGGCCAACTCGCTGGCCAAGCTGGAGGTAACCCGCTACGGCCAGGATAAGCCCATCGAAATCAGCATCACCCGCGACAAGATTCAGGTCGATAACGTGCCGTACTACGGTATGCTGGCGCCGGAAATCGGGTATTTCCAGCTTTCGGGCTTCACGGTGGATGCGGGCAAGGAAACCCGACTGGCCGTGAGTAAGCTCAAGGATATGGGCGCGAAGAAAATCGTGTTCGACATCCGCGGCAACCCCGGCGGCTTGCTCAACGAAGCGGTGAATATCTCCAATATCTTCGTCGATAAAGGCCTCGACGTGGTGAGCACCAAGGGGAAGGTGACGGAGTGGAACAAGACCTACAAAGCCCTCGATGCCCCGCTCGACACCCAGATTCCGGTAGTCGTAATTACCAGCAACCGCTCGGCTTCGGCTTCCGAAATCGTGGCGGGCGTCCTGCAGGACTATGACCGGGCGGTGGTTGTGGGGGAGCGGACTTTCGGTAAGGGCCTCGTGCAGGCTACCCGGCCGCTGAGCTACAACTCCCAGCTGAAGGTGACGACGGCCAAATACTACATTCCCAGCGGCCGCTGCATCCAGGAAATCGATTACGCCCACCGGGCTGATGATGGCACGCTGGGCAAATTCCCGGACTCGCTGCGCACGGCCTATAAAACGGCCGCGGGCCGCGTGGTGTACGACGGCGGCGGCGTGGCTCCCGACGTGGAAGTGGCCGACAAAGGAATTGCCGACATCTCCCGGGTGCTGATCCAGAAAAGCTACCTCTTCGACTTCGCCACCCGCTACCGCGCCGAACACCCCACCGTTGCTTCGGCCCGCGACTTCAAGCTGGCTGATGCGGACTACCAGAAGTTCGTTGACTACCTCAAAACCAAGGATATCAGCTACAGCACGGACATGGAGAAAAGCCTGACCGACCTGACCAAAAAGGCCAAGGACGACAAGCATTACGACGACGTGAAGAATGATCTGGACGCGATGCGCAAGAAGGTCTCGACCAACAAGAGCAACGACCTGATGCGCTTCAAGCCCGAAATCCGGGAGATGCTGGAGCAGGAAATCGTGTCGCGCTACTACTTCCAGAAGGGCAGCATTGAAGCCAGCTTCGACGATGACCCCAACATCCTGGCGGCTATAACGGTCCTCAACGACCCGGCCCGGTACACTGCTCTGCTCAAGCCCGGCACCCCGGAAGCCAGGACCCGGCCCGAGGCCAACCGCAGGACGGCCGGCGGGAAGTAGCAATTAGAATCCCTTTAGAAAAGAAAGGAACCTCGTTGGAGGTTCCTTTCTTTATGCCCTAATGATTTGCCGTAACTTCGTCGTCATGGAAAATCTCCGCCATCGTATCACTACTAATCCGCGTCAGTGCGGCGGCCGGCCCTGCATCCGGGGTATGCGCATCCGGGTGGCGGACGTGCTGAACCTGCTGGCCGCAGGCCTGACCAACGAGCAGGTCTTGGCTGAAATGCCTGATCTGGAACCGCTCGATGTACAGGCGGCGCTGCAATAGGCTGCTCAACGGCTGGATTATCCGCAGCTGGCAAGCCTGACGTTCCGGCTTGCTGCCCAACGCTCTCCTCTGCTGGCCGCGTGGTGGCGCTGGAAGTTTAACCTGAACGCGCTGCCGCTACGCGAACTGGGCCTGCGCGATGCCGGGGATGAAGAAATCTTCACCGCCGCCAAAGTTGCCGGCACCGTGATTGTCACGAAAGACTCCGATTTCCTGCGCCTGCTTGAGCCATTGGGGCCGCCACCGCCGATTCTGTGGATCACCCGTGGGAACACCCCCAACGAACGATTGCAGCAGGTTTTGCTTTCCACGTTGCCTGCCGCCCTGGAACTGCTCAGAGCGGGTGAACCCCTGGTGGAAATGAGCAACTCGCAGTAATTTTGGCGAACAAACAAAGTTTATGGCTCTTATTCTCTCCCTGGAAACCTCCTCACCCGTCTGCTCAGTTGCCCTACACCAAGGTGGTAAATTGCTGGGCCAGTCGGAGCTGCGGCTGGAGAAGTCGCACTCCTCGCACCTGAGCATTCTGGTGAATCAGCTCCTGGAAAACAGCCAGCATACGCTGTCGGATCTGGCGGCGGTGGCGATATCCGATGGGCCGGGCTCCTACACGGGGCTGCGCATCGGGGCGGCGGCAGCCAAGGGGCTATGCTTCGCGCTGAATATTCCGCTGCTGGCCATCAGCACTCTCCAGGCGATGGCCAGCCAGGTGGCGGCTTACACGGCCGGGGCCGACAATTTCCTGTTCTGCCCCATGCTCGATGCCCGACGGATGGAGGTGTACAGTGCTATTTACACGGCTGGCGGAACGGAAATGCTGGCTCCCGCGCCGCTGATTCTGGAATCGGATACGCTGGCCGAACAATTAGCCCACCACCGCTTGTTGTTCTTTGGCAACGGCGCGGTAAAGTTTCAACCACTCGTCGCGGATCAGCCGAATGCTGGTTTTCTGAGCGGCGTCGAGCCTTCGGCCATTGCGGTGGGAGCACTGGCGCAGGCCGCTTTTGAACGACAGGATTTCCGCGACGTGGCCTACTACGAGCCGTTTTATCTGAAGGAAGTCTACACCACGACCCCTAAGGTTAAAAATTAGAGGTGAGAAATTAGAGCGTAGATTCAAGTCGGGAAAAAGCGAAGCTTCTACGCTCTAACAGCTAAGCTCTCAGAAATAAAACCATGGAAGAAATCTTCGTTAACCGCGTCGCGCAAAGCGCCCTCACCACCCTGAACCTGGAAGAGCTGATTCATCCCGGGGAGCAGGTGCTGTATGACATCAAGGAAAATCTGTTCCACGGGCTGATGCTGCGCGAAAAGGATTTCCGCGAGTTCGTCAAGACCCACGACTGGAGCCAGTACGATGGCAAAAGCGTGGCCGTTATCTGCTCCGCCGATGCCATTGTGCCCACCTGGGCCTATATGTTGCTGGCCACCAAACTCCAGAACCACGCCCACCGCTATGTATTCGGCAACCTGGAAGCCCTGGACCAGGAGCTGTTTCACGAGGCCATTGCCGGCATCGATGCCGAACAGTACCGCGACGCGAAAGTGGTGGTGAAAGGCTGCGGCAACATTCCCGTACCCACCTACGCCTACGTCGCCATTATGCAGAAGCTGTTGCCGGTGGTAAGCAGCGTTATGTATGGCGAGCCGTGCAGCACGGTGCCGTTGTACAAGCGCCCCAAAGTCTGACCTGGTATCAAAGCCGGGGCAGGTAAGCTCCGCTGATTTTAAGAAAGCCCTGTTTTCCGTACCGGAAGGCAGGGCTTTTGGGTTCCGGCCAGTGCCGGGAAGTGAGGTGAAACCCGTGCATTGAGCATTGTTGCCCATCTTTGGCGCTTTACCCGCTTGTCTATGCCTGCCTCCGTCACGTCAGTATCTCCCTATAAAATCAGCTTTCTGGCTGGCACGGCCATCGTCATTGCCAACATGGTCGGTACGGGCGTGTTTACCAGTCTCGGGTTTCAGGTACTGGGTATTCAGAGTGGCTTTGTGCTGCTGATGCTTTGGGTCGTGGGCGGCCTCATTGCCTTGTGTGGGGCTTTGTGCTATGGCGAGCTGGCGGCCGCCATGCCCCGGTCCGGCGGTGAGTACCACTATCTGTCGCAGATTTACCATCCGGCCGTGGGGTTCTTGTCGGGCTGGGTGTCGGCTACGGTGGGCTTTGCGGCGCCTACGGCCTTAGCCGCTATGGCCCTGGGCCGGTATGCTGCCAGCGTGTGGCCGGCGCTGAATCCGCGGGTGCTGTCGGTGGTGGTAGTGCTGGCGCTGACGGCCGTGCACGCCACCAGCCGCCGGGCCGGCAGCCGGTTACAGGTGATTATTACGGGAGTGAAAGTGCTGGTGCTGGTCTTGTTCATTGCGGCCGGCCTGGCTACGAACCAGCCCCAGGCTATTTCCTTCGTGCCCTTCGCCGCCGACTGGCAGCAGCTCCTGAGTCCGGCGTTTGCCATGTCGCTCGTGTATGTGTCCTACGCCTATTCGGGCTGGAACGCGGCCGTATACCTGACCGGGGAAATAGCCGAGCCCCGGCGTAACCTGCCCCGCATTCTGCTGGCCGGCACCGCCGTGGTGCTACTCCTGTATGTAGGGCTGAATTTTGTATTCCTGTATTCAACCCCTGTTCCTCAGCTGGCGGGCCAGCTGGAAGTTGGCTACGTGGCGGCCCGTCAGCTTTTCGGCCCGGCCATTGGGCGGCTGATGGGGGCCGTCATTGCCGGACTGCTGGTGTCCACGGTCAGCTCCATGATTTTTGCTGGCCCCCGCATCGTGCAGGTCATGGGGGAGGACTTGCCGGCCCTGCGCGGCCTGGCGGTGGTCAGCAAAGCGGGTATCCCGATCCGGGCAATGCTGCTGCAAACGGCCCTGACGTTAGTGTTTGTGCTGACCGGTACCTTCGAGAAAGTGCTGCTCTACGCCGGCTTCGTGCTCAGTCTGTTTACGTTCCTTACCGTGCTGGGCCTGTTCGTGCTGCGGGTGCGGCGCCCCGACCTGCCGCGTCCTTACCGGGCCTGGGGCTATCCGCTCACTCCCCTTCTTTTCCTGGCGCTGAGTGGCTGGACGTTGGTGTTCATCCTGCGCGACAAGCCGCTGGAGTCCCTGTATGGCTTGCTTACCTTGCTGGGCGGCCTGCTGGTATATTTTCTGGGAAGAAGAATGCGGGTTGTCTGAAGCCCTTTTGCCTTACTACCGTTTGCTGGGTAGCGGGCTCTGCGGATCTCCGCGTCCTCTGCGCGAAATAACGTCGGTGTTCCCGCGCCGCCCAAAGCCTGCCTCATTCAACGGAAACCCAATATCTTGCCGCCTGATTACGCCCGGCCCATTTTCAATTCTCAATGCGACTTTTCCTCTTCCGACTGCTGTTGCCCGTTGCTGTTGTGGCTCTCAGCTGCTCCGACCCAAAAACAGTCGCTCTCGAACAGGAAAAGGCTGGTACCGCAATTTCCCCGGACTCAGCCGCTACTGCTGAAACTCCCGCCCAGCCCGTTCCTGCGCCGGCCCCGGCTGCCGACACCGCCGCCGTACAGGATGTAGCGGCTTACCTGGCCGGAATGCCCGTTAGTCAGAACGGTGACCTGCGCCCTTTAACCACTCAGCCCGGCTGGCAGGCCTTTGCGGCGGATGCCGATAAGAGCTGGGCCAACTACCATCAGACGCGGACCGGTAAAATCCAGCCCTGGGCTGCTGCCGAGTTGGATTCGGTGCGCCAGGCGGCCAAAACGGTCTTTTACCCGTTCAGCGGCCCCGATCTGCTGAACGTCGTCACCATGTTCCCTACCAGTCAGACCTGCGTGCTGGTGGGGCTGGAACCGGTGGGCTCGGTACCACGCCGCAGTACGCTCGAAAACTCCAAGCTGTTTCCGGCCCTGCAAGCCTCGCTCTGGTCAGTACTGAACTTCAGCTTTTTCCGGACCAACGATATGGCTATCGACCTCAAGTCGGTGGAGCTGGATGGGTCCTTGCCGCTCATCATGCTTTTTGCCGCCCGCACCAACCACCAGATTACTGCTATCCGTTACGTGCAGCTCGATGCCCGGGGCCAGCTCACCGCTGCGGATACTGCCACCATCCGCAAGCCTGGTCCTAAGGTTGTTCCTGGGGTCGAAATGCTGCTTTTGGATAAAGCTGGCCAGAAAAAGCAGGTGTACTACTTCTCCGCCGACCTCAGCGACTGGAAGCTCGGCACTACCCAGGATGCCGCGTTGCGGTATGTGCGCACTCTGGGGCCGCTGGTCACCTACGTCAAGTCGGCTACCTACCTCATGCACAAACCCTACTTCTCCAAAGTGCGCAATCTGGTTCTGGAGCGCAGCAGCTACGTGTTACAGGACGATTCGGGTATTGCCATGAAGTACTTCCGCCCCGCCGACTGGCATTTCACTTACTACGGAGTCTACCGTCGTCCCATCAACCTCTTCGCCAAGCAGTACCAGCCCGAGCTGACCAAAGCCTACGCAGATTCCACCAAGCGGCCCCGTCCGCTACCGTTTGGTACGGGCTACAACTGGCGGCAAAACGATTCCAACCTCCTGCTGGCTCATCGTCGCACGGCTCCGGCTATCTGAACCGGAAGATAGTAAACCCCATTATGGAGTTGCGCAGCTCCTGTTTGGTTTAAAGCAGGGGAGGCGCAAGCCCACTGATTTTCTCCTTTATATATAGGTATGCCAAACGCCCGGACATTCCTGCTGCAATGGGCCGCCATGCCGCCCGCTATTCTATGGTGTCTGCTTCTGATCAGCCCGGGGTTGAGCCGGGAAGATGGTCCGCTGCCTCCCGGTTCTAAAATCAGCGTCGATAGCCGGTTGCTGGACAGCCTGCTGCGTGCTGATAGCCGCTTGGTACCCGTTATCCGCAATTCAGCGAAATACGAGCTGCAAATTATCTACACCCAGATAACCCGGGACCGGCAAAACCGACCCCACTTCACCCAGCATAGCTTTCACCTCGATGCCCGGCGGTATTTCAATCCTGCCAGTCTCGTCAAGCTGCCCGTGGCCGCGCTGGCTCTGGAAAAGCTGAACCGGCTCCGGCAACCGGGCCTCACCCGTCGTAGCGTCATGGTCACGGGCACCGCTTTCCGCTGCCAGACGCCCGTGCCCTACGTAGCTACTGCCGATTCCGACCGCCTCAATACCGTCGGCAACTACATTAAACGCATGCTGCTCGTCAGTGATAACAACGCCTACAATCGTCTTTACGAATTCCTCGGACAGCGCCCCCTCAACGAGCGGCTCTGGCAAATGGGCTACCCCAACGGCCGCATCGTTCGCCGCTTTGCCCCCTGCGACTCCGCTGCTAACCGCCACACCAACCCCATTACCTTTTACAATGAGCGTGGCACTGCTATTCACAATCAGCCGGCTGTCGTCAACTCCCAAACGCTCAGTTTCCCCCTCGGGCGCATCGCCAAAGGCCGCGCCCACCGCGCCGGGGGCCGCCTGATACCGCAGCCTTTCGATTTTACCACTGCCAATTACCTGCCGCTGCAGGATGTTACCGATATTCTAAAGGCAATCATCTTTCCGGATGCCGTACCCGGCAATCAGCGTTTCAGCCTGTCGCCTACTGATTACGCATTCCTGCGCTACTATCTGCAAAGCTCCCCGCACGCTTCCGCCTTCCAGCCTTTCGCATCCAATAAGTATTTCGATGCTTACAAAAAGTACTTCTATTACGGTCGTAATCCTGATTCTCGCCTCCAGCGCGGTCTGCACATATATAATGTAGTAGGTATGTCCCACGGCTATCTGGCCGATGTAGCCTACTTCGCCGATTCCGTTAAGCAGATTGAATTCATGGTAAGCGCAATTATCTATGTCAACAATGACGGCATCATCAATGACGGTGCTTATGAATACACTGCCATCGGATTACCATTTTTAGCCTACCTGGGGCAGTCTTTGTATCAATACGAAGGAAGAAGAAAGCGCCTGATCCAACCAAATCTCAGTGAGTTATTCGCAGAAACGAAGAATCGGCGAGAAAATAGATAAGGGTTAACGAACCAAATGATCTTACTAAGAGGTTGTGTCTCAGTCAGCCAAAGGGAAGGCGGTAATTAACACGGCTGTCATCTATCTAAAAATAGTGTTGGTCTGTTTGGCGGGGGAGGAAAAACCGTGCACCTTTGCCCTCCCTAACCGAAACGCGGTAGGGGAAACGGTCTTGAAGAGTTGCTCTATTTCGCTGCTGTTTGTTCACCTTGTAAAAGAGGAAAACAAAAAGGTGAGTCGGGAGTAGGAAAGTTGAAACGAGTCGACTTACCTTTGCAGCCCGCTTCAGAAGGAAGGGAAACAGGTTCGGCTTTCAGCCGGAAGCGTAATAAAAAAAACTGCTTCTGTTACTTGGAAAGGCCGAAAAGGAAGTTACCTTTGCAGCCCGCTTCGGAAGGAAGAGGAACACACAGCAAACAGGGCAAGAAAAAAAGATGTTTCTTTTCTTGTGGTAGTCGAAAAGCTGCTTACCTTTGCAGCCCGCTTCAACGGAAGGGGTGTAGCAAGCGAGAGACAAGCCAGCCGGACGGGTTGGTACAACGTCACACCAATTGGGAGTGACAGACGTTCTTTGAATGATTGGAAATGACAAATTGGTA